>CAJCHZ010000052.1 GCA_903970165.1 Betaproteobacteria bacterium
ACCGCCGCCATGGAACCCACCGCCACCGTGGAATCCTCCGCCACCGCCGTGGAATCCGGCGCCACCGTGGAACCCGCCGCCTACCGATCCGCGTGCAACAGCTCCGCCGTGAGCATACCCGCCTCGCGCGCCTTCAAATCCGCGCCCAGCAAATCCTCGTCCGCCGTAGGAGCCGCGGCCGCCATAATAACCTCGGCCGCCCCAACCGCCACCTCGACCCCAATACCCGCCGCCCCAGCCATGGAACCAGGGTCCAGCGCCGATGAATAGGCCACCCGAGAACCAATCCGGCCCATAGTAGCCGTATGGAGCGCAAGCATAGGGAGCATATCCGTAATAGCCGTAAGCGCAAACCGGCGCCGCGCCAACATAGGCTGGCCCGACTCCCACTCCGACTCCTACTCTCACTTGGGCTTGAGACGGCATCGCCGCCGCAAATCCCAATAATGCCAAAACTACAACGTATTTTAGGTAACGCATGGTCTTGTCCTCGCTGGATCCCAACGACTACTTCCGAACCGCCTGGGTTCCAAGTGCCTTCGGGTCCATCTCCCATCCCTAAGCACCCACTCTGTATAACTCCAAAGTGGAATGAAAGTTGCGGGCAACCCGTAAGATGCTCCAAATGCAGTCCTTATTCCCACAGTCGCGGTCAAGCTCATCAATCCGCGTCTTCCCGATTATCGTCCCGCCACTTTTTGCATTGAGACGACGCGACCCGCAGTGGTATATTAGCTTTAGGGTACAATTGTTTTTAAGTAGCGCCAGCATCTGTGCTGGCGTTTTTGCTTTTTTGGGCAAATCTTCAAGTCGAGCGCGTAATACGCAAACCTTTTAGAATCAACACTTGTGAAAGTGTATCAAAATAAAGGACTTTATCTGCCTTTAGAAGGAACACTTACAGAAAACCAGGGCGGATGGCCTCAGCCTGGTTAGCGAGCCCCCACCAAAGCCCTCCGAAAGGAAGCCATTCATGGGAATTCTGGAATCCGCCAAGACGGCAATGGTAATCTGCTCCCGCGACCGCTCCCGCTCAAGAGCCTTCTATCGCGACATGCTTGGCTTACCTTTGGTGCAAGAAGACGACCTGGCCGCCATCTTCGAAACAGGTGGAGTCGCCCTCCGCGTCTCCGTCGTCGCAGACTTTACCCCGCACGAGCATACGATCCCCGGCTTTACGGTCCCGGATGTCCCGGCCACCGTGAAAGCCCTGCAAGACAAAGGCTTAGCGTTCAATCGATATCCGCAAATGCCCCACAACGAGCTTGGTATCGCGACCATACCCGGCAAATCCATCCAGGTCGCCTGGTGCAAAGACCCCAGTAGCAACGTGCTCAGCATAACGAACGCGTGACTGCGGTGGTCGGCGGGAATTCAGCGTACCCCTCGAAATCCATCGCTCCGATCCGCGGCATCTCTCCAGCCCACTATTCCGTATTCATTCGGGGAGAGGGTCGATTCTGTTATCGTGGCGCTACCGAGGTGTCCGTTTGCAGGGGCAAGTTGCGTCGATACTCCGCAGCGAAGTTGTTGGGATCATGTCCGGAACGATTTTTGTGTTCATCGGGCTGGTGGCGTGTTCTTTTGCTGCCGTCCGGCGTCGGAGCGGCGTGCGAGTGCGCATCTTTGTGTGGTTGGGGGCATGGAGTGCGATGTACGGAACTCTGGTCCTGGGTGACTCGACAAGTGTGGTGGCGGCCCTGCCATCCACAGGCAGGAGCAGCCTATCTTTCCTGACGATGGCGATCGATTATCTGCTTTTCCCTGTAGCTTCGCTTGCCTTCCTCGAGCTGAGCGCTGGGAAAATGAGGTTGTTTCTGAAGACCGTGATCAGTTTGAGTTTGGCCTTGGGTATCGCCGGGATCGGATTTTTCGCCGTTACAGGTTCCCGCGAAAAATTGCTCCTATACATCCATTTGATCGCCGCCGCAGCAATCATCATTTTTGTAATCGTCCTTGCGGTACCGGGTCTCTCGCGCAGGTACTTTATTCTGCCAAACCGCGCCGTCATGGTGGTGGGCACAATTGTTTTTGCGATGGAAGCGCTGTATTTCAACGTGGCGCGTCTCTTTGATTTCCAGCCGCCCCGCATCACTGGCTCGCTGGGGTTGGCGGTTCTGCTCTCCTCGTTTGGGTATGTAGCGGTGCAGATCGCCCTGGCGGGAGAACGGCGCTTGCATTCGATTGAAAGCGAATTGGTGATTGCGCAGGAGATTCAGGCCTCGATTCTTCCTGGGAAAAATCCGGAAATGAAAAACCTTCTGGTTGCCGCGGCTTATCGGCCGATGACAGCCGTCGCGGGCGATTTTTATGATTTCATTGCGGTTGATGAGAAGCGGGCAGGATTTCTGGTGGCAGACGTCACCGGGCACGGCGTGCCTGCGGCACTGATCGCATCCATGATCAAGGTGGCGATTCAATCGGTGGTACCTTGCGCGCACGACCCTCGCGAAGTGTTGCGTGGGTTAAACGGCATGCTGTTCGCGCAACTGAAAGCGCAACTCGTATCGGCAGCGTACCTGTGGATCGACATGGAGAAGCGCAGGGCGTTTTATTCGGCCGCGGGACATCCGCCTATGCTGCATGCGCACAGCGGCACGCTGGCGCGCGTGGAAAGCAACGGGCTATTGCTTGGGGTGCTGCCAGAGGCCGAGTATCCGCTTTGGGAGACGGCCATCGAGCCGGGAGACCGGTTCCTGCTTTACACCGATGGCGTAAGTGAGCCGGAGAATGGCAGCGGAGAGGCCTTCGGGGAGAAGAGGCTTGAACAAGTCGTTCGCGAAAACCATCTGAGCGCGCCTTCGGAGATGTTGGATAAACTGCTCGCGGAGATTCGCCAGTGGCAACCCGTATCGGCGCAGCAAAAGGACGACATAACGCTTGTCGCGATCAGTGTTTTGTCGTAGCGGAAGTGCGTTGACCGGGCGGGGGGCGGATGCGTATAATTGACGTTTGTCTCGACAGCTTGGAGGGCAGATGTACGCCGTTATTCAAACCGGGGGAAAGCAGTATCGCGTCGCACCGGGCGACACCATTCGCATCGAGCGCGTTTCGGGCGAAGTGGGCGAAAAAGTGACATTTGGCAAGGTTTTAGCGGTGCACACCGAGGAGAAGAAAATCGTCCTCGGCGACGACGCTTCCAAAGCCAGCGTGACCGGCAAGATCGTTTCGCAGGGCCGCGCCAAGAAGATCACCGTTCTCAAGTTCAAGAAGGGCAATCAGTACAAAATCTCTCGCGGCCACCGTCAAAATTTCACTGCCGTCCAGGTCGGCGAAATCAAGCTGTAAAAACGTCTTTTAAACCTAAAGCCACGCGGCTTCGGTTTTCAAAGAAACAGCTTTCCATTGGAATTTCGGGCAGAACGCTCTGAAGAAAAAGGAAACTCGTCATGGCACATAAGAAAGGCGGCGGCTCCTCGACAAACGGCCGCGATTCACACGGACAAAGGCTCGGCGTAAAGCGCTTCGGCGGCCAGCTCGTCAATGCAGGCACGATCCTCGTGCGCCAGCGCGGCACACGCCATCAGGCCGGCGAAAACGTTGGTCAGGGCAAGGACGACACGCTATTCGCTCTCGTCACCGGCTACGTCCGCTTTGAGGACAAAGGGCGGCATGGTCGCTTTATCAACGTCGAGCCCGACAAAAAGGCCGAGCCCGCCGCAGCGGTCAACTAATCGCTCGGGGTTCGAGCAGGCTTTCATCCGGCCGTATTGATTTGCCGTCCGGTTCTGCCGGACGGCATTTTTCTTGGCAGCGTGGTTGCGCCAGCGCTCGAAAACCTGGCATCTAACCTCAGCGTATCGGTCCATGAACAGAGTTTCGCTTGTGCTATCGTTTTAGTGTCGAACGGCCGTCGCTTGGCCGGGCCCTTTCTGGAGTCTGAATTTCGTGTTTGCCGACGAAGCTAAAATAATGGTGAAGGGCGGAGATGGCGGCAACGGCTGCGTTGCGTTCCGCAGGGAGAAGTATGTCCCTCGGGGTGGCCCATCCGGAGGCGACGGCGGGCACGGGGGCAGCATTTATCTCGAAGCGAATCCCAACGACAACACGCTGCTTCGCTACCGCTACAACCGCGAATTCAAGGCTGACCGCGGCCGTCACGGCGAGGGCTCCAACTGCACGGGCCATTCCGGCGATGACATGATTTTGCAAGTCCCCGTCGGCACCGTTGCTTTTGACGAGCAAACGGGCGCAACGATTGCGGATCTTGCCGCTCCGGGCCAGCGCGTGCTTGTGGCCCAAGGGGGACGCGGTGGGCGTGGGAACCAGAATTTTGCCAAGCCCTGGCACCAGGCCCCGCGCGAACATGAAGATGGTTCTCCCGGTGAGGAACGCCATCTTCGCCTCGAATTAAAACTTCTGGCCGATGTTGGCCTGGTTGGTTTTCCAAACGCTGGAAAATCCACGCTGATTTCCGTGATCTCCGCGGCGCGGCCCAAAATTGCCAACTATCCTTTCACAACGCTCGAGCCCAATCTCGGTGTCGTCAACGCCGACGGGTTGGGTTCGGCGAGCAAAGAAGGACGCGAACTGGGGCGGACATTTGTCGTCGCTGATTTGCCCGGGCTCATCGAAGGGGCGCACGAAGGCGCCGGCCTCGGCATCCGCTTTCTGAAGCACGTTGAGCGGACCCGTCTTCTCGTCCACCTCATCGATACAAGCGACGCAAACGCAGACGATCCTGTCCGATCTTTTGAGGTCATCAACGGCGAACTACACGCTTTCAGCGAAAAGCTGATCGACAAGCCCGTGATCGTCGTGGCTACAAAACTAGACGCTACTACGGACCGCACGCGCCTCGAAGAACTCCGCGAATTTTGCAAAGAAAAGAATCTGGAATTCCACTCCATTTCCGCAGCTACGGGCGACGGCGTGCGCGATCTCGTTCGCGCCATCGCCGACGCACTCGACAAGATTCCGCGTCCTGCGCCTGACGCGACTCTGCATTTACCTCTCTCCGAAACGGAAGACGCCGAGGAGGGATCTGAAATTGACGAAAACGAACCCGGGGCGGATTCGTTGCCCACGCCGATCAAGGAATCGTGAGAACATCAGGTAGAATAGTTTCTTGGGAGGCGCATTGACGATAGCGCAGGCGCACCGCACAGCCGCCAAGCATCCTCCGCGCCGTGTCGCGCTTTTTGGCGGCTCCTTCGACCCGATTCACAGCGGCCACCTTGCCGTGGCCCGTGCCGCCGACCGCCGCTTCAATTTCGACGAGATCCATTTCATTCCGGCAAGCCGTCCGCCGCACAAGCTCAAGCAGCACTTGGCGCCTTTTCCGCATCGATTTGCCATGGCCTCTCTAGCCTGCGCCGAGCATCCACACTTCGTTCCATCGCTTGCAGAAGCCGGCGAAGATTTTGCCGGCACGCAGCTCCACTATTCCGTGGACACTGTGCGTTACTTCCGGCACGCCTATAATCACCACGGCGACCGCATCTATTTCATCATTGGCGCTGACGCGTTTCTCGATATTCCCGTCTGGAAGGAATACGACACGCTTCTCGGTCTTTGCGATTTCATCGTGGCAAACCGACCCGGAATTCGTGCGGAAGCCTTGCGGCTGGTTATTCCGCCGGATCTAATCGCGCGTCCTGACGCCAAGAAAGAAGCCGAGCAATCGCCGTCGCAAGTCATCGCGCACCTGCGCGGTACCAGCATCTACCTGCTCGAAAACATTTCGAGCGAAGTTTCCGCAACAGACATCCGCAGGCGCGCCAACCGCGGCCAATCCATTCACGGGCTTGTCTCGGTGCGCGTCGAGGAATACATTCTTAAACAAGGCCTATACCGTTGAAACTCGAAACTCTTCCTCAAGGCGTTCGTCTCGCAGTCGAAGCCGCACAAAACAAGAAAGCTTCCGCAATCACCGTTCTGGACCTCAGCGGCGTCGGCGCGTTCACCGACTATTTTGTGATTTGTACGGGATTCAGCACGCCGCAGGTGCAAGCCATCTGCGCGGAAGTCGAAGAGCAACTCGACAGGCACATGCAGCGCACGCCGAAGCACCGCGAGGGGCATCACTCCGCAGAGTGGGCATTGCTCGATTTTGGCGGATTCATTCTGCACGTCTTCAGCGAACAGGCGCGCCGCTATTACGATCTCGAACGCCTCTGGCGTTCTTGCCCCAAGCTTGAAATTCCAGATGAACCGGAAGTAGCCGCGCGGAGCCATTCGTACGGAGATTCGGAAGCCGCGGGCGAAGCCTATTCCAAATGAGCGCGGAGCGATTGCCGTGGATCGCCGAAGATCCCGCATCGCTGCGCCTTCTCGAACTCGCCCAGAAAGTCGCAGCGGCTCCTACGACGCTGCTCATCAGCGGCGAAAGCGGCACCGGCAAGGATCATCTCGCGCGGCTGGTGCATGAACTTGGCCCGCGCCGCGATGCGCCTTTCCTGAAAATTGACTGCGCCAGCCTCCCGCCGAATCTGGTGGAAAGCGAGCTTTTCGGCCACGAACTTGGTGCGTTTACCGGTGCTGTCGAACGAAAGCTCGGCCGCCTGGAGCTTGGCGGAACGGGCACGATCGTGCTCGACGAAGTCGCCGCGCTGACTCCCGGGGCGCAAGGCAAGCTACTGCGTGTTTTGCAAGAACGCTCTTTCGAGCGGCTGGGCGGGACCGAAACCTTGCACATCGAAGCGCGCATCGTAGCGTTGACCAATGTCGATCTGAGCGCTGCCGTCGCCAGCGGCAACTTTCGCGAAGACCTTTATTTTCGGTTGAACGTTCTGGCACTGCGAGTACCGCCGCTTCGCGACCGCCGCGCTGATATTCTTCCGCTCGCCGATCACCTTCTCGTGACAGTTCGGTCCATCCACAGCCATCCAGGTTCGCACCTGAGCGAGGCCGCGCGCCGCATGCTCGGAACGTACACATGGCCCGGAAACGTGCGCGAATTGCGCAACGCGCTGGAGCGCGCCGTGGTTTTTTCCGGCAGCGACACTCTCGAGCCCGCCGATTTTCCCGACAATATTCGCGCAGCGGCTGCCGGCGCAGCCGGTTCCACCGCTGGCTTGCGTTCGCTCGAAGAGATCGAGCGCGAGGTGATTGCCGCAACCCTCGAAGCGACGCGCTACCGCATCGGCCGCGCCGCGCAAGCCCTCGGCATCAGCCGCAAGACCTTGCTCGAAAAACGCAAAAAATACGGGTTGAAGTGAAAATCCGCCTGCTTATGCTGGGAAAAACGCGCCGCGCGGAAATGCGCGTGGTGATTGACGATTACGTGAAACGCATCGGCCGGCACTCGCCTATCGAAATTGCCGAAGTGCGCGACAGCGAAGCCGCCATCAAGAAGCTCGACGCAGACCGTGCAGCCACGGCCGTATTGCTCGATGCCGCGGGCAAGAGTCTCACCTCCGAAGCCTTCGCAAAATGGCTCGGCGAACAGCGAGACAGAGGTACGCGTGAAATTATTTTCGTCTGCGGCGACGCTGACGGTTTCCAGCCTGCTGTGCGCGAACGTGTTCCGCAGAAATTTTCTCTCAGCACGATGACATACTCCCACGAGCTTGCGCGAGCCATGCTCGCCGAACAGATTTACCGCGCTTTTGCGATACTTTCAGGCAGCCCCTATCCGAAATAGCCGCGCTGGTGTAAAACCGTATGCACCATGCCCATCCGTGTGATCTCCGATCAAGCCCAGCCGTCCGCCGCCATCGAAATCGCTCTCGAAAAACCTCTGCCCGATTACGATTTGCTGCAGCTTGAACATCCCACGCCGCGCGATGTTGACGCCGTGCTCGTTTCGCAGGGTTTTCGCGACCTTGTGGATGACGCGCGCGGCGTCCTGATCGAATTGCTGAGTCACACAGGACTGGAAATCACTCAACTGACCGGAGCGATCTGCCCCGGCGAAGACGAAGTGTACCGGCCGGGACTGTGGATCGTCCTCCACGACGGGCATGGCACGCCAAAGACATCGCTGCCTGCCGCAACACAAGAACGCGTGAGAGCCATCGCGGCGGAATTCGCGAAGCGCTTGTCACTTTGATAGTCTTTCTTGTGCTGTGTGTGATTGGATTCTGCTGGAAAATCGTATCCATCCGCAGACGCGAAGGAATATGCCGGAAGAGAAGGGACTGCTGATCGTTTACACCGGGCCGGGCAAGGGCAAGACGACTTGCGCGCTGGGCACGGCGTTTCGTGCTGTGGGGCAAGGGCTGCGCGTGTTGATGGTGCAATTCATCAAAGGCTCGTGGCATTACGGCGAGCTTGATGCAGCGAAAATGCTTGGTGACGACAAGTTTGAAATTCGTCCGATGGGTCGCGGGTTCGTAAAAATCGGGGGCGCCGAAACGGATCCTGAGGACATCAAATTGGCGCGGGAATGCTGGGAAGCAGGGCGCGATGCGATTTATGCAGGGAAGTACGATCTTGTAGTGCTGGACGAGATCAATTACACCATCAGCTACAAAATGCTGGATGCAGGAGAGGTTGCCGAGGCGTTGAAGAACCGGCCGGAACGCGTGCACGTGATTTGTACGGGGCGGAATGCGCATCCGTTGCTTGTGGAGCTGGCTGACCTGGTAACGGAGATGCGCGAGGTGAAACACCCTTACACCAAGGGTATACTGGCTCAGCGGGGGATTGACTACTAGCAAAGAAGGGCGCGCGGTATCGTGCTCCCACACTGTGGGCTGCTTTTGACTTTGAACTTTCGACTGTCAACTATCTTCTATGGCCTGGTTCAAGAGAGACAAAAAATCGATTGATGCGGCGACGCCTCCGGAAGAGCGGCGCGTTCGCACCGAGGGGCTGTGGGCGAAGTGTGAATCCTGCGGCACGATTGTTTTTCGAAAGGACCTGGAGGCGAATCTCTACGTTTGTCCGAAGTGCCAGTTTCACTTCAAGATGAACGCGAAGCAGCGGCTGGAAATGTTGATGGATTCGCGCTGGACGGAACACGATGCGGGGATGACATCGACCGACCCGTTGAAGTTTGTGGACACGAAGCCGTACGCCGCGCGGATCAAGGATGCCCGGAAAAAGCTGGCGATGAACGACGCCGTCATCACGGCGGAAGGAAAGATTAATGGGCGCGGCGTTGTTTGCTGCGCGATGGAGTTTGGATTTATCGGCGGGTCGATGGGCGCGGTGGTCGGCGAAAAAGTAACGCGCGGGATCGAGATGGCCGTCGAGACGCGGCAGCCGCTGGTGGTCGTGTCGTGTTCCGGCGGAGCACGGATGATGGAGGGCACCATCAGCCTAATGCAGCTTGCGAAAGTATCCGCGGCGCTGGCGCGGCTGGATGATGCGAAGGTGCCTTACATTTCCTTGCTCACGGATCCGACGACGGGCGGCGTCACGGCAAGTTTCGCGATGCTGGGCGACATAAATATTGCGGAGCCTGGAGCGCTGATTGGATTTGCAGGTCCGCGCGTTATCGAGCAGACCATCCGGCAAAAACTGCCCGAGGGATTTCAGCGCTCTGAATTTCTTCTGGAACATGGATTCCTGGATGCCGTGGTGCATCGCAAGGATCTGAAATCCTTCGTTTCCACTTCGTTCGATCTTCTTTTGAACTGAAATGAACTACGAAGCTGCCGTCCGCTATTTGCTTTCGCTGGGCCGGGAATTGGCCGCGCCGACGCAGGCTGCAGCGGCAAAATTCGATCTCGAAAATATCTCTGTTCTTTTGGAGCGCCTTGGACGGCCGGACCGGGCCATTCCCTCCGCGCATATCGCCGGAACCAACGGAAAGGGTTCGACGGCAGCGTTCCTCGAATCGATTGTGCGTTGCGCCGGGTTTCGGACAGGGCTGAACACTTCGCCGCATCTGGAGAAAATCAACGAGCGCATACGAATCAACGGCAAAGAGATCAGCGACGACGCGTTTGCCCGGACGTTTACGCGCATTCAGGCTTTGAATGAGGAGTTGCTTGCGGCGGGCAAGTTGCGCGCTCATCCGACTTACTTTGAATGTGTGACGGCCATGGCGTTCGAGTATTTTGCGCGGGAGCGGGTGGAGTTTGCCGTGTTTGAAGTGGGACTTGGCGGGCGACTGGATGCGACGAATGTTTTGAAGCCCACGGTTTCTGTTATCACGCGCGTAGACTTCGATCACGAGAATTTCCTGGGTCATTCGCTGGAGGAAATCGCGGCTGAAAAAGCGGGAATTGTGAAGAAGGCTGTTCCACTGGTGCTAGCGGAGCAGCGGCCGGAAGCGCGGGAAGTGATTCTTGCGCGTGCCGCCGAGGTTGGCAGCCGCGTGATTGATACGGCGACCGCGTTTCGGATCGAAAAAGAGTGGGTCGAGAACGGATGCAACCGAGCGCGAGTGCGCGAGAATGTTTCAGGCTGGTCTATCGAGATTGCGCCGCAGTTGCCGGGACGGTTTCAGATCCAGAATGCTCTGAACGCCGTTGCGGCGGCACGCTATTTGCAGGAGCGCGGTTATCGAATTGCGGATGAGGCGATTGCGCGAGGGATTGCTGAAGCGGTTTGGCCGGGGCGCCTTGAGAAATTGAAAGCGGAGCCGGATGTGTATCTCGATGGCGCACACAATCCTTCGGCTGCCCGGGAACTCGCTGCGTTCTGGGAGCAGCATCTCGCTGGGCGGAAAATTTGGCTGGTCTTCGGGGCCCTGCGAGACAAAGCGGTGGATGAAATTGCCGGGGTTTTGTTTCCGCTCGCGGCGGAAGTCATTTTCACGCAGCCGAGCACGACGCGCGCTATTTCCGTTGCACAACTTGCGGAAATCACGTCTCACCACGCATCGAACTTTACCATCATCCCGGAACCGGAGCGTGCGCTGGAATATGCGTTAGAAAAGGCTGCGGCAAACGACGTGATTTTTGTGGCGGGGTCGCTTTATCTCGTCGGGCAACTGCGCCACTACTGGAAAAACCCGTCACCCGTCGCCGCGCGCTGAAAAACACCGTAGAATATCCAGCTTGGTTTCCGATAGAGTGCAAGGGCGCCGGCATTCCGGCGGGCAGTCGTTCCTCGATTTGACGGATAGCGATGGCGGAGAAAATTTCAAAGGCACAAAAGCGCGTCAGGAAGAGCAGCCGCGGCGAGATACATTTCATCGCTCATCCGCTCGTCGGCGTCATCATGGGATCGTCTTCGGACTGGGAGACGATGGAGCACGCAGGGAACACACTGAGAGATCTCGGCGTGCCCCATGAAACGCGCGTGGTTTCCGCGCACCGGACGCCCGACCTGCTATTTGAATATGCGGCTGGAGCCGAGAAGCGCGGCATCGAGTTGATTATTGCAGGCGCCGGCGGTGCGGCTCATTTGCCGGGGATGACTGCTTCGAAGACCGTTTTGCCTGTGCTTGGAGTTCCCGTGGAGTCGAAAGCGCTCAAGGGGCTTGATTCGCTGCTTTCGATTGCGCAGATGCCCGGCGGAATACCTGTAGGGACACTGGCTATTGGCAAAGCCGGGGCGATTAACGCTGCTCTACTTGCGGCCGCGATATTGGGCGGGAAATATCCGCACATCCGAGAGTCGCTGCGAGAATTTCGCGCTTCGCAAACGAGGCGAGTTATGGCAAATCCCGATCCAGCAAAAGCGGCCGCGTTGGCCAAGAAGAAAAAGAGGAAGAGCGCGTGAGCATCGGCATACTTGGCGGTGGGCAGCTTGGTTACATGCTTGCGCTTGCGGGCTATCCGCTAGGGATGCGGTTCCGGTTTCTTGACCCGTCGCCGGAAGCGCCCGTGGGGCGAATTGCGCCGCGCGTGACGGGCGACTTTGCGGACCGCGGAGCGCTGGATAAATTCGCGAACGGGCTCCAAGTCGTGACATACGAGTTTGAAAATGTTCCCTTCGACTCGGCGCAGTGGCTTGCCAAGAGAGTCTCTGTTTATCCGCCTCCTGCGGCACTGGAGACGGCGCAAGACCGATTGCGCGAGAAGCAGCTGTTCGAGAAGCTGAAGATTCCGACGACGCCCTATGCTTCGCTAAGTTCAGCATACGATCTGGACACGGCCATCAAAAAGATTGGCTTGCCGGCCGTGGTGAAGACGCGACGTATGGGTTATGACGGCAAAGGACAGTGGGTTCTGAAGACGCCGGAAGATGTGAAGGCGGCGAAAGAAATCTTGCCGAAGCAGGCGTTCGTTCTGGAAAAGTTTGTAGCGTTTGAGAGGGAGCTCTCGATTATCGCGGTGCGGGGCAAATCAGGCGAGACCGCGTTTTATCCGTTGGTGGAGAATTACCACCGCGAGGGAATTTTGCGGCTGTCGCTGGCGCCGGCTCGCAGTGTCGCTCCCGAGATCCAGCGAGCAGCAGAATATGCCGCGGTGCAGGTGCTGGACTCGCTGAATTACGTGGGCGTACTGGCGATCGAATTTTTTGAGTTGGACGGGGAATTACTGGCCAACGAGATGGCTCCTCGCGTTCATAATTCGGGGCACTGGACAATCGAAGGGGCGGTGACGAGCCAGTTTGAAAATCACCTACGCGCTATCAGCGGTCTGCCGCTCGGCCAGACGACGCCAATTGGCGCTTCCGCGATGATCAATCTCATCGGGGAGCTGCCGGATATGGCGGAGGTGCTGGCTGTTCCGTCAACGCATCTTCATTTGTACGGCAAAGAGCCACGGCCTGGCCGCAAGCTGGGGCATGTGACGCTTCGAGCGCCATCGGTCGACCGGCTGTTCAGCCGATTTGCCAGTTTGCCTCCCTTTTTCCACCGGCCGGACTTTTGCTTGGACGGTGTAAAGAGTTGAATATTCGTAATCAATGGATAGTGGTTTGCCTGCTTACTGAGCTGGTGAGTTCGCAGGCAATAGCTCGCCAGACCGCGACGGTCAGGATCACACCAGTGACGAAGGAGGTTGTCGAAGAGCTGCTGAAGAGATATGGCGGTGATGACAGCCGACGCGAAGCGGCGATTAAACAAATGTTCGGAGAAGCGGGATGCGATGACCAGCATCTTTCCGAACAGCCCGTGAATGGATGGCCATTGCCGAACATCATCTGCGCGTTGCCTGGGAGTACGGAGCGGACCATCATCGTTGGCGCGCACTTCGATCACGCGCCGAAGGGAGACGGAGTCGTGGACAATGGGAGCGGCGCGTCCCTGCTGCCGTCCATCTATCAGTCTTTGCAAGGTGAGGAGCGAAAACATACGTATGTTTTTGTGGCGTTCAGCGAAGAGGAGCGCGGAGAAATCGGGTCCAAATTTTACGTGCGACAAATGACCGACGCGCAAGTGGCGCTCACGGACGCGATGGTTAATCTGGACACCCTAGGTCTGGCACCGGCCGCGTATTGGCCTAGCTATGCGGACCGGCAGTTGATCGCCGAGTTGGTCTACTTCGCGGGAGAGGTGAAGCTGCCGATTTCTGCGGTAGATATTGAAGAGGTTAGAAGCACGGATTCGATGCAATTTGGAGTGCGCGGAATTCCGAGTATCACAATCCGCTCGCTGACACAAAAAACGTGGGACGCAGGGATTTTGCACACTCGGAAAGATGTGCTCTCGGCGATCCGCTTGGACGACGACTACGAGACGTACCACCTTGTGGGCGGGTATTTGGCTTATCTGGCCAACTTCACTTCGTCGCGAGATCGCCGGCCGAAGCCGCCGCCGCACCTCGGCCGGAAGAACGGGGAGGGCAGGTAGAAGGGGGCGACCAGGCGGGGCGCTGGTTGCCGCATACTCCTGCGAATGCTACGATTTGGGTTTCCATGAGCCCCGAAACACTCATTCGTCCCCGTGTGGGGATCCCCTGGCGAACGTCTGAAGAGGAAGCCCAGGGCAATCGGCCCAAGATTGCCAGTTATGAGAATGCTGTCCGCGATGCTGGAGGAGAACCAGTACTCATACCTCTGGGCGACCGGGAAGCGCAGCTACGTTTGATACCCGACATGGATGCGTTTGTGTTGCCAGGCAGCCCTGCGGACGTTGAGCCTGCCGAGTATGGGGATGTGAACCACGGGAAGTCGGCGCCCGCTGATTTGGCGCGCGAAGAAGCCGACCGGGCCATCCTTGCCCATGCGTTTGCCGAGAAAAAACCCGTGCTGGGTATCTGCTACGGATGCCAGTTGCTGAATGTGTACCTGGGCGGGACTCTGATTCAAGATGTGCGGTCGGAGCTGGGCACGACGACGGCTCACCGGAAGATGGACCTGTCACCTGAGCCGCCGGACGACCCGATTCATGGGGCTCGTTTCGAGACAGGGAGCCGGTTGGCCGAAGTAGCGAAGGCTGCAAATGCGGAGATTAATAGCTCGCACCATCAGGCCATCGCCAAGCCAGGGAAAAATTTGCGGGTTACGGCGCACTCGCCTGATGGAATTATCGAGGGCGTGGAGTGGACCGGCGACTCGAATTGGGTGATTGGAGTCCAGTGGCATCCGGAGCGCATGTTTGGGGATGCTTTTGCCGCCCGGTTGTTTGGCGATTTTGTGGCGGCGGCGCGCGGAGCCGCGCTCCAAAAGTCTTAGCTTCTGCTTAACGAGTTTGTTCGTCAAACGGTTGGGGGGAATGGATGATTTCACTTGCTGGCAAGGCGGCACTTATTACCGGTGGTTCGCGCGGGATTGGCGCAGCGGCCGTCAAATTATTGGCGCACGCTGGGGCGGACGTGGTCTTCAGCTACAACAAGGCTGCGGACGCGGCGAAGCAGATCGAGCAGGAGGCTGGTAAGCACGGAACGCGGGTCGAGGCGTTCAAAGCCGATGCGGGAAAACATGCCGACAACAAGAAACTTGTCGAGCATTGCATCGCGCGGCTGGGGCGGCTGGACATTGTGGTGGCGAACGCGGGGGTTTGGAACATCGAGGATCTACCGATTGAGAAAATGACCGAGAAGCAGTGGGACGAAATGATCCGGGTCAATTTGAAGAGCGTGTATTCGATTATTCACTTCTGCGTGCCGCAAATGATCAAGCAGAAGGGTGGTAAGATTATTCCGATTACTTCGACGGCGGCGCAGCGCGGAGAGTCCTTCCACACGCATTATGGGGCGAGCAAGGGCGGTGTCGTCAGCCTGGTGAAAGGGCTTTCGACAGAACTTGCGCGGCACAATATTCTGGTGAACTCCGTGGCACCCGGCTGGGTAGCTACCGATATGTCCAATCCTGTGATTCAGACCAAGGCTGGAGCGAAAGCTGTGGCTACGGTGATTCCGCTGGGGCGGCCTGCAACGGCAGAGGAGATTGCGGGACCGATTCTGTTTTTGGCTTCGGACCTGGCCAACTTCCTTACCGGGGAGATCATCAATGTAAACGGAGGATCTGTCTTGTGCGGTTGAGGTTGGCTCAAATTGTTGTTGCGGGTTTGGTCGTAAGTGCGGCGTTTGCGCTGCGCGCGGCGGCGCAGAATCCGGACACCCTGATGCCGGAAGCAAGCGCTGCCAAGGCCAAGCAGATTTTGAGCGATTTGATCAATGCGCGCGGCGGCGCGGGGTATCTTGAAGCACAGGAAGGCGAGTGCACGGGCACACGCGCGCAGTTCGGGCACAACGAGGCAATCCTTGGGTATGTCGGTTTTACGGATTCACGCCATTATCCGGACAAAGAGCGGCTGGAATATGCGGCGAAGTCTCACAACCTGAAGGGCATCCTAAACACGGTGATTGGGGTCGAAGGGCCGGATTGGTCGCACGGCGGAGTCGTTATCGCGTTGTATAACGGCGACCACGGGTGGACGTTAGACCGCAGCGGCATCACCGAATTGCCGGTGACTTCGGTATCCGAGTTTATGGAACAAACGAAGCGCAACATTGACAACGTGCTGCGGGTGCGGTTGAAGACCGAGCAAGGCTGGCTGTACCGGTTTGGCGGCAGCGATACCGTGGATTTGAAGGAAGTGGAATGGGTGGAGTTGACCGATCCCGACGGCCGGATGTTTCGCTTGGCTGTGGACCACTCCACGAGGCTGCTGGTGCGAAGCGTGGTGACGACCGAGAATGAGGAGACGCGCGAGCACGACGAGGATGTCAGCATGTACACGAACTACCAGTTGAAGGATACGGTTTGGACGCCGATGCAGGTCAGCCGATATCACAACGGGCGGCGCGCGGCACAGTTCTTTTATACGGAGTGCCGGTATAATCCGGGATTCCCCGGCGATTTTTTCGAGAAGACCGGCCTCCAAAAGAAAACCTCTGAGGCGCACGTCAAGAAGAGCAAGAACGATCAGAACTAAAGCCCTTTCCATTGCCTAGCGCGTTTGGTCTTTTCAGTTCCGAACGGTCGATAACGTGCCTACGCGACCGCGCATTTGCTAGACTCAGCTATCGATGGACCTTACTCCCAGGCAGCAGCGCGCGCTGCAATCCATCTGCGATACATTTGCGCCTCCTACCGGAGACTGGCCTTCCGCTTCCGAGTTGGGCATCCCAGGAGCGATGGCCCAGGCGCTTGATCTCAACCCTCGCCCTGGTGAGCGAGCGCAATTTCTTCAATTGCTCGATATTTGGGATTCGCATCTGCATAGCTTGCTGAGCGTGGGGCGTTGGACTTCATTTTCTGCACTGCCCATGGAAACGCGTGTGCGCGTTTTGCTTTCCTGGGCAGACAGCGGATTGGGGCGGCGCCGAGGTGTGTTTCAGGCTTTGCGCAAGGCGGTTGGATTTCTTTACGTGATGCTGCCGGGCGCGGGCGGCGGGGCGAGTCCCGTTTGGAGCCAGATTGGTTATCCAGGGCCACTCGGTCCCCAAAAGCCCAAACCGCGTCCGCTGAATCCGATCGTTTCGCAGGGCGATATGGAATTGTCGTGCGATGTTTGCATCGTAGGCTCCGGAGCCGGCGGAGGCGTGGCCGCGGCGGTGCTTGCGGATGCGGGCAGAGAGGTCGTCGTGCTCGAAGCAGGCGGTTATTACGATGACGCGGATTTCGATGGTGCCGAGCTTGGCGGGTTTCAGAGGCTTTATCTGGAAGGTGGATTTGCGGCAACAGCGGATCAAAGCGTGGGGTTGCTCGCCGGAGAATGTTTGGGTGGAGGAACGGTCATCAACTATTGCACGTCGTTTCGAACGCCGGATGATGTGCGCGCGGAATGGGCTGCGGCGGGTGTGCCGTGGTTTACGAGCGAAGCGTACACGCGGAGTCTCGACGCCATTTGCGCGCGGCTTTCCGTGAACAGTGAGCACAACCGCGTTTCGGCGCGCGAACAGGCCTTACAGCGTGGCCTGGGCGCTTTGGGATGGCATGCCGCGAAGATGCCGCGCAACGTCGTAGGTTGCGAGCAAGGAAAAATTTGCGGTTATTGCGGATATGGTTGCTCGCTCGGAGCAAAACAATCGAGTGCGAAGACCTGGTTGGTGGATGCGCAGGCGAAAGGGGCTCGATTGGTTACAGAGACGCGAGCGCAACGAGTACGGATCGAAGCCGGGGCAGCGACGGGGGTCGAAGCACGCTCGCCGAAAGGATTCCGTATCACGATTCGCTGCAAAACGGTGGTCGTCGCTTGCGGAGCCATTCATACTCCGGCGCTTCTGCTGCGTTCCGGTTTGCGCAACGAACATATTGGCCGGCACTTGCATTTGCATCCGGTGTCGAATGTTTGTGGAGTCTTTGAAGAGGAGATTCGTCCGTGGGAAGGGACGATGCAGGCAATCTATTCAGACGAGCACCGCTTTCTTACGGGAAATTACGGCGTGAAATACGAGACTACGGCGTTGCAGCCCGTGATCGCGGTTGCTGTTTTGCCCTGGCGCGAACCGGAGCAATATCGGTCCTTGCTCGGAAAATTAGCAAACACGACCGCCATCGGCGTTCTAGTGCGCGACCGCGATGGCGGTCGCGTCTCGCTGGATCGCGAAGGCAATCCTGTAACGCAGTACGCGCTGTCGGAATTCGATCGCGCCCATCTGCGCAGTGGATTTATCGGCGCTGCGCGCATTTTAGAAGCGGCTGGCGCGCGGCAGATTTTTTCTCCGCACGCAAAATGGTGCGCTTATGAGCCGGGAAGAAGCGGCTCGTTGCAGTCTTTTACGCAGGCGATGGACGCCGCAGGTTGGAATTCTGGCCAACTCGCTCTCTTTTCATTTCACATTATGGGAAGCGCGCGGATGGGGAGTTCGCGGAAGAATTCCGCGACGAAGCCCGACGGCGAAACCTGGGAGGTGCGAAATCTGTTTGTGATGGATGGCTCGTCTTTTCCAAGTGCTTCAGGGGTCAATCCAATGATTTCGATCGAAGCCATCGCGCACCACAACGCTTTCGCTTTGGGGGCAACCAAGGAGCAGTAAGTGGTTTATTTATAACAAGATAGAGCTACATGAAGGAAAATTTAGAGCCGCGGAGCCAAGTTGCGAACCGGCCGAAGGTGTTTTGGCTTGGCCCCAGTGAATCTTTGAATTCCCTCAGAATCGGTCTGGCGTCCCCGTTGACTAGTGGTATAGTTGCAGCGCCGCAGTACCCCCGGCCTATGGGTTTTTGCTGATAAAATACACTAATCTAGAAGGATGAGCCGGGGTTGAAAGAGTTTCGCCAGAGTCAAACCGGCGGGTGTTGTTCCGCTATGAAACTGAGCGCCCACTTCGCGTCTACGCGCCGAAGCCGACAAATCGGCTTCAGCTTGGTGGAACTTATCCTGTCGCTGGTGGTGCTCCTGGTTATCACGACTTTGGCCGTCCCTGTCGTTGTACGCTCTTTGCAAACGTATCAGCTGAATTCCACCGCCTCTCAATTAGCAGGAATGTTGAAATTCACAAAGTTTGGCGCGATTCGCCAAAACACGCAGGTAAGTTGCCAGATCATGCAACAAGGTCCGAATTGGCTCGTTTGGGTGGACTTGAATGGAAACGGCAGCCCGGACCCGACCGAACCGCAAACGATTGTTACCGGAAGCTTCACGCTTCTGCCCGCGGGTTCGGTGCCCAGCACATCCTCGATTTCCTCCACTCTGGGCTCGGCAAGCAGCTACGGCTGGACGGTACTCTCTGGATCGAACGGCAGCGTCATGTATGACCAACGGGGAGTTGTGGTGCTCTATGCTGGCGGGCCGACGAGCACAACCATTTATGCACTTTATCTTGGCAATCCTAGCGATCCGAGTGCCGGCTACCGCGCCATTCTAACGCTGCCCTCGGGCGCAGTGCAGGTGTGGACTGCGTCGGCGGCGGGGAATTGGCAGCGAGTCAGCTGAGTTGTTTAGTAAGGAAAAACGATGAAGATTTGCGGATGTTCCAAGACGGAAGCGATGAAGAAAAACCGCGAAACTGGTTTTACGCTCATCGAAGTGATCTTGGCCATTGTCGTCCTGCTGGTCGGCATTGTTGCGGTGGCGCAAATGGTGCCCGCTTCTGTCAGCTCGAATTCGACCAATCGGAGTGATTCTTCCGCGTTGGTTTTTGCGCAGCGACAGATGGACCAATTCCTGAATCAGCCCCTGAACATGTCCAGCGTCCCTCCAACTTTCATTGAAACGATCGACGGTCAGACGTTCACCTGCTACCTCGGGAATCCGACCCAGCCAAACACCGTGGTGGGAGCCAACACACTTATTTTTTACAACCAGCTCGTGGTCGATTTTACGCAGGCCCAAGGCTCGGTACCGACGGGCTATCACTTCAGCTACCAGGATCCCAATGATCCGTCCGGCGTTACGTACGATGTACGCTGGGCGGTGGTCACGACCACGAACAACGGGCTGGTTAGCGGCAAGCGATACATTCTGGGGGTCAGAAAGACCGGCGGAAATGGGATCTATCAACCAGTCACGCTGGATAGCATAGTTGAAAAATGAGACACGCTCAGCACAAACGGTCCCAGCAAGGCTTCTCGCTCATCGAAATGCTGATTGCGGCGGTGATCTTCATTTTGCTTTGCACGACCGCGTTTGGGCTTCTTTCTGTTGCGCAGCAGAGATACCAGACGGAATCTCAGGTATTGAATTCATTTCAAGAAGCGCGGTTTGGGCTGGAAGAGATCGTTCGAGACGTCAATGGATCCGGTTTCCCGCCCCAAAGCATGTTTTCTTTCACACCGACTGTGCCGCCCGCGAATCTGTATGCCGTCACGCCCGTGGCGTGGTCCCCGAACTATCCCAACAACCCGTGCCAGATTGGGACGGCAGGAGGAGGGACTTGTACGAACAGTCCCGGGGACTTCGACCTGATCATCGAAAGAGATGTCGACCCGTGGCGCCACGACGGCGTGGAGTGGACGCGCTATCAATTGGCGAATAACATTTTGTCTCGGGCCCAATCGTATAAAGTCGTGGGAGGAGATCCCGCTACGACGACCGGGGCATTTTTCGTCCCGTACGTGCAAAATGTAATGAACAACACTACGCCCGCGCAAATCGCTCAATTCCATGCGATCTATCCAAACATGTTTCCTGGCGGGAATCCGGTGCCCATTTTCAGTTATACGTGCTACACGCCTTATGGGCCTCAGCCGTGCATCAGCGCCGGTTCTTACAATTCTCCGCAATATGTAACCGATGTGGATATTACGCTGATCGTGATGGCGCCAACCGTGGATGCTCAGTCGCATCAGGTGAGGCTCGTCGAATTGCATGGACGAGGACACAGCCTCAATCAGATTCAGTAACAAACAGAGCGGATGAAAAAAAACCTCCAATCCGGTTCTCGCCGCGCCCAGCAGGGAATCGCACTTCTGATTGCGATCTTCGTGTTGCTGCTGATCAGTGTCGTGGCGATTGCGCTTTTGGTTTCCTCCGGAACGGAGACAGCGCTTGGCGCAAACTACCGATCTTCTTCGACAGTGTACTATGCGGCGCTCGCCGGCCTTGAGGAGGCGCGCGGACGCATGCTGTCTAAGAATCCAAATTATTTTGGCCCGGCTATCGTTCCACCGGGAACTTCCCTGGCAACAGCTTTGCCGTTAGGCCAGGCTGTTTATGTAGTCAACGCGAACGCGCTCATAACTGAAACAGTCGCGCCGTGGGATTCGGGTAACCTCTACTTCGACACGGAATACCAGAGCGAATTTGGGATTCCTGCTTCGAGCGCTTCGTGGCAGTCGGTCAATTCCGTCTGGAACAACCACTCAACGCCAGGCCCCATGTACAAGTGGGTGCGCATCAACGCCGTCACGGAGCAGTCGCTTTACATCGACGTGAACCAGGACGGGGTTTATGATTCCTCGACGCTCCTCTTTTACGACCCTGCTCACCTCAATTCTTCGGGCAATCCGATGCCAAGCCTGATCGTGTCTTCGAGTCCGCCGTCCACCGCTGTGCAGGCCCTTGAAATAACGGCTTTGGCCTATCTACCAAACGGCAGCAAGAAAATTTTGCAATATCTCGTGGCCCCCGCGACAATCAATCTCGTTCTTCCGGCCGCGCTGACCTTGGACGGCCACTCGGACGCTTTCAGCAGCCCTGACCATAGTTACTTCAGGATTAGCGGCAACAGCGACGGGGGCGACTCCGCTTGCAGTTCCATGAGCTACCCGGTCCCGGCCATTGGCGTCCCGGATCAGACACCTGATGTCAACTATGTGATAAGCGGAAATCCGGGACCTGGCAGCACGGGGATTCCCGTGAGCCCCAACGAAACCGGAAACTTCACGGGGAATGGCCCTACTCCCAACGTCGTGCAAGTCACGCTCCCCTCGAACTTGCAAACTGTGCAAAGCCTCAACCAAATTGTTCAAACCATTCTCCAAAACGCAGATGCGGTCATCGCCGGGCCCGCTACAGAGGCCAACTTGCCGAGCGCAATGTCTTACTCGAATCCCATGACCGTTGCCATTCAAGGAGATCCTACTCAGGTCCACCAGGGTGACTTTCATTTGGGGACGACTCTCTCGGGCTTCGGACTCTTGCTTGTAACCGGCAATTTCACCTACGACACCGGCTCCAATTGGAACGGAATCGTCCTCGTCGTGGGGCAGGGCATCGTAAACGCGAACGAGAATGGCGGCGGAGGAACTTTTAGTGGAGGGATGCTCATTGCGCAAACGCGCGATACATCCGGGAATCTGCTCACCAATCTGGGACCCGCGAGCTTTACCAACGTGGCGACTCCTAACGTTGGCAGCGGTATTTATTACAACTGTTCATGGATCCAGGCCGCCCAAGCGCCGTTGACCTATAAAATTCTGTCTTTCCACGAAATTCCACAGTAATCACAGGATACAGAATGAACCTTCGCAAGCCCTCTCGCATACTTGGCATAGCGGCATTTGCCGTTTGTTGGGCCGTTCTTGTATTTTGCGGGAGATGCGAGGCGTTCGGGGTGCAGCAGACCGATCAGTCGCAATCGCAATCCCAGCCACCGCCGCCACCTCCGGCAGCAGCTCCGGCCCCACCGCAAGATTCGCAACCTTCTGCGACGCCGGCACCAACGACCGAGCAGCCGACTGTAAAGAAGAAGAAAGTCTGGACGAACGATGAAGTAATTACTTTGCGTACGCCTGCCGATCAGTACCAGGTGGATAAAGAAGCGAAGGAAGCGGCAGAGGCGGCCGCCGCTGCAAAAGAAGCGGCCATTCGAGCGGCGGCAAAGTCCGAACAGCAGCCGCCACTCGATTTCAAATTGCCCGACACGGCGGAAGAGACGGAAAAGATGCTGAAGGATACGCAGGACGACATGCTAGAGGTAACCGTTGTCCGCGACAAAATGGTCAAGGAACTTCCGGATTTCCCCGAGGAGCAACAACCGGCAAAGCAGAAAGAGATTGATCGCTTGACGGAAACCTTAGTGACTTTGCGCAGGAACTCTAGAGCGCTTCAGGATCATCTCCAGACCTTCAAACCAAAACCGGAGACAGTGAACCCGCCTGCAGCGCAGCCGCCCGCTCAATAGCAACAGTCAGAGCGCGCTGCGGATCGCGGTGAAAATGGCTTGGCCCAGGCTTGCCGCTGTATAATGCTGGGATGCATAGAAGCCAGGAAAGCGCGCAGATGCACGGTACAACCGTTTTGTGCGTGCGCAAGGATAATAAAGCCGTGCTGATTGCCGATGGACAGGTGACCATGGGCGACCATGTCATGAAGCATACCGCGCGAAAAACGCGCCGGCTTTACAACGACAAAGTGATCGCGGGTTTCGCGGGCTCCACGGCCGACGCGATTTCGCTGTTCGAGCGATTTGAAGGCAAACTACAGGAGCACTCCGGCAATCTGCAGAAAGGCGCGGTGGAGCTGGCCAAGGAGTGGCGCAAGGACCGCGCGTTGCGGCACCTGGAGGCGCTGCTCATTGTTGCGGATACAAAATCCACCTTCCTGCTCTCCGGCAATGGCGACGTGATTGAGCCGGATGACGGCTTGTGCGCCATCGGGTCCGGCGGAACGTATGCGCTCGCGGCGGCGCGGGCTTTGATGAAACACTCGAAGCTGGGGTTGAAAGACCTGGCGATGGAAGCGATGCGAATCGCCAGCGAGATTTGTATCTACACCAACGCAAACTTTACAGTTGAAGAGATTTTGTGACGCGATAGCACGCTTGAGCGTCTTCGCGCATCCAAAGGCTAGATTCAGGGAACCGCTCTGCGTGGATTTGGATCTGGAGAGATCGGACATTTCATGACCAGCAAGATCGATAAAGAGATTGTTTACGTGCCGGGTGAAAACGGCGCCGCACCGGTCGAAGAACAGGAACTGCTTCCTGCTCTGGACGACATGACGCCGCGCGAAATTGTCGCGGAGCTCGATAAATACATTGTGGGTCAGAATGCAGCCAAGCGGGCGGTGGCGGTGGCGTTGCGGAATCGCGTGCGCCGGCAAAAGCTTCCGCCGGAGATTGCGGAAGACGTGCTGCCAAAAAACATTTTGATGATTGGCCCGACAGGTGTCGGAAAGACCGAAATCGCTCGGCGCCTGGCACGGCTGGCCGGTTGCCCGTTCGTCAAGGTCGAAGCCTCGAAATACACGGAAGTTGGGTACGTCGGACGCGATGTCGAATCCATGGTGCGCGATCTCGTCGAGACTTCGATTGATATGGTGCGCGAAGAGAAGCTTGATGAAGTGGCCGATCGCGCCGAACAAGCCGCCGAGGAACGCGTCCTCGATCTTCTGTTGCCACCTTCCCCTCCGCCTGTTCCCGGAACTACGGAAGCGGATGCCGCTTCGCAGCGCGAGCAAACGCAGCGCACACGCGAAAAGCTGCGCGTCCAGCTTCGCGAAGGAAAACTGGATCAACGCATGGTGGACATTGAAGTGCGCGAACGCGCCATGCCGTCGTTTGAAATCATCTCCAACCAGGGCGTCGAGGAGATGGACGTCAATATCAAGGACATGCTTTCAGGAATGTTTGGGCAACAGAAGAAAAAGCGCAAGATGTCTGTCGCCGACGCCTTTGAATATCTGATTCAAGAGGAAGAAAACAAGCTGCTCGACATGGACCAGGTGACGCGTACGGCCGTCGACCGCGCCGAGCAAATGGGAATCATATTCATCGATGAGATTGATAAAGTTGCGGGGCGCGAATCGGGCCACGGCCCGGATGTTTCGCGGGAAGGCGTGCAGCGGGACATCTTGCCGATTATCGAGGGCACTACCGTCAACACGCGCTACGGGATGATTCGCACCGACCACATTTTGTTTATCGCCGCCGGGGCTTTCCACGTTTCAAAGCCTTCGGACTTGATTCCTGAGCTGCAAGGCCGTTTGCCCATTCGCGTGGAGCTGCAATCGCTAAAGGAAGAAGATTTCATCCGCATTCTTACGGAGCCGAAAAACGCGCTCATTAAGCAATACGTTGCGCTTCTCGATACCGAAGGCGTGAAGCTCAACATTACCGAGGATGCCGTGGCAGCCATCGCGCGCTTTGCCACCAGCGTGAACGAATCAACCGAAAATATCGGAGCGCGGCGCCTGCACACTATTCTCGAGAAAGTTCTCGATGAACTTTCCTTCGAGGCGCCGGACCTGAAGAAAAAGAACGTCAAGGTCGATGGTGCGTACGTCACGAAACAGCTCGCGGATATCGTCAAGAACCAGGACTTGAGCCGCTATATCCTGTAAACTCCGAAAATCGAAAATGGGGATGCGAAACTTGCGGAAGCCTGCACCGCGCCGGACGATATCTGCCTGCTTGGCAAGCCTTACCCTTTGCACTTCATCGCTCGTTCTTCTTTTTGCTGCGGGATGCGGCGCGCCGGGCGAGCCGGTTCCTCCGTCTCCTCCCGTTCCTGTTGCGGTTGCCGATCTCACGGGGCATCAGGCCGGCGACGGCGTGCAACTTGTTTTCACATTGCCCAAAAAGACCATCACCGGCGATAAGCTTGCAGCACCGCCGGCTGTTGAGATCGTGCGAGGCTCGCCGAAGCCCGACGGCTCGCCGGACACAAAAACATTTCGCGTCGTCTATACAATACCTGGATCGCTTGTTGAGAATTACGTCTCGGAAGGCCAGGTGAAATTTGTTGATCCCGTCGCGCCGGACGAAACGCGGGCGCATCCTGGGGGTACGCTTACGTATGTGGTGCGGACGCGCTCTTCCAAGAAAAAAGCTTCGGCGGATTCCAACGCAATGTTTGTGCGTATGTTCCCTGTGCCGGACCGCCTGATTCACCTGGAGGCTCGCGTAACAGAACCTGCGATCGAACTAAGCTGGACTGCTCCCACGCGCACTTCCGGCGGCGATCCGCTCACTGCCTTTTCAGGCTACCGCGTTTATCGCGGCGAGCTTGATCCATCTTCCGCACAGGCTGCGGTCAAAGACTTCGCGCAAGCTAAATGGAAGTCACCAATCGCTTTGCTTGGACCTGCAGAAGAAACCCGCTACCACGATACATTTTTCGACTTCGGAAAAACGTATGTCTACATTGTAAGGAGCGTGGTGCTCGCGGAAGGCAAGGAACTGGAGTCCGACGATTCCGATCCTGCGATCGTTTCTCCCAAAGATATTTTCCCGCCAGCCGCTCCCCAAAACCTGGTTGCTGCAGTTCTTCCCGGACCCACGCCCGACTCCATTCTTGTAGACCTGTCCTGGTCCATCAATCTTGAAACGGACCTGGCCGGCTACCGCGTCTATAGAAGTGAGCAGCAGGACACGCGAGGCGTACTTATCACTCCCGACGTGTTGCTTGCACCAGCGTATCGTGATAACTCTGTAGCATCCGGCCACCACTACTGGTACTTCGTGACCGCCGTTGATCGTGCTGGCAATGAAAGTGCCCCCAGCACGGTTATCGTCGTTGAGGTCGCGAAACCTTTGTCGTAGTTCCGGGTTCAATGAATACATAGAGCCACAGGAGCAGATCAGTTGACGTCCGTTCGAGCAGACTTGCCTGCGTACGACTGGTTCCACAGTTTCCGGAACGTATCCGTTCGCACGGGTGTCTACGTCGGAGTGTTTCTATCCACGGCGTTCAGCAGCTGGGTGATCATAGCCAATCGCGTTCCGGTTCTCGATCGCTTTGCGCTGCTTCGCAATCTCGTGGCCGTTGCGCTGCTCGGTTTGATTGCGTTGATTCCCGTAGTAAGGTTCTGGCGCGTGCCGGGAAACATGCTGTCTTCGAGCCTGGTCGGCTGGCTGATTCTCTCGCTGACTTACCGCATTCTATCCATGGATTTCAGCGGGCTGGAAGGGCGCTTCAGCGCCGTGCAAATTTTCGTATTGGGCACGGTGATCTATCTGCTCGTCGTCACGCTTTCCTGGCTGGGTACAATTATACGGCGTGCGCGTGCGGCGAACGAATCTCGTCCCCATCACCATCCGAGCTGACTCTGAATGAAATTCTGCCGATTTGTTTCAAGTGATTCTGCTGATGCCTCCTCGGATTCTGCGCTGCATGGCTTGATGGAGGGCGACCAGATTCGCGAAATCTCGGGGCTGCCGTGGAGTTCGTGGTCACCGGGTTCGCGAAGTTGGGCGTTAGCTGATGTGCGACTGCTGGCTCCCGCGCAACCTGGAAAGATTGTTTGCGTCGGACGCAATTATGCGGCGCATGCCGCCGAGCTCGGCAATGAAGTGCCCAAAGAGCCGCTCATTTTTCTGAAGCCTCCCTCGGCCATCGTTGGTCCCGGCGAACCAATTGTCGTTCCGCCGCAATCTCAGAAGGTGGAATATGAAGGCGAACTCGGGGTGGTCATCGGAAAGCGCTGTTCACGTCTACAGGACACGGAAGACGCGCTTGCCCATGTCCTTGGCTATACCTGCCTGAACGACGTCACCGCGCGCGACCTCCAGAAGAGCGATGTGCAGTTCACGCGCGCCAAGGGTTTCGATACGTTTTGTCCCGTTGGCCCGCATATTGAGACCGAGCTCAATCCATCCGACGTATTGGTCGAAACGCGGGTCAATGGAGTACTTCGACAGAGCGGACGTACTTCGCTCATGGTCTTCCCGGTCACGTTTATTGTCCGGTGGATCTCCAATATGATGACTCTATTCCCCGGCGACCTGATTGCAACGGGAACGCCCGCTGGCGTCGGGCCCCTTGTCGCAGGAGACACCGTCGAGGTCAGCGTCGCCGGTGTTGGCGTGTTGCGCAATCCGGTGCAAGCCCCGCAAACGTAATTTCACTCAACCGCGCCTGTTTCGGTAAAATACGCACCTATGCGGGATTTTCGCCGGAAGGCTCCGTTTATCGTGTTTTGAACGCGTCTTCTTGCAGATAATTGCCAGTCCACATTGGACCCGCGGTTGGAGATCGCTCGTTGAAATCTTTGTTCGCAGACTGGAAACTTCTTCTCGCCATGGTCGGCGCGGCCGTCGTCGCGATTGCCATGATTGCCTACGCGTTTTTTCGCCCGGCGGAAGATCCAGAGGATGTGGAACGCAGGCGGCGCCTTCACTTAAACCAAATCGGCCGCATCGCGGAAGGGCAGGTTGTGGATTTGGCTGAGCATCCTCCGGAGCCGCGAGAGGTTCCAAGGAAGCTTTTTGGTTCGCGCGCTCGCCCGCTGACTGATAACAGCCCGAGGCACCTGGTTACCTATAGCTACGCAATTTCAGGTGTCACCTACCAGACGGCGCAGGACATCACCGGCCTTGGCGGACAGATTCGATTCGAGCGGCTCGTTGCTGGCCAACCTGCCAGCGTGAAGTACGATCCGTCGAATCCCAGCGATTCGATCCTCGTTGCCGACGACTGGTCGGGTCTGCGCTGAGCTTTGTTTGCCCAGGAATGCTGCCCTTCTCTCATTCTGATTTTCAGATTAGTTGCGTTATCCTTACTCCTAGCGGCTTGGATGCGCCACACAAATCTATGAAAATGGTTCTTGCTTCCCTGCTGACCACGATGCTCATCGTCGCAATGACACTTGGCGCGATGTTTGTTCTTGTGCAAGCCACCGAGTATGTTACTTCGCTCGACTCGCCCCTTCAACGCGCGGCAGCTATCGGTGCGGAGCTTCTGCTCGGTGTTGTTTTGTTGCTCGGCACCGTTTGGCTGGCCACGCATCTGGCCGTTCGTATCTTCGCCAAGAAAGAGACTTCTGTTCCTGGAGAAAAGTTTGCCTGAGAAAAACGCCGCCGCAAGCGCAAGGGAAAAGCATCACGGCCGGATGGAAGAGCTCCGCCGACAGTCCGCGGAAGCCGAGGCAGGCGGCGGCCCCGAGCGGCGCGAGCGCGAGCACAAAGCCGGCAAACTCAATGCTCGCGAGCGCATCCACTTGCTCCTGGATGAAGGATCCTTCGAGGAAACCGACAAATTTGTCCGTCACAATTGCGTGGATTTCGGAATGCAGGACCAGCGCCCCGCGGGGGACGGCTTTGTTACTGGCTTTGGACGCATCGATGGCCGCCTCGTTTACGTTTTTGCCCAGGATTTCACCGTCTTCGGCGGTTCTCTATCGGAAGCCAACGCGCGAAAAATTTGCAAAATCATGGACCTTGCCATGCGCGCGGGAGCTCCTGTCATCGGCCTCAACGATTCCGGCGGCGCCCGTATTCAGGAAGGCGTGGCCTCCTTGGCCGGCTATGCCGACATTTTTCTGCGCAACACCCTCGCCAGCGGCGTGATTCCGCAAATCAGCGCCATCATGGGGCCCTGCGCGGGCGGCGCTGTCTATTCCCCCGCCATCACCGATTTCATTTTTATGACGCGCGAAACCTCCTACATGTTTGTGACCGGCCCGGACGTCATCAAAACTGTCACGCACGAGGAAGTCACCAAGCAGGAACTCGGCGGCGCCATGACCCACAACGAAAAAAGTGGCGTGGCGCATTTTGTAGCCGCGGACGATGCCGATTGCCTGGCCATGATCCGCGAGCTGTTCGGCTTTCTGCCTTCCAACAATGTGGATGATCTACCGCGCCGCCAGTCTTCGGATTCGGTGGAACGCCGCGAAGAATCCCTGAACTCTCTGGTTCCAGCCGAACCACAGAAGCCCTACGACATCAAGGACGCCATCCACGCCATCGTTGACGACGGCTATTTCTTCGAAGTCCACGAGCACTTCGCCAGGAATATCGTCGTGGGTTTTGCACGCCTCGATGGCCGTCCGGTCGGCATCATTGCTAACCAGCCCGCATTCCTCGCCGGTGTTCTCGATATCAATGCATCGCTAAAAGGCGCACGTTTCGTCCGTTTCTGCGACGCCTTCAACATTCCGCTCATCACGTTTGAAGACGTCCCCGGCTTTCTGCCAGGAACACAACAGGAATTTGGCGGGATCATCAAGCACGGCGCGAAACTTCTATTCGCCTTCGCCGAAGCCACTGTCCCGAAAATCACGGTGATCACCCGTAAGGCATATGGCGGCGCCTATTGCGTGATGGCTAGCAAGCACATCCGCACCGACGCCAATTTCGCTTGGCCCTCCGCGGAAATTGCTGTGATGGGTCCGGAAGGCGCGGTAAACATTGTTTACAAGCGCGAGCTGGAGAAAGCCCCCGAGTCCGACCGCGAGCGGTTGCGCCAGGAAAAAATCGAAGAATTTCGAGACCGCTTTGCCAACCCCTTCGTCGCCGCCGAAAAAGGCTACATCGACGCCATTATCGAGCCATCCGAAACCCGCCGCCACATCATCACCGCTCTCCGCGCTCTGGAAAACAAGCGCGACACCAACCCCAGGAAAAAACACGGCAACATCCCGCTCTAATCACGAACCAAGAAAGAGAACGGAAGGATGTGTTGCGTCTGCCCCGGAAAGAGCTCTCTGCGTGCGCGCCGCGGCGGAATATGAAAAGAATTCCGCCCCTAAGCCGGGATCAGCTCAAACGGCTTGTTGCGAGCGTTCCTGTAACCCGAAAAATCCCGATGGTCCAGCGTAAAAATGATTTCGATGCTCTCACGATGCGCGAGGTATACCAGCACCGCATCGGCGAATTGAGGCCGCAAATTCGCATATTGCTCTATAATCGCTTCTATTCGCCCCGCCTCTTCTGCCGTGACCGCCGGTATTTCCAGAACGCCCGTACTTATCCCGTTCAGAAGCTTCTTGATGGACCGGGGAATCTGCGCAGTAGTCACATCGCCTCCGTCACCAACGGCCCGGTATCCATCAATTCCCGGCCCCGCATCCCGCGTAACCTTCCTCCAAGCCGCCCCAGTCCTCTCCGCAGCTCTCTGGGCAAATCTTGCCGATTTTCCGATTCGCACCCAGTAGACAATCTAAAGTTGTTCCCCGGTTCTGCCGATTCTACTCTCGAACAGAAGCTTCCTTCCGGCCCAGCCGGAGACCTGCTACCTACGCTTCGGGGGGATATCGCATGGCCACAACGAGCACCGTCCGTGAATTCTCATTGGACTATTGTTTGCTGGACCGCCTGAGGTTTAGCGGCATCGAACAGGAAAATCTTTCAGACCTCGTTAGCATCGTCGCAAGCCTCAAGAATAAGTACGGAATCGCACCGTTTACCGCCTCTGCAAATGGCCAGCCGGTGCCCAACGGGATCATCGCCCGCTACGTCATCGATTCCATCGCTCTCCATAAAATCATGAACGTGCTGCTGGATACTCCGCGCCTCCTCTCCGTCACCATTTTTCCTCGCGGCATTCCCAAAACAGGACAATTCGAGCTCCACATCGCCCTCGGTGGCTAGTCTCTTCGCCATTCCCCACCACGCTTCTCCCCGTTCCTGGACCGCAAACGATTAGACACGCAGGCCGCAGCGGCCGTTTGGCCACTTTCTCCCTCGTGCTAAAATCGCCCAGCATCGCAAAAGGTCCATGTTCCGCAAAATTCTAATTGCCAATCGCGGTGAGATTGCCGTGCGCATTCTGCGTGCGTGCCGCGAACTGGGCATTCGTTCCGCCTCGGTTTTCAGCGAAGTCGACCGCAAATCTCTCCATGTTCGTCTCGCGGATGAAGCGTATCCCATCGGTCCCGCGCCCTCGCGCGATAGCTATCTGCGAATTGACAAAATCCTGGATGTGGCTCGCCGCGCAGCATGCGACGCCATCCATCCCGGCTACGGTTTTCTCGCCGAAAATCCTGCGCTCCCACGCGCTTGCGCCGAAGCAGGAATCACTTTCATCGGCCCGAGCGCCGAGGCTATGGAAGCTCTCGGCTCAAAAACTGCCGGGCGGCAACTCGCGCGCCGTTCCGATGTCCCCACTGTGCCGGGCGCAAACGATGCCATCGAAAGTCCTGATAATGCTCAGGCTCTCGCCCAGAACATGGGCTATCCCGTTCTGCTGAAAGCCGTCGCCGGCGGCGGCGGGAAAGGCATGCGCGTAGTCTCGCGCGACGCCGAATTTACAGGCGCGTGGCGCGACGCTTCATCCGAAGCCTTAAATGCTTTTGGGGACGAGCGCCTCTACGTTGAAAAATATCTCGAAAGGCCGCGCCACATCGAAATTCAAATCCTGGCCGATGCGCATGGCCGAGTCGTCTCGCTCGGCGAGCGCGAATGCTCCGTCCAGCGCCGCCATCAGAAAGTCATCGAAGAAGCGCCCTCGCTGATCGTCACGCCGGATCTTCGCAAAAAAATGGGCGATGCCGCCGTGCGCCTCGCGCGCGCCGCGGGCTATGTCAACGCCGGCACGGTCGAGTTCCTCGTCGACGCCCATCTCCATTTTTATTTCCTCGAGGTCAACACGCGTCTCCAGGTCGAACATCCCGTCACCGAGCAGGTCACCGGCCTCGACCTCGTCAAATTGCAAATCGCCATCGCCGCTGGACATCGCCTTCCCTTCGCATGGGAAACCATCACGCCTCGCGGCCACGCCATGGAAGTTCGTCTCTACGCTGAAGATCCCGACAACAATTTTTTTCCCTCGCCTGGAAAAATTCTTTCCCGCCAGGCGCCCAGCGGCCCCGGAATCCGCCTCGACGACGGCGTCTACGAAGGTTGGACCGTTCCGATGGACTACGATCCTCTTCTCAGTAAGCTCATCGCCTGGGGCAACAGCCGCGAGGAAACCATCGCTCGTCTTCGCCGCGCTCTCGAGGAGTACACCATCTCCGGCATCAAGACCAACACCGGCCTCTTCCGCCGCCTTCTCACGGAACCGGATTTTCTTCGCGCGGAAATCCACACAAAATGGCTCGATGAGCTGCTGCACCAAGCGCCCGCCGCCGCTTCCTCCTCGCATGCGGATGCACAATCCGGTGGCGCCGCCGATGCCGCTGCGATAGCCGCCGCGCTTTGGCAGGCCAATGCCGCATCGGCGCATTCTTCCGCGCCACCGCACAGTCAGGATTCTTCGCAACTCTCTCGTTGGAAACAGGAAGGCCGCCGCCAACAACTGGACCGCCAGCCATGAAGTTCGAAGTTCAGCTGACTGGCCCGGCGGGCAAGAAACTTCGCACGGTTGAACTTGAACGCGATGCGGACCGTTGGAAAATCACGCTCGACGGTCAGTCCGTTGACGCCGACATCGTCGAAATTAATTCCAACCTTTTCTCTCTGCTGCTTGCAGGTCGATCCTACGAAATCCATTTGGTGCAATCGCCCGATGGCCTGCTCAAACTCCAGACCGGTCTTGCGGAGTTCACCGCCGAAGTCGCCGATCCCCGCTCCTGGCGTGGCCGAAAGCACGGCGCTCTCGAAGCCGAGGGCCGCCAGCAGGTGACCGCTCCGATGCCGGGTAAGGTGGTTCGCGTCCTCGTGCAAGCCGGAGACAAAGTGGAAACCGGCCAGGGCCTGCTGGTCGTCGAAGCCATGAAAATGCAGAACGAAATTCGTTCCCCCAAAAACGGCACCGTTGAGCGCCTGCTCATTAAGGAAGGCCAGCCCGTCAACGCCGGCGAAGTCCTCTGCATCGTTTCCTGAGCTGCCATGGGAAATTGGTATACGAATATTTCGGTGAAGGGTGCCCCGCAATCCGACGTGGTGGCTCTGCTGGAAGAACTCGGCCGCCGCGCTTACGTCACTCCGGAAACTTCCGGCTGGGTGGTCGTCTACGATCAGCAAACCGATGAATTTGACCTCGGTACTCTCGAATCCCTTGCCCTAACCCTTTCCACGCGCCTTTCCTGCACCGCGCTGGCAAGTTGCAACGCCGACGATGATGTTCTCTGGCTGGCGCTCTACGAAAACGGCATCCTCTCCACGCGTTACGCTTCCTCGCCGGAATCATTCGAGGACGGCGACGAATTTCCGGATCAGAAAGAAGCGGCCGAGGTTCTCTCTCGCGTTTTTCAAAAACCGGAACATGCGCGCGATGTCTTGCGCTTGTTGCGCAAATCGCGCGGCTTTCTGGCCTTGCTCAGCATTTATTTCAAAATTCGCATCGCCTACGCCGTCGAAGTGGACCGACATCTTGATCTGGCAAATCTGCTTGGAATGCCGCGAGCCGCGGTGGGCTTGGGCTACAGGTACGTTAGTAAGGGCGAAACCCCGGAAGGCATAGATCGCGAAGCGCTTCGCCGCACCATGGTGTGATTAAAAAACGAAGGACTGCGGTGGATCGCAAAGTTCTTTTAACGATTAGTGGCCGGATGACTTTGCGGGAAAATCCGTCTTTGCCGCATCCGGTAATTTGCCGGCGCATTCGATAACCTGCTGCGCCAGATAATTCGTCACGTGCGCTTCGTCCCGCGCAATCGTCAAATAGGCCGCCCGCAGCAATTGTTCCTTGTGATTGCGCAAACCGTCGCGAATGGTCTGCTGTACTTGCGGGTCAGAAATATTGCGCTGCCCCGGTGATTCGCGTGAAATGAGTTTCAAAATCACGATACGCGGTCCATCCTTCGACTGAATCGGCAGCGGCGGGCTCACTTGTCCCGCTTTCATCCCCAAAACGACCCGCTTGAGAACCGGATCAGACTGGTTCAGTGCCGATTCCGGCACATAACCCAGGTCGCCGCCCATGGCCGAAGAGTTCATGTCCTCTGAGTAATCCATCGCCAACTGCGCGAAATCGGCGCCGCTGCTCAACTTGTCTTCGAGCATCTTCACTTTGCGCTCGGCTTCCACTTCGTTTGTTGCGTCGTCGTTCTTCAGGTTGCGGATTTGCTGCTCTTTGCGCGGCGTCACCACAATTTCGGAAATCCGGTACCGCGGCTCCGCCACATTGAACTGCGCCTTGTTCGCGTTGTACGCGTCCGTGACGTCCTGGTCCGTGATGCTGATTTTCGCCACCACTTCCCGGTTCAGCAGCTTCTGAATGGAAAGCTGCCGCCGCAGATCCTTCTTCAAATCATCCACGGTCACGCCACGGTCCTTCAATTGTCTTTGGAATTCGTCTTCGGTGTAGGGACTCTTCAACTCGGTGAACTTGTCTTCCACTTCGCCGTCGCTCGCCTCCAGGTTCAGCTTCTTCGCCCGCTCCAGCATGATCTCGTTGCTGATGAGTTCATCCAGGACGTTCAGCTTCAGCGACAGGGCCTCTTCCTGCGAAGGCTCCTGCCCTTCGGGATTCACGCGCGTCCGATAGTACTTGTCAACATCCTCGCGCTTGATTTCCTGCCCGTTCACCATCGCCCACACGTCCGGTGCGGGCTGCGACTTTTGCTTGCATCCCGATGCCAAGGCAAGGGCCATCGCCGCCACGGGCAAGAACATCCCCGCGCGTGCCATCCCCTTGCTGAGGCCATTTGGTCGCCAGGCCATTGTGGTTTTCACAAGCGGGGGAATCAAGGTGTGGTGCTCAGGCCGCTTTCTTCACGCGGCCCAAACGAATGCAGGCCGTGCAAACCCGTACATGCTTTCGGGTGCCGTCTACCACCGCGCGGACGCGCTTCAAATTCGGATTCCAGCGCCTGCGTCGTGTATTGTTCGCGTGACTAATCACGTTGCCGTAATGCGGCGCTTTGCCGCAGAATTCACACTTCAATGCCATAGTTCTTCCTGCTTAAGGCTGTCGTAATGTGCAGCCGGGATTTTGCTTCAGAGAAGTACAGTTCCGAGCCTCTTATTCTAACAGACCCCCTATCCCCAGCAAAGCACGCCTTTTCCCGCGCGAAGTGATCGCCGGCAACAGATCCGGATAGGGCACAGCAATTCAAAACATACCAGTCGCCCTCTTAACAAAAAGATGTCGTTATCGTAATTATGACGGTTAGGGAATGTTGGGTTTTCTCCGTGTAGCGCCAGCACCCGGCTGGCGTTTTAGTTTTTTAAAGCAGCTTTTGTTTTTTATCCCCAATGCGCGGCACGCCCATCCCATCTTTCCTCTGGGCGACTGGCCAAACTCGAAGGGACCCCTAGCTGAAGCGACGCGACTGTGCGGATCAAAGCGAACGCAGATTAGCGCATTCCCCAGAGCCACAACCCCTTTAAAATCAACACTTACATCCGCCTCATACGTGTTCATTCTAAAAGGGTTATAGAAGTGCTAACTCTTTTAGATGCAACACTTACAAAAAACGGGGTCGGGGGGCCAAGGCGCGAACCTTCGCAACCTTCATCTCCCGGCAGTGTTTTACCCGTGGGGCTTGTTTCACTTTTGCGATGCGCGCGGGACTGCTTAGGGATTCCCCCTGCGGCCTTCGGGGGGTAACGGCCTGACCCAACCCTTCGCCGGGTTCGGGCATCCAATTTAACGATAGGTCATTCCTTTTCAATGGTTTACGGAATTCGAACCTGTCCCTAAGTGCTGGTTATTATTTGCCTAAAGGACTAATACTCCAGCCCCTACACGGTCCCCTGTATTCGTTCCAGACCGTTAAACTTGTACTTTGAACCTTCGGCCTTAAGGAGACCGATTGCGATGCTAGAACTGACCCCAACCCGGCCAGACATCGCATTTGCTGAACAGCAGGACCGCCCCCAAGCGCTCTCGCCCCTGGGTATGGTTCTCTTACTCCTTTTTACCGCCCTGCTTTCCTCTCCGGCCCGTGCGGACGTTGGGGTGCTCCTCAACGAATCCCTTGATACCAGTTTCGCCAGAATCTCCGGTTCCGGCCATAGCGCCGTCTATTTCTCCCGCATTTGTCCGGAGACCCCCGTCAAGCTCCGCCTCTGCCGTCCCGGCGAGCAAGGCTCGGTCATGAGCAACTACACCACGCTTGGCGAAGACAAACCCTTTGAATGGAATGCCGTTCCTCTTTCCGTTTATCTCTACGGTGTCGAGGATCCGCAAAACCAGCCGTTCTTTGCCACGTGGAAAATCAAGCACGTCCTGGAAGAAAGATACCGCGAGAGATTTCTATCCGGCTACTGCGAGAGTTCCACCTGCCGCACGGGCAACGGTTCAGAATGGCGTGAAATGGTTGGCGCCACTCTCGAGCGCAGCATCTACATGTTCGTCGTGGACACTACCATCGAGCAGGACCAGGCGCTCATCGACGAATTCAACTCGCTTCCCAACGAAAATCATTTCAACGGCGTCACCCGCAATTGCGCTACCTTTGTCCGCCACATCATCAATACTTATTACCCGCACTCGGCTAGAGCCGATTATGTCAATGATTTTGGCTTGATCACTCCCAAAGCCATCACGCGTTCCTTTGCCCATTTTGCCGAGAACCATCCAGAAGCCCACCTCCGCGTTGTGCATTTCGCGCAATTGCCCGGAACCATCAAGCGCAGCACCGTGTGCCGCAATGCCGATGAGCAGCTGTACCGCTCCAAGAAACTTCTCGTTCCCATGCTCCTTTTTGCGGATCATGCGCTGCCTTTTATGGCCGCTTCCTACACGCTGACCGCCCGCTTCAATCCCGAGACGGAGCTGGAGCACAATCCGACCGGAGAAGCCTCCAGCATCAGGCAGCAAATCCGCGACGCAAAATCGCAAAACGACACGCTTCGCGAGCAGGAACTCGAAGCGCTCATCCATCAGGAAAGCTCCGAACTCGTAGGCACTTCAAAGGAATGGAAGGAATATCGCATTGCGTTCGGCTCTCTTGCCGATGAGGCCATCTCACGCGAAGTCATTCCCAATCGCGATTTTCTCGATCGCCTGTTCAAGTACCTCGATCAGGCCGGCATGCCTACGGTGGACGCCAATGGTGTTCTCTGGCTCGATCTCTCCCCCGGAGGCAAGACTTCCAGGGTGGGCCTCAGCGCCAGCAGCCTGTTTGCGCCCGGCACGGATTCCCAGTGGGCCTATGCGGTCATTTTGGCCCGCGCCAATCACTACCTGAAAAGCCCGAAGCACAGCCGCGAAATTATGCCCGATTTCAAGAATGACTGGTCCTTGCTGCAATCTGCCCGACTCAACACATCGACGTCGTTGGCTCTGGGCAACTTGCCGACAGCAAACTCCGGGGCCGCAGTGGCATCATTCAATCCGGCACCATAATTCCGCATTCCAAGCTAGTCCTGTGAGTACTGTCGCGCACGGCCTAATCTCGCCGTGCGTCCCGTACTATTTTCTCGCCTCAATTTTTGGGGAACTTTAGTATTGTCTGTTTCATCTGTACTGGTGTAGTTTCCCAGCACAAGGTGCAGCGAATGCATTTTTTGCTCCGAGTCTCGTTGCTGGTTTGTTCGCTGCTGCTCGTATCGGACGCCTCCAGTTCAAAACTACCCCTCGCGCCTGAGCCCGCAGGGTCATCGTCTACCCCACCCGTCATTGTCATTGGATTTGTTGGCGGGTACGTTCGTCACGACGATCGCGTCCACACGGAAGTCCAGCTCGCCGACCGCCTCCGCGAAGAATACGCTTCCGCTTTATCTGTCCAAACATTTGAGAATCATCGCGGCGAGGACGCACATCACGCCGTCCTCCGCCTTCTCGACGCCAACGGCGACGGCACCTTGTCTCCTGAAGAAAAACAAAACGCGCGTGTCATTATTTTTGGCCACAGCTGGGGCGCTTCAGAAACCGTCGAGCTCGCCCGCAAGCTCGAAAAAGATGGCGTCCCCGTAGTCCTCACGATTCAAGTGGATAGCGTCCAGAAAAAGGGAGAAAACGACGCGCTCATCCCCGCCAACGTATCCCAGGCCGTTAATTTTTATCAGCTCGATGGTTTTCTTCACGGCCAACCGGAAATTCGAGCCGCCAATCCCGCCCGCACACGCATCCTCGGCAATTTCCGTTCGGATTACAAAGACAAGCCCATGACTTGCGGCCAATATCCCTGGTGGAACCGGCTGTTCATGAAACCGCATATCCAGATCGAATGCGATCCCACGGTATGGAAGCAGGTTGAATCGCTCATTCGCTCGAATCTGTCTTTGGAAGCGCGCATCCCGCAACCCAACGAGAGCAATTCTCCAGCTTCAACCTTTAAAGAAAACCGCTGACCTAAGTTCACACGGAAGCAGGTGTCATCCCGAGCGAAGCGAGGGATCTGCTTTTGCTTTTCACGTTTCCAGCCCAATCAAACGCATTAGCTCCAGCGCATTACTCTTCTCCACCACTCCCGGACGCAACTGGTAATCAAACTTCATCAGCCCGTCGGCCACTTGATCCTCAAAATGCATATTTCGAAGAACATTTCCGACCGCGGCGGCAATTTCCGTCAGCGCCAGATCATGCGTGGTAACAATTCCAATCGCACGCCGTTTCAACAGCGCCTGAATCAATCCTTCCGCCCCAATGCGCCGATCTTTGGAATTCGTTCCCTCCAGCAATTCGTCAAACAAAAACACCATCGGCACCGTTCCGCTCGCTGCTTCAAACACCTTCCGGATATGCAGAATCTCGGTGTAGAAACTCGACCGGCCCTCCTGCAACGAATCCGTGCTTCGCAACCGCGTGCCAATTCGCAGCGGCGTCAAACGCAATCGCGCACCGCGGATTGGCGCTCCGGCCATCGCCAAAACCGTGTTGATTCCCACCACGCGCAGCAGCGTGCTCTTTCCTGACATGTTCGACCCACTCACCAAAAGCACGCGAGTCTGTGCATCCAACCGCACGCTGTTGCGGACGGACTTCTCGGCTGCGATCAGGGGATGTCCGAGATCTTGTCCATCAAAAAATCCTAACCCTGACTCTGGGGCAACAAATTCCGGAAACGGATCCGCTGGATGCTCGTACGAATAGCAAGCAAGAGAGAGCAGCGCCTCCATCTCACCCGTCAATTCCAGCCACCGGCGCATCTTTCTGCCGCATCGCCTGCGCCAGGCCTCGGCAGCCATCCCAACCTGCACGCTATAAAGAAATGGCAGTTCGGACATGCGTCCCAGCAAGCTGTCCGCTCCGTCAATCCAATTCACAATTCGCGCAAATTTTCGGATGGCCGCCGAAGCGGACTCATCGCCATTTTTCAATTCCGCAGCGAATTCCTGCAGTCGCTGCGAAGTAAACGCTTCGTGTTCGAGCCGGTCCAGAACTTGCGAAAAAAGCAGCACGCCTTCCGCGTTGCAATCCACGGCTTCGATCAACTCATGCGCCCTGCGCCACAGCCACGCCAGCAGGAGGGACTCAACTGCCAGAACTCCGAGGAACGCCCAGATCACGCCTGTCTCAACCCAGTAGAACCCGCCGGCGGCCGCGCCAATCGCTAAAACCGCCGCCAGCGCGCGCCACACGCCGCCGGGCAAAACCGGTCGCCCCTCCGCCCAGCCCAACAGGGATTCCGGATTCAGGCGCGCACGCAATTCTTCTCCGGCCATTGCCAAATCCTCACGCAAATCCAATTTTTCACGCAGCTCCTCGATTAATTTCTGGCGCGCCAGAATCTCGTCCAATGCCGACCCGTCGCGCAGCCACTGCGCCAGGCGGTTTTCCCCCATCGGCAATCGTGCTGTGGAAAGCAGTTCAAACAAACACCCGCGCCCGAATAGATCCAAGTCCTCCGCATAAACATGATTTGCGTCGCGAAACCTCTCGCCGATTTGCCCCGTGCCGGCCCAGCGATCCTCAATCCGAGCTATCCCTTTGCGATAAAATCCCGCCGCAGTCTCTGCTCGTCCTTTGGCCCGCAAAACACGTCCATGCCAAAAACTCATCCCCAGATAAAGCAGCACGGGCGCGGCTAGCCAATAAGCCGTAAAGACATGTTTAGCGAAAACTCCCCAGATCACCGCCAGCCCGGCCGCAACGACCACCAATTTCAGATTTCCCGCGAGCACATGCCTCCGCTCCTGCGCGGCAATCACGCCCAAATACTTTTCCATCCGTTTCGCGTACTCGACCTTCGGTTCGGGCACATTCCCTCGCGCGATGCCGGGTCTTTAAGCCCGTCACCCATTTTCAGCCAGTCGAGTCTATCCGAAGAAGAAGTCACTAAACCTAAGAAGAAGGAAAAAGAGTCATACAGCTGTTACGCGGAAACGAGGTTGCAGGGGCACGGTGTATCGTGCCCCTGCAAATGCTTGAGAATTAAGTCCTTTGACGTGCCGTCACACCACACACGTCTATCTTCCCTAGAAGCGAGACATGGTAGCGACGACTGAGGAGGTCAGCGGGAAGGGTTAGCCGCCCCGCAAGATGTTTCAAACTTCTTCCAAAGACTCATAAACGGCTTAGTTCAAAGCCGCAGTGGAAGTCGTGGAGCCTGCTGCAGGAGCCGGTTCCGCGTTCAACTGGGAAGTCCTGCGCCAATCCACGTCTGTGACGCTGACCGAGCCTTTCTCGCCCGTCGTTAGCACGTAATTCAAGGTGCCGCTATCGACGCGGTATTGCGTGACTTCATAGACCTGGTCGGACTTGAGGGCGATTAGCTTTGTACGAACCGCAGGGGAAGTCGTAGCTGTTGAGGCGCCCGCCTGGTTCTCCGTCGCCGGCGTGGTCTGCGAGACATTTTCAACCGCTGGAGCGTTAGCGCCGTTCGCTGGCGAGTTAGAAGTTAGCGAATTGGAAGTTGTTTGTTGCGGGCTGGCGGCTGGCGGTTTGTTCAGCTGCTGCTGGTGTTGAAACGACTGCTGCCGATAAGAAGCCGGCGGCCGATCATAAGACGACACTGGCCTATTGCCAAAGCTTACCGAGCTCGCGCGTGGCACCAGAATATCGTCCATCAAGCGCAATGTAATCTGCTCTTCGCCTTTCAGAGTCGGACGCGGCCCACGCGCAGGCAGCGTAATGATCTTCCAAGGCCATAGGGGCGGAATCATCCACTCCACGACGTCGCGGGTCGCATGGCCTTTGCCGACGATGTCGCCGTGGCGATCCACTTTGTAGCCCTTTGCCGCAATCACCTTGCTGGGAACAGGAATATCGCTGCTGGGAAACCCAATGCGGTCGAACTCAATCTTAAGGTAACCCTTCCCGACGAAATGGCCCGGCTCTTTGTCCGCTTCGAGATGTCCCCCCAGATAGCTTCCGCGCGGAAAGACCTCAACACCGAATTCGCGGAGGCTGTTCAAGTGGCAGAGCACGGGGTCTCCCACATCGGCAGTAGCGGATGAAAAATTCGGTTCGTCGAGCGTACAGTGCAGGAGTGTGCCCGCGGGGACAAGAATATCCTGTGCCCGCGTACTCGTCTGCACTCCTAGAAATAATAGTGAGAAAATAAGGTAAGTGGAAAAGCGCCGCATGAATGGCCTCCTGACATGTGGCCCGGCAGCCGCAAACCGGAATCTTCAAAGGACGAGAACACAACCAGTCACGCAACCGGTACCAGCAAAACGATGCAGAAACGCTACGCCTTCGTTTTGCGGAGGGCAAGAGTGAAAGTCAGGTATTGCTGCAAAATGTGGCATTACAATTTACTTACAAATGCGCTTGCGCGTGCACACCAAAGCTTGAACCCAGAAACACGGTGTCTCGGTAAAAGTTGCTGTTGCATGGAAAGAAGGACAACCACCCACCTCTGGTCTCGTCCCGACCGTTTTGAAAATACAACCACTACGGGTGCGCAGCGTTCGCGGCTGCAATGCGATCGAGCATCGGCTGCATTTCCGGGTTGGCCATGAACAGCTTCCAGAGCAGCCCGGTGCGGTAGTTCTCGATCATGACAGTGATGGGCGCCTGATTCAGTCCCATATAGATGGGTGAATACCAATCGTGGTCGGGATTGAAGGCATCGCGCGGCCCGTAAACGCCCCAAACGCGGTCGCCAAGGTCGCGATAATAGTGTTTTAGCGCCGCCATGGAGGCTTCGGGAGTGTAAGGAAAGGAGGCGAGCGCCCCTGTGGGGGTGATGTTGCCAACGTCATCTCTAAGGTCGGGCGCCTGGGGGGCGTAGCCCCTGGGTCCGTCGCTTGCCGTCAAACCCCAGGCATCCGGGCCATATCCCTTATGGTGACCGGGGTTTTCCGCGGCGTAGGCAAGATTAATGCGCGCGATGTTGCGGTTGTTCTCGAAATAATTCGTGTAGCGATCGGTCAGCGCGTGCGGGTCGAATCCCATGAAGGAGTAATGGGTAAAGAAGAGCGGGCCACCGCTGCCGACACCGACATCCAGCTTGATGCCGTAATAGGTGTGGCCATTCGCGTAGTGATCGCCATCGGTGGTTCCTCCCCAGCCGCTGCGGTATTTTATGGCGGCTTCCGACTGGCCGGCCCAACCGGAATAATAAAGGTCCGCGGGAACGGCGTGCGTTGGCGACGCGATGGCGAGCAGGTAGACGATCATCACTTCATTCCAGCCTGTCAGGCGATGATTGATGTGCGCGGCCCAGTTTGCGGACCAGTGCCAAAAGAGAGCATCCATGTCTGGCTCACGACGATACCAATCCCATTCCACGGCTTCCCAAAGATGGGTGATGCGCGTGTAAAGTTTTTGCTCCGCATCGGTGGAGCCTCGGAAATATTGCCGCGCGGCAAGCAGTCCTTCGATGAGAAATGCCGTTTCGACCAGGTCGCCGCCGTCGTCGTACATACCGAAAAGGGGAATGGTCTGGGCGGTGGAGCCGTTCATGAAGTGCGACCACACGCCGTGATAGCGCGGGGCTTTTTCGAGAAAGGCTACAATTTTCGCGAGACGCTGCAATCCCTGTTCGCGCGTGATGAAGTGGCGGTCAACGCCGGTGACGAGGGCCATGATGCCGAAGCCACTTGCGCCCGTGGCGACGATGCGGTCATCTCCGGGAATGTTTTCCAGAGACATTCCGGCGTCGGGATGCCCGCCTTCCCAGTAGTAGCGGAAGCAGGCTTCCTGCACCATGGTGAGCAACTCGTCGTCGGTGAGTTCGCGCGTGGACGCGCTTGCGGCCACGGACAGCGGGGATTCGCGGTAGGAATGGCTCGACGCAGCCACTTTGTAGAATGCTTTTTGGCCGGGCTTGCCGAGGTAGTCCGCGTAGCGCGCGATTCCCGGCTCCTGAACTCCGATTGGCTTGAAATTCTTGCCGTCGAAGGAACGGTAGACGATGTAGCGTTCGAGATTCTTGCTCGAAACGCGGTCCCACGAAATATCAATGTGGCGCTCAAATCCCTTGGCGATTACGTTTTGCGGTGCGGCAGGCGCGGCCGTTTTTGCCGTCTGATTAGTGTCGGCGGCGAAATCAATCTTGATTTCGTCGAGGATGAGAACGTGCGGCGCCGCGTCGGAAGAACCCTGGCTCAAAGTGACGCTCTTCAGACGGTGCGCATCGAGCGGGTGAATGGAAGCGGTGACAAACTGGCTCAGCGGAATTTTCACTTGTGTCCATTTTTTGGCGGGAACGCCGGCGGCGAATTTTCCGAGCGGCAGTGGAGCGGAAAAATCCTCGAGGTCATCGGAAAGCCGAAGGAGAGGCAGATGGGCGGCGGAAATCGCTTGCGGCGAATAGAGCCACAAAACGAGGGTGTCGCCAAGAAACGCTGGAAGGCGATTCCTGAAATCCATGACGCGGATCGTCGCCTCCCAGCCGCCATTCGGGCCGGAGAGCCATTCGAGGCGCAGCGCGTTGGGAGGCGTGAAAAAGATGCCGGCTTCCACGGGCAGGCGGCCGTTTTCCAGTTTGAGCGAGCTTGGGGGCGAGACATGCCCCGAACTATAGAAATAAGAATCCGTATTGATGCTGTTGTCAAAAAAGATGTGCCGGTAGTAATTCGTGTCGGCGTGAAGCGGGATTGCGAGGAGAAGGGCGAGGCTCGCAACAGCAAGAGGGGCCGAGGAAGCGAAGAACAGTTTAGGCCACAATTCCAATCGAGCACCGGATTTTGTTCTGCGAGGACTTTCCGTTTTCATGGGCCGCTCCCGGTTAGCTTTGAATCAGCGTTTCTTTCGGCTCTTTCCGTCCCGCCCAACAAGGAAGTCCCGAGCTACCAAAAAGGAGGCGATCGGCGATAGGACGGGGGGCTGTTGAAACATACGTTCCGAAGTCAAGCATTAGGATTAAGAATCGTTGACATTCAAAAAGAGCATGATTATACTCTCGAAAACTGTTAGTTAACCGATTTAGCTTGGGGTGCACCGCTTTCGGCAAGGTTGAGGGGGAGGAATTACCATGAATCTGCTTAAGTTATCCCTGCGTGCAGTGGGGATGTTGGCTTGCGTGAGCGTGCTCGTTTGCTCGGCGCATGGGCAGTACCGGGCTTCGATCCAGGGAGTCGTGACCGATCCGCAAGGAAGCGCAGTGGTGGGAGCAACGGTTACCCTGACGAATCATGAGACGGGCCAGGTCCAGACGGCGACCACGAACGAAACCGGAATTTATAACTTCAACAGTCTTTCCCCGAGCCCGTATTCAATCTCGGTCGAAAAAGCGGGCTTCAAGAAAAAGGTTCTCGACAACGTCGGAGTCATCGCGGAGCAGGCAAACGCGGTTAACATTCAACTCGAGATCGGGCAAATTTCAGAAACGGTAACCGTCAATGGCAATTCAACACCGTTAATTGACACGGAGACTTCAAACCTCCAAGGAACCGTAACGGCTGAGCAAATCCAGAAGCTGCCCTCGTTTGGCCGAGATCCCTTCCAGCTTCTCCAGCTTGCGCCCGGTGCATTCGGTGATGGCGCACAAAATGCCGGGGGCGGAACGACCGGCCTGCCGAACCAATCGCAGGGCGGCTCTGGCGCGACGGACGGTATCTTCAAGATTGAGAACGGCGGCGCGATTAGCGCGGGGGGCGATCGGCCGGGCGACAACAATTATCAGATCGACGGAGTGGGGGTTACAAGCGTGACCTGGGGTGGCGCGTCCGTCATCACGCCGAACGAGGACTCGATTAAGGAAGTCAAAATCCTCACCGACAACTACGACGCCGAAAACGGGCGTTACCGAGGCGCGCAGGTTCAGATCATCTCCCAAAACGGCACGAACGATTACCACGGGAGCTTTTTCTTCAAAGCTCATCGGCCTGGGTTGGACGCGTATACGAAATACAATGGCTATAACAACGGCAACGTGCGCGATGGGAACCGCTTTAACGACCTGGGCGGTTCAGCAGGCGGACCAATTCTGCGCAACAAGCTGTTCGTCTTCTTCGCTTACGAGAGACTGGACGACAACGCAGCCAGCAATACGACCAGCGGCTGGTATGACACCGCCGCGTTCCGTGCGCTGGCGCCTTCAGGATCGAACGCCGCAAAGTTTCTAAGCTATCCTGGGGTGGCACCCGATGGGGGCACACAGACGGATGAGAATTGCGCCTTTGTCGGCCTGACACAAGGAGTGAACTGCAACTTCATACCTGGCCAGGGATTAAATCTGGGCACGCCTTTGACGGCTCCGCTCGGCACGCGCGATGCGGGTTACGTTAACAATCTTAATCCGGGCACGGGCGGTGACGGATCTGGAGGCCCGGAAAACCTCGGGAACACGGCGGACATTGCCTACTATACGGGCGTTCTGAACCCCAGCAGCAGCAGCCACGTGCAATACAACGGGCGTGTGGACTTCAATGCGACGAGCAAGGACCTGGTTGCCTTCAGCATTTACTATGTGCCGAACGCGAGTTCGAGCATTAACGGCAATGGCGACCGAGAGATGAACGCTTTCAACACGACCTACATCAACCGAGCAGCTACGGTTATCTGGGACCATACATTCGGCTCGACGCTGGTCAACGAGGCGCGCGTCAACGCCGCCGGGTGGCTGGAAAAGGATCTTGACAGCAACCCGAACGCGCCTTGGGGATTGCCGCAAATCAGCTTTAACGGCACCGGCAGCATCAACGTCGAAGGGTACGGAATCGGATCGTTCAACGGATTCGACCAGTGGACCTACGCCGGGAAGGATGTACTCACCAAGGTGCATGGCGCACACACTATGAAGATGGGGGGCGAGTTTACCCGCTTGCTTTCCGTTGACGCTCCTTTCTGGGCGGACCGCCCCAGCTACAGTTTCAACAACATCTGGGACTTTCTGAACGATGCTCCCGTACAGGAGAACGCGCAGCTAAATCCCCAGACCGGCGTGCCCTCTGCTTTGCGTAAAGACCTCCGGGACAACATCATAGGTCTTTTCTTCCAAGACAACTATAAAGTGCGATCCAATCTGACTGTAACCGCGGGCCTGCGCTGGGAGTATTTCGGGCCGATTTCGGAGAAGAATGGACACCTGGCGAGCGTGGATTTCGGCTCGGGGGCGGACGTTTTCTCGGACATAAGTGTCCGCACTGGCGGCAATCTTTTCAACGCCCAGAAAGGAAATTTCGGCCCGCAGCTGGGGTTTGCGTGGAGCCCAAAGAAGCTTCTGGCGCACGACTTCGGAGGCCGGTTGGTATTTCGCGGCGGCTTCGGCATGGCCTATGACGGTCTGGCCCAGTCAAACTCACTGGACGGGCGGTTCAATCCGCCGTTTGTGGACAACACGCCGACTCTTTCCGGGAGCCAGATTCTCTATATCGATAGCTTCCCGACGAATGTGCATGATCCTAACGGGTATGCGTCAAATCCGGCCGGCATTGTCACCTTCGGAGCCAACAATCTTCCAACGACAGGCCGAGTAGACCTGACGGCATACCCTGCCAACTGGCCGACAACCTACACATACCACTACACATTTGGCGGCGAATATGATCTCGGCCATCAGTGGGTGGCTTCGGTTGGATATCAGGGAAGCACAACGCGCCACCTTACTGAGCATTACAACGACTACAACGTGGGGTCCGCGCTGGACAGGCCGCTCAACCCGGCTGTCTCTGGCGTCATCCTCTATGCGGATGATGGCGATGCGCGCTTCAACGCCTTACTTGTGGAATTGAAGCACGAATTCAACAAGTCCTTCCAGATAGATACGCAGTATCGCTTTAGCCACAGCGTGGACTCTGGATCGAGCGCCTACGCGGGTGGCTTCTATCAGTGGGACCTGGCGACGGGCTTTGCGACCTCAGACTACGATGTGCGAAATGCCTTTAAAGTATATGGTGTGTATGCACCTACAATCTTCAAAGGCAGCAACAACTGGGTGGAAAAAGTGGCAGGAGGGTGGAGCATCTCAGGGATTTTGAATGCTCACAGCGGCTTCCCCTGGACGCCCGAGTACAACAACAACGAGATCACCAACGGTTATGATCCGGTCTTTAACTTCGGGCAATTCGCAGGCGGTTCATCCAATGACGCGGGATCCGGCAACCTTCTTCCGGCGAAGTATAACGGAGGATATAGTTCTAACTTCCGGAGTTCGGCAACCGTGAACGCAGCCTCCTTGTTCACGCCGCCGACAGTAGCTCCGGGAACGCTGTTCACTTGCCTGTTTCCGAATCCGCCGGTTGCGCAATGTCCAGCGGGTCAGCAAGGCTTTGGACCACTGCCAACCTTTCCGGGAATCTCACGCAATTCTTTCACGGGTCCCGGCTACTTCGATATCGACGCGTCGCTTAGCAAGTCCTTTGGATTGCCGCGGATGAGGATTCTGGGAGAAGGCGCCAAGATCGAGTTTCGGGCCAACTTCTATAACCTGTTCAACAAACTCAACCTATACAACCCTCAGGTTGACATCCTGAACGCGCATTTTGGCGAGGCGCAAAACGCGCTGGGTGCCCGCACCATCGAGATGCAGGCCAGATTCAGCTTCTAACCGGCGGACGGCCCAGCGGGCCGTCGAGCTGACATGAAGTTTTACACCCCACGAAGCCGTCAACTTCCGGTAGTAGAGCCGGAGTTGACGGCTCCGTCGTTTTCTCGCCATAATTCGAAGAGGTTTTATCATTTTTCCTGCACGCAATCGCCACGCTGTTCTCCGCGGTCATGTCTTTGAACCTCGGCACCTCTTTTTGCTGGTGGCAGTGGCGCTCCGGCTTGCCATTGCATCGGCTGCGGTCGGAGCCCAGGTCCGCCCGTCCGCGGCGGGTGATTTCAAGGTTCTGGCGGAGCAGGCGGAGCAAGCAAGCAAGCAGAACCGTCTGGATGACGCTGCTTCGCTCTATCGGAAGGCGCTCGCGCTTCGGCCCGCATGGACAGAGGGATGGTGGTCGTTGGGCACGATAGAGTATGACCGGGACAATTATGCGAAAGCTGCCGGAGATTTTGAAAAGGTCATTGCTTTGGATGCAAAGGATGGGACCGCGCATTCCATGCTGGGATTGTGTCAGTTCGAATTAGGCAGGGACGAAAGCGCGCTCAAGAACCTTTTGGAAGCGGAACGACTCGGTGTCTTGAAAAACGAGCAGTTGCGCCGGGTGTCGGTGTACCACCTGGGAGTGCTCCAATTGAGAACCGGAGAATTCACCTCGGCGAAGGAATCGTTCTGGCAATTGGCTAAGGACGGGGTCCGGACCACCGAACTGGTCAATGCGCTGGGCCAGACGGCACTTCTCATACGGCCACAGGACTCACCAAAAGAAGGCACAGCAGGCGCTCAGGTCGTGTCACAGGCTGGAGAAGCGGAGAGGCTGCTGGCTACAAAGGATTTCGATCACGCCAAACAAATTTACAGGAATCTCTCGGAACAGTTCCCAGACTACCCCAATCTGCATTTTGCTTTCGGCAGAGTTCTCCTGGAGACGCACGAGAGCGACGAAGCGGTCGAGGAATTCCTGCTCGAATTGAAGCGTGACCCTCAAAATGTGAATTCGCTTCTTGAAATTGCGGCCGTACGATATCGGACGAATTCGGCGGACGGCGTACAGTACGCCCAAGAGGCGGTGAAACTCGACCCGCGAAGACCATTTGGTCATTATCTGCTCGGCTTGCTGTATCTGGACACAGAGAACTATGTGGGCGCGATTTCAGAATTGCAGATTGCCCGGCTGGCGCATCCCAACTTGGCGGAAATCTATTTCGCGCTGGGAAATGCTTACGCGCGCGCCGGACGAAAGCAGGAGGCTTCACGGGCGCGCGAGACTTTCAAGCGGCTTAGCGCGCTGAATCCGCAACAGTCCTCGAGCGACGTATACGGGGAACCGCCTTCCGGCTTGGTGCGCGGGAAAATCGGAACCGATCCGGAAAGCAAGGCTCCGAACTAAAGCCTAGAGAAGCGTCGAAACAAAGCCAATTCGTCTGCCTGAAACACGGCAATCCCGTGACGAAGACTGATTACGAGAATAGTTCCATGACTAGATCCAAGAGAAGAGAATTTCTGAAGGCGATTGGAGTTAGTTTAGCCGGAAGTTTGGAATTTCACGCATTCCCATGGAGCCCCCTGCCGCAAGCGGGACAAGTTGGAAATGTGCGCGCATCGGGTAAAGCTCTGTTTGAGAGAGTACCGGAGTCCGCGAGCGGAATTACGTGGAAACATTCCAACGGGCGTTCGCCGGAATATTACTTGCCGGAGACGACTGGAGCTGGTTGCGCTTTTCTGGATTACGACAACGACGGGTGGATGGACATTTATCTGGTGAACAGCGGGAAGTGCGATTTTTTTGATCCGCAGCCAGCGCTTCGAAACGCGCTTTACCACAACAATCGGGACGGCACGTTTACCGACGTAACGGAGAAGGCCGGCGTTGGAGGCGGCGGCTATGGGATGGGCGTGGCTGTCGGCGACTACGACGGAGATGGCTGGCCGGACTTGTATGTGACGCAGTACGGGCGGAGCATTCTTTATCACAACAACGGCAACGGAACCTTCAGTGACGTAACCGAACGCGCGCGCGTTGCTGCGCCGGGGTGGGCCTCCAGCGCGGTGTGGTTTGACTACGATAATGACGGGCGGCTGGATTTGTTTGTATGCCGGTTCGTGGAGTTCGATAAATCCAAGAATAAATTTTGCGGGAATGAAAAGACCGGGGAGCGGTATTACTGCATTCCACGCGTGTATCCACCTGCGCGGAGCTGGCTGTTTCATAACAACGGGGACGGGACATTTACTGACGTGAGTATGGAATCGGGGATTGGCAAGGCGCTTGGAAAAGCGTGGGGAGTGGTGGCCACGGATATTAATAATGACGGATGGATGGATTTGCTGGTGGCGAACGACACGGTTGCCAATTTTCTGTTTGCGAATCGCGGACATGGAAAATTTCAAGAGATTGGGCTGGAGGCGGGAGTTGCCTACAGCCAGGATGGGCGGGCGCGTTCAGGGATGGGCGTGGATTCGGCGGACTACGACCAGGACGGATCGCAGGATTTGTTCGTGACCAACGTGGATCAGGAAATGTATTCGCTTTACCGCAATCATCGCGATGAGACGTTTGACGATGTTGCCGGAACGATGGGGATTGGCGGGATGACGCGCTTGATGAGCGGGTGGGGAGTAAAGTTTTTTGATTACGACAACGATGGGGACGTGGATCTGTTCATTGCCAACGGGCATCCCGACGACCGCGTCGAGGAGCACACGAACAATGTGGCTTACCGCGAGCCGTTGCTGCTGTTTCACAATAGCGGAAAGGCGTTTCAGAACGTGAGCGCGTCTGCCGGGCCTGTTTTCGCGGAGAATTTTGCGGCTCGCGGCTTGGCAATCGGAGATTTCAACAATGATGGGGCGGTTGACGCGCTGGTGAGCGTGAACAATGGGGCGCCGGTGCTGCTCAAAAATAATGCGGCGCAGGGAAATCATTGGCTTGGCGTGCGGCTGATGGGGAAGCGGGCAAATCCCGATGCGATTGGCGCGCGCATTGCCTGGCAGGCGGACGACCTGAAGCGCAGCAGGCTGAAAACGGGCGGAGGGAGTTATCTCTCGGCGCATGATCCTCGAGAGGTGCTCGGGATTGGAGATCGAATCAAGATAGATCGATTGGAGATTCGATGGCCGCAGCCTAGCGGGCGCACCGAGGTTTTCACGGAACTGCCGGTGGATCGTTACATAACGATTGTGGAGGGCGCCGGGATTAAGTGAATTCTCGTAGCGACAAAATATTGCTGCGCCGATGCTCGCTGCCTTCGCTCTACGTCGCTTGAAATCCTGCCAATTGCATGGCTGCTATCGCTTGGGAATTGGTCATGAAGGTATTCCAGACAAAACCAGTACGGTAGTTTTCGGCCATGAGCATCGAGATGCCAAGATCTATTCCGAGAACATCCACGTCATACCAGCCCGTGAGCGGATTGAAGGCGTCCACGTAGCCGTAGCGCTGCCAGGCTTTGGGGTAATAGCCGCGAATCCATCGAAGGACCTGGATCGTGTCGGTGTAGTCGAAGGGAAGCGAGCCTGCCGTAGCGCAGGGGACGACACTGCCGTCAACCGGGCCAATAATCTCCCCTTGCGCGGACGGACCTCCCCAAGCTACATAGCCGTTCACGGAATCGGATGAAGTGATCCCCCAGAGGTTTGCGCTATAGTCGGAGAATTGCCCGGTGAGGGAAATACAGAAGAGACGATGCGCTTCTGTTGCGGTGATGGAATTCTGAAAATAGTTTGCGTAGGCGTCTTTCTTGTTGCGGAAATCAAACCAGGCATGGGAATACTGATGGACGAAGAGCGGGTCCGAGCCGGAGATGTAGGAAAGGCCTTGATAATTAATCACTGGGCGCGACCAGGCCGACCAGCTTGAGGGGGGAATTGCAAAGGCTGGGTTGGGAGCGGCCATTGCGAGAAGATAGAGCATCATCAGCTCGCAGTAGTGATCCCAGGTTCCAGCGAGGAAACCACTTTCCGGAGTCCAGCCCATCGAAAGAAGCGTGCCGCCGTTCAGCATCCAGTTGAAATTTACGTTGCTGTAGATTTGAGAGGCGAGATTTTGAATTGTGGGGTCGGAGAAATATTGTCCGCAGGTGAGAACGCCGCAGAGAAGAATGGCGGTATCGATGGAAGAGACTTCAGAACCCGGGGCCCTGGCGCCGGTGGTCATGTCCACGAAGTGATAGAAGAAACCGTTCATGCCCACCGGTTGCATGGTGTTGGCCAGAAAACTCAGGGTGTTCTGGACCTTTGTGACAATCGCGGTGTGCGGCTGATAGGCGCGCTGGTCACCGATGCAGAGCGCGGTCAGGCCGAATCCTGTCGCCGCGATGCTTGACAGCGTGCTGGTGTCATTGCCCGCGGCGAGGGCGCGATCTTTCACTTGGCCGGAATTTGGATCGGATTGTTCCCAGTAATAGAGAAACGCGGCTTGTTCTAGATCATCGAGGAGCTGATCGTCCGTGCCGGTATAACCATTGCCGGGCGGGGGCAGCGTGACGGTGGAGGAACCGCCGCCGCAGGCGTTCTGAAATAGCACGGAAGCGATGGCCGGGGCGAAGATGGCGGACTTGCCGAGATCGGTGAGAAAGCGACGCCGCGCGATTCTGTTTGGCATGGAAAGGGCCGTTTTCGTGACGGAAGCCATGCACTAGGCCGCGTGGAAGCCGGCCTTTTGCATGGCGGTTTGGGCTTCGGGATTCTTCATGAAGACTTCCCAGACCATGCCGGTGCGGTGATTTTCTGCCATCACCATGGTTATGCCGAGGTCGATGCCGAGGGCGTCCTGGTCGTACCAGCCAGTTAGAGGATTGAATGCATCGAGAAAGCCGTATCTGGCCCAGACCTTTTCCCGGTAACGGCCACGGATATTGCGAAGGACGCGAATGCAATCCTCGTAAAGAAATGGCAGTGAGCCGCCCGTCGCGCAAGGAACGATGCTGCCGTCAATGGGGCCTTGCGGCGGCGGGCCGCCCCAGGCGGTGTAGCCTTGCGCATAGTCGGAGGCGCTGATGCCCCACAGGTTTTCGGAGTAATCCGGGAACCGCTCGTGTAGCGAGAGGCAAAAGAGTTTGTGGGCTTTGGTGGCTTTGATGGAATTTTCATAATAGTTGGTATACGCGTCGCGTTTTTTGCGGAAATCAAACCAGGCTTGCGAATACTGATGAGTGAAAATGGGATCATTGCCGGAAATATATTCGAGGCCCTGATACTTGATGACCGGGCGAGTCCAGGCTTTCCAGGTTTCGGGCGAAAGCGGATGCGTGGGAGAGCCGATTCCCAGCAGATAAATCATCATCAGCTCGCAGTAGTGTTCCCAGCGCGCATCGAGGAACCCTGATTCGGGATGCCAGCCCATGGAGAGCGTAGTACCGCCGTTGAGCATCCAAGGCCAGTCCACGCGTTCGTAAATTTTCGTGGCGAGGTCCTTGATTTCCTGGTCGGCAAAATATTGGCGAGCCGTGAGCACGCCGCAGAGAAGAAGCGACGTATCGATGGAGGAGAGCTCGGTGGTTTCCCAGCGCGCGCCGGTTTCCATGTGGATGAAGTGGTAGAAGAAACCGTGTTCGTGGTGCAGTTCGTTCGCGAGGAAGCGAAGCGTGTTTCGCACACGCTCGAGAATTTCCGCGGACTTGCCGAAGCCGCGGCGGTCGCCGATGCAAAGAGCCGTCAGCCCAAAGCCCGTGGCGGCAATACTGGACATCGCGCGGGTGTCGTTGCCATTCGCGAGAGCGCGGTCTTTCACTTGACCGGTTTCAGGACTTGCTTCAAACCAGAAAAAATCAAAGCTGGTGCGCTGAATTTCATCCAGCAGCTTTTCGTCTGTTCCTTGATAAGGGGCGCCTGTCGGCTCAACGAATGATTTCTGTGGATTGGCCGCGCGAGCCAGAAGTGGTGTTAAAGAAGAAGAGAGAAGACCGAGGCCACCCAGGCGGATGATTTCTCTTCGGTCCAACGAGTGTTTCCTGACCATTTTGCCACCTGCCGCTATTTTTTAATCTCGAGGATTGTTTCAGAACCGTGCGCGGAATCCGGACTGATCCATATCGTCAAGCGCGCAGGCTCGACGACATATTTGTTTTGATCGTCCCAGATCGCGAACGCATCGGCTCCCAAATGAAATGTAACGCGCTGCGTTTCACCGGCGGCCAGCTTCACGTGCTGAAAGCCCTTAAGGGCGCGAACGGGCTGGGCGGTGCTGGTGCCTTCGAGGCGAACATAGAGTTGCGCCGTTTCCTCGCCGGCGCGCGTGCCTGTGTTGGTGATGTCCGCGCTGACCGTTAATGAGTTGTTCGCCGAGTCCTTCGGGGCCGAAAGGCTGCGATTCAGGGTTGCAGCACTCAATTGGGTTGCGCTGGCTTGCGTGGCTCCAAAGCGGAAACTCGTGTAAGTGAGTCCGTAGCCAAAGGGAAACTGCGGACTATTCTGCTCATCAATATAGCGCGAGACAAACTTCGTAGGAACATCGTGCGGCGGCTGCGTGAGATCTACGCCGGTCGCGGGACGTCCGGTGTTGAGTGCGTTGTAGTAGAGAGGTTCCTGGCCGACGGATCGTGGCCAGGTCAGCGGCAACCGGCCGATAGGGTTGGATTCGCCAAAGAGCGTGCGGACGAGAGCGGGGCCGGCTTGCAATCCCGGGAACCAAGCGGCGAGAACACTGGAGACATGTTCAAACGCCCAAGGAAGAGTCAGCGGCCGTCCGCTGAAGAGCACGAGGACGACCGGTTTTCCGGTGGCCACAATCGCTTCGAGAAGCTCTTGCTGACGACCCGGCAAGCCAAGGCTTGCGCGGGAGGCAGCTTCACCGGTCATTTCGGAGGCATTTTCGCCCAGGGCGAGAATGGCGACGTCGGAGTTTTTCGCGGCATCAACAACGGCGGCGAGTTGATCATGCGACCCTCCCACAATCTCACTGCCTTTCGCATAGCGCACATGATCCGCTCCCAATTTTTGGAGAAGCGCGGCACGCAAGGTGATCACATCTTCCGGACGGCCTTGCGCCCCCCAAGAACCGAGCATCACGGAGGCGTCATCGGCGAGTGGCCCGATGAGGGCAATGTTTTTTGCATCGGCAGAAAGCGGGAGAATCGCTGATCCGCCATCCGGCGAGGAATTCTTGAGCAGCACAAGAGAGCGCTCGGCAACCGTTCGCGCCAATTCCACGCTCTGCGGGCGGAGCATCGCGGCGGTTTCCTTACTCTCGTCCACATAGGGATGTTCAAATAAACCAAGGGCGAATTTCAGCCTCAGTACATCGCGCACAGCATCATCCACAATCGATGCAGGCACCTGGCCTGCGCGGACGAGATTGGCAAGATTGTCGTGATAAAAGCTGCTGACCATGTCCATTTCGACGCCAGCGAGAATGGCCCTGCGGGCGGCGGTTGCCGAGTCGTTCGCGATGCCGTGAGGAATCAATTCACCTACAGAAGTCCAATCGCTGTCGACAACTCCTCGAAAACCCCATTCCTTGCGGAGGATCTGCCGGATGGTGAAAGGATTCGCGCTGGAGGGGATGCCATTCAGGGAATTGAAGGCCGTCATGATCGTGGCAGCTCCGGCGTCAACTGCGGCGTGAAAAGGTGGCAGGTAAAATTCGCGGAGGGTGTGCTCGGAAATTTCAGTGGAATTATAATCGCGTCCGCCTTCGGCTGCGCCATAACCAACGTAGTGCTTGGGGCAGGCAGCGACACTGTCCGGGGCGTTGAGATGATCGCCCTGATAACCAAGGACAAAGGCGCGAGCCATCGCTGAATCCAGATAAGTGTCTTCGCCAAATCCTTCGGCCATCCTTCCCCAACGAGCGTCACGGGCGATATCAATCATGGGAGAAAATGCCCATCGAACACCGGTTGCGGAGGATTCCTGAGCGGCCACGCGGGCGGTCTGCTGGACCAGGCCGGGATCCCATGTGGATGCCAATCCCAGAGGCAGGGGAAACTCCGTGCGGAAGCCGTGAATTACGTCGAGCCCAAAGACAATAGGTATGTGAAGGCGGGATTTTTCTACCGCGACATGCTGGAAGGCGTTTGTTTCCCTGGCAGTGGAGATGTTGAAGAGCGCGCCGATTTCGCCCTTCTGGAGCATGTCATTGTACTCGGTGCGGCCCGTGCCGGGGCCAGTGGGTTGCCCGGCGGAATACTGGACCAACTGGCCAACCTTTTCTTCCAGAGTCATTTTGTGAAGGAGGGCTTCTATCTTTTGTTCGGTGGCGGGGTCGCTGAGAGTGGGACGAGGACTCGATCTGCGGGCTGCAGCGGCGGGGTCGGTTTCTTGCGCAGAAGCAAACTGGCAGGAGATCAGCAGGCAGATGAGAACGGCAAGGCGAAGGAGCGGGGTGAGCACGTTTTCAACGACTCCGATGGTGCCAGCGGACATCGAAGTAGGACGCCCGACCAGGCACAGAAAATGTCAAGACATTACTCGATTCTTGCCTGGATACGGGCAAGAACGGCGCTGGGTTACGCAGGATTGCGCCCAAGAAAAATCGTTTTTCTTAAGCAATTACGGAACTGCGGTTTCCGGCTGCGGAGGCGTACCCCACGTCTCAAAAGCCAGAAGCAGCATAGTAAACCGATTTACTAGGATTCTCAAGCAAAGGAAATCGGCGTGTGCAACGGCGTCAGCGCGGTGGCCAGCCGGACCTTGTTCTTCTTAAGGCGGTTATGGGAGACTACCACCCCGAACACCTATGACCCGTTCAAAGCCAAATGACGGCGGCGCTCCTCGGAGACCCTCCGGTACCGGGGTTAGTCTGAAGCATCTGGCCGAACACCTCGGCCTTTCTCAGGCTGCGGTCTCGTTCGTAATCAACCGGTCTCCCGCGGCAAAATCGATTCCGCAGCGAACCCAAGAATTGATCCGCGCCGCGGCGCGGGAGCTGAATTACCGGCCCAATCACCTTGCGCGGTCATTGCGGCAGCAACGGAGTTTTACCATCGGCGTGGTTGTGCCGGAAATCAGCGAAGGTTATGCAGCCCTGGTCATGTCGGGGATCGAAGACCACCTTCTCCAGGAGGGCTACTTTTACTTTGTCGTCAGCCACCGGCACCGAAACGAGCTTATCGAAGAGTATCCTCTTCTGCTGCAGCAACGGGCGGTGGAAGGATTGATTGCGGTGGATACGGCGCTCGCAGAAGAGCTGGATGTGCCCAGCGTGGCGGTTTCGGGCCATCGGGACATGCCGGGAGTCACGAATATCGTGCTCAATCATGCGCGCGCGGCATGCATGGCGGTGGAGCATCTTGCAAGCCTGGGGCACCGAAAAATAGCGTTCATCAAGGGGCAGGCCTTCAGCTCCGACACGGAAATTCGCTGGGAAGCGGTACGCGAGGCCGCCAGCAAATTCGACATCGAGGTAAACGAAAAGCTCGTAGGTCAATTAGAGGGAGAGTCGTCTTCCCCGCTGTTGGGTTATGAGGTCACGCAAAAGCTCCTGGCCTGTGGAGAGTCGTTCACGGCGCTTTTTTCGTTCAACGACATTTCGGCGATTGGCGCGATCCAGGGATTGCGCGAAGCGGGCCGCCGCGTGCCGGAGGATGTTTCCGTCGTTGGCTTTGACGATATTCAAAGTGCGGCGTTCCAGAATCCTGCGCTGACAACGGTTCGGCAGCCGCTACGCCAGATGGGGATGATTGCTGCGGAAACGCTTTTGCAGCGCATCACCGCGCCCGCGAAGGCGCCCTATACGAAGGAAATCGTGGTTGAGCCGGAGTTGATCGTGCGTGGCAGCACCGCTCCCGTTCCGAAAACATCTGCTTCCCATTAAGCGCCTCGAAGTTTCTTTTTATTGGTTACGGCTGAGGCGAGAGTCTGACTGGGCGATCGTAACCGGTCATTTCCAGATAGCCGACGCCGCCGAGTGATGCTTTTCCGCGCTTGCCCTCCAGATAGATGGCACCCTCCCAATACGATGGAGCAATCTTTGTTTTCCCAACGAGTTCTTGCGCAGCAAGCGCTGTGTGAACCTCCAATTCGATTTCCAGCTTGGGGATAGCGATTTTCCAGGCGATCGGATAGGTCGCGCGCGTATCGATACTTGTCCAGCTTTCGGTGAGCGGCTGCAACATAAAATCGGCTGCCCGAAGGTGAGTGGATTTTCCTTGCAAATCAATATAGGTTCCCGCGGAATAGGGATCGACCGAACCATTTTTGCGGCGGATACGAAAGAGCATCAGCTCGGTGTTGTCATCGAGTTGGAGACTGAGCCAATCCCAACCGATCTGGTCCGGATCCAACTGGTGAGTAAAAAATTCGTGGTCCATCCAGGCGAGTCCCGATACTTCGAGCTTTTCGCCGTTTAGTTCGAGTTCTCCGCTTGCCGCCAGCCGAGTCAGCGAAATGTAATAGGACGCCTGGCCGGCTCCGCCGGATTTTTGGCTAACGCCGTTTTCACCGTGAACGACCGGCGGCTTTTGCGGGTGAAGGTTCAGATTCAGCTGAAACTCGCGTTCCACTGCATCGAGCTTTTGGTCTGTTCCTTGCCATTGTATCTGCCAGTTGCCGTTCCAAACGCGGCCCTTCGACGCACTCACGCCTGCGATTCCTGGGCCGGCTCGGTTGACTCTCTCTTTGTAATAGAAATGCCGGCCATCCAGGTCGCTAAGGGCGAGGTGGGTGAGGTACAAATCCTTTACGTCCCAGGTTTCGGATGGAACCGCATCGCGGCTAACGGCTGCCCGAAAGAACGTCAGCTCGAACCCGTAACGGTGCCCAGTAGAGGATTTCAGATTCCCCGTGTAGTACCACCACTCTGTTTGAAAATCCGGGTGATCGAAATAGTCCCTGGGAAACTCAAATCGATAGCCGGGCAAGGCGGTGCGGTATTGTGCGGTTAGCGGCTGAAGAAAGAGCAGCGCGGCTCCCAGAACGGCTAGCCTACTCTTCATGGACAGCCTCAAGAGGATTGAGCCCTACCGCGACTTGTGCAGGGTAGAGGCCGGACAGCACCGTGGCTGCATAGACGACGCTGATTGCTCCTAGCAAAACCGCAACTGGCCAATGGAATCGAATCGTCCAACCAAACGACTGTTTGTTGATTACGAAGATAAGGACGAGCGATAGCGCGAATCCCAGGGCAAGTCCCGCGAAATTCGCAAGCAAGCCCAGTAACCCGGCTTCCACAAGAATCTGTTTGTGCACCTGCCCGGCCGACGCGCCGAGAAACCGCAGCAGGCCAATTTCGCGGCGGCGGTCGATAACCAGCGCGAGTAAGGCTCCCGCGACGCCCATCACGGCAACAATCACTGCGACCGCTTCGAGCGCGTACGTGATGGCAAAAGTACGATCGAAGATGCGAATGGCTTCCGCACGTAAGTCGCGATTCGAAGCCAGCAGCACACGATATCCGCTCGACGCTTGCAAGATTTCATTGCGGGCGGCCTCAAGAGAAGTGCCCGGCATGAGGTAGATGGCCAGATTGGAAGGAGTGGGATCGGGCAGATAGCGCAGCATGGTCTGGCGGTCCATCAGAATCGTGCCGCGCTCGCTGCCGTAGTCGTAATAGATATCGGCGATGCGAAAAGAAGGCCGGGCGGCTCCGAGCGAGAAGGTGATGGAATCGCCCGCACGGACGTGATGTTTGTAAGTGAAAGGCTCGCTGACCAGTACGGCTTTGCTGTCGCGAATTTCCGCAAGGACTTGCGCGGTGGGTCTACCGGAAAGAAAGCTGGACTGATTATCCCGGCGGAAGGCGCTGAGATCCACGGAAGCGAGTGTTGCGGGCATGCCATCGAGGCTTATTTCGTATGCGCGCAGCCGGTCGATTCCTGCAACCCCCGGCAGCTTGCTGATTTTGTCCGCCAATTCCAACGACACGGTGGGGTGGCGATCCGGCGCAGGCGCGCCGGCCGGACGCAGATAGAGATCGGCGGGCAGACGGTCGTTCATCCAGATCAGAACCGTCTCGCGGAAACTGCCTACCATGATGCCAACGGAAACCATCATGGCAATGGCCGTGGAGAGCGCTCCCACAAGAACGGAGGTGCGGCGCAGCGATGCCGAGAGGCTCTGCGATCCGAGCAACGCTTCGACGCCCAGAACTTTCCCGAGCCAACGCGAAGACTGCGAAAGGATGGCGTCAGTGAACGCAGGAACGGCCAGCGCAGATGCTGCGACCAACAAGATGGCGGCCAGATATCCGAAAACAGGCTTGCCTTGCATCGCGGGAGCCCGCGATGCGCCGGCCGCTGCGATTGCCAAGACAAGCGCGAGCAATAAGTCGCGCGACTTATGTACCCGCGTCTTGTATTCGCGCCGGCCGCGCGCCATGGCTTCCACCGGCGAGACCAGCGACGCCTCCCGGGCCGGCGAATAGGCCGAAACAACGGCAACTCCCACACCTATGACAAACGCAAGCGCAACAGACCACGCGCTTAATGCAATCGCGCCAGGGCGGCTGCTCACATAAAGTGACTCGACCGTGGCGGCCATGAGTTTCACTGCCCCCGACGCCATCAGGCGCCCCATGGGCAAGCCAAACAAAGCGCCCGTGACCCCAAAAAAGGCCGCTTCTCCCAGGAACGCAACGAGCACTGCGTTGCGGCTGGCTCCCAGTGCGCGCACGATTCCAGTCTCCGGACGGCGGCGCACTACCGAAACGGAAATCGTGTTGTAGATTAGGAAAGCGCCGACAATCAGCGCGATGTAACTGAGCAATTGAAGGTTCCAGCGGAACGCGGCCAGCATTCGGCGATTTTCGATTGTACCTGTGCCCTGCGCTCGAACTTCGACCCCGGTGGGCAGAATCGCACGCACGCGTTGCTCCCATTCATCGAGAGCTGGCGGTTCCGGAACGTTTAAAAGGATGCGGTCGACGCTCCCGAAGCGGTTCAACGCACGCTGCGCGGTCGCTAGATCCATAACGACAGCCGACTCACTGCCGTTCGAATCGGGATAAACGCCGCGGACCGTGAATTCGCGGACTTGGTCGTTGATGAGAAGTCGGACGCGATCGCCCAGTTTCTTTCCCAGGCTCGCGCCGACCCAAATGCTGTCTGCTTTCTGTAATTGCCGTATCGTGTCTTCGTTAGTCTCAAAGGTTTTATCTGAGCTTGTTACGAGAGCTCTCCCTCCGCCATCCGCATTCGCTTCCGCAACAAGATCCAGGCCGATCAACGGAAGAGTTTGGTTGGAATCGGCGAGGACCGCCGAATCTTCCATCCGAGGAGAAATTCGAATGTAATAAGGCAGCGTTGCAAGGGATCCCACAATAGCTTCCGGCACTCCTCCGGAGGCGACGATCTCCAGGTCGTTGTCGCCGGCCAGCGTCTCCATCGACGCGCGGAACGATCCGGTCGCCGCGTTCCCCGCAAGATCCATCGCCAGGACCACCGCGACGCCGAGCGTCACTGCAAAAATCGTCAAGGCCGCCCGCACCGGCTCCTTCAGCAGCGGACGAATCATCAAGCGGTAAAAAAGGAAAAGGCGTCCCATGTCAGCGCCGGCCAATCTCCTCTATTTTTCCGTCGCGCAAACGCACGACCGCATCGGCGAGCGCACCGGCCTCGGCGCTGTGAGTGGCCATGATGGTTGCGGTGTTCAGTTCTCGCGTCAGGCGTTTCAGAAGTCCGAGGATGACGTTGCCGGTGATCGTGTCGAGATTTCCCGTTGGTTCATCAGCCAGAAGAATCGCGGGAGATTGCACCAGTGCCCGCGCGATGCCGACGCGCTGCATCTGCCCTCCTGAGAGTTGGTGGGGATAGCGATCGCCCAGGCCATCCAATTCAACCCAGTCAAGCCGCTCCCGGGCGGCGTCGCGAGCTTTCGGCTTGCCTGCGAGCAGAAGCGGCAGCTCGACGTTCTCAAAAACGGTCAGCGTATGGAGCAGCTGAAACGATTGGAAAATGAATCCGACTTTTTCTCGGCGCAGGCAGGTCAAACCTGCATCTTTTAAAGCAGACGTCGTAACCCCATCGAGCACCACATTCCCCGAGGTGGGAAAATCCATCGCCCCGGCGAGGTTGAGTAGCGTCGATTTTCCGCATCCGCTCCGCCCCATCAGCGCCACAAATTCTCCACGTTCTATCTCCAGCGTAATATCGTCCAGGGCGTGAACTCGCTGGCCGTCGGTGAGGTAGTCTTTACTGACCTTTTCAAACGAAACGATCGCCATACCTTATGATTGGGCTTTGCAGCAGTAAATGCCAGTGGCGGATGCATACCGGGAAAAGGCACACGAACGGAATGATGCGCTCAACGCACCGCTCCGTTCATCATGAAACGCCTCTACTTCTTGATTTGCGAGAGCACGTTTTCAATCGCAGCAATGACTTCGGGCGAGTCCGGCGTAACTTTCGATTCAAAGCGTGCAACTATGCGTCCATCCGGACCGATTAGAAATTTTGTAAAATTCCACTGAATCTCGCCGCCTGTCTGCGGATTGGCCGCTTTGTCGGTTAGGAATTGATACAGCGGCGTCTTGTCGTCGCCTTTCACCGAAACCTTGGCCATCATCGGAAACGTGACATTGTATTTAGTTTGGCAAAACGTCTTGATCTCCTGATTCGTCCCCGGCTCTTGTGATCCGAAATTATTCGCTGGAATTCCGACGATTACGAATCCGCGATCCTTGTATTTCTCATATACCGCTTCCAGCGCGGTGTATTGCGGAGTGAACCCGCAGCGGCTGGCCACATTCACCAACATGACCACTTTGCCCTTGTAGGCTGCCAGAGGTGCCGGCTGGCCCTCGATCGAATTCAAAGTAAAATCGTAAATCGTTTTTTCCGCAGCCATCATCGCTCCCGCAAAGAACAGCAGACAGAACAGCAACTTGGTCATAAATCCTCCAGACTCTCTTTTACCCTGATCGTGGCATCACGGCAACACTCCCGGATGCTTGGCCTCGCCTTGCGCAGCCCCAGCACCAACCTGTTGGCCTCTTTCTCAGGCAAACTTCCATTGAGCCTTCCCTCCGCCTGTTGTAGACTTCGCACGCAGAATTTTCGATACATCCAAACTGCCATTTTCATTGTGGCAGGCGCACCTCAGCTGACAGGGGCCGGTGCGCGATGCGTTCTCGCGAAAGCTAGTTCAACGAAGTAGCAGATCTTGTCCGGCAGCCACGAGCGGACCCAGGGAGGAACGAATGCTGTTCGCAGCGGACGTGGAGATTCCCCACAAAAGCATTGCCACACTGGATCTCGTTATCATCGGGATCTATTTCGCCATCGTGTTTTGCATCGGACTTTACTTCGCACGCAAAGAACGAACCTCTGAAAACTACTTCCTCGCCGGACGCGACATCGGCTGGTTTTTTATCGGCGCGTCGTTGTTCGTTTCGAACATTTCGACCGAGCACTTCATCGGTCTCTCAGGCACCGGCGCCTCGTCTGGAATGGCCGTGGGACACTTCGAATGGCTGGCGTGCCTCATTCTGCTGATCCTGGGTTGGGTCTTCGTGCCCTTTTATTTGCGCTCCAATGTTTTCACCATGCCAGAATTTCTCGAGCGCCGCTTCAATCGTAACTGCGCCGTTTACCTTGCCGGCATTTCGATTATCGCGTATATCTTCACCAAAATTTCCGTGCAGCTCTACGCAGCCAGCGTTGTTCTCGAGCGCGTCGCTGGATGGTCATTGTGGAAAACTGCGGTAGTTCTTGTAGTGGTCACCGGCATTTACACCGTGGCCGGCGGCCTCGCCGCGGTCATCTATACAGACACCGTTCAGACGTTGATCTTGATCTGCGGCGCTGTCGCTCTCACGCTCATTGGCCTTCATCAGGTGGGCGGTTTCGCGCACCTGCGCACCATGGTCCCCGAAAGTTACTTCCACATGATGAGGCCATCCACCGACAAGGATTTTCCGTGGACAGGCATATTTTTTGGCGCACCGATCCTTGGCATTTGGTATTGGTGTACCGACCAGGTGATTGTCCAGCGCGTCCTTTCCGCACGCGACGAAGGCCACGCGAAGTTAGGCACGATCTTCGCCGGCTTCTTGAAAATATTGCCGGTGTTCATGCTGGTGCTCCCAGGTATCATCGCGTTTGCCCTTTTCCCGGAACAAGTGAAAAAGCCTGATTTCGCCTACCCCACGCTCATCCTGAATCTTCTGCCTACTGGCCTCGTTGGCCTGGTGATGGCTGCCCTGCTCGCGGCCGTCATGGGCGCTATGAGCTCGGTGTTCAATTCCGCTTCCACACTGGTAACGCTCGACTTCTATAAAAAAATCCGTCCGCAGGCTTCCGAAGGCCAGCTCGTAAATTTCGGCCGAATCGCCACAGGCTTCATGGTCTTGCTCGGCCTGCTTTGGGTTCCTTTCATCCACTACATCAGCAGCCAGCTCTACATTTATTTGCAGAGCGTGCAGGCCTACATCAGCCCGCCAATCTCCGCCTGCTTCGTCCTTGGAATTCTGTGGCCCCGCCTGAACGGCTCGGGCGCAATTTCCTCGCTCCTGACTGGTTTTGTTCTGGGCGCCACGCGTTTCATCCTGGAACTCGCCGACCGAGCATCGGGCGGCCACTTCGAGTCGCCAGTCGCGCGATGGATCATTGACATGAACTTCCTGCACTACGCCATTTTCATGTTCGTAGTCTGTTCGATCGTTCTGGTGGCGGTCAGCCTCATGACCAAAGCGCCTGATCGAAAACAACTTGCCGGCCTCACCTTCGCAACGGTCGACGACAAGCTTGAAACCACGGTTGTTGGCATTCCGCAGCGCAAGCCGGCTCACGAAACGCCAACCGAGCACCGTATCAATATTTTCTTCAGTCTCCTTTTGCTGGCGACGGTGATCGGCTTGTGGATTTACTTCCGTTAAGCGATCTAGGGATAACAATAAATGAGAGTCGCCGCCATCCAGGTCTTAAAAGCGAACGTCTCCCAGGACGAAGCGGTGCGCAGTTTTCGTTCCGGTATCTTTAGCGCGATCTATTGGCGAATTCGCGGCGGCCCCCTTCAACGAATTGCCGATGCTTATGTGCCCTTTTGGGTTTACCGCGTGCGCTACGCTATCGGCAGCGCTTCGAAGACTCGGTTCTTTGCGCTGGACGCCGTTCGCGGAACGCTCGATCTTTTCGAGTTCCCGCATGTTCCTCAAGAAGAGGCACTACGCACGATCGAAACGCGGAACCGTCTTCTGCCGCGTCTAAATGAAGACGCAGCCGAAGAACTCCTCAGGATGAAAGTTCTTCGAGTGCTTTTTCAGCAAGGTTTTTTCAAACTGCGCGCCTTGAAAGTCGAAATTGAGCGCGTTCCTCTGGAGTTGCATCTGCCCTATTGGCTGGCCTTTTACGGCACGAGCGCTTCGGCGAAGTGCCGCGTGCTGGACGCCGTGCGACGCCGCATTGAGGGCGCCAAAGCTTCCTCCTTCTTCGAGGAATGGCTCGCAGCCGCTTAGCGAAGCTTGAAGTATGCCCGCTCCGGGCACTGATCAGTGCCCGGATGTTTTATGAGTTTAGTCCAAAACAAAAATAGAAATAGATTGTGCAGGCATGCTGATGTGAACTTCCCCGCCCTTCACGTCTGCTTGCGCTTGGCCAAAGACCTGCGAGAATCCCGCCGCATCTTTTGCGGGAGTGTCGCGCAGGAGAATTTTCAATGCTCGGGCATCCATGGAATTGTTAAATGCAATTATGACGCGCTCTTCCTCTGCCTCGCGCAAGAAAACATAACTGGCATCATCAGACGACAGATGCCACAGCCTTCCGGCCTGCAGCGCAGGATGTTCATGGCGCAAACGTAGCAAGGTTTGCACATAGCTAAAAATCTCCTGCTGCTCTGTGGTCCGTCCCTCACTTGTGAATGCGTTCTTCGCATCGCCCGGCCAGCCTCCCGGGAAATCCCGCCCGTTATTAGGGTCGCCGCCAGGCATTCCGATTTCATCGCCATAATAAATTGCGGGGATCCCGCGCAAACTCAGGGTCAACCCGAGCGCCAGCTTCTGTTTTGAGATAGAGCTGCCTTCCGCACTCGCAAACCGCGGCACGTCATGATTGCCGCAAATTGTCACCAGGTTATCGGGGTGAACGTATAACGAATCATGACGCAGCACATCCGCGATGCGTCCGGCAGGCGCGCCTTTCAGCAAAACGTCCCGCAGCACAAAAAACAACGGGGAATCGAAGAGCGCATTCAACCCGGAGTCTACCCCGTCAAATCTCCTTTGCCCTCCGGCAAAAAACGACGTGACGATCGGATCCGGGTGGGACACCTCCCCAATTGTCGTGAGTTGTGGATAAATCGAATGTAACCGAGTGTGCCAGACTGCCCAGAACTTCCGCGGCACATACGGAAACGTATCCAACTGATAGCCATCAAGCCCGGAAGTCTCGGCCCACCAAATGCTTTGCTGCAAAAGATATTCGGCGACGATTGGATTTTCCGTGTTCAAGTCCGGCAGCGTGCCAAAAAGCCACCCATCCGTTAAATTCCGCGACAGTCCCGGCGGTGCGTGCGGATCCATCAGAGCTTCGAATGCATCGTGCCCCGCCGATTGCTTCTCATTCTCGCCCCAGAACTCTCCCTTCAAACCAACCGAAGTATTCAAATGCCGTTGCTGCGTTCCATGAAACCAGTCAGGCAAAGGCGGTTCAGCAACCCAAGGATGCTTTGGCCCAACATGGTTCAGCAGCAAATCAAAAAAAATCTTTATGCCTTGCTTGTGCGCTTCCGCAACGAGCTCCTGATATTCCTGTACAGTTCCGAGATGAGGATCCACCGCATACAAATCCACGGCACCATAACCTTGATAATCCTGCGCCGCGCCGTCTTTCATGATGGGTGTTAACGAGAGCGCCGTCACGCCCAGTTCTTTAAAGTAAGGAAGGTGCTCGCGAATCCCCTGCAAATCCCCACCGTGATAAGCCCGCGCGTTCGAACGGTCATGAGTTCCTCGCGCTTCCGCCGGCTCATCATTCGTGGGATCGCCGTTCGCAAAACGGTCCGGCACAATGAGGTAAATCACGTCTTCCTGCGATAATCCCTGAAATTTTCCCGCACTCATCGCGCGCCCAGCCAGTGGCAGCTCAAAGGAAGTTATCCCCGTCGGCGTCTTCACGCGGCAAACCGCCGTGCCCGATTTCGTCTCTGCTCCGATCTTCAGCCAGACGAACAAGTAATCGCCGCCGGCCGTCGCCTGCGTGCGCTCCACCAGGACGCTCGGCAAGTTGCAGGCGACGCGCGTAGCTTCCAGGTTGCGCCCGGATAACAGCAACATCAGTTCCGGCGTCAGATTGATCCACCACGATGGCGGCTCAATTTTTGTAACGACAGGCGCGTCCTTCTGTGGTGCTTGCTCATCCTGCGCAAGCAAAGTTCCGGCAGTAGAACCGATGAGGATAGCCACAAACAGCAGTTTCTGAATAGATCGGCCAATGATCGATCGCAGGCGGAAAGAAACCGAAGTTTTCACCCCGAAAGCATAGAAAAAAAGCGCTGTCAGCGCCAGCGCGGGATCCGTGGCCTCCGCTCAACTACCGTTCAAACACCAATTTCCCAAATGCCTCTGGAACATGGAAATTCGGCTCCGGCGTTCCTGTCGGCCGCCACGCCGAGTAAAACCGCGGCTCCTTTGCCCCTTCGACCCTGTAGAAGTTGATGCGCCAAGCCGCAGCCGGATCAAACTTCTCTGTCAAACTCTTCATCGGCACGGCCAGCTCGGCCTGCCAGGTCATTTTTTTCTCGTCCACATGCACGCGCCGCCTCAATCCGCTATTTAGATCGCGTTTCCCTCCGGGCGCGATATCCAGGTCAATCCACATTCCGTTCGGACTAACTTCAATCTCTTTATAGCCATGGCCCTCGGAATCAGCTGGTTGAAGAAAAACTTCGGCAACGTCCCGGTCCCAAAGTTTGTCCCGCCGTCCGCGAGAGTCCGCGTCCTCAAAAACCGTAATGCTTCGATACTTCGCCAGAAAGCTCAAATAAAGAACATCGGCGGTCCAGAGCAGCCGCACCTCGGTCTCGCGCCGCTCATCTGCGTTCTTCCCTTGCCAGTCATGACGGAACTCAATCGCCGCAGCTTTTTTCCAGGCAGCATCGGGCGGAAATCCGTCCGCATCGGTTTGACCAATAAATCTCAGCGCATTTACTGTCCCCGTGTCGCGAATCGAGGATGTTTCACCAGCAATCACGCATCGCTCCCATCCACTGCCTGCCCTCGCAGCCAGCATAACCGCAGACAGGAGCCATGCAAGCAGGAAACGATTCAATGTGCGGAACTTGGCATAAAGCATAAAACCAGCCTCGCATCAACCGCAGGAAGGGGCAAACCTTTTGCGCACGTCCACTTTCTCTATTCCAGAGGCTTCCCCGTCCGCATGCTAGCATCAAGTTCAGTCTTCACCCGCCGCTAAAGTCAATTCAGCGGTAAATTTCCCAGGGAGCGATTCATGATTGAGCCGGTTCACGTACAAGACTACTTGTCGCAACCCTCGGGGCGCACACCAGACGAGTTTGAACACATCAAGCTCCGCATCGAAGCGAGCTCCGCGCGCATCACCCTTAACCGCCCCGAACACAATCTTCTCAATGAAGTCATGCTGCGCGAACTCGCCGACGCAATCAATATCGTCGGTCAGCGCAACGACGTGAAGCTGGTCGTTCTCGATTCCTCCTGTAAGGTCTTTTGTGGCGGCATCGATATTGGTGAATACACCTCCGAACGTGTTTTCCAGATGCTCGACGCCTTTCACGCGGCCTTCTCCGGAATGCTCGATGTTGGAAAGCCGGTAATTTGCGTGGTCAACGGGCCAGCCATCGGCGGCGGCGCCGAACTCGCCGCTTTCGGAGACCTCGTGATTGCCACGCCCAAGGCTCGTTTCGCGCAGCCGGAAATTTCCATCGGCATTTTCCCGCCGCTCGCCTCGACCATTCTTCCGTATCTCGTCGGGCCCAAGCGCGCACTCGAGATTATCCTGACCGGAGAAGCCGTAACGGCGGAACGCGCTCTCGAACTTGGCCTCGTCAACCGCCTCGTCCCCGAAGCCAAACTCGAGCAAACCGTCAGCGAATTGATGGAACGCATCACCGCACACTCTGGTCCTGTTTTGATGATGGCCAAGAAAGCGATTCTCGCCGGCATGGGTCTTTCCATGCGCGACGGCCTGAAGCAATCCATGAACATTTTCCTGAACGAACTCTATCGTCTCGATGATTCTCAGGAAGGGCTCCGGGCGCTCGTCGAAAAACGCAAACCAAATTGGAAAAATCGCTGACTTTTTCCGCATGAACTCTCATGCCGCTCTCGTGCCGCGCATTGACACTCCCAGACCCTCGACATACACTGAGTTTTCATTTTGCAGGCATGGGAAGTGGGGAAGGCCGTGAGAATCGGCCGCGGTCCCGCCACTGTAATCGGCTGAACCAGCCGTAAGCCAGACCACCCTCTCGCGCCGAAGCAGCCAGCGCTTTTCGCGAGAAGAAGCGCCGCTAAGCCCCAGGCTATCTCGCGGGGCTTTTTTGTTGTTCAGGCAGATTCCTTTCATCAAGGAGACTTGTGCGGTCACGAAATACGCGGCGAAAAAGTACGATGGCAAAGGCAAGCAACGCTTTCGCCGCTGCTATGCTCTTCGCGCTCGCCTGGTCTCTTCCCGTCCGCGCGCAGTCAATCCAATCCACTCCATCCGCTTCCCCGCTCTACAAGGAATTTGTAGATGAAGCCGGCCGCACCGTCCGCGTGCCGCAACCCGTCCTGCGCATCATCTCCCTCGCTCCGAGCCTCACAGAAACAATTTACGCCCTCGGCTTGCAGGACCGCCTCATAGCTGACACCGACTTCTGCGATTTTCCCGCAGACGCCCAGAAGAAAACCAAGGTGGGCGGCGGCCTCAACCCCAGCCTCGAACAAATCGTCGCCCTGAAGCCCGACCTCGTTCTTCTCGCTAAGAGCTTCAACCGCATCGAAACTCTCCACGCTCTCGAAACTCTCGGCATCCCCGCCTACGGCACGGAGCCCCATACCGTTCAGCAAATCATCTCCTCCACCGAGCGTCTCGCCGGCGTCCTCGGCGCCCCGGAAGCTGGTTCTGCCCTCTCCGCCGATCTCCAGCGCCGCCTCTCGGATCTCCAACAACATCTCAACGGTTTTCCGCCGCGCCGCGTCCTCTTCGTCGTCTGGTCCGATCCTCTTATCTCTATCGGCAGGGACACCTTTATCGCCGATGCGCTCAAGCATGCCGGCGCGTCTTCCATCGTGGATTCCGCGCAAGATTGGCCGCAAATGAGTCTCGAAGAAGTCGTTCGCCTACAGCCGGACTTCCTCGTTTTTGCCGGTTCGCACGCCGAAGCCGGCCAAAACGATATTGAGGTCCTCGCCGAACGCCCCGGATGGCGTGGTCTCGATGCGGTTCGCAATCGTCATTTCGCCATGATCAGCGATGCCGTCAACAGGCCCGCACCAAGAATCGTCTCCGCCATCGAGGATCTCGCCCGGCAGCTGCACCCGGAAGCCTTCGTCCCGCTTCCCGACGACGAAAAAGAAAAGAAAGCCCCGCCCACAGCCGAACCCCAGCTTTCCACCGTGGCGCTCGAATCGCATGCTGCCGATACCGCTCAAATGGAGGCCTGCGCTTGCGCCCCCTGACATTCAGCCGCTTGCTCATGCACTGCGCAGTCCTCGGCGCAATTCTTTTCGCCGTCGTGGTGATTGCACTCAAAATGGGCGCTGTTCCCGTTTCGCTCTACGGCTTGGTCCGCGACCTCTTCCGCGTCGCTTTTGGGCAGGCCAGCCAGCTTTCCAGCGAACACCAGCTCATTGTTTTCAATATCCGCCTGCCTCGAATTTTTCTCAGCATATTTGTTGGCGCGTCGCTCTCCGTCGCCGGTGCAAGTTTTCAGGCCTTGCTTCGCAATCCCCTCGCTGATCCGTACGTCCTCGGTATTTCCAGTGGCGCCTCCGTCGGCGCCATCCTCGCCTTGATCATCGAACCGCATCTGGCGCTGGCGCCTGCGATAGCCGCGCTCTTCACTCCCGTCGGCGCTTTCCTCGGCGCCGCCATGACCGTCGCTGCCGTTTACTTCCTCGGCCGCCGCGAAGGCGAAATCGACACCACCACGTTGCTCCTCGCTGGCATCATCTCCGCTTCCTTCCTTTCCGCTATCATTCAGTTTTTTATGTCAACTTTGAGCGGCGGCAACTATCGCGGGTTTGCCTTTTGGATTATGGGCGACCTCTCTACGCCCCTGCAGCCCATCTTGAACTGGATTCTTCGCGTGGGCTTTTTTGTCGCCGCCGGCGCGATTTACACCACCGCCGCCGACCTCAATCTCCTCCTCGCAGGCGAAAAAGAAGCCATGCACCTCGGTGTGGACATCCGCCGCGTCCGCATCGTCGTCTACATCGCGGCATCGTTATTAACCGGCCTCGCCGTTTCTGTCAGCGGCGCGATCGGCTACGTTGGCCTCCTGGTGCCTCACGTAATGCGCATTCTCTTCGGCTCCGACCACCGCATTCTTTTACCAACCGCCGCTTTTGGCGGGGCCATCGCCTTGGTAATTGCCGACACGCTCGCGCGCACCGTCGTTTCCCCCTCTGAACTTCCCGTCGGCGCCGTAACCGCCGTTGCCGGCGCTCCGCTATTTCTCTATCTGCTCCGCAGGAGGCTCGCGTGAGCACCCACGCGCGCGTTCCCGTTTCCGGCTCCTCGCGGCCCGTCGCTGAATCGTTTCCCCATACCGATGTCCGCCTCAGTGTCGAGCAGGTCAGCTACGCCTACTCCGCCAATCCCACACAAGCTCCTCTCTTCACTCTTGAAGCCACCAGCTTTCAGGCTCGCCCAGGCGAAATCGTCGCCATCGTCGGACCCAACGCCTGCGGCAAATCGACTCTCTTAAAACTGATCGCCGGCGCCCTCGCGCCTCTCTCTGGCCGGGTTCTTCTGAACGGCTTCATCACGCACACCCTCCCCCCGAGAGAGCGCGGTCAGCGCATCGCCATGGTTCAACAAGAGAGTCCCCTTCTCTTTCCCTCGCGCGCATGGGAATTCGTTCTTCAGGGCCGCCATCCCTACGCCCGGACCCTCCGCTTTGAAACGCAAGACGACGTCCTCATCGCCCGCAACGCCCTCGCACAAGTCGGCGCCGAACACCTCACGGATCGCTGGATGGATCAGATCTCCGGCGGCGAAAAACAGCGCGTAATCCTCGCGCGCGCCCTCACGCAGCAGCCTCTCCTTTTGCTGCTCGATGAACCCACTCTTCATCTGGATATCGGCGCACAGGTGGATCTGCTCGAAACCTTGCGCAAGCTCGCAGCCGCCAATCGCTACACCGTCGTCGTCGTAACGCACGAGCTGAATCTCGCCGGTCAGTACGCCGACCAGGTCGCGCTTTTCCAGAAGGGCAAATGTCTTCGCGTTGGGCCACCCGCAACGGTTTTCCAGCGCGAATTGCTCGAACAAGTTTTTCAGACGCAGCTCACCGTGGAGCTCGGTTCTTCCGGGCGCCCACGCGTGACCGTACCGTCTGCAAAGTAAGCGCAGTTCCTGCATCGCCTAAACGTTGCGGCGCAAGCCGCGGCACTTGAGTCACTAACAGCGGGCCACCGGCCCCCCACAATCACCGCGGACTTCGTGCACGGGAAGACGGTGCGTTGCCCTGGCCAAAGCCGGGTTCGAACGCGAATCAAGCCGTCGCCGCCGCGCGACTGTAAGGCGGAACAAGGTACTGCGAAAGCCACTGTAGCGCTCAGCTCGTTGTACGCGATTCGCGTGCAATGGTACAGAACCAGCGGGCAGCTCTACGGGAAGGCTTCGCACCAATCCTCTTCTATAGCAACAGAGGATCGGAACTGCCGCCAAGCCAGGAGACCGGCGAAGCCTGCAAGCCTGCGCGTTCTTCCAGCGCCAGGCCAACCTTCAACTCCCGCGCGAGAGGGAGCGGAGGAAACCATGAAAACCAACTTTTTCCGTACGTCTTTCATCCTTACGCCTGTGTTTTTTCTTTTTGTACTCGCACTTAGAAATCCCGCGGCAGCAGCTCAATCTCAATCCTCCAGCGCATTTCTCACCGGCACGCTCCTAGATTCCAGCGGCGCGGGCATCGCCGCGGTTCAAATCACAGCCCGTTCCGCTGACGCCCCAGACTCGCAACTTTGGAAAGCCACTTCCTCCACCGATGGAGCTTACAACCTCGGCGTTCCGCCAGGCCGCTATCATGTATGGTTCCAGCGTCCGCCGTTCATCGCCCGCGATTTCATCCTCGACCTCACAGCAAATCAGCACCGCAAACTGGATCTCACTCTTCAACTCGAACCACTTTCCTCAAGCGTCATCGTCACAGCCCAAGCCGAGCCCACTCTTGCCAACCAAACCACTGCGCCAGTCTCCATCATCACCAGGGAAGAGATTGACGCACGCCAATCTGTCGGCGTGGCCGACGTCCTCACCTTTGCGACCGGTGTGGCCATTGGCCGCACCGGCCCCGAAGGCGGCAGCACCTCCGTCTTTCTCAACGGTGGCAATTCCAATTTCACCAAAATCCTCGTCGACGGCGCTCCCATTAATCCTCCCGGGGCAGCAGTCGATTTCTCAACCCTCACTCTCGACAATATCGACAAAATCGAAATCGTCCGCGGCGCAGAAAGCGCCATCTACGGCACGGACGCCGTCAGCGGCGTCATCCAGCTCTTCACGCATCGCGGCGAAACATCCACTCCCGAAATCAGCATGTACAGTGAAGCGGGCAGCTTCGAGTCCGTCCGCGGCGGCGCGCAGTTCAGCGGTCTCCTCGGCCCATTCGACTATTCCGCCGCCGGGAGTTACTTCCACACAGACGGCCAGGGGCCCGACGACGATTTTCTCAACCGCACCTTCTCTGGCAATTTCGGCTACGCCATCAGTGACACCGACTCGCTTCGCGTAACTTTTCGCGACAACAACAGCATCGCAGGCATCCCCGGCCAGATTCTTTATGAACCGCCGAATCTCGACCAGCGCTACACCCAGCATCTCTTCAGCGCCAGCGGCCGCTGGGATTTCGCCACCGGAAAACACTGGCACCACCAGATCAGCGGCGGCGAATCCTATACCCTGCAAGCCAGCTTCAATCCGATTCAAAGTTTTTACGCCACCGATCCCAACGCGTTTTGTCCGCAAGCCAATCCCGCGGCCGTTCCCACCCTTGAGTTCTGCGATTTCACCGGCAACAGCAGCTTCCAATACAATCGCTCGAACGTCACCGCGCAAACCAGCTACCTCCTCTCCAATTTCGGCGTAACCGCGGGTTACGAGTACGAAGTCGAAAACGCTTTTCTCACGTCTATCAACGTCCCCCACGCCCGGCGCAACAATCAAGCCGGCTACCTCGATTTCCGCTACCGCCCGCATCCCCGGGCTTCTCTCAATTTCGGCGGCCGCGCCGAAGACAACGGCAATTTCGGCACGCGCGTCGTCCCACGCGCGGGAGCTTCTCTCATTCTTCTCTATGGCAAAGGCACACGCGGAGACACGCTTTTTCGCGTTTTCTATGGCGAGGGCATCAAGGAACCCCGCTTCGATCAGATCTACGGCGACAATTTCGGAGACTTCGGCAACCCATCGCTGAAGCCCGAAGCGAGCAAGACCTGGACCGTCGGCCTCGAGCAAAAATTATTCTCGGACCACGTTGAACTGAATGCCGAATATTTTTCCAGCCGCTTCTATGACATGGTCACGTTTGCCTTCTGCGAAATGACGAACAACTATTGCAACCTCACCCCGCTCGTGCCCAGCGGCTTCGGCTATTACTTCAATACCGACATCGCCCGCGCTCGCGGCATCAATCTCAGGGGTGTTGGCAAATTTACGCATTGGCTCAACCTCGCCGGCAACTACACCTACGACGACAGCCGCGTTATCAAAGCCTCCGATCCTTTCGACATCACTGAATTGCCCGGCAATCACCTTCTTCGCCGGCCGGTAAACTCCGGTTCTCTCACGTTGAACGCCGCCTATCGCCGCCTCACCGTCACACTAGGCGGCTATTTCACCGGCATTCGCACTGACAGCGATTTCCTCGGCCTCGGCTACACCCACAATCCCGGATACGCCCGCTTCGATTTATCCGGCAGCTACCAGTTCGGCCACGGCGTAAGTTTCTACGCCCGTGCCACAAATCTTTTCGACAAGCAATATCAGGACGCCCTCGGCTATCCGGCATTGGGCCGCGACCTCCGCGCCGGCGTCCGCTACACCTTCCCAAACCCCAGGTAGCGGCGGACCTTTCGGTCCGCAACTCTTCGAATTGAAACTGCTGGGAGCCCTACGTTGAGTACTAGCGAACCAATTCTCTTCTGCTGGAGCGGCGGCAAGGACAGCGCCATGGCTCTCCACACGCTGCTTCAGCAGAATAACGTCCGCATCGCCGCGCTCCTAACCACCGTCACCGAAGGCTACAATCGCATCAGCATGCACGGCGTCCGTCGGGAACTCCTCCAGCTCCAGGCCCAATCCATCAACCTCCCACTCCACGAAGTCCACATCCCTCCGCAATGCGTCAACCCAATCTACGAGGCCCGCATGGAAGAAGCCCTCCGCGTCCACTACGAAAACGGCGTCCGCAAAGTAGCTTTCGGCGACATCTTCCTCGAAGATCTCCGCGCCTACCGCGAAAAGAATCTCGCCCGCGTCGGCATGACCGCCCTCTTCCCCATCTGGAAACGCGACACACGTGAGCTGATCCGTTATTTCCATGCCAAACACTTTCGAGCCATCGCTGCCTGCATTGACCCCAAAATCCTCGATCCCCGCTTCGCAGGCCGCGAGCTGGACGAATCCTTCTTCGTGGATCTCCCGCCGCAAGCTGATCCCTGCGGAGAAAACGGCGAATTCCACACCTTCGTCTTCGACGGCCCCATCTTCCGCTCTCCTATCGCGATCCGCAGCGGCGAAGTCGTAAATCGCGAAGGCTTTATTTTTTGTGATTTAGTCCCGCAACTGGAGGAAGCAACAAAATGAACACGCAAATCTCGCAGAAAGAAACTCTGGTCTACCGCACGCTGCTGGCCGCAGGCTTAGTTGTTATCGCCGCTGCTCTCCGCATCGCTCCGCATCCGTGGAATTTCACGCCGGTCGGCGCGATGGCAATTTTCTCGGGCGCAGTCATCCGCGACCGCCGTCTGGCTTTTCTAATTCCACTGCTTGCTCTCTTCGCCGGCGACATCTTCATCGGCCTCTATAAACTGATGCCCATAATCTACGCCAGCTTTCTCGTCAACGTGGCCATCGGCCTCCTGTTGCGCAGTCGCCGCACGGTTGGCCCCCTCGGTCTTGCCACGCTCGTGTGCGCCATTCAGTTTTTCCTCGTCACTAACTTGGCCTTCTGGGCCTTCAGCACGACGTATCCGCACACGCGCGCCGGCCTGCTCACCTGCTACATTGCAGGAATCCCCTTCTTCTGGAACACCCTTACCGGCGACGCCGTCTGCGCCATCCTCCTCTTCGGCGGTTTCGCCCTGGCTGAGCGTCTATCGCCGGCATTCCGCGAGCCCTCCCTGGAATCGATCCGTTAAGCAAGCGTCCAAGGGCTCGACCCGCAACGCCCTGATGCTATAATTCTCCGTCCATCATGCCAAAAGCCTCTCCAGAGCCGATCAGCCTCTCCTCCGAACTGCTTGCCAAATATGAGCCTGTCATCGGCCTGGAAGTTCACGTCCAGCTCCAGACAAAATCCAAAATCTTCTGCGGCTGCTCCACGCACTTTGGTGATCCTCCCAATACGAATGTCTGCCCCGTCTGCCTGGGATTGCCGGGCACACTGCCGGTCATGAACAAGCGGGTAATCGAATTGGCCATGCGCGCAGCTCTGTCATTGAATTGCAAGGTCCACGAACATTCCCGATTCGCTCGCAAGAACTATTTCTACCCCGATCTGCCGAAGGGCTACCAAATCTCGCAATACGAGCTCCCGCTCGCCACCGACGGCTGGCTCGAAGTCGAACTCCGCGGCACAAAAAAGCGCATCGGCATCACACGCCTCCATCTCGAAGAAGATGCTGCCAAAAATCTCCACGAAGGTTTTTCCGAATCCGCCACCAAGGCCTACATTGACTACAACCGGTGCGGCACCCCACTCAGCGAAATCGTCTCCGAACCGGACATGCGCACTCCCGAAGAGGCTTACGCCTATCTCACGACTCTTCGCCAGATCATGCTCTACACCGGCGTCAGCGACTGCAACATGGAAGAAGGCTCGCTCCGCTGCGACGCCAACGTCAGTGTGCGCCTCCGCGGTGCAAAAGAATTCGGCACCAAAGTGGAGGTAAAGAATCTAAACTCGTTCCGCTTCCTCCAGAAAGCCCTCGCATACGAAATCGAGAGGCACATCGGCGTCCTTGAATCCGGCGGCCGCATCTCCCAGGAAACTCGCCTCTGGAACCAGCACGAATCCGTCACCGTCCCGATGCGTTCCAAGGAAAAGGCCCACGACTACCGTTATTTCCCCGAGCCGGATTTGCTCCCTGTTCACGTAAGCTCAGCCTGGCGCGCAGAGGTTCTCCGCTCGCTCCCCGAGCTTCCCGAAGCAAAACGCAACCGCTTTGCGAACGCCTATGGTCTTACACCTTACGACGCGGAAGTCCTGACCACTTCGAAGTCGCTGGCGGATTATTTTGAATCCCTCGCCAAAGCCGGCGCGCCCGCAAAATCAGCCGCAAACTGGATCCAAACGGAACTCCTGCGTCGCCTGAACGACTCCGGCAAAGAGATTGAGGCGAGCCCAATCACTCCAGCAACGCTCGCCGAACTTCTCAAACTCGTCGATTCCGGCAAACTCACCGCCGCCGTCGCTAAAAAGGTTTTCGCCGCCATGTTCGACACCGGCCGTTCCCCAGCCGATATCGTCGCTGCAGAAAATCTCGGCGCGCAAGTCGACGACTCAGCCATCGAACAAGCCGCCCGCGAAGTCATCGAAAAAAATCCGGACAACGTCGCCAAGTTCAAAGCCGGCAACGAAGGCGTCTTCAAGTTTTTCGTAGGCCAGGTGATGCGCGCAACGCGCGGCCAGGCCAACCCGCAATCCGTCAACGACATTGTCCGAAAGCTGCTGTCATGATGGGCAGCGAGCGACTGGAGAAACCATGCTGAAAGTAGGCGACAAAGCCCCCGACTTTCACCTGAAAACCGACGAGGGGAAAGAAGTCTCCCTGTCCGATTTCAAAGGCAAACGCGTCCTGCTCTATTTCTATCCCAAAGCCAACACGCCCGGCTGCACTGTCGAAGCCTGCGAGTTCCGCGATCTGCGGCCCAAACTAGACAAGCAGGACGTTGTTGTTCTCGGCGTTAGCGCCGATTCGGTGAAGGCCCTGGCCGGTTTCAAGCAAAAGCAAAAACTGAATTTCCCGCTGCTCAGCGATCCAGAGTTCGAAACTATCGAAGCTTACGGCGCGCGCCGCATGAAAAAATTCATGGGCCGATCGTTCCTGGGAATCGTCCGCAGCACCTACCTGATCGGCCCGGACGGCAAACTCGAAAAAATCTGGGACCCCGTAAGCGCCAAAGGCCACGCAGCCGAAGTTCTTGTGGAAGTCTCGAACAAATAATTGCCGCAGCCGCCAAGCCCCGCGTATTAGATTCTCTCTTCGGTTACGGCCAGCTGTGCTCTCGCTGTTCTCTTTGTTCTCTGTCTGTTATAGCCGGAAAGTAAATTCGTCCGCGCCCTGCGCCTTTGGTTCGATATAAAGATTGTCGATCAATCTCGTCTTGCCCACAAAAACTGCCAGCACCGCATAACAGGCTCGTGACACTCGCACGACCGGCTCAAACGTGTCCGCGCTGACAATCTCCGCGTAATCCAAACTCGCCAGCGTCTCTGCCTCAATCACTCGCCGCAAAACATCCTGCAGTTGCAATACGTCGCGCATTCCCGCGGCCAACTCGTCCTTCGCTGCCACGAGCGCCCGGGCTAGTACCGTCGCTGCCGCGCGCTCCTCTCCGCTCAAATAAGCGTTCCGCGAGGAAAGCGCCAATCCATCCGGCTCCCGCACAACCGGGCAAACCACAATCTCCGTGTCCAAATTGAAATCGCGCACCATCTCGCTGATAATGCGCACCTGCTGCGCGTCCTTTCTTCCGAAATAAGCGAAGTGCGGCTGAACAATCTCAAACAATTTCAAAACAACGGTGGACACGCCGCGAAAATGTCCCGGACGCGAACGCCCTTCCAGGCGTTCGCTGATCCCTTCGACATTCACATACGTCCGAAATCCATCCGGATAAATGTCGGTCGCCTCGGGCGCGAAAAGCGCATCCACTCCGGCAGCTCCCAGTTTTTCCGCGTCTTTTTCGATGTCGCGCGGATATTTGTTGTAGTCCTCTTTTGGCCCAAACTGTTTCGGATTCACGAACACCGAGGCGATCACCCGCGAGCATTCCTTCTTAGCCCGGGCCACAAGCGCCGTGTGCCCATCGTGCAGCGCCCCCATCGTCGGCACCAGTCCGAGGACGAGCCCTTCTGCGCGCGCCGCGCGCGCGTATTCTTTCATCCACGCAACAGTTCGTATTATTTCCATTGCTGCCTCTAACCACCGAATTTAACGCGCGACTCTTGCTTGCAGGGGCGCAGCAGCGCATCGCCCCTAAGAATGAGGCCCAAGACTACAGCCATGCAGTATTGTTGAATTCTCGAACCGTGCACCCTTAAATTTTCTCTACGCGTTTGCAGCTTTTTGGCGCTCACGATAGTAGTGCATCAAATCGGTCAGGATTGGCTGCGCTCCCATTTGCCGCAGCAGCGTCGTCACCTGCCCCCGATGATACGTACCATGATTCACGACGTGCTGCATCGACTGCCACATGGGATTGCTGTACACGCCAAATTTCATCGTCTTATATTCCATCACGCGGTTCAAATCGTCCTGCGTTAGCGTCCCTACGAATGTTAAAAGCCGCGCTTCCTGTTCCGCCCACTTCGCGCGAAGACTCGCCACCTCGGTGCACTCCGGCGAGTCCGGCAAGGAGGCCGGCGAGCGGCCCTGAAAGCGCTCCAGCCAAATCCATTCCGCGCCGCAAATATGCGCCAGCGTATCGCGCACCGAGCCAAAGCTCGAGCCCGTCTGCTTCGTGAACTGCTCGTTCGTCAATCCGGCAGCGGCATCCAGCGAGCGGTGATTTGCCCAAGCGTTGTAATCATAGAGCGCGCGCATATCTTCCGGCGTCATCTCAATCTCCTCGAACAAAACTCGATCTCACGCTCACGTCAACCTGCTGTAACAGGACTCGAGCCCACGCATGTTCCGGTGTCATCCCTTAGAAAACAGGTGTGTTAGTTGTCATCCCGAGCGTAGCGAGGGATCTGCTTTGTCTTTATTCTGCGCTCCTCGTTCTACCAATCCCCGTCTGTATTTACCGGCGCTTCTTGCTCTTCTTTCACAGTCTGCGCCGCATGATAGGACTCGCCATCCGTAGGAAACATCCCACGACGGACATCGTCGCAATACTCCCGCGCGGCCTTCGCTATCATCTTTCCGATGTCTGCATACTTTCGCGCGAATTTCGGCGTCTTGCCGAACGTCAACCCCACCAGGTCATGAAACACCAGAATCTGCCCGTCGCAATCCGGCCCAGCGCCGATGCCGATCGTGGGAATCCGCAGCTCGCGAGTAATCTGTGCGGCAAGCTCGCGCGGCACGGCTTCGAGCACCACCGCAAATGCTCCGGCCGCTTCGACGGCGCGCGCGTCCCGCAACAGCTGCTCAGCCGCATCCACCGACTTGCCTTGCACACGGTAACCGCCGAGCGCGTTCACCGATTGCGGTGTCAGCCCGACGTGACCCATCACCGGAATCTCCGCTTCCGTGAGACGCACAATGAGTTCCAGGCGCCGTTCGCCGCCTTCCACTTTCACGGCTTCCGCGCCCGCTTCTTTCACGAAGCGCACCGCGTTCCGCAGTGATTCCGCAGTGTCCGCGTGATAACTGCCATAGGGCATGTCGGACACGACGAGCGCTCGCCGCGTTCCACGCCGCACGGCACGTGTGTGGTGCAGCATCTCGTCGATGGTCACCGGGAGCGTGCTGTCATACCCGAGCACAACCATGCTGAGCGAATCACCCACCAGCAGGACGTCCACGCCGACTTCATCGAGCAAGCGCGCGGTCGGATAGTCGTACGCCGTCAGGCAGGTGATCTTTTGCGATGGGGAGTGTGGATCTGCAACGGTGGACTTCCGTTGCAGCAAATCTGGCACAGTGATCTTGCCATTGCCCAAGTTTTGGACAACGCTCATGGTGGCCTCCGGTGCCGTTCCTTTGCGTCAGGATACAGCCCTGTACCTTACATTTGCGGAGGATACCAAATTCTTCCATCGCTGGCCATAGGCGGATGTGCTGGGTACTCGTCTTGGTGGGAGGAGGGCTAGTTAACCATAATGGAGGCCCTTTCCCCTGGTTTTGTGTAAGGGCCCATGCTGAAGACAGTTAAAGTCTTTTGTTTTGATACAGTTTTGCAAGTGTTCATTCTAAAGGGGCTTACGGATACTTCGTCGCACAAGCACCCTGAACCATGCTCCCCGATGGGACTAATTATAATCGTTATAGTTTATCGCGGAATTACTTGTAAAGCCTTATTCCTCAACGAGATAGGTGAGGTGTTACGGCACGGCACGATGTATTGTGCCCCTACACCAGAAGGGCGCGGTAAATGACGGTTACTGCTGCTGGCTGTGTTGTTGGGGGCGCTCTTGCGGGTGGCCTTCGGATTCTTCCGGTTCGGCGGAGGTTTCAGCGAATTGTTCGTGGCCGGAGTCGTCAAGGGCTGGGCGGAAGCGGACGTCGACGGAAAGGCTTTGGCCGGCGCGTCCCTTGTAGACGCCGCGAACGGGGGGAACGTCGCCGTAGTCGCGACCGTAGGCCACGCGAATGTGGCGAAGTTCGATCGGATTACCTAGGGTGGGATCAAAGCCCACCCATCCCTGTCCGGGGAGGAAGACCTCGGCCCACGCGTGCGAAGCCTGGCCGCCGATGACTTCTTCCTGTTTGGCGCCGGGGCCGGCACTGCCGCTGACCAGATAGCCTGAGACGTAGCGCGCGGGCAGGCCGCGCATGCGAACAACTCCTAATAAAAGATGGGCGAAATCCTGGCAGACGCCGGCGCGAAGCGTGAGCGAATCGCGGACGGAAGAGTGAACGTGCGTGGCGCCTTTCATGTAAACGAAATTTCTGTGGATAGTGTCAGAGGTTGCTTGAACGAAACCGGCAACTGTACCGTCGCAGGAATCTTCGGCAGATTTGGAAATTTCGGCCAGTTCGGGGAGATAGGGGACGTAGGCGCTGGGGGCCACCCAATCGAAATGTTCTTCGTAGAGGTCAGCCCGCTTGGCATCGAGATCTCTTAGTTGCATGCCGCCGGGCTCCGGTGCGGGAGCTTCATGTACCAGGACAACCGATTCCGCTTCGAAGCGGAGGCGGCGATGGTGCGGAAGGATATTGCTTACGTGAATCCAGTTGCCGTAGCCGTCCTTGTAAGAAGAGACGCGCGAGTTGGGAAGCGTGGTGAGGCGAAAGGAGAGACAGCTCTGGCGATCATCGTGAATGGGACGGAGACGGACCTCATTGTAGCTTTCGTAGACAGGACCGTCGTAGAGAAACTCGGTGGCATGAAGGAGATGGTAGCGATTCATGCGACGGCCGCGTAGTAGAAGTAGGTTCGCGCGATAACTTCGCCGATGGTGTTGAACATTTGAATTAGGCCGGTCAAGTAGCCGTGGAGGCCGCCGCGAAGGATGTCGTCAATGCGATCATAGCGAAGGCCTTCGAGAACTTTGCCGGTGAGGCGCTCGGCTTCATTGGCGTAGGAGCCGGGGCCCGTGTTGCTGATGGCGCGGAGGCCAGCTTGCATTTCTGTTACGCAAAAGCGGATGGAGCGCGGATGCTGTGAATTGAGGATGAGCATTTCGGCAACGCGTGCCGGATCGATTGGCGAATGATATTGACGGTGATAGGCCTCGTAGGCGCCGACGGATTTCAGGACGGCCATCCATTGGTGACTATCGGGGGTGCCGCCGATGCTGGAGAGAGCAAGGAGATTGCGGTATTGGACGTCGACCAAGCGAGCGGTCATTTCGGCGCGCTCGAGGGCCCAGCCTACCCGGAGAAATTCCCAGCCTTCATCGTGAGGAAGGGTGGCATCGGTAACACCGTGAAACCGATGGCTGCCGAAAATCACGCGGCCGCAGAAGCGGTGCGGGCCTGCGGCGGTTTCCTCTTTGGGATCGAACGTGCCCAGGGTGAAGTAGAGCCCGTTGAGGTCTTCCCACATTTCGCGGGAGATGCGGTCGCGGATTTTGCGGGCGTTTTCGCGTGCTTTGGTGATGCATTGCATGATGGAGCTGGGATTATTTGGATTGAAGGCCAGGAATTCGAAGACATTGTGAGCGTCGGCTTCGCTATAGAACTGGCGGAAGAGAGTTTCTTCGCCGGCCATGGAGAGAATGGGATCCCAGCGAAGGCCGTAGCGTTTTTGAGCTTGCTCGAGAAGGGTGTGAAAAGTTACATCGAGGATGCGCGCGGTGTCTTCGGCACGTCCGGTGTAGCGCGCGAGCCAGAAAAGGGAGTCGGCGATGCGGCTGAGCATGTCAGCACTCTCCCCGGAGAACCCAAGTATCTTTGCTACCGCCACCTTGCGAAGAATTAACGACCAAAGAGCCGGGTTGCAGGGCGACGCGGGTGAGGCCGCCGGGGACTATGGTGACTTTTTGGCCGTCGTAGAGGCAGTAGGGGCGGAGATCGACATGGCGGCCCGCCATGCACTGCGCGGCGGAATCGTAGGATGGAACAACCGAGAGGGGAACGATTGGTTGAGCGATGTAATTGCGCGGTTCGGACATGATGCGCTCGCGGAAGGCTTCGATTTCCGCGCGGGCGGCGCTGGGGCCCATCAACATGCCGTAGCCTCCAGATTCGCCAACACTTTTTACGACGAGTTTTGGGAGGTTGGTTAGGACGTGAGAAAGATGATCGGAGCGATCACAAAGGTAAGTTTCTACCGAGCGGAGGACAGGATCTTCACCGAGATAATATTTTATGAGAGTGGGGACGAAGGCGTAGATGGCTTTGTCGTCGGCCACGCCGTTACCGGGAGTGTTGGCAAGCGCGACGTTGCCGGCACGGTAGGCGCCCATCAGGCCGGGCACGCCGAGCATAGAGTCCGAGCGGAAACAGAGTGGATCGAGGAAATCGTCATCCACGCGGCGGTAGATTACGTCGACGCGCTTGAGGCCGTAGATCGTTTTCATGTAGACGACTACGCCGTCGACGATAAGGTCGCTACCTTCGACGAGTTCGATGCCCATTTGCTGGGCGAGGAAGCTGTGTTCGAAATAGGCGCTGTTGTGGATGCCGGGAGTGAGAAGGACGATCTGGGATTCCGATTCACCGCGGGGCGAAAGCATTCGGAGAATGCGGGAAAGCTCAGAGGGGTAGTGAGCGACGGGGAGAACTTCGTGCTCGTGGAAGGCTTCGGGAAAGGCGCGGGTCATGACCAGGCGGTTTTCGAGGACGTAGGAGATGCCGCTGGGGGTGCGGACATTGTCTTCGAGGACGTAGAATTCGCCGGTGGAGGAGTCGCGAACGAGGTCGATGCCGCAGACGTGGGTGTAAATGCCATGGGGGACTTCGAGGCCCATCATTTCGCGCCGGAAGTGACGACACGAATAGACCAGCGAAGAGGGAATTTTGCGGTCCTTGAGGATTTGCTGCTTACCGTAGACATCTTGAAGGAAAAGATTGAGGGCTACGACGCGCTGGGTGAGGCCGGCTTCGATGTGGGCCCATTCGGATTGAGGGAGGATTCTGGGGATAAGGTCGAAGGGAAACAGGCGCTCGGTGCCTCGGCCGTCGCTATAGACAGTGAAGGTGATGCCTTGAAGAAGAAAAGACAGATCGGCGAGCTTGCGGCGCTCCTCAAACTGGGAGGGAGCCATGCCGCCTAACTTTTCGAGGAGGCGGGCGTAGTGAGAGCGGGCGGCGCCCTGCGAGGAAAACATCTCATCGTAGAAGGGACCCGCGGTATAGCCGGAAAAGAGGCCTCGGTCCAAGCACATGGGCGCCGCCGTCATCGGGAGACAGTATCAATAGGGGAAGTGGAGTGGTCACTTAAAAAACACATTTCATGTATTGGAAAAATAGGTAGAGTTTGGGCATAGGCGGCAAAGAGAGAGGAAAGTCATCATGAAACGAAGGCGGAACATCGTCGTTATCGTCTCGATCCTTTTTGTAGCAACGCTGAGCGCGGTGAGGTTATCCGCGCAAAAGCAGGATGACGGGGAATTGTTGCGGGTGCGCGAAAGCGTGTGGCGAGCGTGGTTCGCGGGTGACATCAAAACTCTTGAAGAATTGGTGCCGCCGGAAACGATTGTAATGAGTGGAGGGGAGAAAGACTGGAAACACCAGGCCGAAGTGATTCGAACGTCGGAGGAATTTCACGCGAAGGGAGGAAAACTCATACGGCTGGAATTTCCTCGCACGGAAGTGCAGCACTTTGGCGATGTCGCCATCGTTTGGAGCAGCTATGTGCTGGAATTAGAGATAGATGGAAAGCGGACATCGGGATCTAGCCGAGTGACGGAGATTTTTGTCCGGAAGAATGGGCGGTGGACCAATCCCGGCTGGCATACGGATGAGGAAAAATAAGGGGCGCGACAGGAATTTGCAAAAAATGTCGCGGTCGGAGGGATCTAATTGGCGATGAGGCCCTTCGCGCTTTACCGAAGAGCCTCACCGCCAGGTTGCGTAGCCAGGTTATGGCGCCAGGTTATGGAGTTCGCCAGCCGAACGAGATGAATTCTTCGTCATGAAGTTGGTTGGGGATATTCATAGTCAGGGCATACAAACCGCTGGCCGAAATTGTCGCCGGGGTAAAACCAACGGTGAAGAGCCATCGGTGAATCGCCGGAGCGCTCGTCGAATTCGAAAATAGTTCTGCCCGCTACCGAGAATGGCGCCCAACGTAATGGCGGTAACAACAAGCAGAACTGCTTTGAAGATTCGCTTACAACTACCCTCCTCGATGGAATTAGCGGGGTATATTTGACTGGGTATTACGGGGTGGAAAAAACTGGAAAGCCTCTATTGGGCAACTGCTGCCCGACTCCCCCAATTTTCTTAAACACACACCGGGTAAGGGCAACTTTGCGGCCAGAGCTGGCATGAGATTCATAAGGACTGCAAATTCAATTCGATAGACTGAGTAATTGCAAACCGTGCGGAGAAGATCAGAGGGCAATGCCAAGCTTGGCGGCATGAGGATATTTCCGGAGTGCCGGAGTTCTTGGGCTGAAGAATAAACTGTTCCCTGCAGGTACTAGGACCGACCAACAGCTCTGTCAATAGTGAAGTGCCGTCGCGCTGCGAACGTGATAGAGATTGGGCAAATCGAGGCCCTCCTACCGTGCGCAAATGGGCAATCGTGATCACGGGGTTTTACGCCGCAATTTTGCTCCTTCTCATCGTTCCTGGAGCGATATTTTGGGGGGATAGCTGTTCGAACTGGGCTGGACTGATTGATGGGCTGAAAGATGTCTATCGAGAGTGGATAAGTTGGATTTTAACTGCGGCTGTTATCGGCGGCCAAGCGATACTACTGTTTCTGTCGGTAGATACGTCGCAAAAAAGGCTCAAGCCGCGCACTCATATTCTGATTTCATGTGCCGTCACCGGGTTATTGACGGCACTTCTAACTTCCGCCGCGGTTTAGGAGTTGGGATTAGCGGCCGGGGGCGATAAGTTCTGGGACCGTTTCTTTGGTGGGGACGCAAACGTTCTTCTTTGTTGGGGGGCTGCTGTGGCTGGCGGGGGCAGTGATTTTTTCGGTATCGCTACGGGCCTGGCTGTGATGCTGCCTTCCGTTTGGTCCGAGTGTGTTGTTCCTCTATAAGAAACGGCTGGATGAGTACGGGACAAAGAAACCCTCACCGTAAACTACACGAGAACCACACGAGCATCTTTTCACGGAGCTTTTCAAGCAGCTGGGGGTAAACCGCGGCGGGCCGCGAATATCTTGCATGGGCGAGGGCTTGACCATATACTTCGCGGCGTTGCGGCGGATGAAACGGATGTTTCATGCCAGGAGGCTTTCCAGTGACGAAATTCAGGATGACGAGTCTGGTGCGTGGGGCGTTTGTTCTGGCTGCAGGGGCGGCGGCGCTAGCGGGCTGGCAAACAGTGTACGGACAAGATGCTGCGGCGAAGAGCAAAGATGGGAAGAAATTGTTTGGGACGGCGGATGCGCTGAGGGTGGCGCGCGTGAGCTCTCCGCGGATTTCGCCGGACGGAACGAGAGTGGCGTACCTGGTGGCGGAAACGCCAATGGAAAAGGATAAGGATACGTGGAAGTCGCTGACGCATTTGTGGGTTGTGCCAGCAGCAGGGCCGGCAACGGCAGCACGGCAATTTACGCGAGGAGAGAAAAGTATTTCGAATCCAGCGTGGTCGCCGGACGGAAAATTGCTGGCGTTTACCATGGACGCTGGAGATGAGAAGGATGCGAAGCCGCAGGTGTGGTTCATGTACGCGGATGGAGGCGAGCCCTGGCAGGTAACCAAGCACAAGAGCGGTGTGCGGGCGTTCGAATTTTCGCCGGACGGGAAGACCCTTTTGCTGACAGCTACCACTGCGACGAGCGACGAGGAAGAGAAGCGCGGAAAGGAGAAGGATGATGCCGTAGTGGTGGAACGCGATTTCAAACTTGGACAGCTCTGGACGTGGAACATCGCTACGAGCGAGGAAAAGCAGATAACGAAATTGGATTTCACCGTAAGCGACGCGCGATGGTCGCCGGATGGAACGCGCGTGGCGTTCACAACGAATCCCACGCCGCTTCTTGATCAGATCAGCATGCAAACAGCATGGGTGATGGACGCGGCGGGCGGCACGCCAAGAAAGCTGGCGGAATCCGGCGCGGCGGATTGGACGCATTCCGCGCGATGGTCACCGGACGGGAAGTGGATCGCGTTTCTGGGGACTTCGGGGATGCTGATCTACAAGCAGAATCTTTTTATGGTTGCCGCCGACGGAGGATCGGCAAAGAAGTTAAGTGGATCGTTTGAATTGAATTGCGGCGATCCGAACTGGTCAAAGGATGGGAAGACGATTTATTTCAGCACGGACGATCATGAATCAGGGCGAGTGTTCGCGGCCGAGGTGGCGTCGGGCACGGTGAAACCGATGACGAAGGAAGGGTCGGTGGCGAACATCGCCGGGATCAGCGACGACGGAAAGACGGCCGTCGGAACATGGGGCGACCCGACGCATCCGGATGATGTCTACCGGAGCGATTTGAGTTTCGGAACGCTGGAGAAAATCACGAACCAGAATGCGTGGTTGAGCGATTATGCGCTTGGGGCGACCGAAGTGATCAAATGGAAGAGCAGCAAGGATGGATTGGAGATTGATGGAATCGTTACGAAGCCGGTGGATTGGGACGGGATGAAGAAAATTCCGTTCCTGCTGAATCCTCACGGAGGGCCGACGGGAGCTTCGCTGCTCAACTTCAATCCGACCGAACAAATCATGGCAGCTAACGGTTATATGGTGCTGGAGCCGAATTTTCGCGGATCGTCCGGACGAGGGGAGAAGTTTGCGACGGCGAATCAGAACGATTGGGGCGGCGGCGATTACAAAGATGACATGAGCGGAGTGCAGGCGATTGTGGACAAGGGCTGGGCCGATCCGGACAGGCTAGGAGCGTTCGGATGGTCCTACGGCGGCTATATGACGATGTGGATTGACACGCAGACGGATAAATTCAAAGCCATTTCGCCTGGAGCGGGATTGCCGAACCTTATTTCCATGTACGCGCAGACCGACATTCACAAGTATTTGACGGAGTTCGAAGGCATGAAGACGCCGGCGGACAATTACCAAGAGTATTGGGATCATTCACCCATGAAGTTCATCAACAATGTGAAGACGCCGACCATGATTTTGCACGGGCAAGCGGATACGCGCGTGCCGATTGCGCAAAGCGAAGAGTTTTTTCGCGGGCTGACGGACAGGCACGTCCCGGTGGAGTATGTGACGTATCCGCGGGAGAACCATGGGTTCGTCGAGCCGCGGCATATTCAGGACCGGTGGCAAAGATATCTGGTGTTCTTTGGAAAATATTTGAACAACCCGCCAGTGACGGAACCGAAGGCCGTCTTGGATCGGATGAGCAAGGACCTACCGCAGTAGAACTCTACACGGAAGATTTGCGGCGGAAGATTTGGGGGACGAATTCGAGGGCGCTGGCTTCGGCGGCGGCGAGTTGAATTTGAAACTGCATGACTTCGGGCGCGATGGGATTCTGATATTCGTTGAGGCATTCCTGTAGCACGTCATCGAGGGAGGACGAGCTGGTGCGCACCTGGCGGTAGACCTTCATGACGAGCGCTTCCGCTGCGCCGGGAGTCAGCAGCGAGGGAATGCAGGCCTGGAGTGAAGCAAACGACTCTTCTTTGATGGCGAGCCCGCGCTTGCCACTGAGCATTCGGAGCAGATCAAAACCTTCGCGCGGCGTACTGGTGGGAAAAAGAGGAATCTTCAGGTCCACGCGGCCTGGACGCTTGAGATCAACTTCGATCAAGTCGGGGCGGCTGGAAGCGAGCACCCAAATGACCTTGCCACGGTTGGCACTGTTGCCCATTTCTTCCGCGAGCATCGAATAAATCCGTCCGCCGACGCCGGAGTCGCCGCTGGAGCCGTCGCGGCGGCCGAGAGCTTGATCGGCTTCGTCAATGAAAACATAGCAGCGCCCCAGGGCGTGGATGAGGCGGAAAATTTTTTCAAGATTGCCTTCGCTGCTGCCAACCCATTTGTCGCGAAAATTCTTCATCTTGACGATAGGGACACTGGCTTCGCCCGCGAGGCATTCGACGAGAAATGTTTTGCCGGTGCCAACCGGTCCGCAGAGTAGATATCCTTTCGGAAGGGCGGCGGTGTCGTTTTTCTTCCACAGATCGATGTCCTGGCGAAACCAGGCTTTGATTTTTTCGAGGCCGTAGAGATCGTCGAGCGTGCGGCGGGTTTCGATAAATTCAATCAGGCCGCTGGTGTCTTTTTCCACCAAGTCTTTTTTTAGCTTCGCGAGATCGCCGGCAGCCAGGTGCTCTTTGCGGTGCTCTTTTGTTTTGACGGCACTTTCGAGCGCGCCGAGGGTCGTGCCTGTCAATTGTTCCGCGACCGCGGGCAAATCCGCGGCCATGTCTGTAAGAGAAACCGGAAAATTGGGCGCCATGACACGGAAGCCATCGAGAAGCTGGTTGGAAGAGGGTAGATCGATTCGAATCCTCGCGATGCGCGGATTGTTGACGATCAAAGGATGAAGGTCGTTCAAGTTTTCCGTGAGAAGAAACGTTGCGAGCGCGTGGCCGGAGAGAAGGCTTTCGTTTGACCAGTCGCGGATAAGCGAGGCGAGGGCGTTAAGGTCGTAATCCAATCCGCCTTGGAGGGCGGGGACCAGAAGATCGGCATTTTTGATGATGCAGCCGACTTGCACGGCTGGCTGATTCAGGCGCGTGAGATTTGCGCAGTAACGGAAATAGCGGGTAAGCGTTTCGACGGCCGGGCGCGGCGCTTTCCAATCCTTTTGGCTTTCCTGAAAATGCGGCCACTTCGAAAAAAGCTCGGCGCCTTTTTCAACGCGAATGCCGTTGCCGAGGTCGTAGCTGAGAACGACGTCGAAGCCCGCGAGCAGTACGCCGAGGAGAAAATCGGAAAGACCGCCCAGACGCGGCCCGGATAAGGATGGCAAAACCATGCGGTCGCTGATGTTTCCGTAGATGACGAACTGGCTTGCGGCATTGCTCTCGTAAGATTCCGCGATGGCGCGGGCCCACGGAGGAAGCGCCGGAGATGGATCCCGAGGCGCGGTGACTGGAGAATTTGGCATCGGCGAACTCATCAGGGATGCTCCGCGGTGGGCGTCTTTGCGATGGCGCGCGCTTTGCCGTAGTCGCGGTCGAGTTCGGTGACGGTGGATTCCGCGTCGCCAAACATTCCTCCGCTAACCAGATCGCTGGCAAGCTCGATATCGGTGGAAATGGTTTGCGGCTTACCTTGCATCGCAGCGTTATCGAGAATCAGATCCACTTGTGATTCGACGCGCGTCAGGTCGCTTTCGACTTCTTCGAGAGACTGTTCGCGGCGATGAATGTTTTCCAAGCGACGTTTCAAGATATCGACAGTCGCGGCTTTGGATTGGCGAAGCGCCGGAGATTCGCTCTTGTCTTGAAGCTGGCTTTCAATAGACTTAATTTTTTTGTCCAGGCTTTCGGGAGTGTCTTCCGTGCCCGCGGTCAGCAGGTGATAGCGCGCGATGAGCAGCTTCAAATAGACCCACTTGAGATTTTCGAGCGCGTCGCGGCTGGTATCTACAAGAAATTCCTCCGCCTGAGCGTTCCCGTAGACTTCGAGAACCTTGTCGCAGCGCCGCTCAAGGTTAGCAAGCCGCGATTGATATTCCGATGGCAAAAGCTTCACGAGCGATGAGCGTTTCGATTGCGAATCACCGGAGGAAAGCTGTTTGTCCTCTGCTTCGACAACTTTTTGAAAGCGCTTGTTAAAAGCTAGCGATGGAACAATAGCGGCTTCCGCGGCGAGGCCGAGGAGCCAGAAGCCGGGATGTCCAAATCCGAGAATCAGAAAACCCGCGGCAGCCAATGCGTTTACGGGCACACGGCCAAGCGCCGGCACCTGCACTCCAACAAAGAAGGCTGCCTTCAGGTAGCGCCACACGATGTTCTTATTCTACCGTAGCCGCCGCGTCAGTTCTTTTCCGTCTGCGGGCCCATTGTTTTAACAGGTCCCGGAGTTGCCGCAGGAGTGCTGCTCCCGGCCGCCGGTTCGAGTGCGATGCCTTCCTTGGCCGCAAAATCGGCGAGTGCCTGATCGGCAAGCGCGTGCTGCTCGGCTTCTTTCAACTGGACGCCGGACATATCGAGAGAATCGCGCGCGACACGGGCGCGTCCGGCAGCCTTCGTGCGTTCATCTTCGACCATTGTTTGAAGGCGGTCGAGAGTGTCGCCAGAGCCGCCGATGGTGGTAATCATTCCAGAGGCCATTTCGGTGAGCTCGGCCATGGCACGCTTCATCTTGAGGTCACTGATACTGGAGCGGAGGGATTCAATTTTGGCGCGTGCGCTGCTGACGGCTACGTCGCGTGCCTTCAGCAAATCCTTGTAGGTTGTTTCGGCTTGTTCGAGTTGCTTGCGGTTTTCTTCCAGTTCGCGCGAGACGGTTTGCAGGCGCAGGGCGTACTGAGCCGCGGCGTCGCGATTGCCGGCGCGCAAGTTGGCTCCGGTTTTGGCGCGCAAGTCGCGCTCGTCGTTTTCCAGTTTCTTAACCTGGCTCATCAGCCTTTCGCACAAGCCCGCGTGCGAAGCCAGACCTTGGTTATATTGCGCGATCTGCTTGCGGAGATTTTCCGTTTCGACTTCGAGCAGCGCTTCGGGATTCTGCTTTTCAAGCCCGGAGATAAATAGCCCGAAAAATCCTCGAATGAGATTGGCTAACCTTTCAAACATGCTTTAGCGCTCCTTTCCAGTGTGAGCGATCTCGCGTTGTAGCCACGCCGCATACGAGCTAGCGGTTGGCCTGGCTGCGTTGCCAGCTTTGCAGAAGATTGTTCACCACTTCCGCTTTGGGCGGCTCGCAAATTTTTGCCAGGTCCACTTTGATACCGTAATCAGCGTACTTCACGAAAGGGCTATCGGGGAACTTCACCGCCACACTTGGGTTCGCAGGGCGAAACCCGTGCGCGAGAGATTCCTTCTGGATCGGCTCGGTCAGCAGGAAGTCCAGAAAAGTTTGCGCGGCTCTGCGCTGGTCCTTGGAACTCCAGGTGGCATCAATGATGTAGTACGGGTTTTCGTTCCAGGCGTTGTATTCGGGATAGACCACGCGGATTTTTCCCCAGCGTCCTTCCGCATTCTTCAGATAATCGATGGTCACGCTTTCGTAGACGAATAGCGCGTCGTAGGACGAAGGACCTTTCAAAACCATTTCGCGCATCATGTTGCCGGTGCTGTTGTTAAGGCCGCTGACACCGCGTTCGAAGGTTTGGAGCCAGTTCTGAAAACCCACGTCAACAACGTCTTTCAAGTCGAGGTCTTTGGTCTTTTTTTGATACGCATACGCCGTGAGAACAATGGTCATCAAGCCGGAGTTGGATTCGTTGGGATGCGTATGGCCGAACTTGAAGAGGCCCCACTCGGGTTTCTGCGCGATGGTATCCCAGCCGCCTTTTTCCTGGAGGGCCTGGCCGATTGTCGCAAAGGACATCGTCTTGTATTTCTGGATGAATGCCTGATAACGCTCGTCCCACATAACGAAGACCATAGGCGAAAGCGCGATCGGTTCTTCCTTCAAAATAGGGTTCTGGCTGTACTTGACCTGCCATTCCTGAACGAAAATATCTTTGTAGAGAGCGCTTGCGGGCGACCAGACTTGAATGCGCTGGTCGCCGTTCAACAGCGCGTGTGCACCTTCGAGCGAGCCCATGGGAATCAGGTTGATCTTGATGTGCTTGCCTTCGCGCGTTTGCGCGAATTGCTGAACCGCCCATTCGAGCCAGCGCTGTTTTTCCGTTCCATAGGCGATGCCGACTTCGACCTGGTCACCGCCGCCGCTGAAAGAATCGAGGATTCCACTGCCAGAGCCTGAGCCAGGACTCTTTCCGGGAGAACCCCAAGGCGTCTTGCCAGTGAAAAAATAGTAGGCCCCAACAACGCAAACCACGATGAAAGCGAAGATGAAGAGTTTGCCAAGCCCCGTCAGTTTGGGTCCGTCCGCCATTTTATTCAGAGCCCTTCAGGTACCGATGCCGCACGAGCGGTTCGCCAAGTCAAAAGAAAGTCGAGATGTCACGGAAAACTTCCACGATGTTTTGCGGAGTGCCTTCATAGAATTTGGCCTGAGTGGCTTCCGCAATCTGCTGCAGAATGTCTTTTCTGGCCTCGCGCCCGTATGCGATCGTAAAGACATGGATGGCCCTGTTTTCCCCGTTGTATTTAATACGTTCCATGAGCTCATTTAATTTCATTTTGCTTTCGGTGTCTTCCCCATCGGTGAGAACCACAACCGCCTGAATCTTGGCGTCAGGATTGGGCACCGCGGCGAGGTGCTGATAGGCGGCGTCAATGGAATCATAGAGAGCCGTTCCTCCTGAGGCAAACAAGGAGTCCACCTGTTCCACCAGGTGGGGACGTTCGTTTTTCATGAGGGCGTCCTGCTGCGCCCAGTGCAATTCACTGCTGAAGGGAAGGAAAGAAAACGTGTCGCCGTCGTCGAGAAGCTGGAGGAGTTGCTTCGCGCCTTCCTTGGCGTTCTGCATCTTGCCTTCTTCGCGCATGCTGCCCGAAGTATCCAAAACCAGGACAATATTGGAATGCTTCTTCTGAATTTTCCAGGACTGGAGAATCCCGTTGATCACGTCAACGGAAGGCACTTCGAGAGTGGTCTTCGGCTCCTTGGGATCGATGCCGTGAGCGGCGTCGAGAGGCGCAGCTAGCGGAACGTCAAGCGAAGCGGGTCGAAAGCCATACTCCACAGCCTTTTCCTGCTGCGGCCGCGCCAACAAATACTGAATATAGATTTTTGCCGCCTCACGATGCTCGGGAGTGACCCAATCCCGTTCAACGATGCCAACCGGATGATCGCTCCAGAAGGTTCCTTCTTTTGGATAGATGGCCACGACAGGGAACGCAAGATTGTTTTGGGAGTAAGATTCGACGACCATGCTTTCGTACAAAACCGCGGCTGATAGATATTCCGGGCCATTGGCAAACATCTTACGGCCAAAAAACCCTGTGGAGCTGCCGTAGTGAACGACGCTCTGCTCGACGCCGGCGATCAGTTGCTTCACCTGCGGTTTTTCAAGATCCGCCAGCTTGAGTCCCGCCGTTTTCCCGGACGCCGCGTATGCCTCTGCAAAAAGCGAAATCAAGCCGCTGTTGCTGAACTCCGGATGCGTGTGGCCGAATTTGAACTTGCCCCACTGCGGAAAGCCGTAAGCCGCCCAGCCCTTCGGGTTTTGTGCCAGGGAGAGAATGTCGGACCAGCCAAGCGGCTTTTTCCCCCATCCGATGGCTTCGGCCATCGGCTTCCACATGGCAATCACAACCGGCGATAGAACGAGATTATCCGTAGAGCCGATTAAATCCTTTCCGGACTTCGCTTGCGATTCCGCGTTGCCAAGCTTTATGAACGCCGCGGAAGCGGGGCTGGCGAGATGAGCCTGCATGCGGCCGGAAAGAATATTGTCAATCGTTTCGCCGGAGCCCGTGGGAATTGCGCGAACGAATATGGTTTTTCCGCTTTGCGTTTTCGCGTTGCTGCGATTGAACGCGGCGGTTACGTCCGTAATCCATTTTTCTTTTTCGGAGCCGTAAGGAAAAACCAATTCGAGGGAGCCACGAGGAGCGACAGCGGGAATTTCCTTCGAAGGCGGCGCCTGATTCTTGCACCCGGCCGCGAAGCAGATCATGCCGACCAGAAAAAATCGCGTCAGCTGCACCGCAAAGCGAACTGCAACAGTCCCACGGCGGGGTACGCTCTTATGAGACTTGAAGGAAAGCTGGGAAATAAGGCCTCGCGGCCCTTGCATAAATGTTGGGCTCGTTCATTGTACCGATTTCTTTGCCGTTGCAAAACGACAAAGAAGAAAGATAGTCTGCAAATATAAATGCAATGTGAATGCCTCTATGCAGAATAGACTTCCGCCGTCTCTGTCAGAACGATCCCGTGGGCAGATTCGGAAGCTTTAAGGTTCGAATTGCCAAAGGTCGGTGAAATAAAGTCGTGTGCTTCTCCGTTGATAGGGTTCTCCTGATGACTGCCAAGGCCCCCGTCCGCGGATTCAACGAGCGTTATGGTCTGCCGGTTGTTCGCGGGGGTTTGCACGGAACAGTCTGTCGCGGAGCATGCTGAGGCGTACCAGTCCATCTGCCATAAGGCACCTGTGCCACGTTGGGGCGTAGGAGTGATTTGACGACCGTGCAAAACGACGTCTGTTCGGGAGTTGGGCGGGTTATTTTGCTTTTTCTTTTACTTCTTCTATTGCGGGTTGGCATTCTGCGCAGCTTGTTACTCGGCGACCGTCTCGCAGCTTCCGGGATGTGATTCACAGGAGAGGCCGTCCGGAAGTAGTTCGCCGGTGCCTTGCTGCCGGGCTTCGGCCAAGCCGCGAGCTATTTTAATTTGGGAAATTCGCATTGGCGATTGATTGCTCTCGACACATCATGGTGTGAGCGCAATGGGAATACACCTGCGAGTTCATGGGGCGAGCTGGCCGACAGTCAGCTTGCGTGGCTTCAAAGGCAGATACAACATGCTCAATCCTTTTCCCCGCCAGCTCGAATCATCCTCTTAACTCACCATCAAATGTTTTCAGCGTTCGATGGAGATGACTTAGGCCAATACTTGCGCCCTCAATTAAAGCCTTATTTGGACAATGGAAATTTCTACGCTTGGTTCTGGGCCACGAGCATCGCGGAATCGTGTATGCCCCGAACTCGACTTATAATTTCAAGGCGCGTTGTATTGGGCACGGCAGCTTTCCCTACGCGCCTTCTACTGACACACCTGCTCACGCCGCGCAGTTTCCAATTACATGGCGGGAAAACCGCTGCGAACCAAGTAACGCATGGTACGGCGTGCGCGGCTATGCCATGTTAAATTTTGCAGGCAATGCTTTGAGCGTCGATTACGTAGACCAACAGGGGCAGAAGGCTTTTTCGGAGAACTTGTAGCGAGAACCCCCTGTGCGAGTCTTAACTTACGGGTAGTGAAGTACCAAAACCGGATTGCTAAATAATCCGGAGGCGGGGTAACCAACCCCAACACCTATCAACATTTCTGAAAACACTTTGCCTGACGCTGCCATACGCCCCGACCGGGACGGTCCTTATCCCACCGCCTTCTTCGCCTGCGCTTTCAACTTCGCCCATCGCTTCTTCGCGGCCTTGGAAATCTTCTCTCTTCCGGCAGCCGACAGCACGCGCTTCTTCACTTTGACCAGTTCGCGGCCTGCTGAATTCCCGAGTGCCTTCCCCGCTGCTCGTACACCATCTAACTGGTGCTGTAACTTCCCTAATTGTTTTTCTAGCTTCCGCTCTTCACGTTTGATTGCCGCAAGAATGTTCATTCAAATCCTCCACATGAAAATCTAACTCAACTGGGTGGCGATAACTAGGTCGTGCTCGAAATGACAAGTAACCGGGACTCTCAGGCATAGCCGGGAGTGTCGTGTCGGAGCGCGTGCTGTCCGGCCGATAACTCCGTTGCCTTGCTCGTGGGACTACTTAATTCCCATTTTGATTACGGCTATATTCGCGATGATGCCTATCACTAACGCAAGCAAAATTCCGACGTAGACGTAATTTCGTTGCGCCACTCTTCGTTCATAAATTTTACTGAAATCTGCCCACGAAAAGACGCAAGAAGGGTAAAGATAATTTCCAAGAAGACGGATTCCGATTAAAGAGATGAAAGATATCAAATGGAAACCCTATCATCCAACCGAGAATAGAGACTGTCGGAAGGAATCGGTGGTCATTGATGTCTTGTTCCTACAAAGCAATGGCTTTGATGGCGTCAAGTTGGGCACCTGAAGGGGACCGGACAGCATCTGCGACCAAAGTGAGTTGTGGACGTGCGATGGTAGCGTGCATAAAACCGAGAATTGATAATGCGTAGATAAGATACGTCATCAGCGAAAACCATAGACTCCCCGACCGGAAGGACTTGTGAACGGCTGCACACTTGACCTTTGTTATTCGGTCTTCGAGTTCCGAAGCCGTGACCAACACCCAATCCCTAACACCGCCCTTCACGAAGTAGACGATTGACGATTGACCGGGTGTCGTCTTCTTCTCTCACGTTCGTAAAGCGAACCACAACCGATACCTTCGATTCAAAGTGTTCTGATTCAGCGCCGTCATCAACTGTGACGTAAAGCCTTACGATTTGCTTCGGTCCCGCGTTTTCTAATGACAAGAGTTCTTCTACTGTCGAGCATTCGGTGACAGTGCCGTTCTGATATTTCAATTCAAGCCGGAGCGTTGGCACTCCAGCGGGAACTTCTTTTGTCGAGCACATGCACTCGAAACTGCAGATTAAACTGTTGGTCAGCTCTCTTATCTTCAAAATACGAAGTTAAATATGTACCTGCGATTGCTCCGATGAACGCTAAGATTCCTGCCACGGCTGCTGCTTTCACTTCTTGCTTCATTCAGCTCCTTCCCTGACGTTAAATTCGGCACGAAGGGTATACCCGAGGGAAGTTACTCACGCAATAACCCGCTCCGTGCTATCCTCCCACCAATCCGATGTGGCAAAAGGAGTCCCCACCATGAAGCGTCTTCTGCACCTGCTTATCGTTTGCTTTTTGTGGATTACCGCCGCTTCCGCTCAAACGGCAGTGGTCAAACGCAATGTCAATTTGCGCTCGGAGTCATCGACCAGCAGCGACATCATCGAGACTCTCAAACCCGGAGACCAACTCAATCTGGTGTCCACTACTAAGAGCAACGGCTTCTATCAAGTGACCACGTCTGATGGTCAAAAAGGCTGGGTGTGGGCAAGGAACATAAAGATTCTGGGGGCGTCGCCAACTCCCACGCCATCTCCCGCTCCGAATCCGTCTACGCCTACACCGCCCCCATCGTCCAACCTTTTTTCGCAGCTCATGAATGCGAGAAAGAGTCCGACCCCGCAGCCGCTCATTATCAATGGAACCCAAGTTTGTGGGCCAACTGGCGACGCTACCAACCCAACGGCTATCGCTCTTAATACTAATAAGAACCGGACTGATATGCCGGGCGACTCTGATTACGTAGACGTACGCTGGAACGATTTGGCGAATCTTCCGTCGAACCGCGCAACTGATTTCGTCTCGGCCCCCGTTCGAGTGATTGGCTTCTTGTCACATAAAATCAATGTCGAAAATACTGGAAACGGAGAATCAACGAACTGCCACAAAACTGCTGACGATGAAGTGGATTGGCACATTTATCTCACGGAAGCCTCGAACCAGCCGATTAGCAAGGCAATCATCATTGAGACTACTCCTCGAACTCGGCCTATGCACTCATGGACGACGAGCATGTTAGGAGCACTCGTCAATTCGTCGAATCAGGTTCGTGTCAGCGGTTGGCTGATGTACGACTCAGAGCACATCAATGTAATTGGCACACAGAGGGCAACAGTTTGGGAAGTGCATCCCATTACAAAGGTCGAGATTCAATCGAACGGGCAGTGGGTAGATATTGAAAATCAGCCTTAGGTCGGGGGTAGAGAATGACTTTCCCAGCACGCCATTCCGCATCCACCGACATCGGCACCAAAGCACCAAAGGCCGTCGCGCGATTCCGGTCGCTATCGGGGTCGCCCTGTTGAGCGCGACGGTGTTCGGTGAAAAAGTCCCCAACTTGTTCAAAGACTTGGTGAAGATTTTCGGCGGTTAGATTCGACACTAAGGAGCTATATGCGATTCTCACGCGCTGCAAGTGTCTCGCTACTTCTTCTCGCATGCGGTTTTCCACTGAAGGCCCAGAAACCGGAAACACACTTTCCGACCGACGACAAGATTAAGCTCGTGCTGACTCAGACCGCTCGCGCCATCAGCCAATACAAACCGCTCCTCGATATGGAAGAAAAGATGCTCGGTAAGGAAGGTGCCGATGCAGTCGCAAAGGACCGCGACCTCGTCAAAAGCATCGAAGTAGCCATCGCTGGTTTCGGAAAAGAACCCAAGCATTTAATGGTCCGCTCGGCTTTGCCTTCTTCGAGTGGCTAGACGATGCTAGTCGAAACGCCTACTTTGTTCGAACAGCGCATCGAACGACATCGCTATGAGTATAATTTCGGGAGACAAAACAAGGGCCGATTCAGATTTTCAGTTGCAACAAGGCTGTTCCAATGCCTCGACGCTGCTTTACACCGTAAGTGAGAACGCGGGTGCGCTTTACACGCGATTCGTTGAGGCGGAAGCGAAGTTAGCCATATATGGCGCGCAGGTCGCAACTAAATGTACCGACATCTTAAAAAAGAATAGTCCTCCGCAGAAGCAGTGATTCCTTGTAGGCCCTTTTATGTTTTGGCCGAGAACTTAACTAGAATTGCGGGATTACTCCGTCTCTACTCAGCAGTGCCTGGTTCTTTTCCCTTCGAACGATTTTCAAGACCCCGAGCAACCACGTAAGCCGTACCAGTGAGCGTATGGGAGAGGATTAAACGTCGTATAATCTCGTGCGGCGCAACCGGGGAGCAGAACGTATGAACGTGCAAGAACGAATCAAGAAGTATATTACCAGCCAACCGGAGCCAAAACGCAGTGACCTGCGAGAGTTGCATCGGCTCACACTTCAAGTGTCACCAGAATGCAAATTATGGTTCTTCGATGGTAAAGACAGCAAGGATCATACTGTTTCCAACCCTACGATTGGATATGGATTTTACACAATAAAATATGCCAATGGAAAAAGTAGAGAGTTGTTTCAAATTGGCGTGAGCGGAAACAAAACCGGAATCTCTGTCTATATTCTCGGTCTCAAAGACAAGAAGTACTTAGCCAAAACGTATGGAAAAACACTAGGCAAAGCGAGCGTGACCGGATATTGCATTCGGTTTAAAGCTCTGAAGGATATAAACATCGATACCCTTGAAGCGGCAATAAGATATGGGCTAGGCGCTTAACAACATCTCAAGACTTGCGCTGTCGAATTCACGACTTTCGAATTGTTCTCCCCGTAAACACAGTAATCGGTAAAGTGGATTTTCAAGTTGCCGGTAGCCTAGGCCACTACTCGGAGTGCGATGATTTATTCATCGCGTCGAACGCTGCGAGCGCCTCTTCTGGCCGGGCGCGGACCACAAAATCTTCCGTAAGATTGACCCAGCGAACCTTCCCGGACGGGTCGATAAGGAATTCCGCTGGTCGCGAGATGTCTGCACCGTCGTGCCGACCGTGCAGGTGTACCAAGTCCCACCTGCGAATCACATCCTCCTGCGCATCCGAAAGAATCGGAAACGTGTAGCCCTGCGACCGGCGCAGGTTTTCGGAATCCTCGGGAGAATCCACACTGATGGCCATCACTCGAATTTTTCTTGCATCGAATTCCGGCAGGGCCTGCTCGAAACTCCGCAACTCGGAGTTGCAGAACGGTCACCAATATCCACGGTAGAAAATCAAAATCACCCCGGCTGTGCTGGCCGCGCTCGTCGCGGCGCGGGTTGCACTGTCTGGAGTGAACCGAGAATTCAACGTCCCCGTTAAACTCACTGGATGGTTCTGCGAATCCGGTAACGTGAAGTCTGGTGCTGTCTGGCCCACCTGCGGCGCGCTGTGCGAAGGGGGTAGCACATGCCGCGCACCGATAAAAATTCCGTAGAGGAAAAATCCGCTGAATGCCAATGCTAGCACCGCAAGGACACTGCCGAAAATTTTGCCGCGAAACAGGTCAGAATATCGGAATGCTCGCACAAGCCCCAAGGCGAGCAACACCAACCCGAGCGCAATCATCGGCAGGTTCGCCCACGGAAAATCGCGAAGCGCGGGGAAGCGAACAAAAAACAGCGGATAGCTAATCACTCCGAGGAAAACCAGCGACGTGCCTGTCCACACCGCCCAGTTCCATTCTCGTTTCATCGCTAACACCTCTCCCCGCTCCACTCCATGTATGACTTCCAATCTGTCTGTCCGGGAGCGTGGATTTGAAACTTGTACCCTTGAGTCTAGCCGAGGATGCTATTTCGTGAGGAGTTTTTCGTGCCACGCGGCAAAGCGAAAGAGTGCGTGAAACAGGATTATGCTGTCTTCGGCTTTTTAGGAATTGGTATTCCTTACAAACGTGGTAGGCAAATTCTTTGTCGCGGTCGGCCTCGTATTTTCTCTTCATTTCTTCGAGGGAATCACCGAGGAGCGCACCTGACGGTTTAGACTTCCAGCCACAGCCAGAGCAGCCGAAGCCCCTGAAACTTCGGGCTGTCAACCCAGTCTAACCTGCGCGGCATCGCCGCATTATAAGCGACCGTCAGGTCGGTCAAGCGGTCGGAACCACGAAATAAACCTCAGGTATTCACCTGATTTTAAGCGACATCGGGCCTTGTATTATTTACTCGGTTGTCCGTATTTGAGATTCGAGAAAGATAAAAAGAAGAGTAATCTAAAGGACTTATTATCTTGATCAGTTTGGTAAACAGCGTGCCTCATTACTTAGTTGAGTCTAGCCAGAACTCGGTGGCGCTCAAACGCTAAAGCGCACTGGAAGGAATATGAATCGCGAGTACGATGCTTTCGAAGTTTTGCCGGACGGTACCCTCATGTGGAAAGCCTCGGTCAAAGGCCATGAAGACGCCATTAAGAAGTTGAAAGAAATTGCCAAAAGCAACACAAACGAATTTCGATTGTTGCATCTTCCCACCAAGACAGTCATTGCCACGATAAACGCGAAGACCTGATAGTCTCTTGACTGACTTAAATTGGTCGCATCCGTGGGCCTTCGTACCGGAGGTCGCTTCCCAGATAGGTAGATGTGGTTTTGCAGTGTGGACATTCTAAGGCTTGTCCTTCTGCCGGAAACTCAGGCCTCACAGGAAGAAAATAATCAGCTAACGAGCTACTGATTTCAGAGTGTGGGAAGCTCTTGCGGCACTGCTTGCAGAAAAGAATCCATTTCGACATCATCGAGCCCAGCAAACACTATGGGTTTCGGCCCTCGGTATAGGAATACAGCGATTCATGTACCGGAGATTTTCTGCGAACACACCCACCCGCATTATCGGAAATGTGGATTTCATCCTAAACCAACGCAAGTCCCGGTATAGAATTCCTCGGTTATGACAGAACTTCGCGCACGGCGCTAAGAGTGCTCTGCCGCGCCTAAGGACAATTTATGGAGACCATTGCTTCGGAGATGACGCATGCCGTGGAGACGAGCGCCAGTCCCGCCTTCGCTTGGAATTACTGGACAAACGTTGCTAATTGGGATGACCCACCAGCAATCTTTCAATTGGAAGGTCCGTTCGTCCCCGGGACTCGTGGGAGCACGCGATTGCCGGGACAGGAGCCGCTGCACTGGTTCATTCGAGAGGTCACTCCGCCCAACGCGGCCACGATTGAGATGAGTTTCGACGGCGCTGCACTATCGTTTGAGTGGCGATTTGTAGGACTCTCCGATGGGAGAACCCGTCTCACACAGCGAATTGTCTTGAGGCGATAAGGCCGAAATGTACCTTTCGCAAGTGAAAACTGCGTTCACGTCTAACCCGCCTAACGCCTTGAATAAGCTCGCTACAGCAATGGCCAACGCCGCCGTTAACCACTTCCAATAATCATTGCGGGGCTATACAATCATTTCTCCCTTACCTCTTCTAATCCTCCGTTTCCTACCAAGAGGATTTATGAAACCAGCTTTAACCGTCTTGCACCTCCCGAGTTAGGGTCGGCCATTAACCCCACACGTGCGCAGAGTCGGAATCGAAATACGTCACGACCAACGGGCGCTGGGGCGGTCTACGGACCGACATGGATTCGGCGCGCTGAATTATTCTCGCGTTTCCCTCGGAAGCCGGGTCACCGTGCAATCTGATAAATAAACCGAAAGAATCGTGCTCCGTGGGACTTGGAAAAGCTCTGGATGGGCCATGCGAATAAGCGTGTCACGGAGAAATATGCAGGGCAGTTGAAGGAAGATGTTGAGTGGAGAAAGGAAGTAGCGGAGAAAATAGGTCTCGGTTTTTCGTTACCAAAACTCCCAGTTGGGCAACTTGGGCAACCAAACCGAGAAAATAGCGATGTAGTGAAAGCGGCCTAACTGATTGCGGGACTGACAATTAAGTTGGCTCCCCGGGCTAGATTCGAACTAGCAACCCTTCGGTTAACAGCCGAATGCTCTACCATTGAGCTACCGGGGAACAGGCAAGTTAGATCCTTAGTTTACAACACGATGCACTAGCGTGCCACTCTCCCCACCAGTTGGGGTCCAACTTCGACCCAGCAGCGGCTTAGCTTTTGCCATCTCCGGAGCGTGATGCTAGCGCAACATCTTCGTATAGTGGCCGAGCTGGTCGGTGGCCTTCTCCGTGATTTCCTTGATTTGTTCTGATTTCATTTCCGCTCTCCTGTGCAGGGATTTGGTTCCCTCACTTCGCGCCGGGGAACCAAAGGACCGCGTTCGCAGGAGAACGGAAGGCGCCGGAACGGGCAGGCAACCGGCGTGACACCGGGGTAGGGTGGCGCGACGGTGTGCCCCCGGGAAGGCGAGAACAAATGGGAGGCAATTGGTGCCGCGCTGCCGCGCGGAGATGAACGTTAGTGGATCGCTTGCGAAGTCAGGCAGAAATGGAAGAGAACTGGCCCAAGCTCAGCAAGGTCTGAACCGCGGAATTGATTTCTCTCTCGTGAAAAGGAGCGGGTATGTCGAGCGTGTAGTTTCTGGTCCAAAAAAACGGAGTTCAGGTGCGTGTCTTCGACTTGGAGAGATGCTCAGCGACGTTGGCGGCCTTCCAGAGAAGTGCCGGGTGCTCGCGGATGCGTTCGACAATGGCGGCCTGTTGGGGAAACAGGAGTTCCGGCTGATATCTGCCGGAAGCCATCGCATCGAGGTAGGAGGTCTCGCGGTCATGGTCCAGCACGGTCGCGAGTAGCGGCGAAACGGTCTTCAGCATTTTATCGGCAGTAGGCTGATCATCGGCTCGGAGGAGCGGATAGAGAAGCGGTTCGAGCTCCTTTTGGTCCAGGACCTTGAATCAATCAATGTGATACGTGCGGAGATCGTGGTCCATGGTGCTTGCAAAAAGAACGGCAAGCTTCCGGAGCAGTTCGGGATTGTGGGGGAGGTTCGTTGTGGAAAAGCGATAGAGGTCGTAGAGATCGCGCGGGTGGTGCCTGTCAATCATCGCTTTTGTCTTGCCACCGAACACTTCTTCGAGTCCCAGAACGAGATACCGGCACGGTGCAGCATCCCCGATGGCTACAGCGTCGAGTTCCTGCGGAGGTAGCGCGCAGACTCGCATCAGGAAGTTGATTTCGACCTGGAGGCGGTCGGATCGGCCGGCGTGATTTTTGAAATTGAGGTGCCACTCACGCAGGGCGTAGTCGTCCACGCCATTCTGAAGCTGGTAGCCGAGGCCGGTGGCGATTTGTTCGACAGCCTTTACGATCTCTGGACGGTCCTTGAGAGCAGCCTCGCGATCAGCATATCCGATGTAGTTGAGATCGATATCGACCGAGAGCCGTGCGAGATTGAGGTAAAAGAGATTCAGCGCGCTTCCGCCTTTGAGTGCCAGTTGTCCTTTGAGCATGGTGTGCTTGTGGAATTCGATCAGGAGTTCCCGCAGCCGGAGTACCTTCTCAAGATTTTCGGCCGGAAAACCACTGCTCTGGGCCAGTTCGCGAATTTGTGTAGGAGAGAATTTCATGTTGGCACGGAACCTGTCCGGGAAGGCGAGAACGGCTCAGGCACCATGAGTTTCCACAGAGGAACCCACCGCTGGCCCCGACGCTTGTCGGCGAGGTAGACGACTCCGCGGGGAAGTTTGCGCAGAAAACGGTCTCGGACTTCTCCCCGGAAGAAGAGTTTGTCGGCGTGGCGGTCAAGCAGGAAGCCCAAACGCGAATAAAGCCAGGGGCTGCGGAGCAATTTGAGATAGTTGAGTGCCGCGTCGTAATCAAAGGAAGGAAACATGGCGAGAGATTTGTCAAGTTCTTCCACGCCTCCACTGTAGGCGAGAAAGAGCAGGCAGTCGACGAAGGATCGTTCGCGTCCGGTAAGCAGGACATTGTCGGCGCCGCGTTCTGTTTGAAGAAGGCGATGGGCGGGAGACAAGAGTGGACGTGGAGGTACGACACTGTGGTACGTGACAGCGTCAAAGACCACGTCTTTGCGGGAGCGAGCGGAGAAATAGTAGACCGTCTGAAAGGTCTGGTTGGCGAGACCGTGGAATTCGAGCGCGGAATGGAGGGCGACGACAGCATCTTCCCGGAGCGCTGCCGGAACGCGGTAGCGGTCCAAAGGAGTGGTGGCAAAGGTTCCCGCATAGACTCCATTGGCTACCTGCCTGACGCGACCTTGTTGTTTGAGCCGGTGAACGAGGTTCGGCAGGGAGCGATTTCGTGCATCCTTCTTATAGCGCGCACGCGCCTCGTTGAGGGTAAAGAGCGGGGCTGACTGGGCAAATTGAGTGAAGGGCAGATCCATACTAGTTCTCACATAAGACGATATAATCGTACTTGAAGTATATGTTTATGTCTATATGTGAGAATGCTATTAAGCTTCAGTCTCACACATATCGCTATTGGCTCACCAATAGTGAGCATAATGTTAGTTATATGAGAACAATAGCGCCGGGAAAGTGGTGGTTAATTTCAACAGGGGCGTCAATTTCAAGCGCCCCATAAAACTTTACATCAAACGTTAAATTTAATATTGACGTTAAATTAATTGCATCAATGTCTGAAGCGTGACAGTTCTTTGGTTATCCGATACCGTGCGCGCCATTTCTATTGGTTGCTGGCCTGCGGTACTAAAAGTTCGAAATCGCACACCTCCGCTTGACTCCGTGGTTCGCAAAGATGCGATTCCGGATTCATAGTCGGACGTCCCAAAAGGTATCCTTGAACTTCATTCCCTCCAAGCTCTTTCACTAATTGAAATTGTTGAGAGGTCTCGATGCCCTCCACGATAACTTGCATCTTGAGTTCATGGGAGAGGGTGATAAGAGACCGAACCATCGCCAGGATCTCAGGCCTGGTCGCCAGTTCGTTCACAAACGACCGGTCGATTTTCAGCGCATTGAAAGGCAGTCTGGTAAGGTAGCTCAAGCAGGAGTAGCCGGTACCGAAATCGTCGATAGCGAGGCTAACTCCTAGGGCGCGGAGTTTCCTCATGGTTTCAGCGGCCCGTTCCGGCCCACGCAGCATTACGGATTCTGTGAGCTCTATCTGGAGCAAACCGGGTGGTAGGCCTGTACGCCGTAGAATTTCGGCCACCTCTTCTGCAAAAAGCGGGCGCGCGAACTGCAGGCTGGAAACGTTGACGGCAACCTGAGTCGGGGAATTCGCAAGGGCCTGCCACTTGACTGCCTCCTGGCAGGCGCGCTCCATGATGTACGCACCAAGAGCGACAATCTGGCCGCTCTCCTCAGCGATGGGAATGAATTTGTCCGGAGGGACCATTCCCAGAGTGGGATGGATCCAGCGCGCCAAGGCCTCAAACCGAACGAGCCTCCCGGAGGACACGTCGAATTCTGGTTGGTAGTGGACGCAGATTTCCCCCCGTGCGACTGCGCCCCGCAACTCGTTCTCCAAGCTTGATCGTTCATGTATCGAGGAACCGAGGTCCGCAGTGTATTGTACGACCTGATTCCTGCCGTTGCGCTTGGCGGCGTACATCGCGGCGTCAGCGCGCTGAAGTAGATCCGCCGCGTCCTCTCCATGCTCGGGGAAGAGACTAATGCCGATGCTGGCGCCGATCCTGATCTCATGGTTCTCGAGAACGAACTGTTTGGTGAGGACGGACAGCAGGGCCTGCGCCACCACCGCGGCCTCTTCAGTCGCGTGCAGGCGTGTCAGAACGACGGCAAACTCGTCGCCGCCGATGCGAGCCAGAGTGTCGGCTTCACGGACACGCGACTGCAGGCGCTGCGACACTTGTCCGAGCAAAACATCTCCGGCGGTATGGCCGAGATTGTCGTTCACCAACTTAAAGCCGTCTAAGTCGATGTACAGGACTGCGAGAATACGGCTCTCACGCTTCGCGACTGCTAAACTCTGCGAAAGTCTGTCTGACAAGAGCCTGCGGTTCGGTAGTCCCGTAAGTTCATCTGTCAAAGCTAAGTCTTGCAACTTCTGTTCGGCCGCCAACTTCGCTATGTCACGTCGTTTGAGCTCGACCAGCATTTTGTTGAATCCCATGCCAAGCTGGGCAATCTCGTCGGTTCCAGAGATGGGGACTTGTATTGCGAAGTCATCTCGTTCCGTCACGCTTTCCATTGCGTTTGCTAGATTCCCAATTGCCTCCGCTTTCTCCCTAGCTCCTTGTAGCTCCTCAGTCTGAATGCGCATGCGTCGCTGCAGCACCGCCAGCCATACGAACGCTCCGACAACAACCAAGAGGAGAGTTTCAAGGCCGGCCAGCGCGTGCCGAACGCTCCACCAAGACGCAGGCCGAAGCACTCTAACATCGCGTATGGAACGTAGCAGCAGCCTGAAGCCGAGAGGTGGGTCCTCTTTCAGTTGAAACAGCCTGTTGGGGTCCACCTGAGCGGAGCAGACACCCGTGAGTTGCAGAACGCTGCCTTCTTCCAACTGGGGCGCTTCTCGTTGATCCTCTTGGCTGGCAAGTTCGGCATTGAAGATGAGTGATCCAGCCTGAAGCACGAGCCTCTTCCCATCGATTGAATCCATCGCACTCAGTAGTCGTCCCTCCAGCACGACAATTTGCGAATCAAATTGGCCCTGCAGAAGGGATTCCGGTGTCACCCGCCGAGCTGAAACCGGTAGGTTGTGCTCCGCCACCCTTACCGTTGTATCCGTCATGATTGGAGAATAGCCACCTCCAGGCGAAACGTAGCCCACAGCTTCGACGAGGTCGGCAAGCCGCAGGGAGTTCGTATCCCCTTGGACTTGCAAGCCGCCACTGTCATCCTGCATGTAGAAGAATCCTCGCCCGATCATGGTCACGGTCCCCTTCACTTTCAGGCGGTGGCGGAAATTGGCCTGGGGCGAGAAACGGAGCAGGCTGCTGACCGGTATGACAGCTTCGCCAGATGGACCAGGGCCGGGCGGGTGAAGGACCGTGATGTCTTCTGCGGAAGAAACCGCCAGCTCGGGATCGCCCACAAGTTGCCGTCGGGAATTGAACATGGTGCCCAAGACGCCACGCATTCGCACGGACGCATCCTCAAGATGGCGCACGTAAGGTAAAAGTGCCGAGTCTCCGTATACGCGTATCTGCCCGAACGAGGAGAACAACTCAAAGGTCAAGCGTTCGGATTCCTCGTCCGCTTTCCTCAAATGGATTACGCCTTCCACCTCGACCCACTGTGAATCTAGTATTCCCGAGGGGGCGTCTCTAGCCCCCAAGGGGATCGGTCTGGGCATGGGCGCCTTTCCGACGACTAGAAACTTGGGAGCAATAATAACTGGAGCATAGCCTCCCGCGTTAGTTAGACCTATGACTGTAACTCTTTGGCTGCGTACCAGAGGAGATCGGCTGTCCGCGTACCTCACATAGATGCCCCCGGTGGCATCCTGCACAAACATCTCCTGCCACGCGGGATCGATATAGGTCACGACGCCAGTGACTCGCACCGGCAAGGCAGCGTTGGCCTCATGTTCTCCGAGTCTGCGAATGGAAGTAACTGTAGTAAGGTCCCGGGGATGATCACCCGGAGCGTTGTCGTTTGTCGGTAGCGCGCGAATCCTGGCTAGCGATGAATGGAGCAGATCAATCCTGAGACCGTGACCGTCCACCGTAGGAAAGCCGGTGACTTCGACTGTGGTTCCCACAGAGGCAGCGATAGGCTGGTCGAAGTTGCACGTTATCGCGCCCCATCGGTCTTCGAGCAGAACAGAGTCTGCCGCCGGACGCATGGCAACTCTGCCCTGGATCCGCACACGCCGCCCGTCCTTGGTTCTAGTATCGCCATACAACGTCCTAATTGTGTACAAAGGTATTTGAGCCGGACCGGTTTCCTCAAGCTGGATATCGTCAGCCTTCTGTACCCAGATGTGTTTCTCTCTGAGCACTCCATCGTTGTTATAAATGGACTCGCCTACGCCCACAATGTGGACTTTGGCGTTCACCAAATTCAACATGCCACCGTTAGCCTCGGACAAAGTCGCAGATACTTCCTCCCGAGAGTCTCCGAGATTGAATTGGACTCGGCCCTGGTCGTCGGGGTGGATTCGCCTGATGATTCCATTCACTTGGATTCTGATGCCGGTTTTTTCTTTGTCGGGAAGAGTTCTGAGGGAAACTGCAACCGGCGGTGGCAAATCAAACGGGAGTCTGGTTTGTAAGACTTCCAGGTTCTTAAGCTCGATGCTGGCGTATTTAGAGGGGTTATCGTGAGGAAGTATTTTCGTGCCCGTCAGAATGGCGCTCTGTCCTGCTCGTAACCCGTAGCCGCGCGGGTCAGCGTCAACAACTAGCGCTCCCGTGTCATCCTGGATCCAGAACCGTTTCCCAACAGAATCTGCATAGGTAACCACCCCCAGCAGACGGACATCAGTGCCAACTGGAATGCCTTGAAACTGCAGGATCGTTTGGCGATTCAGAGGAAATATGGTCCGAAAGAGGGGCCACAATAGCAGTGATGTCAGCACAGCAATCGCGGTAACGCCGGCTGCGGCAAGTTTCACGTTGTGTTGGCGCAGCGACAAGGTCACGAAGGGATCACGGCAAATAAATGGCAGCGGCTCGCACGACTCTATCAATTTGCCCTATTCGAGGCTGCGGCAAATTGCTGCCTACTCAAACAAGCTTTGGTAGATAAGCAGTTGCACGTAGACTGCCGTGCTGACCGCGCGGATGATTCAGCATTTACAAACACTTACGGGGCAACGTCTCAAAGAAATCCGTCCGAATTATGGACGGGTGTCCTCCCCCAAGAAAGAGCAGGCAGGGACGAGTCTTGTGCTTGCTGTCTCGTGCGACGTGAACTAGTTACGGTTGGGAAGGATACTTTGGTCCTTGGCAGCAACCCGGAATTGAGTAGACGCGGTCGCGCAGCTGTATGGATGTCCAGACCGAGAAAGTGTGACAGCCACGACATGAGGCCTCTCGGCAATTCTCTCACTTACAAGGATCGGTTGACGTCCGCTGATGGATGCTGCCGACTTTTGCCGCGATGCGGACGATAACGTGCTCGACCATGGGATTGTTTGAAGGATAGCCCAAGCGTGGCAAGGGCTCAACAGGTTCGTTCGTCAGAACATGACCTACGCGATTCCGATGACAGCGCACGCCGGGCCATTTTGGAGTGCGAGAGCCCGACTGCCGATTTCTCAAAGTTGGCAATAACTCAGGGTGCAGAGCGAGACCCCAGTTCCCGCGCTCCAAAAGACGTTCAAGTAGCCCATGCCCCCTGACGCCCCCTGAGGAGGAATGAGGAGGGAACCGGCTACTTGACACAATTTCTTCGCCATTGTTTACTCCCCGCAGCGAGGAGGTCTCCCTGCATGAAATTCAAGTCATACGTGTCTGCCGCGTCGGTTGCGGCCTTTCTGTTCCTGGTACTTCCAGACGCTCTTTACGCGCAAGAGTCGCACAAGCTCACGGCCATGGATGAGTTTCAAATCCAACTGCCTTCCGATCCCCAAATCTCTCCCGACGGCAAAAAAATCGTCTACGTGCGCCGCTTCGCCGATCCTATGACGGATCGCCGCTACTCCAACCTCTGGATCATCAATGCGGACGGCACCGAGCATCGCCCGCTCACCACAGGCAACCGCAACGACGCCTCTCCACGTTGGTCGACGGACGGCGCCCGCCTCGCCTATCTCTCCGATGCGGACGGCAAGCAACAGCTCTACATTCGCTGGATGGACTCCGGCCAAACCGCTCGCATCACCAACGAAGATCAGTCTCCCGACGCTATCGAGTGGTCGCCCGACGGAAAAATGCTGTCTTTCTCGGCCCTCGTACCTGGCAAAGGCCCTCATATTGCCGATCTTCCTTCGCCGCCTGTTGGCGCCAAATGGGCCGATCCGGCGACGGCTTACGATCGCCTCGTCTATCGCTTTAACGGGCCGGGCTACCTGAAACCCGGGTTCACGCAAATTTTTGTGGTTTCCGCGGAAGGAGGCTCGCCTCGACAGGTCACCAACGGCAATTTCCCCAATGGCGGCAACGAATACGGCCCGAATCGCGCCGTCTGGACTTCCGACGGCAAGTTCCTCCTCGCTTCGGTCAACCGCCATCCGGAATCGGACCACGAGACTTTCGATACCGAGGTCTATGAGTTCAGCGTGGCCGACGGCTCTCTCCGCGCTCTCACCAATCGCAAAGGTCCAGACAACTCACCCGCCATTTCTCCGGACGGAAAGTGGATCGCCTACACCGGCTACGACGACCGTTACCAGGGCCACCAAACGACCAAACTCTATCTCATGAAGCGCGATGGCTCCGGCTCTCATTCCATCTCTGACAAGCTCGACCGCGACATTCAGAGCCCTCAATGGGCGCCCGATGGCTCCGGCGTCTACTTTCAATACAGTGATTTTGGCGACACGAAAATCGGCTTCGTCACTCCTGATGGCACAACAAAAAAAATCGCCGACCACGTCTCAGCCTCAACCAGTTCCTACGGCGGAGGCTCGTTTTCCGTGGCTCATTCGGGGCAGATCGCTTTCACTTACGGACGCACGGACATTCCCGGCGACGTGGCCATCAGCAACATGGGCGCCATGAAAGTGCTCACGTCTCTCAACCAGGAACTGCTCGAACAAAAGAAGCCCGGCCACGTGGAGGAAATCACCTACGAATCTTCGAAAGACCAGCGCAAAATTCAGGGCTGGATCGTTCAGCCTCCTGATTTCGATCCCACGAAAAAATATCCGCTCATCCTGGAAATTCATGGCGGGCCTTTTGGCGATTATGGCGACCGCTTCGACTTTGAAAAACAGGTCTGGGCCTCAATGGGCTACGTCGTCGTTTATACCAACCCGCGAGGCAGTACAAGCTACGGCGAAGAATTCGCCAATCTCATTCACCACGCCTATCCCGGCGACGATTTTTACGATCTCAACAGCGGCGTGGACGCCGTCATCGCCAAAGGCTACATCGACACAAACAACCTATTCGTCGCCGGCGGCAGCGGCGGCGGTGTCTTGACGGCCTGGATGATCGAGCACACGGAACGCTTTCGCGCCGCAGCCGATCTCTATCCGGTCATCAATTGGTACAGCTTTGTGCTTACCACGGACATCCCTTGGGTCGCTAAATATTGGTTTCCCGGCAACCCCTGGGACAACACGGAGCAGTACATGCAGCGCTCGCTCACCAATCTCGTGAGCAAGATCAAAACCCCCACTCTCGTGATGACCGGCGAGGCAGATTTCCGGACCCCGATTTCGGAAGCAGAACAGTTTTACGCCGCTCTCAAACTATTGAATATTGATACGGTCCTGGTCCGTGTCCCGGACGAACCGCACGGTATCGGCCGCCGCCCCAGCCATCACATCACCAAAATGCTTTACGTCGCCGGCTGGTTCCAGCAACACAAAGCGAACAACTAATCTGCAGCTCTTGAATGATTTATTGTCGCGATTCGCCAATTGGCGAGGGCCGTTTACGATGCCGCATGAAGGACCGCGGAGGTCTTACTCTGAGCAGCGAAGGCTGCGCTTCTCGCTGGATATGAAAGTGGTACGCTTCTTAGGCGCATATTTTCCCGCCGGCATGGACGTTTATCTTGGGTTTACCTCAGCCTATGTATATCTGAGTCCGCCCAATGTCACGCCAGGGCGATTCACTTCGGGAGAGCTAAAGTTATGCGTAAAGGTTTCGTCGTTTCCACATTCAGCGGTTCCCTCTCCGTGGCGATGATCCTCGCTGCCGGGCTATTGTTGCGCGCCGCCTCACCGACGCCCGGCCCGTCCGGCTATCACATCATTAAGACCGTCTCCGTTCCCGGTGACACCGGATGGGATTACCTCTACGTCGACGCCGGCGCGCGCCGCGTCTACATTTCGCACGGCGACCATACCGTCGTCATGGACGCCGACACCTATGCCATTGTCGGCGACATCCCCGACACAAAAGGCGTGCACGGCATCGCCATCGCATCCGACCTCGGCCGCGGCTTCACCAGCGATGGAGCGAGCAACGAGGTCACCATTTTCGACCTGAAAACTCTGAAGACCATCGGCACTGTCAAGACCGACGTCAACCCAGACGCCATTCTCTACGAGCCCGTGACGAAGCGAGTCTTCACGTTTAACGGTGGCCGCCGCAATGCCTCCGGTGGCAAAAACTCCACCGCCATCAATGCTTCCGACGGCACTGTCCTCGGCACGATTGATATGGGCGGCAAACCGGAATTCTCCGCCGCTGATGGCAAGGGTTTTGTCTATACAAACAACGAAGACACCTCCGAGCTATATCATCTCGACGCAAAGAACCTTAAGGTCCTCGATCACTGGCCTCTTGCGCCGTGCAAATCCCCGTCCGGCCTGGCGATTGATCCTAAGAATCGCCGCCTCTTCTCCGTTTGCGATGAAAAAGTGATGTCCGTCACCGACGCGGACACCGGCAAAGTCGTCGCAAATCCGACAATCTGCGATGGCCCCGATGCCGCCGGCTATGATCCAGCCACGGGCTACGTCTTTGCCTCTTGCGGCGACGGCATTCTCACCGTTATCCACCAGGATTCGGCCGACAAGTACACGGTCGTGGAAAATGTCCCCACCAAGAAAACCGCCCGCACGATGGGCCTCGATCTGAAAACGCACACCATCTTTCTTCCCTCAGCCGAGTTCGATCCCCCGGCCCCCGGGGAACGCCGCGGCAAAATGAAGCCGGGATCGTTCGCAATCGTTGTGGTTGGCAAGTAGCAAAGAGGAACTCGCGGGCCCAGGTTGCAGGAGCGAAAACAGCAAAAAAAGAGTCCCGGTGAGCATCCTCACCGGGACTCTTTTCTTTCTTGAACTGTTCTCAGAACTCTTAGTGCGAAGGCACTATGCCAACGTTGTGTGCGCCGGCAGCCACTGACATGCTCATGCCGAGCGATTGTGGCAGGAACCACATCCGGCGAATCACGTGGTTCTCGCTGGTCATCATCTTGCGTCCGATGAAATCCATCACTAGCGGGCTGACCTGGGTCGCCGCGTAGAGCGCGCCCGAATGTGCGAAAGGCGCCAGCATTGGGTTCGATTCCGTCCCCGCCCCAGCGGAAATCGCCCGCCGCGTGGACCAAGCATCAAACGCCGCTGCGCCAGACGACGCGAAAAGCAGCGCATACCAAACTTTCTTTTGTCTCTCCGAGTCGTAATCTCGAGAGGCAGCCGGCTTACCTGCCCCAACGGACAGGACGGGGCTTCCCGGAGCTACCGGGGCGGGCGCCGGCGTGGCAGCCACCGCCGTCGAACTCGCGTCAGCGGCAACCTCCGCGTCGCTCTTAATCTTGGGTTCTGGCGTGGAAGGAAGGGTCTTCGAGTAAGAACTATCTTTCTCTGTATCTACCGAGACGGCTGCGGACCGCTCTACGACTGTCTTTGCAGCATCCCCGCTTTGCGGAAAGGGGAACAATAAAAGGACGGTTGCCAACAGCATGTGTCACCTCAGTGGTTGAAAGTCATGCATTTCGGTCCCCACTCTCAACTACGGAGAATATACTGTCCCAAAGGGCAGGTTGCACTGGCCCATTGGTCACATTCTTATTAGTACCCTCCTCTGGCACCTCCGTTTCCCCTTTTTCAGGACTCCAGTACCATGGGTACTGTGAACAAACTTTCACTTTTACGGAATGTCAGTGCCACATTTTTGGTGAAGTGTTGGACTGCACGCAGCCGAACTCCCGCTTTTCTTCGGTTTGCCTCTTTCCCCCGTTTTCCCTCTCTTCCCGGCTAGTCCTCTCCCGAGACCAACGCCCCGCTGCCACGCGTTCCAGCCGAGTGCAACTCTGCTATAATCTCCCGCGTTGACCCGGCCTCATGCCGCGGTCATTCACAAAAAGATGTCGGCCAACGACTCCACCGCCGCCAAACGCGCTCCCAGCCCAGAGCGTGGCCCGCAATCTCCCCGCTTCATCGTCATCGAAGGCCCCCTCCGCGTCGGCAAAACCACCCTCGCTAAAATCCTCGCAGAGCGCCTTCACGCCCGCCGCATCTACGACTGCGAAGACAACCCATTCCTCGCCGATTTCTATAAGGAGAAACCAGGCGCTGCACTGCGCGCCCAGATGTACTTTTTGATGGAGCGCCAAAAGCGCATCCGCGAAGCCCTGGAAGTCGAAGCTCCTGGCCCGGTCCTCTCCGATTTCCTCCTCGAAAAAGACCGTATCTTCGCCAATCTTAATCTCGACGACGAAGAGCTAAAACTCTACGAGCGCTACTTCGAAATTCTCACCGCCGATATCCCCGCTCCCGATCTCGTCATCTACCTGCAAGCCAAACCAGAAGTCCTCCGTGCCCGCATCGCCAAAAAGGCCTCTCGCGACGAAAACCACATCTCCCTCGAATACATCGAAGAAGTAGCCCACGCCTACGAACACTTCTTCTTCCGCTATGCCGCTTCAGATCTCCTGGTCATCAACACCTCCGACATTGATTTCGTCGAGCGCAGCGAAGACCTTCAACAACTCCTCCGCCGCCTTCAGGAACCGGTAAAGGGCACGCAGTATTTCCTTCCCCTGGGCGCCTCCGAATAGTTTTTGTCAATGGCAGGGGCAGGGCATGCCGTGCTCATTTTGTCGATTGTAGAGGAGTAGAATCTTAACGCCGAGTTTCAAAGAGCGGCGCCCCAGGCCCGGAAGATTTCCACTAAGCTGGATTTTCCGCGTGGCGCATGGTTCGATGGGGAGATTTCTCCTTGCCTTTCCTGTGGATTTCCAGACGCGCCGACACATTGCCCTTACACGTTCTTGTCAGTCCGAGAATCCGAACGTACTGCTAAACTTTTTATTTTCTTTGATTTAGCTGACGGCTACACCTTCCTGATTCGCGGCCATCGACATGCCCTTTGCCTCCTCGAGTGTGAGCTGTCAACAAACCAAACAGGGGCTGCGCCTATGTCAGCCAAAAAAATCCCCCACCGTCACCTTCGCCCCGCCACAGCGGTCCTTCTTTCCGCTCTTACGTTATCTGTAGGGGCCGCCTATCGTGTTTGGCCGCGCCACATGTCTCTTCAAGCTCATCACGGGCAACTCGGCCCCAAGCTGCAAGGCCGACGCGTTGTCATCCCCTTTGCCAGCGAAATCGCTTGTGCAGAAATCGCCTCGTTCGATGACCAGCTTGAGGCCTTCCTCCGCTTTGAATATCTCCGCGGCCGCAATCCCGTCGACGCAGACCGCATCTTTTTGACAGCGAGTCCCAGCAGCAATGTCCGGCACACCTCTTACAAAATCTATCTGCTCGTAGAAAACGATCGCCTCACCGCTTCCCAACACATCAATCAACTCCGGGCTCACGGGCTGATCACCCGTTACGAACTCACCGCATGGACTCAGCAGGATCTTGCCCAAGCGCAGCAGCAAAGTCGCCTGCTAGAAACCGCTTACAACGTCCCGACCGACCAGAAACTCGAAGCTTTGCCGGCCTTCCAGCTGCTGCCGGCTCTGGCGGATTTCCTGGAGTTCAAATCACAAACCGACTGGCGTGTCGTCGGGCAAAGCTCGACTGCGCCGCAGCCGTTGACGCATCACCAGGCCACGCGCCTTGCCTCCGATATTCTCGACGTCGCCCATTTCTACGACCTCCCGCTCGACTATTTCCTCGGCGTTGGCGCCATGGAAAACAACTACATGAACGTGGACGGTGACCTCACGCACGCCGTATGGAAAAACCGAGCCGACCGTGGCGACATCGTCCTCGAACGAGGCCGCAAACGGGTTCTCGTTAGCGACTATTCCATCGGCGCGTGGCAAATTTCCCGCGAAACGCTTCGCGCCGCCCATCAGCTCTATCTCAAAGACATGCGCCACTACGACCAGCTTCCAAAGGGTCTTCGCCCGCCGCGTGATCTCGACGTCAACAATGTCGATCGCGAAGTCCTGACTACCTACGCGGGCCTTATCGTCCGAGATCTCCTCGACCGCTTTGGCGGCGACGTGGAGCAAGCCATCGGCGCCTACAACGGCGGCGCCGGCCACCCGAATCCGGCCTATGCCGCAAGCGTAAAAAACATCGCTCTCTACGCTCGCAAAGTTCTGGAGCACGCTCCAGCTCCGGCGCAAACTTCCCGTGGCAATCTGCCACGCAGCGCGGTCCTCTGAACCTCCAACCCTCACAAGCGCAAGCACGATGCCTGCTCAAAATGGCTTTCCCCGCTCCTGCCCTCAAGTTCAGGTTCTCGGATTGTGCCAGCCTGTACCTTTTCGTCCTTGCCTGCGCTCGCAGCGCGCGCCTAAAGTAATCGCATCAAACTTTTTTCATTACGGTTTAGCGAAAGACCAGAAACATGAAATCAACTCCGAGCGCCGGGGCAAATAAGCCAAGACCTTCTCCTCTCGAAGGCTCCGGCCAATTTCGCGTCCAGGCAACCGAATTCACCCCGCACCAAATCTCGCGCCGAGAATGGTGGCTCTGGTTTTCCGCGCTCTGCGTTACATTGCTCTCGGGCGTCGCTTTCCTCCTGTCTTCATTCAACAGGTTCTTCCCGCACACCGATCATTTTTACGAGATTCGCCCAGAACAAGCTCGTTGGGCGACTCTCTGCTTGCTGATGGTTTTCAACGCCTGGCTTATCTATCGCCAGTGGGCCTTCCGGAGCCTGCGAAAGCGAACGGAAGCACAAGCCACCGCGCCGCAAGCGAATCCCCAAGTCCTTACGGAATCCGCCGGCTTGGATCCACTCACCGGGCTCTTCACTCGCGCAGCTCTCGAACAGCACCTAGGCAAGGAAGTCGCGCGGTCACGACGGCAAAACACGGCGCTAAGCCTGGCTACCATTCACATCGACGAGCTCGCTCATCTCAATTCCCGCTACGGCAAGTCCGCCGTGGACACCGCGCTCAAGGAGCTCGCCCGCCGCCTGAAAAGGGCTAGCCGCGGCTCTGACGTCGCCGCCCGCCTCAATGATGAGGATTTCCTTCTTCTGCTTCCCGAATGCAATGTCAACGAAGTCAAACAGGTTTTGAATCGCCTCGGCCCCGTCGAGGTGATTGCCTCAGGCGAAAAAATTCCTATGAACTACACAACAGGGTGGGTCGATTACCAGCCTGGCGATCTACCCGCCGAACTGCTCAGGCGCGCCGCCGACCTTCTTCATCTCTACGACACCGCCGCACAAGACAGCTTCTCGACGACGCTCGCCCCTCATTAATCCGACGTCATGCTCTGAAAATCCTTCGACTTCAAGCCACGAGTGCGCTCAGCGTAAGCAGCGGGCACCGTCGCGGCCTTCCGGGCGTGATAGCATGGGCCCGTCCCGGGAGCGGCCATGAAAACTGCATCGAAGCCAAAGACGAAAACGCCAAAAGTTCTGGTCATTGACGTAGGCGGCACCAACGTGAAGATGCTCGCGACAGGACAAAAAGAGCCCCGCAAATATCCTTCGGGCCCGACTATGACTCCTCGAAAGATGGTCCATCTCGTAAAGAACTCGACGCGAGACTGGGAGTATGACTGCGTGTCGCTTGGATTTCCCGGGCCGATCATCAACGAGCATCCGCTTCGGGAGCCGCACAACTTAGGCTGCGGCTGGGTCGGTTTTGCTTTCGGCAAGGCATTCGGCTGTCCCGTAAGAATTCTTAACGACGCAGCGATGCAGGCGCTGGGAAGTTACAAAGGCGGGCGCATGCTCTTTCTTGGACTGGGGACAGGGTTGGGATCGGCAATGATTGTAGACGGCACGCTGCAGCCGATGGAGCTGGCGCATCTCATCTATAAGAACGGAAAAACGTACGAAGATTATCTCGGCTTGCGCGGAATGAAACGGCTAGGCAAGAAGAAATGGCGCAAGCACGTGAGCAAGGTGACGACGAAGCTGAAGGAAGCGCTGGACGCTGACTATGTGGTTCTCGGCGGCGGCAACAGCAAACTTCTGAAAACGCTGCCGTCTGGGGCGCGGCTCGGCAGCAACGAACACGCGTTCCTCGGCGGGTTCCGGATGTGGGAAAAATCGTAGTTCGTTTAGCCAAAATTCCAAATTAGCGGAAAGGTGCTGCAATTTTTGGTGAAAGAAAAGGCTTGACAGGTGCGGTCTAGTATATAACCATACGGTTGTACAACCACAGGGTTATGTAATGGACGCTTCGCAACAACTCGGTGCTACCTTCGCCGCTCTTGCCGATCCCACGCGCCGGGCCATCCTTGCCCGGCTCGCTTCAGGCGAGGCTTCCGTGAATGAACTCGCGAAACCCTTCGCCATGAGCCAGCCGGCCATTTCCAAGCACCTGAAAGTCCTTGAGCGCGCCGGACTCATTTCCAGCCACACCGACGCGCAGCGGCGGCTACGGCGCGCCGAAGCCAAGCCGCTAGTCGAAGCCACGGCGTGGCTCGAACGCTACCGCCAGTCGCTGGAGGCGAACTTCCAGCGCCTCGACGCCCTGCTCGAAGAAATGAAGATTCTTGAGGAGCCCAAGGTCCAAAAGATCCCAAGAAAGAAACAAGTCCGCAGGAAGAAATAAGGAGAGCACCATGAGTAACCCGGAAACACTGCAAGTCACCACACCGTCAGACCGCGAGATTAGGATGACGCGGGTGTTCGACGCCCCGCGCCGGCTGGTCTTCAAAGCCTACAACGAGCCGGAACTCCTGAAGCGCTGGCTGCTCGGCCCTCCAGGATGGGAGATGGTGGTGTGCGATGTCGCGCTGAAAGTGGGTGATCGGTATCGCTATGAGTGGCGCAATACCTCTGGAAAACAGTTTGGCACTGGCGGTGTTTGCCGGGAGTTTGCGCCGCCGGAACGCGTGGTCTGCACCGAGATGATGGACGGCTATCCGAGTGAATCGTTGGTGACCACCGTCCTGACGGAGGAAGGCGGGAAGACGACGCTCACAACCACGATGCTGTATGAGTCGAAAGAAGTCCGCGACATGGTTTTGAAGACTGGCATGGAACGCGGCGTCGCCGCCAGTTACGACCGGCTGGCCGAGCTGTTGCCAACCATGGAGAAAAACACAATTCAATCGTGAGCGAAAAGGAGGAACTCAGCACTATAAACCTCTGGGCTGGCATGGACGCGACGTAGCGGTTTCGAGAGCACAGGCGGAAGCCTGTGCCGGACCTTTCAATCCTGCATCACCACCTGTATATTTCCTCCGCACATTGAGGAGGTCTCACGATGCAACTTTGGTCGCGCCGAAAGTTCTTTCTCACTTCAGTCGCCAGTAGCGTTGCCGCTGGCGTAGGCAAGGTTTTTGCTCGGCCGATTCCTGCAGATGCGGCGGGCGTTTCTCTCGCGCCAGCCCAAGGTACACGGCCGCTTATTATTTCCAGCGCGAACGGACTTCACGCCCTGGATAAGGGGATGGACATCTTGAAGAAAGGCGGGGACACGCTCGATGCTGTCGTCGCTACCGTAACTGTTGTGGAAGACGATCCCAACGATGATTCCGTCGGGTATGGCGGTCTGCCGAATGAAGAGGGAGAGGTCGAGCTGGATGCAAGCGTGATGCATGGACCTACTCGGCGAGCAGGGTCTGTTGCGAGTGTGCGTCGGATCAAGAATGTGGCGCGACTGGCGCAAACTGTAATGGAAAAAACGAATCACGTGATGATTGTGGGTGATGGAGCGCGGCGGTTCGGTGTGGCGCAAGGTTTTGAGGAAATGAACCTGCTTACCGAGCATTCGAGGAAGATTTGGCTCGCGTGGAAAGCGTCTTCCTCGGTTAACTGGCGGCCTGGAATTGATAGTCCGGAATGGAAACAACAGATGACGGCCATATTCGGCGACGACCAGGAAAAAATCGCTTACGCCGAGCGCGTTATTGCGCACCCCCCGACGGGGACGATTCCCTGTATGGCCGTGAACGAAAAAGGAGACATCTCCGCCACGACCACGACGAGCGGGCTCTCGTGGAAAATTCCCGGGCGCGTCGGCGATTCGCCAATCATTGGGGCAGGATGCTTTGTGGACAACGAGGTTGGAGCCGCGGGCTCGACGGGTAAGGGCGAAGAAAATATTAAGATCGCGGGCGGGCACACGATTGTTGAGATGATGCGGCACGGGAAATCGCCCGAGGATGCATGCCTCGAAGCGCTGGCCCGCATCGCCCACAATTACAACGGAGACAAGAAGAAACTTTCGACCTTCCACATTTTCTTTTACGCGATAAATAAAGACGGCCAGCATGGGGCGGCGTCCCTTTGGCGCAATCACTACTCAGAACCGGGACACTCCGTTTACGCGATCCACGACGGGACGCAGGCGCGACTTGCCGAGTGCAAAGCCTACTTCGACGAAATCAATACCCATGGATGACGCCGGCAGATAAAATCAATTCATGGATCAGGCCAACATACTCATTATCGGAGGCGGCGTTGTCGGCTGCGCGATTGCACGCGCTGTTTCCGCGCGGTGGGGGGACGTTTTTCTTGTCGAGCAAAATCCCAACTTGGGGATGGCGACGAGCTCGCGGAACAGCGGGGTGATCCATTCGGGGATTTATTACCCGACGAATTCGCTGAAGGCTCGGCATTGTGTGGAGGGGAACCGGCTGACGTATGACTTCTGCAAGAAGCACAACGTTCCGTTCCGGCATACGGGGAAATTAGTGGTGGCGGCAAATACGCACGAAGAGGCGGATCTCGAAGCGCTGAAGAAAAAGGGCGAGGAAAACGGCGTTGAGGGATTGCGCCTGATTGGGCCGGAGGAGATTCGCAAGCGCGAGCCGCATATTCGCGGGTCGGCGGCGATTGTGGTGCCTTCGACGGGGATTGTTTCGGCAGAGGAACTGGTCCACGCGCTGGCGCGCGTGGCGGCGCGGCAGGGGGCCGAGATTGTCGATCATGCACGGGTGGTTTCGCTGGAGCCGGTGGCAGGGGGGATTCGCGTTGGTCTGTTGATCGGCGATGAAGAAGGGGCGCAGGACGAGACGATTGAGGCGCGTTGCGTGATCAATGCGGCGGGGCTTTATGCTGATGAGGTAGCGGGCTTGCTCGGGAACAATTCCTGGAAGATTTATCCCGTGCGCGGGGAGTATTGCGAAGTGCGCGGGCCGCGGGCTTCGTTGATTAACGATCTTGTTTATCCCTTGCCTCATGCGCATGGATTGAGTTTGGGCGTGCATTTTACCAAGACACTTTGGGGGACGGTGCTGGTTGGGCCTACCGCGACATACGTCGAAGGAAAAGATAATTACGAGAAGAATCGGCTGCCCATCGCGGATTTTGCGGACAGCGCGAAGGCGCTTTTGCCGGAGATCGAAGAGAAGGATTTGCAGCTGGGGTATTCGGGTTTGCGGCCGAAGTTGGTGCCGCCGGAAGGGAAAGGGATTGCGGATTTTGTGATTACGCGCGATCCGAAAGTACCGGAGGCGATTCAGTTGGTGGGAATTGAGTCGCCGGGATTGACGGCAGCGATTTCGATTGGGAATCACGTGGGGGAGATGGTTGGGGACATTTTGAATTAGGCAAAAAGAAAGAATTTCACACAGCGGGCGCCGAGAGCACAGAGATCACAGAGAAGAATAAGACGGGCACGCCCGGGCCCCCGCGAATTCGCCACCTACATTATTCGACGATGATGCGGAGGAATTTTTTCTTGCCAGCGCGCAGGAGAAATTCTGCCGGTTTGCTCAGGTCCACTTCTTTGCGAGCGTCGTCAATGCGGACGCCGTCGATTTCTACGCCACCTTGTTCGATTAGACGGATGGCTTCGCTTTTTGAGGGGACGAGTTTCACTTCCGCGAGCAAAGCCACGAGCTTTTTTGCGGGACCTTGCGGGATGCGCTCGACTTCGGATTCGTCGGGGGCTTGGCGGTCTCGGAAGACGCGTTGGAAATTTTCGGCGGCCTTGCGGGCGCCTTCTTCGCCATGGAAGCCTGCGATGACTTCCTCGGCAAGGCGCATTTTTACGTCCATGGGATGGGCTGAACCGCCGGCGACATTCCTTTTGAGCGCGGCAATTTCGTCCGGTGTGCGGTCCGTAACCAAGTCGTAGTACGTCCACATCAAATCGTCGGGGATGGACATGAGCTTACCGAAAATCTCTGCGGGAAGCTCGCTGATGCCTATGTAGTTGCCAAGGCTCTTGGACATTTTGCGCTGGCCATCAAGACCGACAAGGATTGGCATGGTGAGAGCGACTTCGCCCGGTAACCCATAGGCGCGCTGTATGTCGCGGTGAACGAGAAGATTGAATTTTTGCTCCGTCGCGCCGATTTCGACGTCGGATTTGAGAGCGACGGCGTCGTAGGCGGTGAGAAGAGGGTAGAGCAGTTCATGGACGGAGATGGGCTGGCTGTTTGCCAAGCGCGAACGAAAATCCTCGCGTTCGAGCATGCGGGCGAGGCTGTAGTGGCCACAAATGCGGACGACTTCCTGGCTGGTTAGTTTGTCGAGCCATTCGCTGTTGAAGCGGACTTCGGTTTTGTCACGGTCGAGGATTTTGAAGACTTGCGCGAGATAGGTTTTGGCGTTGACGTTCACTTCGTCGCGGGAGAGAGGCGGACGCGTTTCGGAGCGGCCAGTGGGATCGCCAATCATCGCGGAAAAATCGCCGATCAGGAAAATGGCGGTGTGGCCGAGGTCCTGGAAATGTTTTAGTTTGCGAAGTACAACCGTGTGGCCGAGATGGATGTCGGGAGCGGTGGGATCCACGCCGAGATAGACGCGCAGGGGCGTGCCGGTCTTTTGCGAGTTCTCGAGTTTCGCCTTGAGTTCGGCTTCGGGAATGATTTCCGCTGCGCCCTTTTTCAGGTAGGCGAGCTGCTCTTCGACGGGTCTGAAATGTGTTTGGCTCATGATTCGAGTGCTTGCCGTCCGTTTGCGATTTGCCAAGAAGACACCGCCTGAAGGCGAGCCCTCCAAGATAAAGTCCTTCGGGGCCAGGAAGCCTGGCCCTGAAGGCACGCCAAGGGTCTACATCGACCGACCGTTTGTATGCAGTACGCGGCGGCCTTCGATTTTGTATCGCCCTTCGAGCACAATTCGAACGGCTTCGGAATAGATTTTGTGTTCCTCCTGCAAGATTTTCGCGGACAGCGAGTCCTCGGTGTCGTCGTCATTCACGGGGACGACGGCCTGGAGCACGATGGGGCCCGCGTCGAGGTTTTCATCCACGAAGTGGACCGTGCATCCGGCGAATTTTACGCCGTATTCCAGGGCCTGGCGTTGCGACTCCAAGCCCGGGAAGGATGGGAGCAGGGACGGGTGAATATTCAGGATGCCATTGGGGAATGCGCCGACGAAATAGGGCGAGAGGAGCCTCATGTAGCCGGCGAGGCAGACGAGGTCGACTTTGTGCTCGTTGAGGACCGCCACAACCTCGCGGTCATACGTTTCGCGCTCCAAACCTTTGGAAGGGATTGCACGCGCGGGGATGTTGCGGGATTTGGCGCGGTCCAGGCCGGGGGCGCCTTCGCGGTTGCTGAGGACGATGGCGATTTCGGCGTTGGGGATGCGGTTGGCGGTGATGCTATCGGCTAGGGCTTCGAAGTTGGAGCCGCGACCGCTTAAGAGCACGCCTAGGCGCTTGTTCATGGATGAAAAACGTTAGCATAGTCGGGGGTTCGGGCAAAACTCGCGGCGGAAAAAAAAAAGAATTTACGCAGAGTTCGCAGGGTGCACGGAGAGTCGGGTGGCGGGGATGGAGTGGGCGCGCTAGAATGCCGGGGCTGCGGAAAAGACCGGCACGGCGTGCCGTGCCCCTACGAGAGACTTGTTGGGAAAGCGGGCGCGATGAAACGAATTGGGATTTTTGGGGTGGTGAGTTTGTTGTGGGTTGGCTTGGCGGGGGCGCAGACGGGCGCGCCGGGTGGGGCAAAGAGTGCGGCTGGGACTGCGGGGACGCATGATCCGGCGGAGCCGTTGAAGGCGGCGCCGAAGCCGAAGATTTTGGCGCGGCCGGCGGGGGCGATTGCGCGCGCGTCGATCAATGAGAAGACGATGCGCGAGATTATTCGCGAGCAGGTGAGCTGCGGGACGCGGTTGACGCTTTCTTCGTGGAGCGATCCGAAGCGCGGGATCGGGTGCGGGCGCGATTTTATTGTGCCGCGGTTTAACGAGATTGCGAAGGAGTCGGGCGGGAAGCTCGAAATTGTGGTGGATAAGTTTGAGTCGAAGTCCGAGCGGACAGGGCCGAATCCCGTGCATCTAGAAAATGTGTATGGGATTTTGAAAGGGTCGGAGCCGAGCCTGGCGAAGAATGTTTTTATCGTGGTGGGGGATTTTGATTCGCGGCCTTCGAATGTGATGGATGCGGAGGCGGACGCACCGGGGGCCGATGACGATTCGTCGGGTGTGGCGGTGGTGCTGGAGTCGGCACGGTTGTTGAGCAAGGCGGCTGCGGCAGGGCATGGCGGACGGGCGACGGTTTTGTTTGGGGCGCTTTCGGGCGAAGAGCAGGGACTTTTGGGCGCGTACCGGTTGCTGGAGTGGACGAAGGAGCAGGGGTACACGGTGGGCGCGATGATGGACAACGACATTGTGGGCGCGGACCCGGCGCCGGGCGGGCCGCATCGCGTGCGCGTGTTTTCGGAGAATGGCACGATCGAGGATGGCGACGGGCCGCAGCGGGAGTTGGCGCGCGCGATCGAGGAGATCGACGGGCGCGCGGCGATACGGATGATTTTCCGGCTGGATCGCTATGGACGCGGCGGAGATCACTATCCGTTTTCGAAGGCGGGGCTGCCGGCGGTGCGGTTCACGGAGCCGCTGGAAGATTACAACCACCAGCATCAGACGCCGCGGAGGGAGAATGGCGTGGAATACGGCGACCTGGAGAAATATTTGAATTTTACGTTTATGGGAAATGTGGCGCGTGACAACGCGGAAGTATTGCGGCAGCTGGCGCTGGCGCCTGCTCCACCGGCGAACGTTAAGCTGAGCGGGGCAGTGACGCCGGATGCGAAAATTTCGTGGGCCGCGGAGGAAGATGCGGAGCGCGCCGGGTTTGAGATTTTGTGGCGGGAGACAACGGAAGAGCGGTGGAGCATATTTGATTTTGCGGAGAAGGCGGGGCAGACGGTCTTGAAGGATGTTTCGACGGACAATCATTATTTTGCGGTGCGGTCGGTGGGGAAGAATGGGGCGCGGTCGATTGCGGTGGTGGCGGAGGC
>CAJCHZ010000053.1 GCA_903970165.1 Betaproteobacteria bacterium
CGCAACCGCCTGCATCGCGGGCTGAAGCACCGCCGTCGCTGTTGCGGCAGGGGGGGGATCGGAAAGATCAGCCATCGAAGCAAATTCCGTAAGGACCGACGTCCCAGAGTAAGAAGAGCCTGCGCTCTCTGAGCCTTGCGAATTCAGCTCGGTAAGTGTCGGTTCGTGAATCGCAACGAGCGAGGGTGAAGCCATGCTTAGAACGGGGCTTGGCGGGCGGGCGGTGGGCGAAGCTGCAGGGGGCGGGAGAAAATTTGGGTTGGCGGAACTTGCACGCGAAGAGTCAAGAGCCTCGTGAGCCTCCGTCCGGGAAGACGAGGCATCCGGGGGCGCAGAGGAAAAGTTCGATGGCTTCGCCGGGACGGCTTCCGAGCCAGCAACAGCCTTGGCTTGACTTTTCCGCCAATACGTCGAGGTGCCACAATATTCGCAGTGAAGAAGGATGCTTCCGCTGACGCAGTAGACGTCCTCTTCGATGTCGCCCTGCTCGATTTCCTGTCGCGACTGGCAGATAATGCATTCAAGGGTCGTAGTGCGGTTGGGTGGATCGTAAGGATCAGGCGGAGGAAATTCTATCGGCCAGAATTGCGGATCGGGATCGACGAAAGCAACGCCATACACGTAGCGGCCTGGTTCGCCGCCGATCTGACCCACGAGCCGCACTTCGGCTTCCTTCTCGGAACCCGACAGGCGCAGCGTCAGGACTCCGTCGGGCTCAAAGCGATAGCGAGATACAACTCCGGCGCCGTGCCGGCTGAGAACCACGGTTTTCGTCTGCTCAGCAAACACCTTTCCTGTGGTTTCCGTTCCAAGCAGGACGATGGGCAACTCTTTGGCAATGCGTCCGCTGCGGCGTTTGATGTGCATAGTTAGGATCCCCTAATTGCGGGTGGAACGGTGCTGCCACAGTTGGTCTCCCTTATTGAGCCGGCCTACCCCGGTCGGCCTTCCGCTGTTCGCTTCCCAAGACGGCAAAGCTGACGTCTGGCAGACATGGCTTCATCTATCCCTGAAAGAACACCCTTTTGTGCTCGACATTCGCAATTAAGGAGGGCTTAGCGTGAAAAAGAAAGTGGCACCTTTTCCCACTTCTGAGGTGGCCCAGATATGTCCTCCGTGCCGCGCAATAATCCGTTGCACGGTCGCCAAACCGATACCACTACCTTCGAATTCAGTAGCGGAGTGCAGTCGGCGAAACGGAATGAAGAGTCTGCCTGTCTGGGCCATGTCGAATCCGGCGCCATTGTCCCTTACGAAAAAAGCGACTTCGCTTCCCGCGTTCACTTGACCAACGGTAATTTGGCCATTCGGTAGCTTCGATGTGAACTTCCAGGCGTTCCCGAGTAAGTTTGAGAGAGCAATAGAAATCAGACGTACGTCACCTCGCGCGGTCAAGCCGTCGGCAATTTCAATCGCGACCTCGCGCGAAGGATACTGTTCCCTAAGTTCTTGGGTCGCCTTTCGCGACAGTTCCGTCAAATCAGTCGCCTTTCTTCGTAATGGTCCAGGGGCTATGCGCGACAAATCCAGGAGAGCATCAATAAGGCTAGACATCTTCTGGCTTTCACCGCGAATGCGCTTGATCAAGCCACGGCCTTCTTCTCCCAAGTTGTCGCCGTGTTTGTCGAGTGTGCTTTTGCTAAACCAGTCTATATGACGCAACGGAGTTCGGAGATCGTGGGAAACCGCGGAGCTGAATGCTTCCAACTCTTTGTTTGTCCGTTCGAGTTCCTTTGCCCATTCCCCGCGGACGCGAGCGATTTCCAGATGGGTATGGACCCGGGCTAGAAGCTCCTTTGCGGTAAACGGTTTCGCAATATAGTCATCTGCGCCCATCTCCAGACCTTCGATAGCCGATTCTTGCCGAGCTCGGGCGGACAACAGAATCACCGGTATAGCCCTTGTGCGCGCATGGCTGCGGAGTTGGCGCACTAGCTCAAGGCCGTCCATGCCGGGCATCATGACATCCGACAAGATCAGGTCGGGAGGATTCTCCTGAGCAGCGGAAAGCGTCATCAACCCGTTTGCAACTGCAGTCACTTCATATTTGTCAGCTAGCAGTCGGCGCACATAATCTCTCATGTCCGCATTGTCATCGGCCCATAAGATTCGGGCACGTCGGACGCCGGAGGCAAGCGGCGCTCCAGTGGAAGGAGAAATGGCCCTTGCCGACAATGGATCCAAGGGGACCGCCTCGCGTGGTAGCCATTGCAAAGCTTCCTCGACATAGGCAGCTGCGCCTATCGCCGAAGAAGTCAAGGCCGTCGCATTTTTTACTTCTGCATGGCATTCCGCCAGGTGGCCGCTGCCGGAATTAATCCGAACGGTAAACGTGCTTCCCTGCTGCTCCTTGCTTTCTACACGCACGGTCCCGCCGTGCAGCAACACTAACTCGTGTACTAGGGCCAAACCGATGCCTGATCCCTCATGCGTGCGAGCTTCCGCTCCTTTCACGCGATGAAACCTCTGGAAAAGCAGAGGTAAGGCGGCTTCAGGAATGCCTACGCCCGTATCGGAAACCGCTAACTCCACCCAATCGCCGCACCACTGCAACTTAACAGTTATGGCGCCCGTAAACGTGTGTTTAACAGCGTTCGAGAGCAAATTCAGGACGATCTTCTCCCACATTTCGCGGTCGACATACACCATCGCCGGCAAAGGGGGGCAATCTATCGTCAAGACTAAGCCAGCCTTTTCTATGGCTGAGCGGAACGCGCTGGCCAGATCCGCAGTATGCGCCGAAAGATCCGTCGCTTCGTAATTGGCGTGCATCCGACCTGCCTCAATGCGCGAAAAATCTAGAAGTGTGTTGACTAGCTTCAAGAGTCGCATGCTGTTGCGATGAGCGGTCTTTAGCCTTTCGTGGCGCGCTGGCGGGAGAGGAGCTACGCGCTCGGCGAGTTCATCCTCGAGAGGTCCCAGCATCAAGGTGAGGGGCGTGCGAAATTCGTGGCTGACGTTGGAAAAAAACGTGGTTTTCACTCGATCAATCTCCGCAAGGCCTTCAGCACGTTTGGTTTCCACTTCATAGGCGCGTGCATTGGCAATGACGCTTGTCACCCCGGCTGCCAGCAAGTCGTAGAACGCGCGATAGCTCTCATTCAATGCTAAACGCGGGCTGACACCGGCAACGAGGATGCCTACCGGCTCGGCACAGCCCGGCGGAGAGATCGCCAGAGCCACCGCCGCCTTGACCGATTCAGGATAAGACGTACAGGCTATGTGTCCGAACCGAGCTTCTAGATCGTCAAAATATCGGGGTTCGCTAGACTTCGCTATTTCCGTTAAAGGCCAGTCTCGAGGTTGCGCAGCCGCCAGATCCAGCGTTGGCACGCATGCAGCGCTTTCCTCCAGCAGCCCCGCCTTGGCGACTAATCGGGCGCCGTTTCGTGAGTCGTCGAACAGATAGAATAGGACAAACGGAAGATCCAGCGAGCACTCGCCAAGCGTGAGTACCGCGAGTGCGCAGGCTTCCTCCATCGATTGCGCCCTCGCGGAGCGTGCCAGATCGCGCAACCCGCGCGTGCGCCTCTCGCTCAGCATGTTGCTGGTTATCTCCGTAACCGGATGGAACACCCCGGCGAGTTTACCTTCCTCGTCCCGAATCGGACTAAACGAATGGGTGAAGCAGGTTTCCTCAAGGAATCCATTGCGGTCGAGAAACATCCGTTCATTCTCGCGGTAACACGTCTCGCCCTCGGACGCTTTCTCAAACGCCTCCCCAACCTCCGGCCAGGCTGTTTCCCAGCATTCTTTAAAGTTCTGCCCCATGGATTGGGGGTGCTTTCCTCCGCAGATGCGCCAGTAGCCGTCGTTGTAAATTTGGACAAACTCGGGCCCCCAGATTAAAGCGATGGGAAAGTTCGAGGCCACGCAGAGACTGACTGAGGTGCGCAGACTCTGCGGCCAGCGCTCGATTGGACCCAAAGGCGTCCGGCTCCAATCTTTCGAGCGGATCAGCTTGCCCATCTCGCCTCCGCCGACCAACCAATCTTCTGCAAGAGTAAGTAGACTCAACGGCTTCTCCGAACCTGCTCCCTGAAAATCCATCGACCCTCCATCTGCTCGTGGGCTGTTATCCACGGGCCAAAAGTATGTCGCCTCGGAAATCTGGCAATGAATGGTAGAATCGCTACTTATAGGGCGCCTCGTAAGTATTGATTCCAAACGAGTTATCCGCCCTCTAAACCATTAAGAATTAACAGTTACAAAAAACAGGGGGACTGTTCGGTCCCTTTCTGGCCTACGGATTTGGACCCTGCGCTTCTGTTCGCTGGCGAGCTTCTTTCTCTTCCAACTCTGCACCAGTCCTGTGATCCCTCTTCCCTTCGGTGCAAATCAGGACTTCCTATAGAAATGACCCTTGGCTCGGGATGGGGGCCTGCGAAAAATACAGGGGACGTCGGAGTCGGCCCCATTCTAAAAATACACGGCCGTCGCCGGCAGTGCTCTGATAACTCGTGCCGGTCGGCCTCCAATTACTTTGAGAGTCTTCTCAATAGGGCCATCCCCTCAGAGTCGTTTAGGATGTTCTTACCGTTCAGCAAAGCGATCAGCTCACTCAGCGTAGTCCGAAGTTCGTGATCGTTGCGCTTCGTAGCCTCGGGATGTACAAGCAGATTGGGGGGATTTTGCTCACTTAGCTTCCGGCTGCTCAATTCCTCCAGCCATCCTCCGAGAATCTGGAGTTGGTCGGGTTCAGTTGACGTGAAAAACAGCCCCATACCCATGCCCACCATCGAATACACAACCTTTGCATCTGTCTTGAAAGTTTGATGATCCTTTGTGACTGTCAATTGGACGCTAGCATTGTTCGCGAATGGACAGATGGTATCTACGTAGCAGCCAGTCCTGGCGATGTCAGAAAGACGGCCGAAGATTCTCGTGTTGCCCTGTAGATCGAATACCTCCGCGGCCGAAGAAAACGGATATCGGGGAGTGCGGCGCTTTTCGACAATGGGAGATGCCTGACAATACACTGTTGTGCTGGCTAAATTCATCTTCCAACCTTTGTCCGGCAATTAGATTTGAGTCCATAATGGGCAAGATTTTGATTGACGATCAATCTACCTCTTGCTTTGCTGATTTGGTTGCAAGAAAAAGACTAGCGATTAACGATTACTTCTATTTCGCAGGCGCCATCTTGAACAGCTTGACGAACTCATGTGGTGGGACCGGTCGGCTGAAAAGGTATCCTTGCGACTCGTGACAATTGTGATCCCGTAGGAAGGTCAATTCCTCTTGAGTTTCTACTCCTTCCGCTACTACGCGCAACTTGAGGTTATGCCCCATATTGATGATCGTCGTCACGATGCTCGCCTTGTCTGGATCGTTCTCGAGTTCATGAACAAACGATCTATCGATCTTCAAAGCGTCGATTGGAAACTTCCGCAAATAGCTTAAGCTAGAATAGCCCGTACCGAAGTCATCCACTGCTAATCGCACCCCCCTCGCCCGCAATGCTTTAAAAACGGATTCCGTGGAATCGGCGTGCTTCATCATGACGCTTTCGGTCAGTTCCAACTCCAGAATCCGAGGATTCAGGCCGGTCTCCTCGATGATTCTTAAAACACCCTGAAGAAAGTCTTCATTCCGGAACTCTACCGCCGAAACGTTTACAGCCATGTTAGCCAACGGCACGCCGGCATCGACCCAAGCTTGCGCTTGCATGCACGCTTCCCGCAGAGCCCACCTGCCAATGGGCACAATCAGTCCACACTCTTCCGCCACCGGAATAAACTGTGCTGGAGACACCAGTCCCCGGGTAGGATGTGTCCAGCGCAGCAACGCTTCCGCACCGGTAATCTCCCCTGTGATCACGCTAACCTTGGGTTGATAGTGAAGGACAAATTCCCCTCGCTCCAGAGCGCTCCGCAGATTCTCCTCGGTCCATCGCCGTTCCATTGCCTTCACGTTCATGGCAGGCTTGAAAAACTGAAAGCTCTCACGGCCATTTTCCTTCGCGTGATACATAGCCATGTCTGCGTTCTTGATGAGCGTCTCTGCATCCGACCCATCGTCTGGATACACGCTCACCCCAATACTGGCGGTGATGTGAAGTTCCTGGCCCGCGATCAAGTGGACCCGCGCGACCGCTGACAGCATCCGCCGCGCCGTCACAGCGGCATCTTCCAACTGTTTCACTTCCGATAGCAATACGACGAATTCATCGCCTCCTTGCCGGCTCACGGTATCCGAGTCTCGTACGCAACTTGTGAGGCGGTTGGCGACAGACTGCAGAAGCTTGTCTCCCATCGGATGCCCTAGCGAATCGTTGATGTATTTGAAGCCATCAAGATCCAAAAATAAAACCGCTGCTCTCCTCAGGTGACGCGGTGCCAGGGCGATCGCCTGATTGACCCGGTCGTTTAGCAGCATTCGATTGGGCAAGCCAGTCAGGAAGTCATGCTCGGCCAGATGGGCCATCTGCGCTTCGCTATTCCGCAGAGCTCTCTCAGCCTCCCGGCGTTCGGTGATATCCCGAGTCACCTTGCCAAAACCGCGCAGTCGGCCTGTGTCATCCAACAACGCAGTGACTATCACATCGGCCCAAAAAAGAGAGCCGTCTTTCCGTAGACGCCAGCCCTCTTCCTCGAAGCTTCCCTGTTCGGTGGCCATTTTCAAGGCTAGAGCGGGGAGACCTTGTGCTATAGCTTCCGGGGTGTAGAACTTTGAGAAGTGTTCCCCGATGATCTCCTCTGCGCGATAGCCCTTAATCCGTTCCGCGCCTTCGTTCCATGTGGTTATGCGGCCCTTGGGGTCAAGCATCAGGATGGCGTAATCTTTGACTCCCTGGACCAGAATTCGCAGTTTTTCGTCGCTCTGTCGCAGCGCTTCTTCAGCCTGCCGATAGCTGGTAATATCACTGTTAATAGTAAGAATACTTAACGGAGCGCCCTGTGTGTCGCGTTGCAAAGCCCATCGACTAGAAAAGATCGCGGGAGTTCCATCTCGCTTGTGCCCCTTGGACTCGCCTGTCCACTGCCCTTGCTCCAGCAGCTTAGTTTCAATTACATCAGGCGCTTCAGAGAATTCTAGTCCTAACAAATCAAATACATTTCTCCCCATCGCCTCTTGGCTAGACCAGCCGGTCGTGACCGCCGCCCCACGATTCCAGTACAGTATCTTGCCGTTCATTTCCCGTACGACAATGGAGTCTTGCGTAAGGTCCAACAAGGCAGCTCTCTCGGCGAGGATCGCGGCTTGCTGCTCAAGGCCTTTAGTGTGCGCCATACGGTCCATATGGTGGACCTCGCTTTCTAGCAGGCTTGCTATACGGGCGGCTACCAACTCGAAGAAGAGCAGGTAGCTTTCATCAAAGGGCAATCGAGAGCTAACACCGAGTACGAGTACGGCTTGTGTCGAGGCTCCGGGCAGGCCGAGCGGGAATAGGCATGCGCGAGTCACTGGCTCCGGCCAAGGCTCACAGATGAGGTCGCCGAAGCGCTGTTGCAAATCTTCCAGCAGCAGCGGAGTCTGGGAATTCAGCAACTTCGTTAGTGGCCACTCGTTAGGATCGGCCGAGGCACTCGTTGAAGCTGTGCTTCCAGCCTGGAGAATCTTGCCTTGATCCAACAGATAAAGGGCCACGAAGGGAAAATCCTTAACGTTCTGACCGAGGTGTTTTACGATTGTTTGTGTGAAGTTCATCAAGCGTTGAGTCTCTGGCAGCTCGTCCTGGGTGGAAGAGTCAATGGCGATCGCTAGGAGAGTGCGCAGGCGCCTTTCGCTGAGTACCTGCTCGGTAGTCTCTGTGCAAATCACGAGCGTGCCCTGGACCGATCCGTCCTTGGCTCTTACCGGATTGTAACTGTAAGTCCAGAAGACTTCCTCGAGTCTTCCATTTCGATTTATTGGAACAAGCTGGTTCGAATGAAAGGTGGCCCCGCCTTGCATCACCGCATCGATTTGAGGGCCAATAATAGGCCATATTTCGGGCCAGCATTCGAAGCCGCGTTGCCCAATCGCGTTAATGTGTTTGTCAGCGCGGATGCTTGGTCTATAGCTATCATTGTAGAACTGAATAAGCTCCGGTCCCCAAAACAGGAACATGGGATGCCTCGACGCAAGAAGGAGGTTAACAGTGGTCAGCAAAGTGTCAGACCAAGTCTCCACCCTTCCGACCTGAGTTCGTCCCCAATCGAACCCACGAATTCTCTCTGCCATTTCGCCTTCCCCAATGATTTGGCAGGGCTTTTGCGTAAGATCGGACCGGAGGGCGTCAAAATCAGACATCAACCCCCCAGCTAGCGAGCCCTGAGCACTCGAATTTAACTCTGAGGTCAAATGATGGCGCGGATTGCTGCAGAGCTACTCGCAAATAATTACTCGTCAGCAGGAATCGCATTGGACGCTCGACGGAGCCATTTTGAGGAGTTAAATGTCTAGGAACACGAGTCTGGGGGCTATAAGCCATGTATCCCCTAGCGAAGCGCTCTGATTTCCGAAACAACATCTAAGGTTATTCCTGCACTAACGTTTAAATTTCGCAGCCACCTTAGGAGAAGTCACATCTCACCGCGACACCCAATCGGCTTTATCATTAATGCAATCGGCTAGCCACAATCTCGATGTCGAATTACAGACCACACATGTTCTCTAGTTGCTGATTAGAAGGACTTTGTCGACACGTGGGGATGGAAGACTGGACGGCCATTGCCTGGGATGTCCGGAATCCACAACATTGTCCTGGATCTGGACAAAGGGCCGTAAAACGATGTGGAGGTTGGCACCTCCGTGGAACCTTGGATCTTGGGGATCCCGAAGAACACAGGAAGACTGCGTTTGAAGATTTGAAGCGAGCAATATCAAAAACGAACAACTAAAACACTAAACAACTTGATTGTAATCGCTAGGATGGAGTGGTCTCGACCAAGACATGGCCCTCGGCCTCGCGAAGTCTGAGGGCAGATGCCCTTGTTTGATCCTTGTTAGCTGTTCTTCGAGGCTCGGGGAGCCTCGGTCAGACCGGCTGACTCCATACCGTCGGCGTTCTGCGCCCGGGCAGGGATACCAAGTACTGTGCTTCCTGCTAGGACGTGTCGAGTAACCACTGCTCCCGCTCCCACTATGGCACCCGAGCCTACGCGGAGGTACTGCAAGACTTGTGCCCCGGTACCGATTAGCGCGCTCTCCCCAATTGTCACGCCCCCAGAAATATTGGCTCCGGGATTAACCACGGAGCAGCGGCCTATGCGAACTTCGTGTCCCAAGGTACAGCCGAAATTGCAGAGTGCAAAAGGCTCCAAAACGAGGTTCACCGTTGCAACCACACCCGCTCCGACAAAACAGCCTTCCCCAAGGTCGGCCGAAGCCATGTCGATGACGGCGGTTGGATCAACAATTGCGGGCCACGGAAATCCTCTGATCCGAGCACTCAATTCTTCAGCGAGGCAGAAACGGACTGAAGGGTAACCGACGCCCAAAGCCAGGGCGTCTACCGAACTTCGATGCCGCTCTAGCCATTGGAAGTCCCCTACCACGAGATCCCGGCTATCCCGCTCTCCTAAGCTGGAGAGTTCGCTGACCACGTAACCCACTAGCTCGAATCGGCGCTCAGATTGATTAATTCGGGCCAGAGTGGAGGCAACTTCCCGAGCCATCCCTCCAGCACCAATAATGGCAATCCTCTGTACTTTCATGACTCCACTTTCATCATGGTCCTTCGACGCTCCGATTTGTCCCGTGGATCTGAAGAACTCGGGGCTTGTGGGGTGGGCGTACCGAATCCCCACCATCCGCCCTGGCCTGGAGGCTTGGTGTTGCTGGATTTGGAGTTACCATGAAGCGCTCAGGCAGCAACTTCGTAGCCAGCCGCTATTTCAGAAATGATCTTCCACGCATTCTGATATTGCTGGCGATCCGTTCCGTTGGGAGTTTGAGAGCGGCGCGCGATCATGTAATCCCACAGTCCGAATGCAAAGGCCGAGTAGTAGATACATTGTTTCCCTCGCGCTTTCGCGATTTGGATACTGCTCGCTAGTGGATGATCATGGAATTGTTTTGCGAACATCTGGCAACAGTAATCCAGTGCAGACTTAACTTTTGGAAAGGTTGCCGAACCAGGTTCACGATAAACGTACAAAGGACTGGGCAAAATGGCATATCGCTCGCCTGCGAGTGCCCGCAAAAGAAAGTCAACGTCTTCCGCAATCGGAAAGGATGGATCAAACCCGGTCTTCTTCGCGAGCTTAGCGACTATCATTGTGGGTGCAAATGCAAAAGGCGGCATGCCAACATGCCTCATGGGAGCATGAATAAGGGGAGCTTTTTTAGGTGTATTTCGCACACCCACCAACTGGTCGCTCGCGTTCGAGATAGCCATGCCCGTGCTCACCAACGCAACGTCGGGCTCGGACTCGAGCAACTCCATCTGTTCGCGCAATTTATGTGGGTAGACCCAATCGTCAGCATCGAGAAATGCAATGTATCTGCCGCGCGCAATCTCTAAACCGCATTGACGCGCATATCCACGCCCTCTGTTGCGGTCCAATGGGTGATACTGAATTCTGGGGTCGCAAAGGGCTCGAATGATGCGCTCAGGATTATCCGTTGAACCGTCATCGACCACAATACACTCCCAATCCTCGCAAGCCTGCGCCTGGAGAGATGCAAGTGCAAGGAGAAGTGTGTCGGCTGCGTTGAAAAGGGGCATTACCACCGAGATCAGTGGCATTATTGAATTGTCTGCCATTTCGCCGGTATCGAGCGCGCAGGGTCGGTCTCAGGCGCAACCACCCTTGAAACAGGCAGAGAACCGGCAACCGCAAGCACCGCTAACAGGACCAGCACACCGATTCCGCCATAGTAATACTCCCCACTCATTCCGCCGGCTATCGCCGTGACCAAAGACGCTCGAGTTGCGACTCCGATTTTGTTTCGAACAACAATCGAGAAGCCCGCTTGTTGCCAGGCGATAGCAAAAATCGATATCACTAGGACTCCACCTACAATTCCAGTTTCCAAGAACATTTGAATAAAAAAGTTATGGGATCCGGTTTCCCACAAGCCAGAAGTGTCTCCGCGATGGTAAAAGCCCGTGCCCAACAGCGGTGAATTAATGAGCTTGGGAAGCTCGTGCGCCCACGTCGCGATACGGCCTCCGTCGTCCACTGATTGAGAACCTGAGGTTTCGGTCGGCAAAAGCGTCAGATCCACAAGAGATTTAAAGGTAGGAAGAGCTTCGTATGCGAGGATAGATGCGGAGCCAATAACGACAATCATAATCACGATCTTTAGGTTCTGCGTTTTCTTGACAAAAATGTATCCAAATCCCGCAATGAATGCGACCCATCCTCCGCGTCCATGAGTGGTCAGCGAGCTTGATAGCAGCACAGAACATATTGCGAATCCAACTACTAACACAGCGCTTAGATTCCACCTGCGGCTGCCTCCACTATCTATCCACAAGCCGGCTATATAGGTGCACAGGATCGCTTGTGACACGATAATGATGTTATAGGACTTATAACCTCCGAGGGCGTCGGTTGGTTGAGCACTTGCATCGCCCTTGCTTGCCAACAAGCCAACACTAAGGACGAGCAAAGCAATAAGTAATGACCACAGCCACTCCGTTCGTACTCTAGGATCTGAGAGCTTTCTTGCGATGAGAAGGCTCGCGAGCGTGTAGAGCACGAGTCTGGCGAGTTTCAAACCACATCCGACAAGAACCGGGATATCGCTTATATACTGATAGCGAAAATGAATCGACAAGGTCGACAACAGCGCCCATCCCAGAAAGCCCCATAAGAGTGGGTTGAATCTACGGGAATGCTGCTCATATTTGGCAGACGGAGCAATCAGCAACAAAATGATAAACGGCACAATCAGCCAGTCCGAGACTTCCAATGTGCCAAAAGCGGTTTGATGGGAGAGGCCTATGTTAGGTATAAAAAGCAATGGAAAGAAGAAAAGCCAGAGTCGGTTCATGCCTGGACGCCAGTCGTGTGGTTGCCGCAAATCGGGGGTTGTTTGGCGGCTCGAAGGCCGGCTAATAGTCCTGCAATTCCGGTACGGAAAATATCCAGAGTGCGGTAGTGGGCCGCATAAGAAATGAAGAGTAAAAAAAGCCTGAAATAGGCCACTGGGGTTTGAAACCATCGCAAGTGGCGTTCGATGAGGATGGCACGGTTGTGCGCCAGCGAGCGCATGTAGCTTGGGATGTCCGGAACCCTGCATCCGCCGTTCGCGGCTGCCAGATGATGAAGCCGAGCATCACCGTTGAAATAAATATCGAAGCCGCATTTTCGGACCCTCATACACAACTCAGTCTCCTCGTAAAGCGCCGCCCCAACGGCAAGTGCTTCGTCAAACCCTCCCGCTGCCTGCAGGACGGAGCGGGTAACAGAAAAATTGCAGCCGGCGACATGCTGGACGAGGCAGGTGCCGTTTGCCCCAAAACTTCGAACGGGAGTTGCGGTCCACGAATTGAACCGTCCGGGCGGTCCACTGCAGTTGTCTGGAGATATTCGCTCGTCAACGCCACCTGCAACCATACCTACATTTGGCTGCGACAGTCCCCGGAGATGTTCGCTTATCAACGAACGCCCGCACCGTATGTCATCATCGACAAAAACTATGGTGTCGTATCTTGCTCGCTGCCAGCCGTAATTGCGCGCGAGGGGGAGTCCACGAAACTGCACTCGATGATATGAAATCAACTTAGGATGTTCACGACACAGATTTAAAAGCACACCATCTTCCGCACTCGATTGATCGACGACGAGAATCTCGATCGGCCGATGGTCCTGGTCGAGCAGATCGTTTAGCGTGTCGATCAAGCAGGACCCACGGTTCAAAGTGGGAACCACGATCGACATTCCCTGCTTCTTTTGGTCCACGGCGGATGTCGCACTCATGCGGAAACCGGTGTTATGAGTAGTTCTGTTTTCTGCTCTTCTACGCTTGGCTCCGCTGGCTGCACATCGCGTGGGACACTCGAGAAGCGCTTGCGCCAACGCAAGAAGGGTTTTTCCAGACAATAGTAGGAGAGTTCAGCAGTCAGAAAAGCAAATACAAGGCTCAGGGGGAATATTCCCGTGAGCGTCGTATTCTTTGGAGTCAGGAATAGCTGCTGCCAAAGGTACAAACTATAGGAGATGATGCCGAAGTGCGCGACTACGGGATTATTCAGAATTCTCCCTAGAGTGGTCTTGTCGTAAAAAACAACATGCGCGATCAGAAGGGCGATCACTAAATTCTGCAACGAGAAACCGACTGAGAGCGAGTACGCACCCTTGAACTGCCGGGTTAGCAGTGAATCGATCCCGATAAAACATACGGATGCAATCGGAATCAGGCATGACCGCGCCACTCTCTTCAGGATGTTCAGATGTTCCTGATTTAAAGATACCAGCGCCAATAAGGCGCCGATCATTAACGAATCCGCGCGACCCTGAAGCATCATTCCGATCCTCGGCCGGGTGGAGGGAAAAAGGTAATACGATCCCACCCGGATGAATGGAGAACAAATGACTATGAAAAGGGCGATCCACTTCCCCCGTTTGGGACCTGCCCACTTCAAGATTACCGGCCAGAGCAGATAGAACTGCTCCTCAATACTCAAAGACCACGTATGTCCAAGAAACCAAGTGTCCACGCTATGCGGAACGTAATTCCATACATAGATAGCTGCACTAAGCAGTTCAGCCCGCGTCACGTGAATATACCCGAGCAGCGTCAGCACTAATGCAACCAGCCAGTACGCGTAAAAACCGGGAAAAATCCGAAACGCTCGCCGTACATAAAAATTCTTAAGGTCGATGGAATTCGTCGCGGACTGCTCGTGCGCAAGCAGAATTGTGATAAGAAAACCGCTGATGACAAAAAAAATTGAAACCCCAAGGCGGCCTTGCCCAAAAAAGCTGAGGAGCATGGAAGTGCCGAAGCCGGACGCTTTGATAGTTCCACTAGCGTGCCCAACCACAACCATGAAAATGGAAACGGCACGCAACCCATCTAGCGAAGGAATTCGACAACTAGAACTCGCCTTCGTTGCGAGCCTACTCATGAAAAATGCCCCTATTTTTCAAGGCTGAAGACAAACGTCCACCGTAAACCTCCCAAGTGCTCTCGCGAAGAACGCGCTCACGAGCCTGCTTTCCCACGGCGCGAAATGATTCTGGCGAATGCACGAGGTTACGAATGATATTGGCAAGGCTCTCGGTATCGTCCTGCTCGATCAGCCATCCACTCTGCCCTTCGCGAATTGCATCCGGAATTCCGCCGCTTCGTGTCCCGACTACCGGGATACCGCAAGATTGAGCCTCCAGGAAAACTAGGCCGAACCCCTCAACCGCCCGCTCTTCGGGAGCATTTCTGGTGCAGAGTACAAACAGGTCGGAGGCCCAATAGACTTGAGGCAAATCCTCCTCAGAAACGAATCCCCACCAGCGCACTGAGGATTCGATTCCAAGTTCGATCGTGAGTTTTCTCAATTCCGGCTCGTGCTGGCCTCTGCCGATGACCAGATATACGACCTGTTCGCGCTCATCCAAAGTAAGTTTTGCAATAGCGCGTAATACTGTGTCATGGGCTTTGTAGTGCTCGATGCGCGACACCGTACAGAGCACTCGCTTGCCCGCGACTCCGAATTTCGATTTAGCAGTTGCACGGTCCCCAGGTGCAAAGCGATCAGGGTCGACCGCCAACGGGATTGCTTCCACGCGTGCTTTGGGAGCCGCCTTGGATACGAGTTCCCTGGTGTATTCGCTGTTGGCAATCACGAGGTTTGCGCTTTCCAACACCAGACGCTGCAAGGCACTCCAAAGTGACCGTCGCCAGCGGCTCACAGGCGGTAAGAGTTCTGCTCCGTGTGCGAGGATGACCAGCGGGCGGACGCCCGCGAGATATGCGATCAATCCTTCCGGGTACCAAACTCCACAAATTATTGGTTGCCGACTATTGGGACGTTCCCGCCTGCGCTTCCGCAGCCAACTAAGCGCCTGCCACTCGCGAATAGGGCGTCGGGGATCAACGCGTCTCTGGGGCAAGCCGGTGTCTAGAACGGCTGCAGAGGTATTCTGCGTGAGGACAATTGCGTTAACCTGATCCTGTTGAAATATCCTGCCGATCTCCGCGCACAGTCTAGCGATCCCGCCAGACACTGGTGGATATTCATACGCGAACAGAACGAGACTGCTTCGATCTCGCGGGTGTGCGAATGTCGGTTTCCGGGTAGACATCGAAACATCGGCTGTTTCGTATTGGTTGGTACGCCGCTCGATTTTTTGGTTCGGACCGCCGGGGGAAGGATTGGTTGGCTTTAGCAACATTTCATTACACGTGGGACGACAGAGGCTCGCTCCGTTTGAATTTCTCTCCGTAATGGTTGAGAACTACCAGGGGATTACCTGGGTCCCGTCACCGTGACGTGCGTCAAACGCAATGACGTCCACGTCGGAGACGACGGAGATGTCCGTGTTAGCGTCCGTTGCAAGCGCGATCGAGTTCCCATCAGGGCGTACTAGAAAATAGCGGAGAAGCGCATCCGGGCCAGCAGGTGCAGAAGAATCGAATTCTGCTGCAACTCTTCTGCCATTTAATACAAGACTGACATCTTGCTTATGATCCAGCACCGCTGAGACGAACCTCACTCGCACAAGATAAACTCCAACCGGAACGGTAAAGGTGCGTTTAAGACAGTCAGATTTACACGACTGCAAGGGAGGACTTGTGGGACGCGATGGCTGGTCAACGCGCAATGCTCCGATGATGGGTGAGCCTGCAACTTCACGGTCGTGATCGAAGGTGCGGCCGTTGGCAGCGTCCGCCAAGGCAACATTTGAAGCGGGAGAGTTACATCCTGAAGTTGAGCTTGGCTGAAAGCCGAGCGGAGTCACTGGCATGGCACTGAGAAACTGTGGATCAGCGAAAATCGAATCGCTATCCAGCCCACTTTGTGCTTGGTACGATTTGAGAGAAGGAAATTTAGCTTTGGAATAACTGAACACCGGTTCGCCCGGAGCATAAAAACAGTTGTGAGTGGATACCACATTCGCTCCGAAAAGGGTCATTGCGCTTCCGGCGACTGCCGAGGAGACTATGTTGTCTGAGAAAACGATCTTGCCTCCCTTGTCGGAAGACCCCATCAGAGAATATGCATAGGCGTTAAATATGGTGTTATTAAAAACGACGATGATTCCCGGACCTGTGATGCCTGCGTTTATGCCGGTAGACCCCCTCGCCCCGGCCACTCCCCCGAGGTTATAAATATTTCCGTAAAGACTCAGATTTACACCATGCGGCGCGCCCGCGGACCGGACTCGATCAAGAAAGTTGTACCGAACTATGCTGTCTTGCTCGTAATAAAAGTCCATGCCGCCGCTGCGCGCAAAGTAATTGTACTCAACCAGGCTATGCTTCGACTCTTGCAAGCCGACTCCCATCGCGTCCCCACCCACCTGAATGCCGAGGATTTTGTTTTCAACACGCGAAACCCAATTGTCGCGAAATGTATTGTTGGAACCTTTCAAAACATAAAGAGCTGTGTTCCCGCCGCGGAAGACTGTATTGCTCTCCACTCGGCAGTTGACATCTCCTGATCGCAGATAGATACCGATCCCGAGAACATCTTGAATGTCGTTGTGATCAACAAGCATGTCATGGGAATTCGTAATGTCCATGCCGGTATAAAAGCGCTCGATGTCGAGATTCTCGATCCGGACGTAGCTGGAATTGGCAAGCATAACTCCCGCAGACCGGAATACCCGAATTTTTCCATTTGGCGTTTCGCCTTCGTGCGTCCGAACCCACAGCCGTCCTTCATACTGTCCCGCCAGTGTTCCGGACTGCAGTTCGGCGATAAACGCTTCCAAGTATTCGCTCCGGTTCAATGATCCGCCTGGATAGATAGCTCTTACGGTCTTGCCCTCTACGAAAATTGACCCGAGCACACTTCCAAGGCCCATATCCGCTGTGTAGATTCCTAGATGGCCTGCAACGGCCTCCCAATGGATTTGCGGATTATCCCCGTATAGCAAGGGCTTCTGGCCTTCCCCATAGGCGCCGATCCTAACTGGCTTCTGCTCTGTGCCATTGGCTTGCAGGCGAATCTGCCCGTCCCACTGATCTCCACGTCTCAACAAGATGCTGTCGCCCGGTTGGAATGGTTCCGCGGAGGTTGACTTCCAATAGATCTTCGATAGGTGTTGCCACGGTCTCTCGGGACTCTCACCATCATTGTTGTCATTCCCGGAGCTCGAAGAAATGTAATAGCTTCTGGAGCTAACGCCCTCCAGCGATGCGGCAAAATTCTTGCTACATCCCAGCAGGATAAGGAATGCGGCGAACGAGAGCCCAGTGCAAACCTTCATTGTCTGCACCTGTTAGTGCGTGCCGAAAGGGATTCGAATAGGTCCGCGAAGGTCTGTACTTGACGACGGGCTGTATATCGTTCGCATTCGCTGTCATCAGGAACTGGCAGGGCGTGTCGTCCCAACAAGAAGTCACCAAGGATCCTCGCGCGGTTGTCTAGGGAGCCGTCTAGAAAAATGCCGAGTCGGCTGCGGGTCAACGCTGTGCGGGCTTCGGAAGGGTCCGGGACAACTGCGAGGACCGGCTTGCGCATTCCGATGTAGTCAGTCATTTTGGCGGCATTTGTCCACCAGCGTGAATGAGCACCAGGAACCAAGAGGCCAGCAAGCGCGGTCCGCAATAATTTGTATCCTTCGCGCTGGGGCATTTGATCTCGGAACTCGACATGCTCCCAGAGACCATACTTTTCAAGAACTGGAGCCAACCGCGGACGATTCAGAGCGAGGGTGCCGACAATCAACACCTTGATGCCTTTGCTCTTTACGGCGGGATTCTCTACCGCCTTCGCTAGCGCTTCCCAAAACAATGCATCGAACTCAGGTAATATCTCGCCCGCAAAAAGCAGATAGGGACGATCCTCACTTGAGGCGGGCTGCTGGTCTCCTACGACGTCCTGATCAATTCCCGTGGGGATAAAGACGGGATCCACTCCCCTGATTCCAAACATGTCCCGATAAATGCTGACAGTACTGGAAGCGGCCAGCGTAATCGCGTCAGCGTTCGCGAGAGCATGGCGAATAATGTTTCTCTGAAAATGGTGAATTTGTGCAGCTTCGCTTGTTAATTGCTGAGTGTAGGCAATTGGATCACGAAAATCGGTTACCCAGGCGGCCCCGTTCCTGTGCAACGAATCACCAATCAGCAACGAGGAAAGCGGAGGAGCGGTGGTAAAGACGAGGCGAATGTCGCGCGCTTTCATGATCGTCTTTGCCATGGAGGTGGCGGTCTTAGCCCAGGTCCAGTGAGCATCGGGAGAGTGAAGCCAGTTCCTTAACAAATAGTGGTATGCGCGGGTGGCGATCGTCTTTCTGGTTCGTGACACCGTCTGATTTTGAATGGAGGATTCGGTTTTGAGCCCCTTGAAAGTGCGGTCGCGTCCCCCCAACGCCATGCGCATACCCCTCAGTGTTGGCTCGATATACCTCGCGCGGAGAATCTCCACTTCAGGAGAGAGGTCAGTGAGCAGGCCGGCGTCTTCATTGTATTCGTACTGCGTGTCCACGGTAAGAACAACTGGTTTCCAGCCAAACTGGGGAAGATATTTTGCCAATTTGTGAGCACGGAAGACGGCCGCATGGTTCTGCGGGGCGAAGAACGGAGTCACGATTAGAACGGAGCGATTCATACGGCTATTTCGGGGATCGGCAAAGCGGCCCGCGCTTTGCCAGTGGCCTTTGTTCTGCTGATGGCGGCAGCTGCCCTGTTGCCAACCGAAATCATGGGATGTTCAAGAAGATGATAGAGAAGGACGCTGCCGCCAAATGTAGCTAGGACAAAGAGGCCCATGCGTACGACGAGAGGAGTGTGGCTGAATCGAACGAAGGCCAGCCAGATCGCAGGGTCGTGAAGCAAATAGATTCCGTAAGAATATTTGGCAATCCATCCGCAAGCGCGATTCAGGCGCCCGATTTCGCAGCTCTGAATATAAGGAAGTGCGAGGCCTAGACATAGGCTTAGGAACATGAACTTGTTATGGTCATAGGAGAGCACGCACGCGAGGCACATGAATCCTAAAAGTGTTGGCAGGGCCCAAAATGGCAGGACTCGTTTTGAGGTCTGCATTTCCTTGTATGCATACAACCCAGCGAGGAACCACAAGAAATAAAAGAGCATGTCTGGAAGAGCAAATATGTGTCCCGGATTTCCGTGCTTGGCGATGTGAGGCGAAATCACGTGTTCCACGGTGGCCAATAGTGCCCAGGCAAATATTAGAATCTTTCCTGAATTGAAACGACGAATCGCGAGATAGATCATTGGAAAAAAGCAGTACATCTGAATCTCGTAGGGCAGACTCCACAACGGCTCCAGAATCTGGTCAAACTGTACGAAATTCTGCGTCAGCAAGAGACTGGGGATGAGCTCTGCCCTTGGATGATTTCCAATCGTAGTCATCCAATTATTAACGTGCGCTACTGGAATGTGAGTTAGATAAATCACGGATACCACAAAAACCGAAAGTGGATAGATGCGAAGACATCGCCTGAGCATGAAGGCCCAGAAGAGACGCCGTTCTCCATGCTTTCGAGCGTGTCTCTCAATCGAAGACAAATTCACAATTCCGCTGTGCACAAAGAAAATTACGACACCTAGCCGACCAAGCAGAGAGAATTCAAAGAAACCGATGTGCACGCCTCCGAAAAACCACCCCAGATGCGCGCAGACCACCATCAGCACTGCGATTGCCCGCACCACATCGAGGTTCGTCTCGTATCCGCCAATTTGGGCAGGAGTGTTCATTTAAATCGATTCCGGAGAGCGCGGAATGAGGAGCGATTCTGTTGTCAATCCCGAGAGTTCATATCGCTCTTTGATGCACCGCTGATAAAGGTCAATATTTGCTTGAAGGAACTTGTCATGGGAAAAGGTTTCGCTGATTCGAAGCCGCCCTCCGTGGCCCAATCTATGTCGCAGAGATTCGTCCGCAAGCAGAGTTGCGATCTGGTCAGCCAATTGTTCGGTGTTGTCCGGATCGCATAACCAGCCATCCACTCCATGTCGCATGAGTTCACGGCCGCTGGCCCGAGTTGAGTAGATCGTGGGAACTCTGAGGGCCATTGACTCCATCGGTGCGAGCGCAAAGGCCTCACTATAGGAGGGATACACGGCGACATCCGCGGTGCTCAGTAAAGCTTCCACTTCCACCTTGGGTTTGTGACCCACAATGTCGATTGAATCTGCATGTCTTCCGGCTAGTTCCCGGATCACTTCAACAGAAGAACGGGCCCCATGACGTCCATCTCTTCCAATCATCATCAATCTGGCCTTCGGGCGACGCTGTTTGATGAATGGCCAAGCCCGAGCTAAGGAAAACACGCCTTTCTTCTGAACGAGAGTTCCGCTGTAACAGACGAGGTCGCGACTTCCGTAATCGCTCTTCACCTTTGCCATATCCGGCAAAAGAACGCTGTTGTGAATCACAGTTGGCGACAAACTAAGGCCGAATACCTCGGCCGTCCTGTCGGCGGTGTAGCGGCTGACGGAGATCACATGGTCTGCTCGACGGAGCGCTATGCGTTCCAGAAATTTCATCGAGGCATTAGGCAAGGTACTCATTTCGTTAGCAAAATAAGTTACGGAGCCCTGGAGGCGCACCACAACAGGTATTGGCAAATGCCGCCACCCGGCGCTCCATCCTTCAAAATCGGGCACTTCGACGATGTCAATGCTTCGCGCCGCTGCCAGCCTGCGGATGAGAAGAAAGAGCCGGAGACGATTGAGATAGCCGCGCACGCGACCTTGGCCGCCCGCCAAGCGATGGATCGTTAGTGCCGATGAAACAACTTCGCAGCTATCCTTTTGTGCAGCGTTGTCCAAGGATGCGATGTGAACGCAGTGCCCCAATTTTATGAGACCCCGCGTCAGTTCGGCCGTAAGTATGCCGATTCCCCCAGTGGGGGCAGGTGGTATTTCGTGGCAGACGAATCCTATGTTCATGACTGAGTTATAGAGACAGGTGCGTATGCCAGAATTTCGGCATAGGTCCGATAAGCGAGTAGCCGCAGACAACCCGCATAAGCGCCGATTCCAACGATCACCTTCATTGCGAGCCGGGCGTGAAGTCCTGCCCCGACGCAGTTGAGCCCAATTCCGACAAGATAGACAACTGCTCCCATAATGAGGGCGCAGAGGACCAGTGGCGCAGACTCGGCGATCGTTTTCTTGATATGTAAGCCACAAGCCCGATGTGCCATAAGAAGGACCGGAAACGCGATGATCGTATTGGAGATTGCGTAAGAGCGCGCGACGGCAACCGGTCCAAAGCGAATACTCAAAGCAAAAGCCAGAACAGCCGATCCTGCGACAAGCAGACCCATCAAGAACATGCCACGGCCGCGTTCCGCAACAATATAGAGCCATTGAGCCGTGTTTTGTATGGGCTGCAGAATGCTTGCCGCCGAGAGCCATAGCATGATTGGCACGACCGCATGCCACTTGGGCCCGTACACTAACTCAACAGCTTCCGTCGCAGTCGCCGCCAAGCCCACGGCAACGGAGCAGCCCAACACAGTGATTAGCCGAATTGCGCGGAGATATGCCGACTGCATTCGATCCGGTTCCTTGCGCAAGGAGGCGAGCGATGGAATGAGAACGCCGCTGAATCCTGCAATCACAAGCATGCCGGGAAGCGTCATCAAAAAGTAGGCGCGCGAATAGTATCCCAGCGCGACTGCACCCCAGACTTTTCCGATCAATACGTTGTCCAAATTGCGGGCAAAATAGTTAACTATTCCGTACGCTGCTGAGTATCCGCCAAATGTCAAAAGCGTTCCGATATTTAAGAAGTTCAGAGGGAGTCTTGGATAGTATCTGCTCATCGGAAATGAAAGAACGGTAGCGATTACCTGTTGAAGGACTAGTTGAGCCACCAGTGCCCAATATCCAAAGCCCAGCCAGGCCAGAAACATGCTAATGACTGCGGAGATCGTTAAAGACCAGAGAGCGCATGCACTAAGCTCCTTAAGCTTCATTTGGCGTCGCAACAACGCAGTCGGTTGAACTGCTACAGCGGACAAGAGGAGTACCCCGCTGCAGGCGATCACAATCTTTGTAAGCTCCGCATGGTGGTAGAACCTTGCGACGTAAGGCGCGATTAGAAAACAAATAATGGTTAAAAAAAGTCCAAAAGCACAGTTCATGAAGAAAAGTGAGTCGATTTGATTGCGATCGAGTTGTTCCCTCTGCACCGTTGCCCAAGATAGGCCGAAATCAGAAATCGCCTGGGCCAAAACAGTGATGGTTGCAACCATTGCCAGCAATCCATAGTCGCCAGGAGAAACCAGCCTCGCCAAGACGGCTGTGCTGGCCATGGAGACCGCGTATCTTCCAAATTGAAGTGCGAAGGACCACCCCAGTCCCCGACGAGCCAGATTTGCCAAATCCCCACGCCGAGGCATCTCGAAACTGTTTTTCACGGGAGATGTCATCAGGTTGTGTTCTGATGTCTGCAGTTCTGTAGAAATTATGTAAGCCATTTAAAGACTTCCATCCGGGAGGTGCACGTCGAACTGCGGCGGAGCTAGGAATCTGAGTTGTTAGGTGACGGATGCAGATCCAGGGAGCCTACAATTGCGCTTGAACGCAAGGCTCTTTCATCCGCAGAAATCGTATTGCTGCGCATCAAGCATGTTCTTTCCTCTGGCCGGCTTGCGCAGCCGCAAATTCAGGCATAGTTGCGTGGCCAGGCTGCGCAATTCCTTCGCGTTTGATAACCAACCACGCTGTTCTTAAGAGAATGCGCAAATCGAGGCCGAAACTCTGGTGGTCAACGTACCAGAGGTCAAGTGCGAACTTCTGATCCCATTCGAGAGCATTCCGGCCATTGATTTGCGCCCACCCCGTAATGCCCGGTTTGACTTCGTGCCTTCGCATCTGTTCAGTCGTGTAATATGCCAAATATTTAGATAGTAGGGGGCGTGGGCCCACCAAACTCATGTCGCCACGAATCACGTTGATCAATTCGGGCAGCTCATCGAGACTGGTGCTGCGAAGAAAACGGCCGCACGAGGTCAGCCGCTGCGAATCTGGCCAGAGTTCCCCGGCCGTTCCGCACGCGTTACTCATGGTGCGAAACTTGAGTATTGTGAATGGCGTGGCCTTCAGCCCGGGCCGCGTTTGACTAAAGAACACCGGCCTGCCCAAAGTCAGCCAAACAAGAATTGCAACCATGAAGAGCAAGGGCGACAGGACGACAAGGGCTATGCCGCTAAGCACAAAATCGAAAATTCTCTTGTTATTTGGCAATGGCGGGTCTTTCCAGAACATCACGATATCGAGGCTTGCAGACCTACAGCCGGAGCATGCGATTGCTTTCTAATGAGCATGGGGTTTGCATGCGAAACCAAGAACTGCTCCGAGTTGAAAGCGGCCGGCCTGGGCTCGCCGAACAACACGTGCCTATAAATTGATAAGACTTCCGCGCTGCACCGCCCCGGATCGAACATCGTATTTGCTAGTTGCAGGCCTTGCTTCGCCAGCTGGCGGAATTCATTGTAGTTATCAAAAACACTGTGTATCGCGTCGGCCAGTAGCTGCGGCCTGCGGATGGGGACTAGCTTTCCCGTTCGACCCTCTTGCACAACCTCGGGTAAGCCTCCTACCTCGCCGGCCACGGTTGGGACAGCCGACAAGAGCGCCTCGACAACTCCACCGCAATTCTCCGACAGCGGCACGTGCACCGCACAATCGAAATCCGGCCAACTCCAGGCAACTTCCTGAGGACTGAGCTTGCCGGGCATCAGAATTCTTCCGTTTCCCTTTTCGTGAGCCATGGCGCGAAGTTTACGTTCGTATGCGTCCGATGCTCCGAAAGTTCCACCCGCCAGGACGCCCCACACGCCTTTTCGCTTGAGTTGCACGATTCTGATTGCCTCGATGATGTCTTCGTGGCATTTCAATCCAACGCGCTGTCCCAGATATCTTTTGGGCGGGTAAATCAGATTGATATTTCCGACGATCAGAGCGTGATCTGGCAGATGAAGCTTGTGCCTCAAGTATCCGGTGCGAACGTCCGAGAATAAGGTCGTATCTGTTGTGTAGTAACTCAAGAAGAGTCTGTTTGCGGCAATGCCAGCCCCCTCGTAAAGCTGCGAGATGAAACGACTGCTTGCGATCCAAGAGTCATTTTCGCCTGCCAGCGCAATCTCAAGATTGCGGGTATGCCAATGTTCAAGATGAAGCGGTCCGGGCACCTGGAAGAGTCGGGGTGTAGGGTGGTTTTTCCCCAGGGCAAGACGCATCATCAAGGTGGTTGTGACGTGATGAGTGTGAATCAGATTGGGGCGTATACTTCCGACTAGACGCCTGATGTTTGACGCCGTCTGAAGGAGAGCTGTGGGGGTATGAATCGGCACGCTGCAATCGAGGAAATGTAGTTTAGCTCCCGAAGTCTGCCAGGCATCGACAGCTGCGCCTTTTGCACTCGGAAGGACAGCATGGACTTCGATCCCTTCCTTGACGAGTTGGGTGGCTTGGAGTACTGCCCAAACCGATGCATCTGAAGTCTTGGTGACGTGCAGGACTCTCATGGGACTGTTCGTCGAGGTCCTGCCAAGGTTGCTGAGAACGTTGCCGCCTTCCTCCTTTAGCTGGCCAAAGCTTTGCCGCGTGGGCCGATCTTCCTGCGCCGGTATCCTTGAGCTCGGCACTGTGTGCGACACTAATTCTTTGTACAGTTCGCCGCGTTCGTCCCATGCGACCTGCGGGCGGAACTTTTGTTCAGCCCATTCGCGCCCCAGTCGACCCATACGTTGGCGAAGCTCTGGATCTGCCAGAAGTTTGCCCACGGCGTCGACAATAGCCTGAGAGTCTCGAATCGGCACGACAATCCCGGTGACTCCGTCAATAACGGAATCGATGGCCCCAGTAGCAGCAGTGGTAACCACCGGTACTCCGCTGGCCTGAGCTTCGATGGAGACTTGTCCGAAACCTTCGCGGTATGTGGGCAGTACAAAGACATCCATGAGCGCGAAATATGGGGCCGTGTTAGGCATGAATCCCGGCCGAATGATCGCGGGCGTAGTTTCCATATAGTTTCGAAGTTTGCGGTCCACCGGATCGCCATCCTCGAAGCCTCCGACCATTAGCAGGCTAAGCTCCGGATATGTCTTACGCAATATCTGAAAAGCTTCCAAAAGCTGCAGGATTCCCTTGTCTCGTACAAAGCGACCGACGAAGCCAATGACTAAGGAGCCTGCTGCGATTCCTAATTGACTGCGCAGATTTTCTGTTTCGACCGAGCCCCGAGGCTTTGGAGAGAATTGTTCCAGGTTCACTCCAAAACCCCCGTTGATGAGTGCGACCGTGTTCTCCGGGGAGAGCAGATCAAGAGCGATCCCACGCGCTCGAAGACTGGGGCTCAAACAAAAGACCTGATGGCAGCACGCAACAGCAATTCGTTCGGTGCAGCGAAGCAACCATCGTTTGAACCCAGTGGCCGTCTCCATGCGCAGTCCGTGCAGGCTGTAGACACGGCACGGCACTCGAGCAAGCCACGCTGCTATACCTACCAATAGGCCCGCTTTAGGTGTGCTCGCGTCGACGATATCCGGGCGGATCCGGCGGATTGCTCGGAACAACTTGTACAAAGAGATTAAGTCTTTAATAGGAGCAATTTCTCGCTCCATGGGCACCGTGACATACGGCACGCCTTCCGTTTCCGCGGTCTCTCTCAGGTTTGGTCCCGGGGAAGAAAGCAGTATCGGATCGAAGCCCGTCTTACGAAGGTGACCAACAAGCCCTTTATAGAAGACCCAGGAAAGGGGCGACGTCACAGCCAGTAAGAGTTTACTGTTAGATTTTATAGTCATTAAATACTACTGTATTAATTACTGATCTGTATTTTACGCCATTGAGAACAAGCAGTCCATCAACTTCGTTAACACTGCTCGAAATCTCTTCGCTCTGGGGCAACTCACGGGATTCTATAAATCGTCGCGTTCGCAGCGATTGGCAGAAGAGTTCCAACGCTCTTCAGGGCAACTTTTGTTCCGCTCTGGGGTACATATAGGATGTCATTGTCTTGAAGTAGCTGATCGAGAGCTTTCGCCTCAAGGATCTTCTTTAGATCAACCGGGATCTCTTCGTGCCCTTTCGGAGTCGTGCGGATAATAATTGTGGAACCCTGTTTGGAAGTGTAAGTCGTTCCTTGCGCCAAAGCTATCGCCTGAAGAATTGTGAGGTGGTCGTCATGGTCCATGGGAAACCCACCCGGACGGACGACGTCGCCGATCACGTAGATGAGCCCCGTTTTCTCTACGAAAATGGAATCGCCAGGCACGATTTCCGGATTATTCAGCGGCCTGGAAGCCGCGCTAGATGAGATCTTTACGTGCTCAGGGTCGTCAGGATGACTGACGTGAGTAATGGTGATATTGGAGCCAGCTAGTGGCGTCAGGCCACCAGCAAGGGAGATATAGTCAACCAGATTGTGCGTCCCGAAAGCCGGATAGATCCCCGGCGTCTTCACTTCACCCAGCACTGAAACTCCCTGTGTAGCATATTCGGTGACAAACACCGTGACCTGTGGATCCTTCACGTATTTGCCGTCGATAAACTTCTTCCGGATGAGGGACTGCATCGCATCCGCCGTAAGTCCAGCCACGTGAATGGATCCGACCAGCGGAAGAATGATGTCCCCCGAATTATTAACCCGAAGTTTCCCGCTGAGCTCGGGCGTATCGAAAACGCTCATCTCGACGAGGTCACCCGCTCCAATCGGTCCAGCAGCGCCACTGCCGAACCCCGCACTTGCACTGCCCACGCTCCCCGCATCTGATGGCTTCTGCCCCTGCGCGCCCCTGGAGGGTGGCAACAGCGTAAGCACAAACAGTACGGCAGGGAAGACTCTGACATAACGATTAAATAACTGTCTCATCGTGGAATCCTCAAGGCCTCGGTGATAAATAAAGATTTCATCAGGCGAGTCAATGGTCAGTGTTGGCCTCACCGTCAATCTGACTCCCACTGCCGTTACCATTGCTTTCGCCATTTCGGTAGTAACCCTTATAGCCTTTCCCGTAATACCCGTAATACTGGCGATACTCCACGGAATTAAAGGAGAGATCGTTCACCACGACTCCGGCGATATGCACGCGGGCCTTTGTCAATAAATCCCGTGCCCTGGTTAGTGACTGGCGGCGCGTCTTTTCTGAGCGCGCGACCAGCACGACCGCGTCCGAAATTCTCGCTCCTACGACTGCATCCGTCACCGCTAAGACCGGCGGAGTGTCGATCACAATATAGCGAAACTGCTCGCGCCAGATTTGTATCAGTTGATATAAAAGATCAGACGACAACATCTCCGAAGGATAAGGCGGCATACGACCCGCGGGCATCACGTGAAGACCCGGGATTTCTTCGATTTTAATCATCATGGCGCTGGAATCCTGGGTCCCGGCCAGACAGGCGCTCAACCCGGAATTCATCGGGATGCCCATATACTTACTGATTGCCGGTCGACGCATGTCTGCGTCCACAAGGAGCACCTGATGACCGGTTTGCGCCAGCACAACGGCAAGATTAATAGATACAAAACTTTTACCTTCCTGCATAACCGCGCTAGTCACGAGAATGACCTGCGGAGGCGTCACGGGGGAGGAGAGTAGGAGCGAAGTCCGTAGGGCGCGAAAGGCCTCGGCGCTTCCCGAATGACGATGCTCCAATGTGACCGGAAGAATGAACTGCAATCCGTTATTTTGAACCAACGCCCTTTGACCTGCGGCGTCGTAGCCAGCCGTACTCGGGATGATTCCAAGCGACGGAAGAGAGCAATAAGTTTCTACGTCTTCCGGTGTGCGAATTGAACTGTCAACGTTTTCGGCGATGAAGGCCGCACCTATGCCAAGCACCAAACCACCGACGCAGGCCAAAGCAATATTTAACGGGATTTTGGGTTCGACGGGCACAAGCGGCACGGGGGCTATATCTATAACGTTAATATTACTCGACCTTAAACCCGCGGTTATTCCAGCCTCTTTAAGCTTCTTGAGCAACCCCTGATAGAGGTCGCGACTCGACTCCACTTCGCGTCGCATAATGCCAAATTGAATGGCATCTTGATTCATTTTGTAAGCATCGTCCTTTTGCTTGTCGAAAGTTGCCTGCAGCATTTTTTGGGACTTTAGCGCGGCACGATAATCCGCTCGCAGGCTCTCACCTACTTTACTTATTTCCTGAGCAATACTGGAGTCCAGTTCGCTTAGTTGCGATTGCAACTGGATAACCCGTGGATAAGCTGCTCCATATTTGGCAGCCAACTGCGCGTACTCGTACCTGCTTTCCGCGCGCTGTTTATAAAGCGCGCCAAGCAAACTTTCTGGTACAAGGTTCGCGATCAAGTCCGGGCTCTCTGTCATTGCGATGCGATATTTCGCCTCTTTCAGAATACGATCGCCTTCGGCTTCGGACAGGGCTTTGTTAAGCAACTCAAGTCTGTCAACAATGATATTGTGGGTCTCATCGGTTCCGAACAGTCCTGTCTTCCTCTGGTAGGAGATCATCTGCTGCTCGGCAACTTCGGCGTTCTTTTTTACATCATCTAGCTGCTTCGTCAGCCAATCTGACGTTTTCCGCATCGCTTGATACTTGGTTTGGAAATTGCGGTCAATGTAGGTGTTCGCCACGGCGTTTGCCACATCCGCTGCGAGGGAAGGATCCTTGCTGCGGAAATGAATCTCAATAATTTCCGTCTTGGGTATCAGTTCGACGGTCAGAAAGCTGTGGAATCTGTTGGTGAGTCCGGCGCGTGTTCGCGGGTCTAAACTGTCAAAGGAACGACCTTTGCTCGAAGCGGATTTCCCAACAAATGCCGGATTGTTCTGGAGATCAAGCTGCTCGATTACACTGCCCGCGATGACGTCACTCTGCGCGATCCGGATTTGAGTCTGAAGCTTGGTGTCTAAGTCGATTCCCACGGGCAACATCATCTGGCTGTCCAGGCCAAGATCCTGCGAACCTTCCAAGTCAATCAGCAGCCGGGAGCATGCGTCGTAACGCCTTGGTAGAGTTAACGAGAATGCTGTAACTAAAATAATGACCACGAACAGACAGCCTGCGACCATCCATCGTCGTTTTTGGAGAACCCGTAAGAGATCGACGATCGATAAATAATCAGCACCAGCTTCTATGGACGTTGGGAAGACATCGGGAATGCGAGTACGGTCTAGTTCTCCATGAGCTACTGTCGGAACTCGTTTAATTTCTTTCATATCCTACTTGAGATGTCGCTTAGTTGAGATTGACAATCCTTCGAAAATTCGAAACAAAGTCTTTAGCCTTGAGAATTCTTGATTGGGAACCAGGCAGCGCCATCGCCACGGACCTGTCGATGCTGCAACCGCCGGCGTACGCGTTATTTACGAAGGGCCAACGACTCGTCGACGCGTTTTACTGAAACCTTAGTCGCCCGAGGCGACGTACGCGGTCGGAAGTGCCGTCCCGGTTAGGCTGGCCAATCGACGATTGGGTGTGAGTACTTCATGCGATGACTCGACCGGAACACCGTGGCTGTATTCGGGAATGATTTCTTTGACTTTGGCGCGGATGGCAGCCTGTGCGCCGTCTATCGCGAGGTTTTGGAGTTCATCTAAATGCCGGCTCAGAGTAAACCAATTCATTGAATTCGCGCGCGTACAACGGACCTTCTTTTGCGAGGTTGGCATTGGTTCTTCGCTTCCATAGAACAGTTCCTCATAGAGTTTTTCACCTGGTCGCAAACCGGTGAAGACAATCTTAACTTGGTCCTCCGACTTTCCCGAGAGCCGGATCAGAGTTTTAGCGAGGTCCACGATGCGTATCGGTTCCCCCATGTCGAGAACAAGCACGTTCCCATGGTCTCCGACTGTGAATGCCTGAAGCACCAGCGAGACGGCTTCCGGTATGGTCATGAAGTAGCGCGTGATGTCGGGGTGGGTGATTGTGAGCCGTTGAGTTGTTCGGATTTGTTCTTGGAGAATGGGAACAACGCTGCCTTGCGAACCAAGAACGTTCCCAAAACGCACGGAAAGGCAGCGCATACGAGACGAAGGCCGCGCAGATACGATCAATTCGCCTAAGCGTTTCGTGCAGCCCATGAAGCTAGTGGGTTGCACTGCTTTGTCTGACGAAATCAGAAGGAATCGCTCACACCCAACCTCGGACGCGGCGTCGAGCAGGTTTAGCAGGGCAAATACGTTATTCTTCAATGCTTCGCTAAGGTTTTCCTCCATCAGTGGTACGTGTTTGTACGCGGCGGCGTGAAAGATAACCTGTACAGCATGGTCCGATAGAACGCTTCGAACGTAATCCGTGTCTCCGATGTCCGCTAGGCAGTAAACAGTTCGAGACGCCGCAGGGTGACCTGCGAATCCTTGTTGGAGGTAGAACAATGGCGTTTCTGCTTGGTCCAAGCAAATTAGTTTCGCGGGTTTGTAACCAAGGACTTGACGACAAAGCTCGGTGCCGATCGACCCTGCCGCTCCAGTAATCATCACGACTTTGTTTTCAATCTGATGTCGGACCGCATCGAGGTTCATCTCTACGGGATCGCGTCCGAGAAGGTCTTCTAAGTTCACTTCGCGAAGCTGCTGCAAGGTAATTTTGTCCGCTACGAGATCGAGCAGCCCGGGTATCGTTCTGTAGCTTCGTTTGCTGCGCTGACAATTCTCGACTATGTTCCTCATCTCCGAGCCGGTCGCCGAGGGCACTGCAATTAAGATCTCGTCAATCCAATGCTTCATCGCGAGCTCAGAGATTTGATCCGTGGTTCCCAGTACTGGCACACCGTGCACAGAGTAGTTCGCCTTTGCAGGATTGTCATCGATGCAGCCAACTGGCGCATATCCACCGCGCGACAGTTGGCGAATCAGCGACTCACCAGCGTCCCCAGCCCCTACCACTAGAACACGTTTGCCGGTGTCCCCTTTTCGCCGCCTCGCTGTCCTGTTTAGTTGGCACCGGCAAGCCAATCGCACTCCGCTTAACAATGTCGTTGTCAGGACTGCTTCAAGTATGTAAATCGAAATCGGCACAGTCTTAAGGCCGAACACGAATCTGGTAACAATTACAATGCCGGCTGAACCGAGCGCCACAGACTTTATAATATCTTCGATATCTTTCACTCCGGTATAGCGCCAATAACCATCAAGCAAGTTGAAAAGGGCCATAGATGCAAATCGGAGTGCGAGTACAACGGGAGCGACTAGCAGTAGCAGTGACCCGCCAGGGAGTGAAAACTCAAAACGCAGCAGCCATGCCAAAGTCCACGAGCACAGAATCAGAAGACCTTGTAACGCAGGAATGGTCAAGGATTGGCGGGTCAATCGCATAAGTCTCCTTTAAGTGAAGGCATTTCGATTGTAAATTCAGGCTCTCGGGCACTATCGGACTGAAAAACCAGCGGCTCAACCTATAGGAATGGTATTGAGGTTCATCTCTGTAGGCACGCCTGAGGGGCGACCGTCGATCAGTATGCCTTGCGAACTAGTTGCCGGCTGATAGGTTGCAACACGGTTGAGGCCCTTCTTCTACCTCCGCACGCCGCAGCCATGACCTTCTCTATTGCGCGGCAATTATTCTGAATGTCGTTCTCAGTTAAGGTTGGATGAATCAAGAACATGAGACTCGTCTCGCCAAGTCCCCTTGCAATCGGAAGGCTATCCTCGCTCCCCTGCCGACAGCGAAAGGCTTTCTCTCGATAGATCTCGCTGCAACTTCCGACTAAGCACGATGTTCCTTCGGCGTTAACAGCCGCCATAATACGATTGCGATTCCAACCCGTCGCGAGTCTTTCCGGACGGACAAACGCATAGTACTTGTAATAGGCGTGATACAAGTCCGCCGCAGGCACCGCGATGCGCAATCCCCTGAGTTCCGACAGTCTTTCGTCCATCATTGCCGCGAAGCGCCGCCGAGTCTTCACCCACATCGGGATCCTCTTTAGCGCGACGCGTCCGATTGCCGATTGCATTTCCGTCATTCTTCCGTTTGTGCCAAACGATTCGTGAAGCCAGCGAAACCCTGGCGCGTGTTCGCGGTTGTAGACGGCGTCGTAGCTTTTGCCGTGATCCTTGTAGCTCCATGCACGGTCCCACAGAATCGTGTCGTTGGTGGTGAGCATACCCCCCTCGCCGCCCGTCGACATTATTTTGTCTTGGCAGAACGAAAATGCGCCTACATCTCCAATAGATCCGACAGGTCTGCCCTTATACGTAGCACCCTGCGCCTGGGCACAGTCTTCTACAATCTTCAATCCGTGCTCGCGGGCCAACTCCACGATGCCGTCCATATCGCATGGCCATCCCGCCAGATGCACAGCAATGATTGCTTTCGTCCGTGCAGTAATCTTCGTCCGGATAGTATCTGCGGTTACGTTTTGGCTGTCGGGGCTTACGTCTGCGACTACAGGACGTGCTCCTACTGCAACGACGCAGCTCGCGGACGCTATGAAGGTGCGGCTTGAGGTGATGACTTCGTCGCCAGGACCAATATTCAACGCCTTCAAAGCTGTTTCAAGCGCCACCGTTCCGTTTGCCAGTGCAATCCCATACTTGCATCCGGCAGCTTCGGCGAATTCCCTCTCGAACAAGCGCCCTTCTTCACCGGTCCAGTAGTTCACATTCCCCGATTGAAGGACACGCGTGGCCGCCTCGATTTCCTCGGAAGCGAAGTAAGGCCAGGGAGCCGCGCGATGGGAACTTAGAGGATTTCTCGAATTCATTTTTGTAAGTCCTTCGTTTTAGGAAAACAATTAGGAAAGTTGAAGCAGAAATTCCGGAACCAGCATTAAAATCGTCAACTTCGAAGCCACCCATTTGGAGAAGCAAGGACAACACGGTAACTCATCACTGAGTGCGAATTCCGCGACCAATTTCAAAGGTCAGTGCGGGCGTTTGCCAGCTTTGACGATAAACACGAAGTCAAATGATGTCGCCAATACTTGTGGTACGAACCACCAACGTTTTTCCTTTTTCTTCAGATAATAGCCGAGGTAAGAAACACCCGCTGAAGCTTCCAAGCCAACCCCGTACATGACAAAGCGGGGGCGTATGGTCGTAGGAAGCGAGCGACATCCGCCCGCCGCGAGGCAGCCCTGCATCAGCTCAATCGCGGCAATGTTGGAAGCAAACACGGAGCCAGTAGCGATCAAATAAGGCAGCCTTGACGTCCCGTCAGCGCCCGCACCCATGGGTGGAGGATTCACCGATTTGCGCCCGTAGCTAAATCCTGCGCTCGATGAGGTAGCTTCGCTGTCGGATCGTACTTTTGCCTCTGGCATATCCGGCAAGCTGTCGGGTCCACTCTGCACCGGTACCCCGGTGGTGCCTGGGGTCAAGGTCTGGCCATTTTTGTTGTCTGGGGAGACTACAAGCGGAACCGGCGTCGGGAAAACGGGATTGATCTTGCAGGTTGCATCTGGTGTTTTGCAAGTGGCACTGCCGGCCGATTGAGCGAAGATCGGCGCTGATGAAAGCGCGATGAACATCGCTAGCTGGCAGGATCTAGCGATGAGGACAAGCTTCATTAGTACTCCTTATGCGACAAAAAATTGAACTACGGCGGAAGCCCCACAAGCCAATACTCAAAGGCCAACTACTGGCAGACTTCGACGGGTTCCAGGTCATGAAGATCAACTTCCACTGCCACGCTTCGCATGATCAAATCCAAGCTGATTACGACTCGCACGCTGTTTTTTAAACGGATTACGACACCTTCCATCCCGCCTAATGCGCCGTGTTTGATTCGGGCACGCTCGCCCTCTTTCAGGAACGGATGAGGTTCGGCGTTTCGCGTCGTGAGCCCTGCACGAAGCGCATCGATTTCGTTGTCCCGAAGCGGTGTTGGCCGACCGGCTGTGCCCACAAAAAACACCACGCTTGGGACGTTAAGTACACGCGCACGCTCGTTGTTGGAAATACGCGCGAAGATGTAGCCGGGGAACAACGGCATGTCCAGTTTCGCTACACAACGATTCTTCCATCGATGTTCAACCGCGTATTTCGGGAGGTAGTTCTCAATTTCGCGAGCGTTGAATCGTTTTGCAACCTGTGCTTCGTGCGACGGTCGCACATAGATCGCGTGCCAGTGTCGAGCTGTTTGATCTTCTGTCGAAACCATAATGCCTTTGGTAAGATCCATTTTCGTTCGCGAAGCCCATGGCTTCGCCACTGCGCCTTAGCAACCGGCGCATTTTCGATCATCTAAACTGTTCGAACTGCCAAGCAGAAAAGACAAATCCTGCGAGCAGCATTCGGATGCATCTGTGAGGCAATTCAATGCCCAGTCTCGGCGTGGCATTGATGGAAGCTAATCCGTTTGAATTGAGATGTTTGACAATAACTTGATCCCGCCGTATTGCTCACTTACGAATCCGATTTCCAGAATCCAGTTCAGTTTCCTGGACGGATTTATTTCGTTCGGCTCTAAATAACTTTCTCAATACTCTATTTGAGAAACTCGTTTTCTAAGGCGAGCTGGAGGACTTACTTCCCTCCATTCCGTTGAAGGCTGACTGCGGTTGCGTCCTTTTTCACTAAGACTTCAAAGGTCAACATCCCAGCTAGGTTGTACAAAATATCCGATGGGCAGTAGAGGTACACAAAAGCCAGAGAGCCACGAAGACTTTGCCCGAACCAGTGTCGGCTCATTCTTTAGTTTTGTCCGGCTTTTGTACATTTGTCTATTCGTCAGACGGATTTCCGTTCTATCGTCCCGTCTTTTCATGACTTTACAACGGCAACACGCTTGCATACCCGATCTGGACCAACATGGGGAAGATGAGGACCAATCACCCTTGTTGTGCTGGTTAGAAGACAAACAGGCGGGGCTTCGATTCCGTTATTTCCGACGTCCACTCTGACGAGTTATTCGTTCAAGCTCGTGTTTTGATTTCGCGGGAGAGCTTTGATTGTCGATTGCATTCGCAAACGATAAGCGTGAACGGTTAGTGGGGAATACGGCGGCGTTCGAAGCGAAATAAATTGTCATCCCACTGCCGGATGGGGAGGGGCAACCGTTAGCAGACGCTCTTGTAGACAGATGCGGACGCGAGCGCAGCAAATTCCCTCTTCCTGCAGATGTTCTGGGCTAAAGACGGTCAGGCGTTACTGGCGAGAAACGAAATGACACAGAAAAAGAGATTGGGGGAAATCCTCTACGAACGCGGCCAAATATCGGCCGCCGACCTGGAGAAAGCCCTCCTAGAACAAGGCAAGATCATTCGCCTCGGCGAGTTACTTCTGCAGCGGAAACTTGTTTCCAAGAAGGAACTCGCGGCGGCACTGTGGGAAATATCCGGCGTCGAGCATCTCGAATGCCAGGAACTAAGTCCAACTCCAGAAACTCTCTCACTTATTCCCCCTGCCCTCGCGCGGAGGTGCCGCGCTATTCCAATCGAATCCAACGAAAAGACAGTCACTGTCGTCATGGTAGAACCACAAAACCTCCAGCTCTTGGATGAGCTTCGCTTCAAAACTGGGCTAAAGATATTACCCAAGCTGGGTTTCCAGGACGAAGTGCTATCGGCCATCGAGCGGCTGTACGGCACCTCGGAGGCGCCTCCGGAGGACATCCAGGTCGCTGACGACACCACCGGAATGGAATTCATCTCCTCAAGTTCGCAGGAGCGAAACGTAGAGGCGATGCGAGAAATGCAGGTCGAGCTCAAGCACAAGTCGAAAACCACACCGGCAGTGCACCTCGTGGCCATGATGATCAAGGCCGCGGTTACCAAAAAGGCCAGCGACATTCACATAGAACCCCAGCAAAGCGACACAGCGGTAAGGTTTCGCGTTGACGGTATTCTGCGTGATCACCAACGGATACCGCGCATCTTACAAAACACGGTTGCCTCGCGTGTCAAGATACTCTCCGACATGGACATCGCAGAAAGACGCAATCCCCAAGACGGAAGATTTCTTGTGAAGATCGCCGGCCGAAGAGTCGATCTGCGTGTTTCTACGCTTCCCACTCAATACGGCGAAAAAGTTGTGATGAGACTGCTGGAGGGCGAATCACCGCTGAAGGAGTTCTCTTCGCTCGGAATTCCCAAAGAAATCGCCGATGCGCTGAGCGAGATCGTGCGGCTTCCGCAGGGGATGCTGCTGGTGACGGGACCAACGGGCTCCGGCAAGAGCACGACCTTATATTCGTGTCTGCATCTAATTCGGCGGCCCACGGTCAACATCGTTACTGTAGAGGACCCGGTCGAGTATGTCTTGCCCGGGCTCAATCAGGTGCAGGTAAATGTAAAGGCCGGGCTGACCTTCGCGAGTTGCCTTCGCTCGGTTCTGCGACAAGATCCAGACGTGGTCATGCTGGGCGAAATCCGGGATATGGAGACTGCGGAAATTGCTGTCAAAGCGGCGCAGACGGGCCATTTCGTGCTCTCCACCCTGCATACGAACGATAGCATTTCGGCCGTCACACGGTTGATTGACCTCGGCGTTCCGGGATATCAAATTGCAAGCGCTCTGAGCGCTGTTATCGCGCAGCGGCTGATTCGGCGGCTCTGTTCGTGCCACTACTCTTCGGTTCCGACGCCGGAATATATCCAGTCGCTCAGGTTGTCTGGACTAACTGTGCCGCCAGATATACAACAGGTAGTCAATGGATGCGACGCTTGCGACTTCACCGGTTTTCGCGGACGCATCGGCATTTATGAGATGCTGATATGCAACGATGCCTTGCGGCAATCGATCCGGTCCGGAAATCATAACGATGAAATGAGAGTGTTGGCGCGCCAGAACGGGATCAAGTTCATGCAGGAGTATGCATTGGATCTTGTGCGGGAGGGTTTGACAACGATCGAGGAGGTCCAGCGCGTCGTAGCCTTCAGCCAGGCGTCTGTGGAGACCTGCAAGTCTTGTGCGCGGGAACTCTCACCGAATTTCTCGTTTTGCCCCTTCTGTGGGTCCGATCGGCTCAGTTCGGAGCCGCGGCAGCGACCGCAACATCCCCAGGCGCCTGCGAGGATGAAAAGAGTGGGACGCAAACGGGAGGCTATCAACTAATGAATAACAATCGCCGCGTTCCTGGAAAACAGTCGACTGCACGGTCGGGCCCTCGTGTATATAGCCTCCGCGAAATCACAATCTCTTACGAGGGTCAAAACGCCCAAATTGTGGTGAAGCCGCCAAACCTCAGCGCGCGAGGAATGTTCATCAACACGAGCCAAACCTTTCCCGAGGGCGCTATTCTGAATCTTCGATTCACTCTTGTCCTGACTGGCGCGGAGGTTCGAACTCGCTGCGAAGTACGCTATAGCCAGGCCGGCGTGGGGATAGGCGTGGAGTTCATCGGGCTGCCGGCCCTGGCAACAAAATCAATCGAACGGGAAATCGCCCTGGGCGCTGGGTTTCGCAACCACCCCAGGTTGCGAAAAAGATTGAAATAGGGAGTCACCCGAAACGCATGTAAGCGCTGCCGCTAGTTGTGTCCGAAACGGGAAGCTGAAGATCGGAATAAAGTCGCCAAGGGGTATCTATACACCACCAAGATGACCAACTCTTGCGGACAACAAGGCTTCATGATCCCGTCACTTATCCATCGACGAGCAAGCAGCGTGTCTGATCCTCGGAATGCGATCCACAGAGCCTGCAGTGACGATTTTTACTCTGAACCTCGAACGCCGGACTCTCACTATCGCTTGCCAAATCTCCGAACAAATTCAACCCTTCCGCTCAGGTTCCCGCCGGAAACGGCGAGAATCAGGTGTGGAAGCCAGAGTGAACAAAAATCCATGGACGACAAAAACCCTGTGTCTTTATGGGGACGTTCGTGCTGTGTAGTATTGGTTCCGGTCGCCAAGGACAAAACGGTTGCTAAAAACACCAACAATAAAAAGTGAAAAGATTTTTAGAAATGCACAATAAAACGAACAACAAAATCTCCGCTGCATTCATCGAAGAACACCGTGAACGCGTCAACCGGGAAAACCTGGAACGACTCTGGAAGCTAGAAGCCTTGGATTGCTTGTTCACCGAGGTCAAAGACGACCCCGAAGATTTCCACCGTCTTTGGATGCGCCCTCTGCTCGCTTCAGGTCTAACCTTCGAATCCGCTCTTGCGATACTGATCGAAGGCCGCTTCCACCCAAACTAAGCCCACCAGCGGTTGCTTTGAGGCCTCAACAATCACTCCGGGAAGTACAGCGCTGCCTGAGTCCTTGACCACTCCGGAAATTGGATGCCCTAGGGTTGGCACCGTAAGCCACAACGGAACCGCCACGACTTTCAAGAACGCGGGAAATGCACTAGACGTTCAGCCGCCGCGTCATTTCCTGCGCCTTTCTCGCCCTTCTGGCCCTCATGTTACGAACTGCTATGTCTAATTGCCCCCGATGATTAGTCATCGGTCCTTTAAGTGCAATCTACGCTCCCGATATATTGGTCGATCGTTGATAACAACGCCGCGCTATTCCACGGCTTCTGAATAAACGCTTTAGCACCCGCCTTCAAAGCTCGATTCTTGTGTGTAGCTGGGTCGCGACCAGACACCACAATGACCGGGACAGTGGAGAGACTTGGGTTCTCCTGAAATCTTTCCAGAGCGACGTAGCCATCTTCGCCAGGCAGACCCAGATCCAAAATGATTAGATCCGGTTGCACCCGAATCGCCTCACTGACCGCGGATTGTACGTCGACAGCAAAAAACACCGTGTGATGAACCTTCAGAAATACTTCATACCCAAGATTTAAATCGAGGTCGTCCTCGACGATTAGAATCTTCCTGTCATTCATGGTTGGTTGTCTCCGACAACGTTTGAGATTTGATCGCCATTTCCATCTGTGCGGCCATATTGGCCACGGCGTCTTTCGCGGAAACACTGGACTCTGGCGGCACTTGCTTCAAAGTGGTCTGGAAAATCGAACAATCTGTTCCCTTCAAGAGCGGAGGAAGCCTGAATTGTTCTCGAATCCTTTCGGTAAGCGTGGAAACGCCTCCCTCGTCTGCAAAAGCTGCGACAAAGAACCTTTGTTTTTCTCCTTCGCCGCGTGCTTGCAGCAGGAACATATCCAAGTGCGACGTCAAACACTTTTGAATGCCGATACGCGCTTCGTCAGACCAATATTCTCGTGCCTGGTGGGAAGGCCTTGCCTCACGTGGCCAAACTTGAACCTCCACCAGCGATACCGTCTTCGCCGGCCACTTATCATTGACGAGAAGGGGAGCAATCAATGTGCTTACAGAAAACACGGGCAGCGTGAACGAAAAAGTCGTGCCCTCGTTTACCTTGCTCTCCACCCAAATTTGGCCGCCTTGTCGAACCACTAATCCTTCGCAGATAAACAAGCCTAGTCCCAAGCCCATACGACTGGACCGAGCAGGCTTTACTTGATAAAGGCGTTCGAAGATGCGGTTGACGTCTTTCGGAGGAATGCCGCATCCCGTATCGGACACTTCCAACAACACAAACTTCGCATCCGGTTCACTAAGCCGTGCCCGAATCTTTATTTCGCCGCCGGAAGGAGTAAACCGCAGGGCGTTGTCTATTAAAATCAGCAGGATTTGCCTTAGTCGAATGGGATCCGTATAGGCCGCGGGCATGCTGGGCGAAATGTCGGACGAGAGAGCCACTCCTTTGGCCTGGGCTGATCCGAGAACCATATTGATGGCATCGGTTACGACTTCAGATACCGAAATGGAATCCGGCTTGATCACCAACTTTCCGTTTTCAAGGCGCGTGACTTCCAATAAGTCATTAATCATGGCCTGAAGCTGCTCGATGTTCTTCATGACAAGCTGCTGATATTTCAGTTGTTTCTCGTTTAATGCGCCCGCCAATCCGTCCTGCAGAATGGTTGAAAATTGCTTCATTGCGGCGAGGGGTGTACGAAGCTCGTGGGAGACATGGGACAGGAGTTCGTCCTTGAAATGGAGTTCGTCTATGCGGCTCTGTTCCAAAGCCCTCTCTGCGTCTTTGCGTTCGGTGACATCCATGCTGACGCCAATCGCGCGTCTGACTTTTCTACGTCCGTCAAAAAATACTCGATAAACTGCGGAGATATTTCGGAGCGAACCGTCCTTCCGAAGAATGCGGAATTCCAAATTTCCCTCGCCATTGTTTTCGATTGCCTTGCGCAAACTAGCTTCGATTTGCTGTAGATCATCCGGATGGACACGGCCGGCCCACTGGTCGTAGGTCACCGTGGAATTCATTGGGAGACCATATATTTCAAGCATTGTGGAATCCCAGGTAAGCGCATTGTTGGTCATGTCCCATTCCCACACTCCCACCTTGGCCACTTCCGTGGCCAGCGCGAGGCGTTCCGTCAGCGATGCGTGTCTGGCCTCCGCCTGCCTTTGGTCGGTGACGTCGTTGTTAATGGTGAGAATTCGGACTGGCGCGCCTTCCGCGTCGCGTTGCAAGACCGAGCGGATGGCAACGACCAAACGCGTTCCGTCGCGTTTGCATTGAATCGCATCGTCTTCCCAATGGCCCTGGCGCAAGAGTTGGGCTCTCACGGCTTCGGCGGACTCGAAGAATTCAGTTTTCAATAATTCCGTAGAGTCTTTTCCCAAAGCTTCCTCCCCGGACCAGCCATAGATGGTCTCGGCTCCGCGATTCCAGAACAAGATCCGGCTTTGCATGTCCCGCACTACAATGGCGTCGGGCGCTAAATCGAGAAGGGCCGCTTGCTCCCGCAACTTCAGTTCCGCCCGCTTCTGATCGCCAAGGTCCGTCGCTATTACACAGATGACTTGGCGGCCTCTTTGATTAGCGAGTCGGCTGAAGGACAGCTGCACCGGAAGAGTGGTCCCGTCTTTCCGCAGCAATTGGGCTGAATTGCGGACATCATTCTTCAGCGCCTGGCGCGTCGACACCGTGAATCCTTGCCACTCCTTCTCGTCTAGAATGGATTTGAAGCAGGAACCGACGATTCGTTCGGCTGCCTCTCCCACCATTTCTGCCAGCCGCCGATTGCAAAAGAGGATAGTCCCATCCGAAGTCAGTGTGGCCGCCCCCTCGTTCATGCGTTCGATCAAAATGCGGTAAGGATCGTCCGGACTCTGCAGCGCGAAGATGCGGCTCCCGCTTGGACCATCTACGACGATCGTGTCTACGTGGCCACTGCGAATCGCTTTCAGCGTATCCTCGGCCTCCGCCAAACGAGCCGAGCGGTGTCGAAGTTCTCTCACCGCGCTTCGCGATCGCTGGGCTTTAGCCATGAGAGCCACCCTTGAATTTCGGGCCCAGCAATCTCCGCACCAGCTTGCGTTCGTCAAGACCACCGACCAGCCGGCATGCTGGCGGAGGAAGTTCTTTAACGAGGGTCGGGGTCACCAGAATGCCCGCTTCACCTGCCAGAAGGGGCGCCTGATAGACGTCCAGGATTTCCAGGTCAATGCTTGCGCTTGAATACTCTTCGCAGACCGAAGCTACGGTCGTGATCGCTGTTTGCGACCGTCGGGTAGCACCTGCAACATACAGCTTTAGGACCAACTTCCCATGAGAACGTTTTCTTAGTTTTCCAAGAATCGTGGGCATCAGATAGTCTCAGTCGACAAGGCCATTTGAGGAAGGACTCTTGCAATCGACTGGCCGCAAGCTCACTCGGAAGAAATGGCTTAAAGACGCTCGGTTCGCCATGGGAGAGAAATAGTATGTGTGCGGAAGCTGGACGGAAGTTCCCTATTCTGGACACAAAGCGTGGCGGGTATGGGGCTTTGCCGGTCTTGTCTCTGCCATCGTCGACCGCTCTGGAGTTACACTCCACCTGGATTTCTACGACTTCCCCGTCGGCAGGGCGGGGAAGCCTTGTCCCGCTGCTTCCGGAACAGCGAAGGATAACCGTACTGGGCATCTGCATTGAGGCACTTATAGACTTTCTGAATTCTGGACTCTTTAGTTCACCCAGTGAGAGCCACGCCTCAACACATAGGAAGATTCTCTGCATTTTGTTGACTTTTGATTGTGCTTTGATGTGGCACTGGAATTGCATGAGTTGGCTGCTTTGGGTCTCGTGCAGCGCGGACATGGGGGCTACGAACACTTGTGCTCTGCTCAGCTTCAAAAGGAAATCGTTGATATCAATTTCTTCATCGCCCACGACGCTCCATGCTAATGCGGAGAATAGGCAGCACCTTTGAAAGGAACTTTTATGAAAGTTGAGCGATCTCGTCGCGCCGTGATTACAGGCAAAGCTCCGACGGGTATCACCGGTTTCGATGAAATCACCCGTGGAGGTCTGCCGGACGGGCGCACCACGTTGCTGTCTGGCGGCCCTGGCTCCGGCAAAACCATCTTCGGTCTACAATTCCTTATACATGGCGCGCAGAAGTGCAAGGAGCCGGGCATTTTCGTCGCGTTCGAGGAAAACTCCAAACGGATCGTGAAAAATTGTGAGGGTTTCGACTGGCCGCTTGCGGCGCTGCAGCGAAAAAACCTGTTCTTCGTCGATGCCCAGCCACGGCCCGAACTGATTCAATCAGGCAATTTCGACCTTGGCGGAATATTGGCGGCACTGACCGCCAAGACCAGGCAAATGGGCGCGCGGCGCATTGTATTCGACGCCCTGGACGTCGTGCTGTCGATGCTGCCGGACGGCATAGCCAGAGAGCGCGAAATCCACCGCCTGCATGATTGGCTGCTGCTGAACCACGTTACCGGCTTCATCACCGCAAAAGTCTCTGTGGAGGATGGCATTCATCCCGCCAACCAGCCCTTCGGATACTTACAATTCATGGTGGACTGTTCCGTGGTCCTCAACCATCGCGTGCATGTGGGTGTGTCGCAACGCAGCATCCGCGTCCAGAAATTTCGCGGCTCTTCCTTCAACGAAGATGAATCGCCCTTTGTCATCGGCGCCAACGGATTTGACGTGGCCATCGCGCGCAAAGCCAATCCGGGAAACGGGAAAGTGACCTTCGCTCGCGTGACCAGCGGTGTGAAGCGCCTGGATACCATGCTCGGCGGTGGCTACTACCGAGGCGCCAGCGTGCTGATCACCGGCTTCCCCGGTACTGCCAAGACCACCTTGAGCGGAGCTTTTGCCGAGTCCTGCTGCCAGCGTGGAGAACGAACCATGTTCGTCTCCTTTGATTCCGATGGTGCCGAGGTGGTTCGCAACCTGAAGTCCGTAAAAATTCAACTTACTCCCCACTTGAAAAACGGCTGCTTGAAAATGGTCTCGGCTCGCAATATCACGGGGAGTGCAGAAACCCTGTTGGTGCACATGAAGAGGATCGCGACCGAGCATCGTACTCGGTGCCTGGTTATCGATCCGGTCTCCACACTGTCTAAGGCCGGCAATGAGTTAACTGCCCACGCCGTGGCGGAACGGTTGATCGACTGGGCCAAGTCTGAGAGTATCACCCTGGTATGCACCAGCCTCCTCGACGAGACGTCCAGCCAATCTCAATATAGCGCCGGCACTCCCTTGCAAATCTCCACCCTGGCGGACACCTGGATCCACCTGAACTATCTGGTGCAGTCGGGCGAGCGAAATCGTGGCATTTCCATCATCAAGTCTCGCGGCACGGCTCATTCCAACCAGGTACGCGAGTTGATCCTCAGCGACGCGGGCGTCACGTTGGCGGATATTTACACGGCCGGAGGCGAGGTTTTGATGGGCACGCTGCGCTGGGAAAAAGAAAGGGCCGAGCGTATCGCGCAAGAAGTCGCGGATGTCGGTGGCCGACTGAAGCGTGTCAGTCTTGACGCCGAGGAAGCCATTCTCCGCGTTCGGGCGAAGTCGCTAAAGACTGAACTCGAAGCCAAGCAGATCGAGAAAGCGCTGCTTTTGCGCACGGCCAAGAGCTACAAGCGCGACGTCTCGGGAACCCGCGCCCGTATGCGCGAGTTACGCGGTGCCGATATAGCTCAGCAAGGGCGGAGGTAATCCTGTGGTGCCACGAAGGAAGAAGTTCAAATTTCGGCTTTACATCGCGGGCGACACCCAGAACTCCGCATCGGCGATATCCAATCTAGCCATTCTTTGTAAGAAACATTTGCTCAACCGCTCTGAGACCGAAGTTGTAGATGTGTTTTTGGAACCGGATCGCGCTCTGGCCGACGGCGTGTTTATGACCCCCACGCTCGTCAAACTTAACCCTCACCCCGTGCGAAAAATTGTCGGCACTCTGATCCTCTCGCGTCGCTTGATGCAGTGTCTGCAGTTGGGGGAGTTCGCTTGACCACATTGCCAACGTTGAGAGCGCCGGATTACACCGATCAGGAGTTCTCCCGATTAATCGAGACTCTCCGGCAAACCGGGCAACGCCTGGAAGAGGTGACCGCCGGACAGGTGGATACGGTGGTCGACGGTGAAGGACGCACGTTCTTCCTGCGCGGCACGCAAGATCAAGTACGCCAGAGCGAGGCTGGGAAGCAGGCGGCCATTCTCAACGGCCTGCCTGCGCACGTTGCCCTGCTGGACACCAACGGGATCATCAGCGTGGTTAACGACGCGTGGTGCAAGTTCGAGAGCCCCAATGTAATCCAGGGTTCGGGATTTGGCGTAGGGCTCAATTACGTCGAAAGTTGCCACGTGGCGACCGGCGAAAACTCTGCGGAGAGCCATAGTGTCGCGGCCGGCATTCGTGCGGTGTTGAGCGGCGACCAACCGAGTTATTTGACCGAGTATTCTTGTCAGTTGCCTAACGAGCTAAGATGGTTCCAACTTATGGTCACGCCGCTGGCCCAGGACCGGCAGCGAGGTGCGGTGGTCATGCACTTCGATATCACGGGAAGGTATCGCGCGTCGGAAGCGTTGCGAAAGAGCATGGAGGAATTCCGAACCCTGGCCGAATCCATGCCACAAATCGTCTGGATCACTCGACCGGATGGTGAATGTATCTATTTCAGCCAGCAATGGATGGATTACACCGGTCTCACCTCTGAAGAAAGTTTGGGAGAAGGGTGGAAGAAACCTTGCCATCTGGAAGACCGGGAGCAAGCGTCGCTGGCCTGGAAGAAGGCGATCGAGACCGGCGGTAAGTACACTATTGAGTGCCGTTTGCGCCGCAACGATGGGCAGTACCGCTGGTGGCTGATCCGCGGCGTACCGCGGCGGGACACGTCCGGTACAATTCTCAAATGGTTCGGCACCTGCACGGATATCCACGACCTCAAGATGATGGAAGAGGCGTTGTCCGTGGAAAAGGAATTGGCTCAGGTAACTCTGGCCTCCATCGGTGATGCTGTCATCTGCACGGACCGCGTGGGAAATATCGCCTTTCTCAATCCCGTGGCCGAACAAATGACCAGCTGGTCTTGCGAGTCCGCGAAAGGCCGGCCGATGGGCGAAGTGTTTCGAGTCATGGACTGTGGTACCCGCGAAATCACCCCGAATCCTGCGGAAATGGCCGTGGCGCAAGACCGCATCATTCATCTTCCGCCGGGTTCCATACTCATTGGGCGCGACGGATTGGAAACCCCCATCGAGGACTCCGTAGCTCCCATCCACGACCGGAATGGGCAAGCGACGGGCGCCGTCATAGTCTTCCGCGATGTGAGTGCGATCCAGGCTATGTCGCGACAGATGACCTATGCGGCCGAGCACGACTTCCTCACGGGTTTGCCCAACCGTTTGCTCTTAAGCGACCGCATTAACCAGGCGATCATGTCTGCGGAGCGTCATGGAAAGAAAGTCGGTCTGCTGTTTCTGGATCTGGACGGTTTCAAACACATCAACGATTCCCTTGGACATGCGACCGGCGATAGACTCCTGCAATCGGTCGCTAAATGTCTGGTGCATTGCGTGCGAGGCGCGGATACCGTCAGTCGGCAAGGAGGGGATGAATTCGTCGTGCTGCTTTCCGAGATGGAGCACCCCGAAGATGCCGCCATCACCGCCCGAAGAATGTTACAGGCGATCGCCGCGCCACATCATGTCGACGACCACTCCCTGCACGTCACAACCAGCATTGGGTTGAGTGTTTTTCCCGAGGACGGCGCGGACGCGGAAACGCTTATCAAGAACGCTGACACCGCTATGTACCAAGCCAAGGAAAACGGGCGGCACAGCTATCAGTTTTTCAAGCCGGTTATGAACGTGCGGGCCGTGGAACGCCAATACATCGAAGAGAATCTGCGGCATGCTCTGGAGCGGGACGAATTCGCGCTGCACTACCAGCCAAAAGTTAATCTGCTCACCGGTGCAATTACCGGAGCGGAGGCGCTGATTCGCTGGACTCATTCCGATCGCGGGATAATCTCCCCGATGGACTTCATTCCGGTCGCCGAAGATAGCGGCCTGATACTGCAGATCGGCAACTGGGTGCTTCGCGAAGCTTGCAAGCAAGCTCAAATATGGGTCAAGGCTGGATTGCCGCTGCCGTCGATGTCCGTGAACATTTCCGCGAGGGAGTTTCGACAAGAAAATTTTCTCGAAGGTGTTCTAGCGATCTTGAAAGATACCGGCTTCAATTCCAGTTCTCTGGAGCTCGAACTGACGGAAAGCGTCCTGATGAAGCGAATCGATACGGCTGCATCTATTCTGAAAAAAATGCGCGACGAAGGCATCCATGTTGCCATCGACGATTTTGGTACGGGTTACTCCAGTTTGAGCTACTTGCGCAAGTTTTCGAGCGATACCCTGAAGATTGACCAATCCTTCGTCCGCCAAATCACCGCTGATTCCGCTGAGAAGACTATCGTCCCCGCCGTGATTGGCATGGGCAGAAATTTGGACATGCGGGTCGTGGCAGAGGGTGTGGAGACGCAAGAACAATTGGCGTTCCTTAAGGTTCACCATTGTGACGAGGCGCAAGGCTACTTTTTCAGCCGGCCTGTGCCCGCTCCATTGTTTGCTAAATTGCTCGAAACTGGCTTACCGGGAATCGTTCTGAAAACCCACGTTCCAGATACGTTCCAGTTGGCGCCAAATTTGAAGGTTTGAGCGTTTTCAGCGCCTCTATGTTTCGATAACTTAACTTACGCATTTTCAATGAACCGAAATATTCCAACTCCCCCCGCTTCCATCATATAATCGTTTGAATTTAGAGCAAAGCCGTTTAGGGGCTATGCCCACGCTAAACATTTCGGTCCCGCATCAACTTCCGCAAGACGAAGCGTTACGTCGAATGCAAGACACGATTACGCAGGCCAAAATACAGTACGCCGGCAAAGTTACAATCTCTGAAGAGAACTGGAGCGGCTACGTCGGCACATTTACGGCTTCAGGATCGGGGCAGACAGTGACTGGAAGTATCGCAGTTAGCCCCTCCGATGTAACGATTCAGAGCTCGTTGCCGTTTGCTGCCATCTTATTCAAAGGCCGGATTGAATCCGGAGTTCGAGACAAATTGACCTCAATCCTCAGCTAGCCGCAGTCGTTTTAGGTGTTTCCCACGCCGTTCGGCAGAACAAAACGCCTCGCCCAACCATCTAATCGGTGTCATTTGTCGCAAGCCTTTTGGCTTGCTTCGAGGAGGCTACCTTGCCAAATTTCACGATTCGTCTGCAAACATCTCCCGGTAAAGATGTCGGAGAGTCGGTAAATTCCCTGCCTCCTTTGAAGAGTCCACAGGAACCTTTGATTAGTGGCGACACGGTTCCGCCTACGTGGACCGTTGAAGTGCCAACCACGGAAGAGGTAAATAAGCTGCTCGACAAAAAGGTCGAGGAGCTGAATGCCCGCATTTCCAGACTGGAAGACAAACTCCGAAGCTTCGAGGAAGATTTTCACAAGGGATTGCCCTTTGAGGATGCCCAGACCGCCCCCCGGAAGCCCTCGGAGGAAAAGCACCGAGCCTCTTCGGAAAAAGACGACGACAAGAACGTTCAACCGAACGAGAATCATGACAAAACGCTGGAACACAACCAGCACAAGAGCAAAGACAATTCCGCTCAGCAGCCTGACTCCGAAGAACACGCAGACAAAAAGCGACTTCAGGAAGCGGGCTCAGCGGGCGCAACCCATGCCGCAAAGACCGCCTCAGGCTCCAGCTAGCGAAAAACGCGGGTATCAGTTTTTCTCCCACAGCTCCTTGAACAATTTCACGGTCCCCGGCCCGTGTCCCGCGTGGTGATCGCAAATGCAAAAATCTTCAGCACCTTCGTGTTCTTCGTAAGCGACCGGAAGATTTCCACCCAATTCTTCAAATCCTCTCGCCGCTCCGCAATGGTTTTGTCCCACGTGTTAGTCTCCGCTTCCATCCCCTTCCGGTTTCCCAGCAACCTTATGTAAGCAAAACCCGCGGTCACCAGATCCATCTTCTCTTCCATCTCCCAGGCCTCGGGATGAACGAAGTGTCCGTCAGCGCCAAAGCCATATTGTGCTCGCGCTACAAATCCAGCAAACGCGCGTCCAGCCAGCCCCTGTTGCGAATCTCCACAGCCAGCCGTCCGCCTTCATCACCGTTGAACGAGCCGCGGTTTCCGCGGCGTCTCCGCACCTCTCCGTCTTTTCTTCCGGGAACAGCGGGGCCTGCCGATAACCAGCCTCTGTTTTTGTGCGCTTGGCCATCTTCGGTCCGCGCGCTTTCAGGACTTCTCGAGGAAAGCTTGAAACTCATTTACCACACACGCAGGCAACTCCGTATCATTTTTCTTCAGCAGCTCGTGCCCGGCTCCATCCACTTCCAGCAGCCCATGCGAACCGCCAATCACCTTCAATGCCGCCTTCATCTCCGCGATGCTCCCAAAACCGTCCTTCGTTCCATGAACAAAAAACGCCGGCTTCCTTATCTTCGGAAAGTGCGCGGTACGAAGTTGCTCCGGCTTTTGCGGAGGATGCAGCGGATAAGAGAGCAACAGCAACCCGGCAACTATTTCCGGCTCCTCAGCAACTAGCATGCTCGCCTGCCGTCCGCCATAGGAATGCCCGCTCAGATAAACCGCTCCTTTCACTCTCTGCTTTAACGCTACAACCGCCTGGCGCAAACCGTCCCGGTCGCGCCCCGCTCCCCCCGGCGACGGCGGGCCGAACCGGCGTGCCTGCCGAAACGGCAGGTCGCATCGCAACACAAAAAATCCGGCCGCTGCAAACGCATTCGCCATCGCCATCAGCAAGCGAGACTCGCAATTCGCTGCAGCGCCATGCGTAAGCACTACGCTGCTCCCGTTCGCCTCTACGGGGCTATGTAGAAACCCACGCAACCCCGGTTCGCCCTCCAATCGCAGGGCAGTCACCGGGCTTGGCGAATCTTCCGCCAAATGGGAAGCGCGCACCTCCTCTTCCTCCACGCTTTTTTTCCTATTCCTGTTCATCCCGGCCTGGCCCCGCGTAGCAGCAAGCTATCCCTGTGCCGTCTTCTCTAAATCACGCCCTCTTCGTTACAACCCAATCGCATTTCGTTCAACGGTATCCGGATTTTTCTTCATCTCGCAAGCAGTGTCAAAAATCATGGTTGGGCATTTCTCGGCCGTGAATGCGGGCCATGCCGGAATCCCGCTGTGGTTTGGATTGCCGGTGCGGGCAAAATGAATCCACGCCTCGCTGACCTGCGCGGCAAGCGCTCGCGCTTCCAGTCCGTCTCCCGTCATATTCTCGCAACGCGCGGCGTTGTCGAAGCAAAAAGCCAGCTCAGCACAGTGAAACGCGCGCGGCCGGCCATCCAGCACCGGCGTCTTCCACGTAAACCAGTACAAATAAGCCGGCGCCGCTCCTTGTGCCGCTTTGCGTTCGCACTGCGTGACCGCTCCCTGGCGAACCGGCGCAGCTTGAATCCTCGAAAGGATATCGAATGGCTTCTCTTTCGGATGCGCTTGACGAAAAGCCGCAATAATCCCGTCGCTCTTGTCGCCAAACGACTTGCTGACCCGGTCCTTAACCTCATCCTCGGTCATCACTTCGTATTCCGGATGACCAATTCCGTTCACAAATTCGTTGAGCACGGTCCCCACCAGAATCGGCACCTGCGCCGAAAGAGGCGGCGCGTCAGGATCAAACGGATGCCGCGGCAAAATGCTGCCGTCCACCACCGGCGCCCAAATCAATTGCTCTCCCATTCTCCGGACGTCCGGCGGGCCGGTTCGCACATGTTTCCTCTGCACGGCGACGCCGGCATCGATTAATTTCTGGTATGGCAATTCCTGCAGTTGGCCGACTTGCGTTCCGTTCAGCCCCAGCTCCACGAGAGCTTCTGCAGCGATGCCTGAGGATCGCTCCACCGTCGAGCCGCGCATCAGAGAACCGCTCTGCACAATACCCTTGTGGAACAATCCCTTCGCCGAGGGCATGGCCATCAGCGCATTTACTTTTCCGCCGCCACCCGACTGCCCAAAAATCGTGACGTTGCCAGCGTCGCCGCCAAAATTTCCAATATTGTCGCGCACCCACTCCAGGGCCGCGACGATATCCAACATTCCGACATTCGCGGAACCAGCATAAGCCTCGCCATAAGCCGCGAGGTTCAAATGCCCCAGCACTCCGATGCGGTGATTCAGGCTCACCAACACCACATCGCCGCGCCGGCTCAATCTTTCTCCGTCATAAGACTTCAATTCCTGTCCGGAACCTGCCTGAAACCCGCCTCCATGAAGCCAAACCATAACAGGGCGCTTTTTGCTGTCTTTGGCGGGCGTCCAGATGTTCACGCGCAAGCAATCCTCTCCAGGGATCCCGTCATCCCAGGAAAACAACCAAGCCTCTTCGTCATTAGCCCAGCCAGCGCGTGGCGTCTGGGGGCAATCGTACCCGTACTGCATCGAACTCCGCACTCCAGTCCAGGGCGTCGCTTTCACCGGCGGCAAAAACCGCGCCTTCCCCTCCGTACTCGCGGCATACGGAATCCCCTTGAACGTTAGAATCCCATTTCGCGTGTATCCGCGAATCTTTCCAGCGGTCGTTTCGACGATGGCGTTTTCGTCGTTGGCAATGAGCAGCGCCTTTCCGCTGGGCTGCTCCGCGCCACCTTTCTTCGCAGCGGCCTGAGCCGTGTCGCCCTTCTTCTCGGCGGCCTCAACCATCGGCAACATTGTTGCCGCGCCAACGCTACCGAGCATTGCCGCCGCGCTCTTTATCCAACTCCGCCGATTCCCACTTCGCATCGTCACGTTCGCAACATCCGCTTTCCAATCTCCCAGTTTTTTAGCCACGGCGTTCCCCCGCTCTCTCTTCTAAACAACTCCATCTAGAACCGCGCAAAACGCCCCGACGATATCACATTTCCAAGTATCTCTTGGGGCCGACGCCTCATCGCCTGGCAACCCATTACTCACGATTCTCTGCCCACTACTCGCTTTCCTTCCTTCAAGATTCCCGCTTTATTTCGCGCCGGCAACTGACTATTCTTTTCCCGGTTCCTTTCCTAAGGTGACGTCGTGCTTTTCTGGATCTTCGAATGGCTTTCCGATCTATCCCCCGCAGGGCTCCTCTTCCTGTTCCTGCTCTACTTCACGCCCACCATTGCTGCCCTATTCCGCAAACGCAATTGGATCCTGAAATTGGTCAAAGTCTTCTGCCTCAACTTCCTTCTCGGTTGGACCCTTTTTGGTTGGTACGCCGCGTGGAAGTACGCTTTGGCGGCGGAGCCCCGCTTCATCGCATGGTTTGTCGCCGCGATGAAGGCCTGGTGGAAGCGCGTTGAGGAAGAAGAGGCGAAATATTTAGCCGAGCGTGACAAGAACGCATCTTCCAACTGGGCCGCTGCGCCAAGCAACACTCCAACATTCGAATTTCCGCCAATCCCTCAACCCACCGAATACACCTATATCTGTCCCAACGGCATCGACGGCCTGAAGACCTGCGTCTCCTGCAAGGGTACTACCCTTCCGTGCCATGACTGTGGCGGATGGCGCAGAGTGTATTGCTCGGACTGCCAGGGGACTGGCACGATTAGGAGATGATTTCCTTGAGCCGGGCAGCGGCGATTCGCGCATACCAAACGCGGCCTTACCTCGACTCCGCTTCTTCTCGGCACCCTCTTTTCTCTGCGCCCCCACCTCTGCTACGCTCGACTCATCATGTGCCGAAACATCAAACCACTTTTCAACTTTGATCCACCGGTCTCGACCGACGAAGTTCACAACGCCTCTCTTCAATTTGTTCGCAAAATCACCGGCTTCAACAAGCCCTCGAAGTCCAACGAAGCCTCTTTCCAATCCGCCATCGACGAAATCGCCGCCGTCTCCCTCCGCCTCCTGCAATCGCTCGAAACCACCGCCCCGCCCAAAAACCGTGCCGAGGAAGCCGCCAAAGCCAAAGCCCGCTCCGCCAAGCGCTTTGCTCCCCAGGCGTAGTGGCGGGCCTTTAGACTCCAGGGGTTTTATCGCTTCCAGCTTTGCGGAAACTCTACATACGACGCATCCAGCGCTGCGATGGATGGGCATCCCAACAAATGAAGTGTGCGCGCGACATCATCGCGCAGGATTTGCAACGCGCGGGTGATGCCGGCATGCCCCGCGGCGGCCATTCCGTAAGCGTAGGCGCGCCCAACGAGCACTGCCTTCGCTCCCAAACAAATTGCTTTCACGATGTCGGTGCCGCGCCGCACGCCGCCATCCATCAAGACTTCCATTCGGCCCTGGACCGCCGCAACAACTTCCGGAAGCGCCCGAATCGTTGCGGAACAGGAATCCAGCTGCCGTCCGCCGTGATTGGAGACAATGATTCCGGCGCAGCCTTCATCCAACGCGCGCTTGGCATCGTCTGCTGTCAGAATTCCCTTAAGAAGGATCGGGCCGGTCCATATATTCCGAATCCACTTCAGGTCGGCCCACTCGACGCCACTTTGTGCCAGCGCTGCGCCGACATCCATCAGCTTCATGGGGCCCTGACCAGGAACGATAATGTTTTCCAGCTGCGGCATGCCTCCGTCGGCAAACATCGCAGCGAGCCAACGCGGGTGCGCCATAATCTCTGAAAGAAATGGCAGCTTGGCGAACAGGGATTTGCCGAGGAGTTGCCGCATGCCGTTGCGCGGATCGCGCTCGCGCATACCGGCTACGGGAGTATCCACGGTAACCACAAGAGCGTCGAATCCCGCGCGGCGCGCACGGTCAATTCCGGCTTCGGCGGCTCCGCGCCCGCCCACGAGATACAACTGGAACCAGGCAGGCCCTTTCGCTGCAGCCTTCACGTTTTCCATCTTGTGCCCAGAAACGGTGGAGAGAATGTAGATGGTTCCGAATTCTCCCGCGGCCTGCGCCGCGGCCACTTCCCCTCCGGGATGCATCACGCGGCTGTAGCCGACGGGCGCAAGCAGAAGTGGCAAAGAAACGTCATGGTTGAGAACGCGGACGCCAAGATGGCATTCGCGGAACGAAACCGCTTGCCGCGGCCGAAGAATGATGTCCTGAAAGGCGCGCTCATTCTCGCGCAACGTTACTTCGTCGTCGGCGCCTCCATCGAGATAGTCAAAAATGGCGCGAGGCAGCCTGCGTTTGGCCATCGCACGCAGATCCGAAATATTGATGACGTGAGGAGGAAGGAGGGCGCTTTTAAAGGTTTCCATGGCGCCTACTATACGGAGCAAGGGCCTGCGTTATCAACGTGCTATCGCAACGCGCTGCCTTACGCTGGCTCGGTACGCTATCAATGCCCGCCAGCGGCGCCGAGAAAATTTCCGTAGCCAACGATTACGGTCGAGCCGACCAGCAAAATCAGCGCAAGCGTGAGAAAACGCATGGCCGGTGCGCCGGAGCCGCGCCACTCTTTGAAACCGAGGCCCCAGAGGGTGCTGAAAATAATGATGCTGGCCATGTGCAGCGTCCAACTGGAGAAACCGTACCTGCCCATTTGCGTCTCGCCCATGGTGTAAAAGAAAAACTGGAAATACCAGGTGGTACCGGCGAGTGCGCATAGAAGATAATTCGCGAACATGGGCGCGGGCTTCGAACCGGTACGTTTTGCGGAAGGGTGGTGTTCGACAACCTCGCGGCTGGGCGCATCGATCGCAGTTTCCAGGATTGGCTTGTTTTCAATCGCTTGGTATTTTTCGGCGTTGGAACTGAAGTATTGGAAACCAGTTTTGTTTTTGAGGTTAAGCGCAATACACCAAACGAAATTGGTCGTGAAGCCGCCAATCAAAACGACGACGAGCACCGGCAAGCCCTGCCAAAGAACCGGTGTGCCGTGTTTAAGAGCCAGGAGCTTAATCGGCGCGCCGGCGGCAAGGCCGTAGGCAAAGCAAGCGCTCATTACGCCGGACAACGTTGCCACGGCGATGCCTTTTTTCAGGTCGAACTCTTTGATGACAGACTTCTTCTGCTCCGGAGACATCACGCGCTCCTTGCAAATTCCAGCGACACCCGCGGCGGCAATTCCCAACAGGCAGACAAATACGCCGAGCAGAATAATTCGGCCGGAAGCCGTGCCAAGAACCTGCGTGAAGAAAACACCGCTGAAAAGCGGGGGCATCAGCGTTCCGAATGCGGCACAGAGGCCAAGAACAACGGCCATGCCCAGGGAAAGACCGAGGAATCGCATGGTCAGTCCGAAGGTGAGTCCGCCGACGCCCCAGAGAAGGCCAAAGAAAATGGCCCAGAAAATCGTGGAAGAGGGAGTTTCGAAGAGCACTTGAAACAAATCCCGGGTTAGAAAGAGGCCGAGGACCCACGGCGCGATGATCCAACTAAAAAATCCGCCGACGAGCCAGTACGTTTCCCACGACCAGCGCTTCACGCCGCGATAGGGAACGTAAAAACTGGCCGAAGCCAAGCCGCCGAGCCAATGAAAGAAGACGCCAAGAACAGGGTTGGGGATCACGCGAACCTCAGGCAAAAATCAAACATGGAAGACCTCTTCGAGCGGCGACATCGCCTGATCTGGTAGCAGATCTCTTGATTGGACAAAAAATTCAGCCATTTCTTGTTGCCAGCGAGCGTTGACCTGGCGTTCCAACATTCCGGCGCGGGCACGCTCGAAGTTTTCAGTTTCCAGATAGCCGACAAGAAGGCCGTCGGGCCGCAGGAAAAGCGAGTAATTGTTCCAACCGGTTTCCCGGAGAGCTCTTTGCATTTCCGGCCAGACACAGCGGTGGCGCGCTTTGTACTCTTCGACTTTTTCCGGCTTCACCTGGAGAACAAAACAGATTCTTTGCATGAGATTCCCGTTTCTGCGCCAACAAGTCTGCGCCCGCAAGAACCGCGACGGAAAGAAATGCGGCTCCGCGCGGTCTAGCGAAGGAATGCTTCGGACAATCCGCCATCTACAGGGATAACGTGGCCCGTCGTTCTGGCGCTTTGTTCTCCAGCCAGCCAGACGATGGCGGCGGCGCAAAGCTCGGGAGTGATCGGGCGCTTGGTAAGCGTGCGTTGCGCGTAGAAATCCGCGAGCTTGTCGCGCAGGGATTCAGAGGATTCGGACTCGGAGAAAGCAATTTTATATTTTTGGAGAGACTGGATGACGCGGTCGCGGGGAAACATCGTGGAACCGGCGACGACCGTCGCTGGAGCAATGCCGTTCACGCGAACGGTTGGCCCGAGCTTGATGGCGAGTTCGTGGATGAGGTGATTCAGTGCGGTTTTGCTGGTGTCATAAGCTTCGCTTCCCTTTTTCGCGACGACGGCGTTCGCGGAGCTTGTGAGCACCATCGCGCCCGGCAAACCTTGCTCTTGAAAAACGCCTTCGGTTGCGCGAGCGAGCAAATAGTTGCCGGTAACGTTTACGAGAAATGTCTTGGCCCAGAGCGCGTCGGAAAGTTCGCCGTCGGCGCCAGGAACTGGATAAATTGCGGCGGTGTTCACGACAATATCGAGTCCGCCGAATTCCATGATGGTTCGGCGAACCGCTTCCGCGAGGCTGTCGGCAGAACTAATGTCCACGCCGGCGGAAGAGACGAATTCAGGGCTCGCCATGGCACTGGCGCGTTCGGCAACTTTTTTTGCGCCTTGCTCGTCGAAATCGGCGACAAAGAGATGGGCGCCTTTGCGCGCCAGCATAAGTGCCACTTCGCGGCCGATGCCACTTGCGCCTCCGATGATGAAAGCAATTTTTCGGCTGAACTCAGCTTCCGCCGGCATGCGCTGGAGCTTGGCTTCTTCGAGCGCCCAGTATTCGATGCGAAATGCCTCAGAGCGCGGGAGGGCGACGTAGTTGTGGAAGTGCGTGAACTGTTTCGATTGTTCCGCGTGGCGGGCTTGCGGCAATGGATGAGCGGCTTCGCCGTCTCCGAGAGCGTTTGCGCCAGCCATCACGTGAATGGCGTTGATGAAAAACTCGGTGGTGATGCGGGCTTCTTTCTTATTTTTGCCGAAACCAAACAGGCCGAGCCCGGGAACGATGACGACGGATGGATTTGCGTCGCGAAGATTGGGTGAACTGCCAGTCGCCCAATCTTCGTAATATTTTTTGTACGCGGCGCGGTATTCCGCAACCTGCGACGGAATGCCGGCTTTCAATTCGTTCACGTCTTGTTTTTCGGGAGTCCAATTCAGGAACAGCGGACAAACTCTTGTGCGCAGGAAATGATCGGGGCAGCTGGTGCCGAGCGCGCTCAGCTCGCGCGACCATGCGGAGCCTGCAAACGTGAGAGCGTCTTCCTGATCGGCGTAGTGCGCGATAACCCGGCGATTCGAGGACATAGCGCCGCGCAATGCCGGGAGGATTTGCGCAGCAATTTTTCGGCGATCAGCCATCGCGGGGTGTTCCAAGCCTCCGAAGAGCACCCCTTTTTGCTTTTGGTGCTCCTGGATGAATTCGCCCATCTCGTCAATCGTGTGAATGCTGTTGAGGTAACAATCGTGTTGGGTGTCACCCCAGGTGAAGAGACCGTGGCCGCCGAGAAGGATGCCGTCAATGCCGGGGTTTTCTTGGACGGCTTTTTCGATGAGAAGAGCCAACTCGAATCCTGGACGCTGCCACGGTACCCAGACGATTTTGCGGCCGTAGTCTTTATTAAATTGTTCGAGCTTGCGCTTGCCGTTGGCGCTGGCGGCGAGGGCGATGGCCCAATCGGGATGGAGATGATCCACGTGTGGAAATGGAAGCAGCGCGTGGAGCGGCGTATCAATCGAGGCGGCGACGCGATTTTCGTCGAAGGCAGCGAGCGGATAAAAATTCACCATTTCGTCTTCGTGGGCTTCGCCGCGATAAAGAGTCTTCAATTGCTCGAGGCGCTCCTGATAGAGGAGCGCGAAACCTGCATCCGTGATGGAGCCCAGATCTCCGCCGCTTCCCTTCACCGCGAGAACGCGCGTGGGCTTGCCGGTGAAAGGATCGCGCAGATCGAATTTGGAACTCGTGTTGCCGCCGCCAAAGTTGGTGATGCGCAAATCGGCGCCGAGCAGATTAGAGCGGTAACGGAGAAGCGCCAAAGGACTGGTCGCGTGTTTTTCGGCGGCGTCTGGATTCCACAAATCCTGCAAATAAACGGTCTTCCTGATTTCAGGCATACACGGCCTCACAATAGTGTTCAAAGCGTTGTGCTTGGCGATTCCATTTCTCGGGATCAATAGGCTCGAAAACTTCCGCGGGATAGGAGCGGTCAACGATGGCGCGGACCTCTTTCAACGAACTCGCCGCACCTGATGCCAGAATCTGGATGGCCACATTCCCGATGGCCGTGGCTTCGGCTGGACCGGCAAGAACCGTTCTCCCTGTGGCATCCGCGGTCAGCTGGTTGAGCAAGCGATTTTTCGAGCCTCCACCAATGATACGAATTTTCTCGATAGGTTTGCCGGTGAGTTTTTCGAGATTGGCAAGGACGAGACGATATTTTAGGGCAAGGCTCTCAAGAATCGCGCGTGCGTAGCCGGCGGGAGATTTCGGCGAGGGCTGTTGCGTCCTGGCGCAGAACTTGTCAATGGCAGCGGGCATGTTGGGCGGACGCAGGAACGATTCGTGATCGGGATCCACGAGACAAACGAAGGGCTCATTTTGAGCGGCGAGATCCATTAGTTCCGGCAAATCGGGAGATTGGCCATGAGCCGACCAGTTTTGGCGGCAGCGTTGGAGCATCCAGAGCCCCATCACATTTTTCAGGAACCGTGTGGTGCCGTTGACGCCGCCTTCGTTTGTGAAATTGAGGCGCAGAGCTTCAGGAGAGAGGATGGGCGCGTGGAGTTCGGTTCCGAGCAGCGACCATGTTCCCGAGCTGAGAAAAGCTGTGCCTTCACGCGCGGAAATTGCCGCAACGGCAGAACCGGTATCGTGTGCGGCGGGCGCGATGACCGGAGTTCCTGCCAGCGCCGTATGGCGAGCAACACTCGGCAGCAATTTGCCTAGGACTGTGCCTGGCTCGACGATTTCGCTCCACAAATGATCAGGAAGTTCCAGGCGGTCGATCAATTCTCGCGACCATGTTCTGGTATGCGGATTCACGAGCTGCGTTGTGGTGGCGTTCGTATATTCGCAGACAGCGTTTCCCGTCAACCAGAAGTGGAAGAGGTCGGGAATGGTGATGAGTTTCCGCGCGGCTTTCAGCAAGGCGGGCGTTTCCCGGCACGCCGCAAAAAGCTGGAAGAGTGTGTTGATGGGCATAAACTGAATTCCCGTCGCCGAATAAATCTCTTCTCTCGGGACCACACGGAACACGTTCGGCATGATTCCGACTGTACGCGCGTCGCGATAGTGATAAGGATTCTGGAGCAGCTCACCTTCTTCTCCGAGCAAGGCGTAATCCACGCCCCAGGCGTCCGCGCCGATTCCCGCGAGTTGCGTTTCTTCCAGAGCGGATAAAGCTTTGCGCACTTCCCACCAGAGGCGCGGCATGTCCCAATGGAGGCTTCCGCCATATTCAACAGGTTCATTTTTGAAGCGATGGATTTCCTGGGTGACCAAAACGCCGGAATTTAAGTGAGCGAGGATGGCGCGGCCGCTTTCGGCGCCAAAATCAAAAGCGAGATAGGGTTTGGATGCGTGGCTACCAGGCATACGAGTGGCCGCTAGGCATACGAGGATATGCTCTGCGAATTCCTTGCGGCCCGCTCTTTAGAGATGCGGTCGAGGTAGCCGCTTTGGCGGAACGCTTCCATCGGATCAGCAGGAAGACCTTTTAGCAGGCGCCACTCGCGAATCGCCGGACGCACGTCGGTGGCGAAAGCGTCCTGCAGTAAGGATTCGGCACGGACCAGGTCGCAATTTTCCTGCGCGCGAATCAGCGCGGGATAATCCACGAGTGCCGCTTTCGAATAGAGTTCCTGCGCCATAGTGACCGTCTGAATCATCGCTTCGATTTTGCCTTTCAGATTGTGGCTCTGATCGATCATGTAAGCGATGTCCGCGGGCGTGCCGGTCTCACTTTCGTAGAGGAGGATTTCATGGAAAATGCGGAAAATCTGGTATGGATCGATCGAGCCGAGAGTCAGATCATCGTCGGCGTAACGGCGGTCATTGAAGTGGAAACCGCCAAGCATTTGCCCGGATAGGAGCCAGGCAACAATCTGCTCAATATTTTGCGCGGCGTAGTGATGGCCGGTATCTACCAGAACTTTTGCCTGTGGCCCAGCGTGACGCGCAAAGTGCAGCGCCATGCCCCAATCGGCGATGTCCGTGTGATAGAAGGCGGGCTCGAAAGGTTTGTATTCAATGAGGAGGCGCTGGCCACCGGACAGTTCCGCATGGGAAGCCTTCAAAATTTCTTCGAACCATTTCTTGCGCTGGCGGATATTTGCGGTGCCCGGGTAGTTCGAGCCATCGGCGAACCATAGAGAGATGTCGCGGCTGTGGACCTGGCGGGCAATCTGGATGCTGTCGCGAGTATGTTCGAAAGCGCGGCGACGCACCGATGGATCGGGATTGCCAAAGGAGCCGAATTTGTACTCCTGGTCCTGGAAAAGATTGGGATTGATGGAGCCGGCGCGCACGCCATAACGCTGAGAAAATTCCTGAACTTCGCCGGTGCTGGCGATTCCATTGGGAAAATCCCAGAGCACATGGAGAGCGACCGTGGGACATACGCCGGTTAATAAGTGCACCTGGCCGGCGTCGCTGAACTTTTCTTCGGTGGTGGTAGCGGCGGCGGGCTGGATGAATTTGCCGAAGCGAGTGCCGGTATTCGCAAAACCCCAGGAAGGGATCTCGATGCGGAACTGATTCAAGGCGCGAAGGACGGCGTTAGAATTCGGAAAATTCATAGGCAACTCCGAGCAAAGTATACAGTCGGGCGGGCTAAGGTGACGCAAATTCTTCGAAGGGCGGCGAAAAAGAACGGAAAAATGCTGGCGGGAAGCCCTTCTGGGGAAAAGCGACTCTGTTCTGGCTGGTTGCTATTGTGGCAATAGAAACTTTCGGGCTCGCGCCAACCAATCGGGCGAGGAGTGCTTCAAAATAATGGAAGCCGCTGGGGACCGCCAACCGCCCTCCCGTCTCCGCGTACTTGCAGATTCGTTTTTCAACGCTGGAAAATACCTCGAAAGGAACGATTCTGATGAATGCGATAAAAAAGTTGATGTTGCTGGGCGTGGGATTGTTTTTGTGTGCGATTCCGTCGAGAGCGCAATCACAATTTGACGCGTCGGTGGGGTATTCCTACTTCCACCTCGGCGGGGGCGCGGACCTTAGTCAAAATGGGGTCAGCGGTTCGTTCGCGTACAAGCCGATACCCTTTTTGGGCATTGTGGGCGATGTTGGCGGCTACCACGGCTCATTCACGGAACTAACTCCCGGTGGCCCTCTAAATGTTTCGGTGAACACTTACACATTTATGGCTGGACCGCGCATCTACGCTCCCAATCCAACCAAGGTAAAGCCGTTTTTTCAGTTCCTCGCGGGTGGGGGACATGTGACCACGGGGAATGGCGGTGGGTCCAGCAATGGCTTTGCGTATAGCGTTGGCGGAGGCGTGGATTTGGGGGTTTTGCCGCATCTCGCGATTCGGCCGCAAATTGATTACGTGGGCTTGCACAATTCGGACGGAACGGCGGGTTGCACCCGGGTTTCCGTCAGCGCGGTCGTACACTTCTGACGGTCGCGATTGCGCGCAAGTTCGCAAAGCAAAGGGGCATGTTTCCAACGTGCCTCTTTTTTTGTGACCGGACGACGCGATTAGGCTACGCGGTGAGTGAGATTTCCCGCGTGCTATACTCCGCGCGTTTGCGCTGAGAAGAGTTGCTGGCGCTGCGTAAGGCTCTGGAGGCCACTCACCCCTTGATTGATTTGCCAGACATTTTCAATGCCGCTACCTATTTTGTGGACCGGAATGTCCAGGAGGGGCGCGGGGCGAAGGTCGCCATCGAATGCGGCGAAGAGCGGGTGACCTATCGGGCGTTGCTAGAACGCACCAACCGGGTCGGCAATGCGCTTTTGAAGTTGGGCGTGCGCGCGGAAGAGCGGGTGTTGCTCCTGCTGTTGGATACTCCGGACTTTTTGTACGCGTTTTTCGGGGCGATCAAAATCGGGGCAATCGCCGTGCCCGTCAATACGCAGGCCAAGGCTCCGGATTACGAATACATTCTGAATGATTGCCGGGCGCGCGTGGCGCTGGTAAGCGAAGCTTTGCTTACGAATTTGCGAGCGATTCCTCTCAAGAAATTGCCGTTTTTGCGAGAGGTCGTTGTTGTGGGCAAGCCCGACGCGGTTGTGGGTGCTGGTTCGGCGGAAAACCAGCACAGTTTCGAATTACTTATGGAATCGGCTTCGCCGGAGTTGGCAGCGGCACATACCAGCAAGGACGAGCCTGCGTTTTGGCTTTATTCGTCGGGAAGCACCGGAGCTTCCAAGGGCTGCGTGCATTTGCAGCACGATATGGTGGTTTGCTCGGAGCTTTACGCGAAGGGCATTTTGCGGATGAACGAGAACGACCGGTGCTTCAGCGTGGCGCGGCTGTTTTTTGCGTACGGGCTGGGAAATTCCGGTTATTTTCCGCTCGCTTGCGGGGCGACAACTATTCTCGATCCGGTGCGTCCTACGCCTGCGACGATTTACACCGACATTGAGCGGTACCGGCCTACATTATTTTTCTCTGTGCCGACGAATTATGCGGCTTTGCTTGCATATCACCGAGAGGATGGAAAGGAGTTTGATCTGTCGAGCGTGCGACACGCGATCTCGGCGGGAGAGGCGCTTCCCGCGCCTTTATTTCAGAAATTCAAGGAGCGGTTTGGCGTCGAGATTCTGGATTCGCTGGGCTCAACCGAGACTTTGCACGTGGTGATTGCCAATGGCCCTGGGGAGGCGAAAGCGGGATCGAGCGGGAAACTTATTCCTGGATATGAAGCGCGTTTGGTCGATGAGCGGGGAAATGATGTGCGCGCTAACGAAATTGGGGATTTGTTGATCAAGGGGGATTCCACTTGCGTCGGCTATTGGAACAAGCACGAAAAAACAAAAGAGACTTTTGTGGGGCATTGGTTTTGTACGGGCGATAAGTATTCTCAGGACGAGAATGGCTACTTTTGGTATGCGGGGCGGTCGAACGATTTGTTCAAGGTGAACGGCTTGTGGCTAAGTCCGGCGGAAGTGGAGAGCGCGCTGATTTCGCATCCGGCGGTGCGCGAGGCGGCGGTGGTGGCGCGTGAGGATGAGGACGGGCTCACAAAAGCGGCCGCCTATGTGGTGCTGCACGCGGAAATTTCCGCGAGTGAAGAGTTGACTCTTGAGCTTCAAGCGTTGGTTGGAGAAAAGATAGGCGGTTACAAACGGCCGAGGTGGGTTGAATACCTGGCGGAAATTCCGAAGACGGCCACGGGAAAATTGCAGCGCTTCAAGCTTCGCGAAATGGAAAAAGGAATCAACAAAAGGTGACATTCCATGAAGGTAGTGAGCTAGGTGTGTCGGGTTTTGCGCGATGCGAGAACCTTGTATTCCCGGTGAATGCAACAAGATCAGCCCTCGGCAGTATAATGCATATCTGGGCATTCGAAGCGTTACGCATAGACAAAATCGCAAAGACTTTGAATCATGCATCTTACTGAAACCATTGTTAATAGGCTTCTTCTTAGAAGCAAGGGTCCTGTTGTAGGGTAATCCAAAACACATGAGCAGGATCTTGACGGTCGACCATCTACATGCGATATACTGCATGTGCCTCTTCCGAGCAGAGGGTAATCTACCTCCGTGCAGACCGACGCCACAATAAAGGATATCACCACACGCGGTGCGACCGCCGGAACCGAGGGCGGATTTTTGATTTTCCTCGGCGCGCGTGTGCGCGAACTGCGCAATCGGCGGGGATTGACCCGCAAGATGTTGGCGCGAGAGGCGGATGTTTCGGAGCGGCATCTCGCGCAGCTGGAAGCTGGAGAAGGAAATGTTTCGATCGTGCTGCTGCGAAGAATTGCCGGGGCGCTGAGCGTGTCGCTTGCGAACTTGTTCGCGCCCGAAGCGGAAACGCAGCATGAAAAAGTTTTGATTCAACGGTTTCTCGAGCGGCTGCCTGCGCATCGCGTGGAAGATGCCGTGTTTCGTTTGATGCGCGAATTTGGACACGAAGAAAAGGCCCGGCGTAAGCGCCTGGCACTGATTGGATTACGCGGGGCGGGAAAATCAACGCTCGGGGCGCGGCTGGGCCAGGGAATGAAGATTCCGTTTATCGAGCTGGACGGCGAGATTGAAAAAGAGATGGGGATGCCGCTTGGCGAAATTTTCTCGCTCTACGGGCAATCTGGTTATCGCGCGATTGAGAGGCGGGTTTTGGAACGCGTCCTGGATGAGCACAAGAATGCGATTCTTTCCATCGGCGGCGGCGTGGTCTCTGAAAAAGAGACGTACGACTATTTGCTCTCGAATTGCTACACGGTGTGGATTAAGGCGCGGCCGGAAGAGTACATGGCGCGCGTGATCGCGCAGGGCGATTTGCGGTTGATGGCCGGCAGCGCGCGTGCGATGGAAGATTTGCGCCGGATTCTGGAAGCACGCGAGCCTCTTTACCGGAAGGCGGATATGTACTTCGACACTTCGGGAAATTCCGTGGAGGAAAGTTTTGGGAAATTGAAAGCAGCATTGCAGGGTAAAGAAGAGTAGGAGGCGCTTATGGATTCTGCTGCGATGGAGGAGCTTTCCACAAAAATGGAACCGCCGGATTATCGGACGGAGCCGAGCCAGTACAAACATTGGAAGCTAGCATTCGATGGACCGGTCGCGACGCTGACGATGGATGTCGCGGAAGATGGCGGAATTCGGCCGGGGTACAAGTTAAAGCTGAATTCCTATGATCTCGGCGTGGACATTGAGCTGCACGATGCGCTGCAGAGGATTCGCTTTGAGCATCCGGAGATTCGCTCGGTGATTATTACCAGCGCGAAGAACAGGATTTTTTGCTCCGGCGCAAACATTTACATGCTGGGGCTTTCTTCGCATGCGTGGAAAGTCAATTTTTGCAAGTTCACGAACGAGACACGAAATGGGATTGAGGATTCGAGCGCACACTCCGGTTTGAAATTTCTCGCAGCTTGCAATGGAACGACGGCGGGGGGCGGATACGAGCTGGCCCTGGCTTGCGACGAGATCATTTTGGTAGACGACCGGTCCTCGGCGGTGAGTCTGCCGGAATTGCCGCTGCTCGGCGTGCTGCCTGGGACGGGAGGTTTGACGCGCGTCACGGATAAGCGAAAAGTACGGCGGGACCATGCCGATATGTTTTGCACGAATCCGGACGGCGTGCGGGGCCAGCGAGCCAAGGATTGGCGGCTGGTGGATGAGGTGATCAAGCCGCAACAGTTTCCGGAACAGGTGAAGGCGCGAGCACTACAGCTCGCAGAGAAGAGTGACCGCCCCGCGAACGCGAAAGGGATTGCGCTGACTCCGGTGAAGCGAACTGTGGATGACGCCGGGCTCCATTACGAGTATGTGGATGCGCAGGTGAATCGCGAGGCGCGACTGGTGACATTGACTGTGCGGGCACCGGAATCCGTGCCTACCGACATGATGGAGAGTGTAAAGGCAGCCGGAGCGAGTTGGTGGCCATTGCAAATGGCGCGCGAGCTGGATGATGCCATTCTGACCCTGCGTACCAATGAGCTGGAACTTGGGCTTTGGATTTTGAAGGTGGTGGGAAATCCTGAGGCCGTACTCGCGTTTGACGGATTTATTTTGGATCACCAGGACAATTGGTTTGTGCGGGAAGTTCTCGGGATGATGCGGCGGACGTTCGCGCGACTGGATGTTTCTTCGCGTTCGATGTACGCGATTGTCGAGCCAGGTTCGTGCTTTGCGGGAACGCTGTTCGAATTGGTGCTGGCCGCAGACCGTGTATACATGCGCGATTCGCAGGATAGTGAGAACGTGGCGAGCGTTGTGCTTTCGCGGATGAATTTTGGGGCCTTGCCGATGGTGAATCATCTTTCGCGCATGGCGGCGCGTTTTTATCAGGAAACGGGGCAAATCGAATCGCTGCGAAAGTTGATTGGAAAAAAGATTACGGTGCATGAGGCGATGGAGGCAGGGCTCGTCACGGCTGCTCCGGACGACCTCGATTGGGAAGATGAAATTCGGCAGGCGCTGGAATCGCGGGCGGCGCTTTCGCCCGATGCCTTGACTGGGCTTGAGGCCAATTTGCGGTTTGGCGGCAGCGAGACGCTGGAGACGCGCGTGTTCGGGCGGCTTTCCGCGTGGCAGAACTGGATTTTTATTCGCCCGAATGCGGTTGGGGCGAACGGGGCCTTGAAAGTTTATGGCACGGGGGCGCCGGCGAAATTTAATTGGGAGAGAGTTTAGACAGCCGCGCACCCGCAGTTAGCGAGACCAGAATTCGTCGTGAGAAAAAAGCACAAGCAAGAGTGCCTGTGCCACTGAGGAGAAGGCCATGATCGATTACACCGAGAAGATTCCGAACAATGTGGATTTGGGGCGGGACCGTGGATTGCAGCGGGCGCTGGAACACTGGCAGCCCGCCTATATGGGCTGGTGGTATGACATGGGTCCGAACGAGAGCCACAACTACGACGTTTACCTGCGCACCGCCGTGAGCGTCGAGCCGGATGGATGGGCGCAATTTGATTACGTAAAGATGCCCGAGTATCGGTGGGGAATCTTCTTGCAGCCGCGCGACATGCAGAGGCAGGTCAATTTTGGGATGCACAAAGGGCAGTCGGCGTGGCAGGAAGTGCCTGGAGAATACCGCTCGACATTGCGGCGCGTCATTGTGACGCAAGGCGATACGGAGCCGGCCTCGGTGGAACAGCAGCGGCTGCTGGGAGCTTCGTGTCCTTCCATGTATGACCTGCGAAATATTTTCCAGGTGAACGTGGAGGAAGGGCGGCATTTGTGGGCCATGGTGTATTTGCTGCACCGTTATTTTGGGCGCGATGGGCGCGAGGAAGCGGAGTCCCTGCTGGCGCGGCGATCGGGAGACGCCGACAACCCGCGCATTCTAGGCGCCTTTAACGAGCCGACGCCGGATTGGCTGGCGTTTTACATGTTTACGTTTTTCACGGACCGCGATGGCAAGTTTCAATTGTGCGCATTGGCGGAATCCGGATTCGATCCACTGGCAAGGACCTGCCGGTTCATGCTGACCGAAGAGGCGCACCACATGTTCGTCGGAGAGACGGGCGTGACGCGCATCATTAAGCGAACTTGCGAGGTGATGAAAGAACACAAACTGGAAGATCCATCACAGATTCGCGCGCTTGGCGTGATTGATCTGCAGACGATTCAGCGCTACTTGAATTTTCATTACAGCGTAACGCTGGACCTTTATGGATCGGACCTTTCCTCGAACGCCGCGAACTATTACACGAGCGGATTGAAGGGACGCTTTCGCGAGACGAAGCTTGAGGACGACCACGTGCTAAGCGAGGCCGAGTATCCAGTGTACGAAGTAATCGGCGACAAGATCGCCCAGAAGAATGTTCCGGCGCTAAAGGCGCTGAATGAACGCTTGCGCGACGATTATATCGAGGAGATCGCAGACGGCGTGGCCCGGTGGCAGCGAGTTATCGATGAAGCGGGGATTCCGTTTAAGCTGACGCTTCCGCACAAGGGGTTTCATCGCGCGATTGGGAATTTTGCGGGACACCACATCGGGATTCATGGAGAAGTGCTGACCGCCGAGGAATGGAAGAAACACGAGGACGAATGGCTGCCGAGCGCGGCGGACCAGAAATTCGTGCAGTCGTTGATGACGGGGCGCGTTGTGGAGCCAGGGAAATTTGCGAATTGGATTGCGCCTCCTTTGCGCGGCATCAACAGCAAGCCGCTTGATTTTGAATATGTTCGGTTTAATTGAGATTTTTTCCTCGACGAATGGGCGCTTGAAATAGAGAGCGCCGGTTTAACGCAGAGGGCACATAGAAAAGAATGCAGCCGATCATAGACATTCATATTCACATCATGCCGTATCACATGATGAAGGCAGCCCCAACGGAGCTAGTAAAGAAAGGGCGGAAAGATTACGACGAGGTATTGCGCTATTGCGAGGATCCCAAGGCGTTTTTGGGGCACATGGACAGCCTCGGCATTGAACGGGCCGGGCTCATCAATTATGTCGCGCCGAAACTGATCGGGTTCACGCCGGAAGTAAACGATTGGAGCGCGAAATACTGCAGCGCAAATCCGCACCGCCTGATCGCCTTTGGCGGCGTACTGCCTGGCACAGTCCCCGATTGCGGCGCCGAAGTGAACCGCATGGCAAAGATTGGAATTCGCGGCATCAAGCTGCATCCCTCGCACCAGGTGCTCACGCCGAATTCCTACATGGAGGGCAACGGCGAGTTAGCCAAAGTTTACGACCGCGCCCAAGCCAACGGCATGCCGGTTATGATTCACACAGGCACTTCAATTTTTCCCGGTGCGCGGAATCTTCACGCACAACCCATGTTGTGCGATGACATCAGCATTGACTATCCGGATCTTGTGGTGATCCTTGCTCATGGTGGACGGCCGCTTTGGATGAACGAGGCGTTCTTCCTCGTGCGGCGTCACCAGAACATGTACATGGATATTTCCGGAATTCCTCCGCAGAAGCTGATGGAATATTTTCCGCGGATTGAGGAAATCGCGGACAAGGTTTTGTGGGGAACGGACTGGCCGGGGCCCGGTGTGCCGGATATAAAGGGAAACCTCGAGAAATTTCACGCGCTTCCGATTGGCGCGGAAGCCAAACGCAAGATCTTATACGGTAATGCGGCGCGATTGTTTCCCGTGTGAAGAGAGGGAAACTCTTTCGCTCGCCCCATGTGTTCTAAAGTTTCAGAGCTTTGAAGATGGTTCGCTAAGCCGTAACGTTCAGGGGCGAACTTGATGTTGCACCGCTCGACCCGCCCGTCCCCGAGGAACCGGTGCTTCCCGCAAATTGTAGAAAATCCTGCTGCAGTGTGCTGTAAGTCTGCTGCGCCGCGTTGAGGTTCCCGGACTGAAGCTCCTGCCCGAGAGTTCCGAAGAGCGTCGAAACGGAATTCTGCTGGGTGGAGCTTTGCGAACTCTCCGGGCGAGTGTGGTGGAAGCGGCCATGGAGAGAGATTCCTTGCTGACTGAGATCCTGCTTTAATGAGGAGAAATCAGACTGCGCCGCGGACAAATTGCCCGAGCTCAAATCCTGCGACAATTGCAAGAAAGCCTGAGACACCGTGCTCGTGGGTTGTGAGCCGCTCTGCGTAGCGCTTGCGGAGCTCGCGGTGCTTACGAGCTGGCTTGGTAACTCTTGCTTTAGGGTGGCGAAGTCGCCCTGCGCCTGCGACAAATTGCCCGACTGAAGCGCCTGCCCAAGCTGCTGAAATCCCTGCTGAATCTGCTGAAATTTATTCTGTGTGGAGTTCGCCCCATATGCGGAAAACAGACTGCTGCCTAAGATCCCAGCGACGGACATATTAGTCTCCTTTAACGTAGGCCGATCAGGGAATCCCCATGATCCGATTCGACGTAAGGCGTATCGGCCGTTTGCAGATTTGCTTTAACGCCAAATTCGCGCGCCGCTCGAATCGCATGCGCGGCCAGGATCAAACATCAGCTCCGCAACTCTAATGGCACGCACACTGCCACCAATCACTTACGCAAGATGGGCGAAGCAGTGTTGATTCCTCTGGACTTATTCTAAGAGCGACGAGTGAATCGGCAAATGCCCGTAAACACCAGGCAAAGAAAACCTTCTTTCGTCATCGGACTGGGCAAACGCTGCCGGGAGCAACGGGGTGAGGAAAGCATTGACTTTCTTGTTACTCAGAACTCCAAGTGCAAACGCAGGCTCACCACCAGCACAGGGCCGCGGTCACGGTTGTAACCAGGATTGTTGATGTGCTGAAAATCAAAGGAAGGATAAACCCCGCGCCAGGCATGCAGCGTGTAATACGTTTCGACGATATTTTCCCGGCCGTAATTCAAGCGGCCATCACCAAGCAAAAATCCATCTCCGCCTAGAGCCAGATATTCCTGATGCTCCCTCGAAATTCCATTCGAAACGAAGACAGCTCCGGCGCGGTCCCATTTGCGGTGCCAGGCGCTCCCATTGAACGCCATTCCTATTTGATCCGTCTGGTCCACTTCCGTATAAGCGTAGGACTCGTGTTGCCCTTCGTTCCATCCCCAGCGCCCGAATATTCCTATCCAATTGTTCAGCGGCTGCTCGAAATTGACGCCAAAACCATACTTGACCGTTGTTTGTAGCGGATGGTCCGTGATCTCCGGCATTGGTGTGAGACCCGCAAGATAATTGTCAATGGCCTGCGCATAACTGCCCATATTGGCGTGATTTACAAAAGTCAGCAAGCGCAGAATCCCTTGCTGCCGGCGGATGGTTCGCTTGTGAAATTCAAACTCGATATTTTCGGACCTCGCGCGTGACAAATCCGCGTCAAGATGGATTCCGTTGGCCACCTTGGGCATCAGAGCTTCCGCAAATCGCACGATCCCCCAGCTGTCGTGATATTCGAGCATGGCGCCAAACGTGAAGCCGCGCGTATCCGCCGCATAGTCATACGAGCCGGAATTGTCCACAGCCCAGTTCATAAACTGGAAATTCGAGTCGCTCCCATAGGTGTTGACGTCGAAAAAATCGGCCATACTGAATTTGCCGAAACGCACTTCCAAACGGCGCTCCGGCAATTCCCTGAACAGAGAAAATGGATTCGCGTCGGCGGGCTTTTTCGAATGACCCAGTGGAATGATCTGATGAATCATCAGACGAGCGATATAGGGCGCTTTGCTGAGAGTGGGATTGCGAACCACATCGAGATTCGTGAAGCCCGCAACTCCAAGCGCTCTCCCGATTCCGTTCCCGCCCGTTTCCTGAACGTCGCAGAGCAGCTCGGTCGTGCTGCTGAAGCGGAGTCCCGTAAATAGCGTTAGAACGCGAGACGTCGCGTCTTGCGCTTGGGGCGAAAGGCTGTTGGGGCCCTGATAAGGAGAATAAAACGCCGGATGCCACTGGGAGATGAAGTTGGCTTGCCCCGAGATCCAGAATCGATCCGTCTCCGGATGCGGAAGCATTACGGGAAGAGAATCACCGGGAGGAGACTGATCATCGTTGACGACAGAATCCTGCGGAGGCGGGGGAGGAGGATCCTGCGCATACATGGCCGGAGAGACGAAGGAAAGCGCGATCAGGAGTCCGCCGGCGAGGATCGCAGATTGTCGTAAATTTCGTGGCATCCCAATCCTTTTGCTGGTTCTCCCCCCGTCAGAAGCAACCCGGGCAGCAAATGTGTCAGAATAAGCGGCCTTATATTACGGGTTGATGAAAGGGCTTGCCCAAGACCAGGCGGTTGAAGCGCCCAGCCTTCTGAATTATTTTGCAGAAGGTGATAGCCGCTCAGGCCCGTTCTTTGATACCATACCCCCATAGGGTACACAAGCAAAATGTCCACCACCCCTCGCGAAAAGCTCGACTTAGTCACACGCACCAAGAAAGTCATTGGCCAGCTCGAAAGCGTCCTTCGCGGCCTTAACGAGGACGAACAGTGCGCCGAAGTCCTTCAGCGCCTGGCCGCCGCTCGCGGCGCCATCAACAGCCTCATGGGCGAATTGATGGAAGACCACATCCGCAACCACATGCCGCGTAATTCAAAATCTTCCGAGGAAGCAGCGGACGACGTCATTCAAATCGTTCGAACCTATCTGAAGTGAAATAAAAACATTGCCTTCAACAAAAGTTAGTCGCCTTTGCGCTCGTTTTTCGGTATCTTCCGTGCACCCAAGTTGCGGCTGAACGTATCCAAGGCCTAAGGAGAAAGCACGGTGACACGATTATTCGCAGGCTTATTCTTTGTTGCTCTTCTGTCGGCCCCTTCCTCGCGAGCGCAAGCCGGTCCGGAATCGGGCGGGCTTGACCTCGAGGCATGGACGGGCGGGGGCCACGGACTAAACGGGAGCACCGCAAGCAGTGGCGTTTGGAACCTCGGCGGGCGTTACGGTTGGGTTATAACGGATCCGGCCGGCCCCGGCTTTTTGCGCGGGCAATTTGAATACGCGGTGGACGTCGTACCGGCTTTCGTGGTGGATCAAAAGCTCGGTACAGCCTATGGTTTTGGTCTCAATCCTTTTGCTTTGAAATGGAATTTCACAAAACCGCGCAAAGTCGTTCCCTATTTCGAGCTGGGGGGCGGAACTTTATTTACGAACATCAATGTGCCGCCGGGAACCTCACGCGTGAATTTCACTACCAGCGGCGCGCTCGGGATGCATTTTCTTCGCAGCAAATATTATTGGAGCGCTGAACTGCGCTTCATGCACATTTCCAACGCCAGCTTGGCCAATCTGAATCCTGGAATCAATACGCTTCAGCTTCGCGTGGGCTTCGGCCGCTTCACGCGTGCGCACTAGCCTCCACTCACAGAGAGCTGTATTATACGTGTCCGGCCTATTGAAGAGACCGCTGCTCCTGCTGGGAGCATTCTTTGCGAGACAAATTCGGGGAATAAATCCGATTTCAATCGGGCATAGCGGAGGGGGAACCATGAAAACAATTTTAGTTGTAGCCGCAGTACTTCTATTGTCTGCTTTGGCTTTTGGCATCCACAGTTTGCGCGCGGACAGCAAGGCGCCCGCCGTGGGAACCAACGCGCCCGACTTTACGCTGAATTCTCAGGAGTCTAAGCCCGTAAGCCTGCACGATTTCAAAGGCAAGTGGGTGGTGCTCTACTTCTACCCGAAAGATTTCACCTCCGGATGCACCGTGGAAGCCCACAATTTCCAGCGCGACTTGGCACAATATGAGCAAAAGAACGCCGTGATTGTCGGCGTCAGCGTGCAGGACGAGGATTCTCATCAGAAGTTCTGCACCAAGGAAGGATTGAACTTCAAGCTCCTCGCCGATACCAAGCACTCGGTATCCGAACAGTACGACTCCGTGATCAACCTGGGCGTCGCCAAGCTTTCCGCTCGCCACACCTTCCTGATTGACCCGGATGGCGTCGTTCGCAAAGTCTATCTCGACGTGAAGCCGGATCAGCACAGCGCGGAAGTGCTTGCCGCACTGACAGAATTGCAAGGCAGCGCTTCAAAGTAGAATAGCTCGCATAAAAGTTCTGTGGAATGGCCTCTGGTGGAAGCCGTCTCGTTGAAGTGTGTAAACGTCTGCTTTGGCCGTCCCGACCAGGAACCGTTCTATCGTCCAAAAGCGATCGCCCTGGCAAGCCACAAAGTAAGACGAATCCCTGGCTTCGCCGTCTATTCCATGTAGACTTGGCGTTTTTATCGCTGATGGAGGGTCCTGTAATGTCCCCTCGTTTCCGCGCACTGGGCGCGATCATCCTGGCAGCCTTTGCCCTCGTAGCCATTCATGTCTCGGTTCGTTCGGGGAGCCTGGCCCAAACGCAGACTGCCGCACCCGAAATTCCCAAGACTCCCGCGGGCAACCAATTCACCGCTTGGTTCAGCGCGTTCAACAGCGGAGACAAAGCCAAGCTCGACGCCTTTCAGTCTAATTATGCAAAGCCGGAAGACCACCCCACCGACCGCCTTCTAAGCTTCCGGCAGCAAACTGGCGGTTTCGACCTCCGGAAGATCGAGGATTCCACACCCACCAAACTGACAGCGGTCGTTCAGGAGCGCGGCTCTGATCAGTTCGCGCGCCTCACTTTCGAAGTCGAGCCCACAGCGCCTTACAAGGTAATCCGGATCGACATTCGCATCACGGAACGCCCCGCCGAATTCGCCCTGCCCCGCATGAGCCAGCCCGAACTGGTCGACGCTCTCCGTGCAAAACTCGAAAAGGACGCAGTCGCCAACGTCTTTTCTGGAGCAATCCTGCTGGCGAGGGATGGCAAAACTATTTTCACCGGCGCTTACGGGCTGGCCGATCGCGAAAAGAAAACCCCCAACACCCTCAACACAAAATTCCGCATCGGTTCAATGAACAAGATGTTCACCGCCGTTTCCATACTCCAGCTCGTGCAAGCCGGAAAGATCAACCTCGCCGATCCTCTGGGCAAGTACATCACCGACTATCCCAACGAAGATATCGCCACAAAAGTGACTATCCAGCAACTGCTGACGCACACGGGCGGCACAGGAGACTTCTTCGGCCCTGAGTTTGACGCCCACCGCCTCGAGCTAAAGACTCTTCAGGACTATGTAAAACTCTTCGGCCAGCGCGGCCCGCAATTTGAGCCCGGCAGCCGCTGGGATTACAGCAATTACGGTTTCTTGCTTCTCGGCGTAATCGTGGAACGCGTCAGCGGCAAAAGCTACTACGACTATGTAAGCGAGAATGTCTACAAGCCGGCTGGCATGACTTCCACCGGCTCTTTGCCCGAAGATCAGCCAGTCCCGGATCGTTCCATTGGATATACCGATTTCGGCGGCAAGGGTCTTCAGCCCAACACGGATACACTCCCTTACCGCGGAACTTCCGCGGGCGGCGGCTACTCCACGGTGGAAGACTTCTTGCGCTTTGCCACGGCCCTCACAGGCCACAAATTGCTCAATGCTCAATACACCGATCTCATGACCACTGGCCACGCCGACACACCCCGAGGAAAATACGGTTTCGGGTTGATGATTTTCGACTCCGGCACGCCATCCTTTCACTTCGGCCACGGCGGCGGCGCTCCGGGAATGAACGGTGATCTGACAATCTGTCCGCAATCGGGCTACATTATCGCCGTGCTTTCCAATCTCGATCCGCCGGCCGCCAGCAACATCGCCGATTTCCTCGTCAATCGCTTACCCGTCAACTAAACCGAACACATTCTCCTGAATACACTTCTCAACATGACGGGCAAGTGCTAACTTCACTGGCCTTAAAGCACTGGAAGTCTAAATTTTCAAGGCATTCTGCGGGGGGCGCCATGCACAACGGGAAGTACTCTGTTCGTTTCATCGCAGCGGTTCTTTCATTCCTGTTCGCGGCAAGTTCGCACGCCCAGACTTCCGCTTCCAAGTCCCGTCTCACCATCGAGCAGCTCATCGAAATCAGGCATCCCTCGGAACCCGTCTGGTCGCCCGATGGCAAGCACATCGCGTTTATCTGGGATCGCGCCGGCATCCGAAATCTTTTTGTCGCCAACGTGGACGGAGGCGGCCAGCCCGTTCAGCTAACCTCTTTCCCCGATGGCAACGTCAGCGATGTCTTCTGGAACGACGACAGTGACACGCTCTATTTCCCGCACGAAGGCGATCTGTCGCAGGTTCCTTTGGCGGGCGGCACTCCAAAACCTGTATGGAGCAAGCTCGACCGGGGCCGAGATTTCGTTCTCTCGCCCGACTCCACGCGTGTCGCCTTTGTCCGAGCGGGCGTCTCCGAAGGCGACAAAACGCAGCATGGAGGCGATCTCATCATCCGCTGGCTCTCCGATGGCAAGGAATCCACCGTCGCCCATGATGACGTCAGCATCAGCCGCATCCTCTGGTCACCCGATGGCAAATCCCTGGCCTACACTGCCGGCGCAAAAACCCTTCCGCACGACGAATCCCCGAAATATTCCGGCGCAAAGCTCGTCTTTCGCAATCCCGAATATGTGCCCGGCCAGATCTACGCGGTAAAGCTCCTCGAAGCTAAACCCGTCCCCATAGCCAGGCCCGGTGAATACGGCGGCCTCGCCTGGATTGATTCGGGCCGCCTCGTTTTCGACAGTGAATCCAAAGACTTCAAAAAATATTTCATTAACGTCGCCGACACCTCGACCGGCCTCGTGAAAGTCATCCACGAAGTCACGGAACCAAAATTCTGGAGCATTCCCGATTGGGGCGAAGCAGGCGCGCAACCCTGGCCTTCGCCCGATGGCAAATGGATCGCCTTCCTCAGCGACGAAGACGGCTGGGACCACATTTACGTCATGCCTTCCGCTGGCGGCGATGCCGTTCAAATTACCAAAGGAAAATTCGAAGCCTGGCGTCCCACCTGGTCGCATGACAGCAAGCGCATCGCCTACGACGCCAACCTCGAAGACAGACCCGGAGACCGCGTCCTGGGCATCGCTACCATCAACGACGATCCTTCTCACGCCACCATTTTTTACCTGACCGCGGAGCCTGGAACGAACATCGAGCCGCACTGGTCCGAAGGCGACGGCCGCCTCGTCTATCAACACACTGACGCGCACAACAGTGCCGATCTCTACGTCACTGCTCCCATCGCCAACGCGCAACCCCCCGTACGCCTCACCGATTCCATGCCCGCGGGCATCGATCATTCCCAATTCGTCGAGCCGCAGTTCGTTCATTACCCCGGCCCCGACGGCCAGCAAGTCCCAGGCTGGCTCTTCGTACCCAAAAATCTCGACAAAACGAAAAAGCATCCCGCCATCCTGTGGGTTCACGGCGACGGCGTGAATCAAAACTACGACGGCTGGCACGTGCAGCGGAATTACGCCGTCTACTACAGCATCCACCAGTATTTTCTGCAAAAGGGCTACGTGGTTTTTTGCCCCGACTATCGCGGCAGCATTGGCTACGGCCGCGATTGGCGCACCGGCGTCTACCTGGACGTCGGCGGCAAGGATGCCAAAGACGCTTGGATGGGCGCCAACTATCTAAAAACCCTTCCTTACGTGGATAGCGACCGCATCGGCATCTGGGGCCTGAGCTACGGCGGATTTTTCACCCTGATCGCCCTGACCGACCAGCCCACACTCTTCCGCGCGGGCGTGGACGTTGCCGGCGTTGTGGACTACACCATGTATTACAACGACCCCTATCACGGCGACTGGACCGCCAGCCGCATCGGCACCCCGGAAGAAAATCCGCAAGTCTATGCAAACGCCTCGCCGATTTCCCACATCGACCGTCTCGCGCGCCCTCTGCTGGTTCTTCACGGAACCGCCGACGTCAACGTCCCGTTCCTCGAATCCGTCTGGCTCATGGACGAAGCCCTGAAAAAAGACAAAGGCCCGCTCATCGACTTCATGATCTACCCCGGCGAGTTCCACTACTTCAGCCGCGAACACGTACTCCGCGACGCCTGGCACCGTGTGGACGATTTCTTTGATTTACACCTTCGCCCACCCACCCCAACCAAACCCAGTCCGAAGTAAGCGGCCAAACTAACCCAACCCACACCCACCAGCACTGGAACCGCCCAGCCCGGTCCGTGTAATATCCAGGCCGATTTGCGAGTCCAGAAGGGCGCTCGATCGTGCTCATCATTTATGGGCTGTACCGCTGGAAGCCGAAGCAGGTCGCTTTTCGCAATGATTACTGCCTGCCTTGCGGACAGATGCGCCGGTCCGTACAAGTACGTACGTTCAACGCCGGACACATCTTTTACATCCCGTTTTTGCCTTTCGGCTTTTGGAAGCGCTGGCTCGGCACGACCTGCGGCCGTGACCCGCACGTCAGCACGAAGACGAGGCGAGGGTTTAAGTGGGCCGGATTCTTTATCCTTCTGCTCTTCTCGGGTGCTTGGTTCGCACCTGTCGAACCGGACACCCAGGTAATGATTTGGATTTTCAGGCTAGCTGCCCCGGTGGCTGCGATTCTCACCCTCGTTCATCTACTCCTAACAAAAAAAGAACCCTCCCTGAAGGAGAGGCTCGCGACGGTCCAACCGGCCGCAGACACCATTTGCCCATTTTGTGGAGCTCAGCTGCTGATGATGTCCTCGCAATGCTCCTGCCCATCGTGCGGCGTCGTTAGAAACTAGCTCCAAGAAGGGTGCGCCCCAGTTCTCCAATCCACTTCTTACTCTGCGCGCAAGTCTATCCCCTGGCAAACAAACCAGTTCCAGATATCGCAAAAATGTCTTGACATATAAGTATAATGTACTACACTTTAGGTTTCGGATTTGTGCGTCCCAGATAGCGCCAGCATCCTGCTGGCCTTTTTGTTTTTCGGTGGCAAAGGCTTCAGCCTGTGCTTTTCCCAAGGTAGAATCTCAACCGTTCTTCCAAATCACCGTGATCTAAGTACCTTTAGAATGACCACTTATAAAAACCGATCAAAACAAATAACGTTAACTCCCTTTAGAATGAACAGTTGTGAAAAACCTAGGGGGGGCTACCCAAGACCTCAATGCCCAGGCTCCAGCACCAGTTTCTGCACGCGCCAATTCAACAGCTCCGCCACATACAACTCGTTCTCCGACGGACAAGCAATCTCGTGAATCCACCCAAATTGCCCGGGCTGCTTCCCCGACTTGCCAAACATTCCCAGCACTCTTCCATCAAGGCTAAGTTTATAGATCCGTCCCGGAAAAGCGTCCGAAGCGTACAGCACCTGGTTCGGTCCCGGCGTGATGCAAACAGTCCACGGCGCTCCGGGCGCCATCGTGCCGGTCGTCGCAGTGGGTTTGTTGCCGATCGCCGCACGCGCATCTGCGGGAGCAGTCACGTCAATGGTAATCTGCCGCAAAAATATACCGTCCCCATCAAACACTTGTATGCGCCGGTTCCCGCGATCCGCAACATAAACATTTCCCGAAGCATCCACGGCGATGCTGTGCGGCACATTGAACTGCCCCGGTCCATCGCCCGGCTCGCCCCAGGACTTCAGCCAATTCCCGTCCTTATCCACCTTCGCCACACGCGAATTGATATACCCGTCGCTGATATACGAATTCCCGGCCGCGTCCCACGCCATGTCCGTCACCTGCCGGAACATCCCATCAATAGCAGGCAGCGGCGGTTTCAAATGCTTCAACGGCCCGGTCCCCTCGTCGGAAGCCTCCTGCTTGCGCCCAAATACCATCACGACGCGCCCTTCCGGGTTGAGCTTGATCACCATATCCGAGCCCTTGTCCGCCACCCAGATATTGTCCTGCGCATCCACTTTCACAGCGTGGGCGTACGACCAGGCGTAAAGATTGTGCCCAATCTCCCGCAGGAATTTCCCATCCGCGCCAAACTCCAAAAGCTGCGCCCCAGCAGCCGAATACGCCGGACCAGTCGTATTCCCGCGCGAAAACACAAATACGTGTTTCTTAGAATTGACGGCAACGCCTGCGACTTCGCCGAAGTAAAAATCGGCAGGCAGCTTGAGGAATTCAGCGTCCGCGTGATACCGAATCTCAGGCGGCTGCTGGGCAGGAAGCGGTCCGGCGACCGTGGAAAGGAAAAGGACAAAACCAATCATGCGAGAAGTCAAACGCTCCATCGAAAGTACCTCTTAATTGGGCTTTTCGCGCGATCAGCTGCCTGTCAGAGCTCCATATTGGGCTTTATTTAGCGGCACGACCGAAAGCCTGCCTTGTCGTACCAGAGGCGAGTCGGCGAACAGTTTGTTGGCCTTGATTTCCGCGAGCGTCTTCGGTTTGGCGATGGGCTTTCCGGCCTTCAGTTTTACTTGCGGATTCTTGGGATCGCTAGCGTCTACCGAGATGACGGTTGCCGTTCCCACCGCGCTCTTGTGGTCACCGGTTTCGTAAATCACCAGCTTGTCGCCTGGCTTCATGGCGCCCAGATTTTTAAGCGCCACGGGATTGTGTACGCCGTCCCAAATTGTTTCTCCGTCTTTCTGCAAATCGGCAAAGGAATATGCTGTCGGTTCCGTTTTCAACAAGTAGTCCGCCATGTGCGCCCCCAAGGATGCCAGCTCGCGCGCCTATTCTACATTTGGTTCACCCATCGCGCTGCCAAATTCTTGTCCGGGAAGCTTGAGAGTGGCTGCGCAATCTGCGTCCAGCTGCCGCTTGCCGCTTCCACGCGTTTCTGGCACGATGCGTTGGCAAACAAGGATCCTTCAGACTGCGGTCTTGAAAATTCTCGGGAGGGAAAATGGCTGGATTTTGCAAAAACTGCGGAACTCCATTCAACGACGGAACGGCTTTCTGCGGAAAATGCGGCACCGCCACGGGCGCCGCTCCAGCTCGCCCGGGAGCGCCGGCTTACGCTGCTCTGCCTACCATGCGTCCTCCCGATCCATCTCAAGCTGCGCCTGCTCCGCAAGCGGCTGCTCCTGCAAAGTCCAGCAGCGGTTGTGGGAAGGCGATCGCAGTCGCGGCCGTTGTACTTTTAGTTTTCGGCGCGATTGGCATTGCTGGAATTTGGTACGTCGCCCATCGCGTCAAAGAAAAGGCTCACGAAATGGGCCTCGATGATCTTTCCGATTCAAACGCGAATACCAACCGTGGCCCGGTGCTTGGCGGCAGGAACGCTTGCAGCCTGCTCGACAAAGAAGACGTCGGTCAGGCCGCGAAGATGGAAGTCGTGCGTGCCGAATCAAACCGGGGCCAGGGTGCCGGATGCGTGTACAGCGTGATGGGCGACATGACGGATATGATTGCGAAGCACGCCGCTCTGATTCCAAAGGGGGACATGACTGAGCAGCAGCGGCAACAGATGGAGGCGTTCGCAAAAAACCTCATGCAGAACTCCAACGCCCAGCGTGGAAACTATGGCGCAGCGACTCATCCAGGCGAAGCGCCGGTGGTAGTTTTTAATGTCTCCAATCATGGCGCCAAGGGGCTCATGAGCATGAGCCGCCTGACGATGGGAAACTTGGGACCGAGTATCAAAAATTTGCCGGGACTTGGCGATGACGCGTTTGATCTTGCCGGCGTCATGATTATGGCGCGCAAAGGAGACAGCATCCTCACGATGATGTATATGTCGTGCCCCTGTACGACGGAGGATGTTCTGCCCTTGGCGAGAAAAGTAGTTTCTGGAATGTAGGATGGTGCGGTGCGCGTAAGCGCCGCTCGCGACGCTATATTTTCTGGGGCGAATGGTTACGGCGCCTTCGCGGCGACCACGCCGATGTCCGCAATGTTGTCTCCCTTTTTCAGCGAAGGTACGGCATTCACGTGCAGGATGACGCCGGAAACCGGCGACCGCGCGTCCAGTATCACTTTTCCAAAATAGTCCGTGACGTATCCAATCTTCATTCCTTCTGAGACATAAGTCCCACGTTTCACGAGCGGATACCAAATGCCCGGTCCTTCGGAAATCACGTCCACAACTTTTCCCAGCCAAACGGGATTTTCGATGTAATGCGGCTCGCCGGCAATCATTTTCAAAGCGCGCATCGTGCTCAGCGTTCCGTTGACCAGCAGCGCTACGTCGTCCGATTCCACGGTACCTGCGTGCCCCGCTTCCACAACAATCGCCGGTTTGCCGCGCAACGAAGCGGTGTTGTCCAAATACCGCGACGCCGTGGCGTCAGTGGGTCTCTCGCCCCAAATAATGATGTGATCCAGACCGAATGCGAGCACCATCTGCTTGGAAATCCGGTCCTGCGCTTCCTTCCCTGTCGCTCCCCAATACGCATAAGGACGCAGGCTCTCGTCCAGGTCGCCGCCGTGGTAATCGATCAAGTAATCGCAGGGGTCCACAACTTCCTTGGTGATCATAAACAAGGCCCGGTCCGTTTGCGTGCCGTCCATCTTTCCCGGATAAAACCGGTTCATGCTTTTGTTGTCGGCGGGATTCACATGCGGAACTTTTTGTTCAAACGAAAGCAAATTCACCAGAGGAACAAGAATTACTGTCCCCGAAACTTGCGACGGATCGAGTTCGCCAATCAACTTCTCCACTGCAATGATCGAAACGTATTCCGTTCCATGCGCCCCAGTGACGAGCGCCAGCACCGGCCCGGGCTTCGCACCGTTCACGACCACAACCGGAATGTTCGTCCCGGCGTCCACCCCTGCCGGCACTTCGATATATCCATTCGCTTTTTGTCCGGCAGCCGCAGTCGCAGTGCCAACCGTGAACGCCGCCCGCTGCGCATGCAACGGATAATTGGTCGCCAGCAGAAGTGCGACAAAACCAAGAATTCTGCAAAACATCGTAGCCTCCATTAGGATCGAGTCGTAATCGCGGTCCGCGAGCATAACGTGACCAAAGCCACACGGCAACAAAGCTTGGTGATAAAATTCGCCCGTTCGGAAATACTGATTTGGGGGTGAGACACATGATTCTCGACCGAAGAACTTTCCTCAAAACCGCGGCGGTTACCGGCGCCGGAGCCGCATTTTCTGGAACGGCCGCCTTCGATATCCTCGCCGAAACGAAAACGCCGGGATCCTTCGATTTTGTCTTCTTCACGGACACGCACATCGAACCCGAACTCGACGCCGCCCACGGCTGTGACCTCTGTTTCAAGAAAATCGCGGCCCTCAAACCGGATTTCGCCGTCATGGGCGGCGACCACGTCTACGATGCAACATCCGTCGGCGCAGACCGCGCAAAAACCGTGTTCGACCTTTACCAGAAGACCGAGCAGGCGTTGCAGCTTACCGTGCACCACACCATCGGAAATCACGATCCCTTCGGCATCATTGAGAAAAGTGGCGTTCCTTCCAGCGATCCTGGATACGGCAAAAAAATGTATGAGGAGCGAATCGGCAAAACCTACTACTCGTTCGACCACAAGGGCTATCATTTTATCGTTCTGGATTCGATCCAGCCCACGGACGACCGCCTCTGGGAAGCGCGTATCGACGACCAGCAAATGACCTGGCTTGCCGCCGATTTGCAGACCGTAGCAAGCAGCACACCCGTGATTGGCGTCGTTCACGTTCCGCTTGTCACTGGGTTCCTCACTTTTGCCGGGGATCCGACTCGCCCTCCGGGCAGATACAGCACGCTAAGCGTCGCCAACACCCCGCAAGTTCTTGCCGCATTTGAAAAGCACAACCTGATCGGCGTCTTGCAAGGCCATACTCACGTCAATGAAATCGTCGAGTATAAAAACACAAAGTTCATCACCGGCGGCGCTGTCTGTGGAAACTGGTGGCACGGCCCACGCATGGGCTTCGCCGAGGGATTTACCATCGTCAGCCTGCGCGACGGAAAAATCAGCACGCGCTACGAATCTTCCGGATTTCAAAGCGTGGACCCACGCGAAAAATTCTGAGCCGCACCCGTTCAATTCCTCATGGTTGCAAATAAGGCATAAGCGGCCAGGAATCCCTGCCCGAAACGGCCTCGAGCGTTAGACTGTTCCTCGGAAGTTGCAGTGCCGGTTTGGCACCACCCCTCCGTCAGACCTCCCTCTTGGCAGCAACACTTGGAAAGTGACGCCCAGCTATGTTTGACGAACACCGGAAACCCGGTGGCAACGGCTTTCGCCCGGCGCCGCCTGAGGATCGCCGCACTTACCCGCGTTATCATTTCACCGCGGCGGTCGAAGCGCTCGACCAGAATCAGCGCACGCGCATGAACGCACGCACCAGCGACATTGGCCGCGGCGGCTGCTATGTGGACACCTACTGCCCGTTCCCACTGAAAACGGGGGTCAAATTACGTCTCACCAACGAAAAATCTTCCTTCCTGGCCGAAGCCAAAGTCGTCTATTCAAAAATTGGCATGGGCATGGGTCTTGAATTCACTTCCATCGAACCAAAGCAGATGAACGTTCTGGAAAAATGGATTGGAGAGCTGAGCGGTTCCGCACCGATGGGGTTTGCAAGCCTGGAGGAGCACCAAAATGGCAACGGACAATCAAGCGCCGCTCCGCACAAAGAAACTGGCTATATTTTGAACGAACTGATCGTGGCGCTAATGCGCAAGGGTACGCTGACCGAAGAAGAAGGCAAGACGATGCTCTTGCGCCTCGTGCATCGCGATTTCCTTCCGTAAACTTTTCTCGGCGATCCCTGAACTATTTCGCTTTCGATGGCGGTACGTTGCTGCGCCGGAACACGACCGGAAACGCGGCAGCTACTGTCCGGTTTTCGTCGCCGGCGCTTGCGCGGCGGGTCTGGCTGGTGTCGCATCGCCCTTGACGTAGTGCGCGTACCACGCAAGGTTTCTCTCCATTCGATCCTTGATATGCGAGGGTACCGTGAACCCGTGATACTCGCCCGGGTATACGACCAGCTCCGTCGTCCGCCCCAAAGCCTTCATCGCCTGATACATCTGCTCGCTTCCAAGAACCGGGACGTTTGCGTCAATCTCCCCGCCCATGAAAAGGGTGGGCGTTGTGATTTTTTTTACCTTATAAAAGGGCGAAATCTTATCCCACACCGCCGGCTGATCCCACGGGTAACCCAACTCGATTTCATAATCGCGCTGGTAGTGGTCATGCCCATAAAAACTCGTCAGCAGTGCGACGCCCGCGCCGGAAATCGCCCCTTTGAATCGCGTGGTCTGCGCAATAATAAAGTCCGTTGAAATTCCCCCGTACGACCATCCCCCTACTCCCAGTTTGTCCGGGTCGGCGATTCCCTGCTCCAGCGCATAGTCCACGATGGCCATATCGTCGTCGAAATCCTTGTTGCCCCAATCCGCATAAATCGCGGCGCAGAATTTCTGGCCATACCCGGAAGAACCTCTGGGATTCGGCAGCAGCACCGCGTAACCATTCGCCGCAAAGAGTTGGAAAAGATGCGAGAACGACGCGCTGTATTGGCTCACAGGGCCGCCGTGCGGCTGCAAAAGCGTAGGAACCTTTTGCGCCGGATCGTAGCCGACAGGCTTGTACAGATACCCCGCGACCGCGGTTCCGTCCTTGCTTTTGAAATGCACGTATTCCACCGAACCCAGCCGCAATTGCGAGATCAGTGCATCATTTGTTTTCGTCAACCGCGCCAGATCGGTTCCTTTTTGAAGAAAAATTTCATCCGGCCGATCCACGGTTCCGATTTGTGCCGCAATTTCGTCGCTGTCTTTGCCCAGGCTGAAAGAGCTAACCGTCAGCCGTCCGCCGATCGCTCGCGTAATCTCTCCGCCGGTCGGTGCAACCTTGCATAGCGTCACCGTGCCATCGTCTTCCGCCGTGAAGTAAATAAATTTGCCATCGGCAGAAAAACGCGGCCGCCGGATCGTGCGGTCGAATGCAAGCGTCAAAACTTTGGCTTCTCCCCCGCCCGCTGCCGGTGCAATCGCCAGATGTTGCGTCGAATAATAGAAGAGGTGCGGGTCGAGCTCCGTCACGTACGCAATCCACTTTCCATCCGGCGACCACGTGGGCTGATCGTCCGGCGCGGGGTTTGTGGTGATCTGCGTCAGATGCGCGCCCTGATCCGTATTGTCCGCGGCAACCACCCAGATATTCGAGTCCCGCGTCGCATCTGGATCGGGCGTGCTGCGATTGCTCGTAAAGGCCAGTTGCTTGCCGTCTGGCGACCACGCCGGTTGGGAGTCATCGAAGTCACCCGAGGTAATCTGCGTCGTTTTCTTATTCGCTACATCGAAAATGTACAGATGAGTCCGGCGGCGATCGAGGTAGCCCACGTTGTCTTGTTTAAATTGCAGGCGATCAATTACATAGGGCGGTGCCGCCTTTGGTTTCGCTCCCGATTCTTTTTCTCCGCCTTTCGCTCCTTCTGCATCTTCGGGCTTGGGATCCCGCAAAATCAGCACCAGCCGGCCGCTATCCGGCGACCATTCAAAATCGTCCACGCCCTGCACCGTCTCGGTAAGCCGAACGGCTTCTCCACCAAGCCGGTTCAAAAGCCAAACCTGGCCCTTGCCGCCATTGCGCGAGGAAGTGAAAGCAAGATATTTGCCGTCGGGACTCCAACGCGGATGCCCGGACGAAACGCCCTCTGCCGTCATCGGAAGCGGATCGCCGCCATGCGCGGATACCATCCAGATCCGCGTCTCGTTTTTGTCTTCCTTCAGCATCTTCGTCCGCACGGTGTAAGCCACCCACTGCCCATCAGGGCTCAACTCCGGCTGGCCTACATCGCGGATCTGAAAGTAGTCGTCAATGGAGATGTTGCGGCCTGTAGGGGCAGCCGGCCGTGCCGGTTCGGGCGCGGGCTCGCCAGCGTAAGCCTCGAAGGACAGAGACAAGATCAGGACGCCAAAAGTGGCACCGCGAAGGATTTTCATGAGCAACTCCTCAGAATGGGTGTGAAGGACGGAACGGGCGAGTGTAGCAGACGGATGGACCTGGAATAATCGAAAAAAACTTGCGAGAGAAGAGACCCGCAGGTTTCCAAGTGAGAACAGGTTCACGTCATTTTGGTTTGGGAGACGGCGGACACTCAAAACAAATGCGCCTTTATGGTAGAAGGGTGTGCAAAGGGTGAGCGACTAAAAGATATTGTCGCGAGCCAGGAAAGCGAGCGAGGTGCCATGTACGTCCACATGTTTGCGTTTCGATTCAAGCCAGGCGTAACGAAAGCGACGAAGGACGAGATTGTCACGGCGATTCGCGCTCTTCAGGACGAGATACCTCAAGTGCTCGAGACTTTCGTTGGCATGAATGAATCGCCGCGCGGGGCCGGTTACGAACTCGGGGGAGTGATGAAATTTGCGGATGCAGCGGCTTGCGAAGCGTATGGAGCGCATCCGGTGCATCAGAAGCTGCTGGGCTGGCTGAAGCCTCTGATTGAGCCAATTGAAGTGGATTTCACCGCAAGCCTCAACGCTCAGTCGTAGCGAAGAGCCTTGAGTGGATCGAGGCGCGAAGCGCGGTAGGCTGGCAGGAAACTGGCGAACGCCGCGACCGCCGACAGCGTAACGATGGCAAGGACCAGCGTCAGCGGGTCGCGCGGTTTCAGGCCGAAGAGCAGTGATTTGGCGGCTTGTGCGGAAGCTAACGCTAATGCGGTGCCGACGACCAGGCCGATGCCCGTCAGCGCGCCTGCTTCGCGCATAATCAGCTGGATTACGTCACCGCGGTTCGCGCCGATGGCCATGCGCACACCGATTTCTTTTGTGCGCTGCACGACCATATACGAAATGACGCCGTAGAGACCGATAGCCGCAAGCAGCGCCGCCAGCAAACCGAAAAATCCCGACAGCGTGGCCATCAATTCATCCTGCAAAAGCGAATCGTGTACCTGCGTTTTGAAGACCTTAAACTCGAGGGTGATGCCGGGGTTCACATCGGCGATGGCCTCCTTGATGGAGGGCATCAGAGTCGAAAGGGGCAGAGTGGATTGAACGATGATCTGGCCATACGGCTGTGCTTCATCCATCTGCGTGACGGGAAATACGGTGAACGGAAGAAATTCCTCGTGCATGTCCTGAAATTTGAAGTTGCCCGTTACGCCGACGATTTCGTAGAACGGACGCGGTTTGCCGGGAGGCTCATGCAACTGGAATCTTTTGCCGATGGCGTCTTGTCCCTTGAAAAACTTTTCGACGAACGCCTGATTCACGATCGCTACCTTTACCGAAGTGGCGGTGTCGCGGTCTTCGAAATCACGTCCCTCGAGGAGCGGCGTTCCGATGGCGTGAAAATAGCCCGGCGTCACGAAATTTTGCCACGCCGAATCTTTTTCTTCCGCTGAGCCTTCCGGAATCACAGCATCATTCCAGGTTTCTCCACCGAAGGGGGCCATCAGGCCGTAGGAGGCGGAATCCACACCGGGAATGGCTTGAACGTGCTTCACAAGATCGCGATCGTAATCGCCGAAGCGTGCCGGTGGAATTTGAATGTGCTCGAAGTCAACCGCGGTGAGCAGAATTCCAGTCTGCTGGAAGCCGACATTGAGCGCGGTGAGATTGCGCAGGCTACGCGCGAAGAGCAGCGCGCCCATCAGCAAAACGATGGAAAGCGCGACTTGAGAGACGACCAGGATGCGCCGCAGGCTGAAGCGCTCGCGGCCACCCGTTGTGCCGCGGCTGCCGGACTGCAACAGAGTGGCAGGCTCGGCGCGCGTGGCGCGAACGGCTGGGGCCAGGCCAAAGAGAACAGTGGTCAATACGGCGAGAAAAGTGGTGAAAGCAAGAATCCGCCAGTCCATGCTCAAATCGAGAACAATCTGATTGCTGGCTCTGCTGATAAACGAAATGAGCAGGCGGCTAATGGCGAAGGCGAGAAACAGGCCAGAGAGCGAGCCTGCCATGGCCAGAAGCATTCCTTCCGAGAGCAGTTCGCGTATCAAGCGGCCGCGCGAAGCACCGAGTGCGAGCCGGATGGTGAGCTGGCGTTCGCGAGCCCCGGCGCGGGCGAGCATCAAGTTGGCAAGATTGGCGCAGGCAATCAAAAGTACGAGGCCCGAAATGCCGAGCAGAAGCCAGAGGGGGGTCTCCGAATCACGGCGAAGGGAGGAAAAACCGGTGCTACCCGAAAACGCGCCGAACTTGTATTCGAGGAATTTCTTGACGGCATTGGGATCGTATGTTTCGGGAATGGTTTCCTGAAGGATGGCCGGTGTGACGGCAAGAATTTGCGCGTTGGCTCGCTCGATGGTCCAGCCGGGTTTGAGGCGTCCAATCGAAGCGAGCCACCAGGCGCGGCGGTTGGGGAGGCGGTTGTTGCGCGGATTAAGAATCGGCTCGACGCAAATGGGGACCGCAACATCGAAAGTTTCTCCGACACTTAAGCCGTTGAATCCGGCTGGGGTTACACCAAGAACTTCGAACGTGTTGTCATCTAACGTGAAGCGTTTGCCGATGATGGCAGGATCGCTTGCGAAATTGCGCTGCCAGAAAGCGTAACTGATGTTGGCGCCGCCAATGGCGCAACCCGGCTGGTCGTCTTCTGGCCCGAGAAGACGTCCGAGAGCCGGTTGCACACCGAGAACCTTGAAGAAGTCTCCGCTAACGCGCAGGCCCTTGGCGTAATGCGCCTCGCCACTTCTGGACAAATTGACCGGCTGCGTGCTCCAGACGGCCATGTCCGCGAAGGCCTGCTGGCGCTGGCGGATTTGCTGCCAGATGGGGAAAGTGAGCTGCGAGTAGTTGCTGGAAAACTGGCCCGAGCCCCAGTTGAAATTGGAGATGCGGATGATGCCAATTTCTTCGGGCTTCTGCACTGGGATGGTCCGAAGTCGAATGGCATCAATGAGTTGGAAGATGGCCGTGTTGGCGCCGATGCCCAGAGCCAGGGTGAGTATGGCAACGGCCGTAAAGCCTGGGCTGAGCCGAAGCAGCCGGAAGCCGTAACGAATGTCGCGCCAAAGTGTGCCCATGGTTCCTCCGGGAAGCCTGATGAGTAGACGAGAGAAACCCCGAAAGGTTCCGTGGCCAGGCCGACGATTGTGTTCTGTGAAAGATGCCAAGCACGCAGGCAATTGTCTTCTGCGGGGGCGAAGCGAAATAGATTTTGTCTCAAGCGGCCTCGAGTAGTATCTCGGTAGTATGAAAGAGAAGACTTCTATCACACTCTCCAAGGATGTTCTTGCTGGGGTCGACCGCCTGACTGGATCGAAGCAGTCTCGATCGGCCTTTATCGAGCGCATTTTGCGAAGATATCTCCGCGAACGAGCCAAAGCGGCTTTGCATGCACGCGACCTGGAGCTTATCAATCGCGCAACGGATCAACTCAATAAAGAAGCGGAAAACGTCTTGGATTACCAGGCCATGGATTCCCCGGCAACAAACGAATAGCGACACGCCGGAGCAAGCTTGACCCGAGGAGAACTGTATCGCGTGCGAAAACCGGGAGGAGATCCCAAGCAATACCGGACTTTTGTGATCGCCAGCCGCCAAGTGTTGCTTGATTCCCGATATTCAAGGGTGGTCTGCGTGCCAGTATTTAGTCAAGGCAAGGGCCTCTCCACACAGTTGCGGTTGGAGTAAACGAAGGCTTGAAGCACGAGAGTTGGATTATATGTGACAACCTGATCAGCGTGCGAAAGTCAGGCCTGACCAACTATATTGGGTCGTTGTCCGCGCGTAAGCTCGCGGAGTTTAATAGCGCCTTGAAAATGGCGCTGGGCCTCTAACGGCTCGTTCGTAATCCAGATTTAATTCTGCTTCCCGATGCAAATCAAATACACCGCCAAGGATACGTTCCCAGATCACGGGAACTGGCGCGCTGGTGTTGGCTTTGGTAGCGGCTTGCGCGGAAGCATTTCGTCGCGGTTGGCGGTCAGGTAGACGAAGCTGGCGATGATAACCGCCATTTGCTTCATATCGGGTTCCTGAATGCGTTCGTAGACGTCCATGTTGGAGTGGTGGGTGCGAGTGTCATAGTCCAGCGGATCCTGAATGAACTGAAAACCAGGGAGGCCGACGGCATTGAAAGAGAGGTGGTCGGTGCCGCCTGTGTTACGTATGGTGAGCGTAGTCATGCCGAGGTCGTGGAAGGGCTCCATCCAGGATTCGAAGAGGGGCGCGACCATCTCATTTCCCTGGAGATAGATGCCGCGGATTTTGCCGGTGCCGTTGTCAATGTTGTAGTAGGCGTCCAGCTTGGCCTGTTCAGGAGTGATCTTGATGAGATGAGTGACAGGGTCTTCCGCGTGTGGGTCGCCAAAGTGCTGCGTAGTGTAGGCGGCTGAACCGAGGAGGCCCTCTTCTTCGCCGGTCCAGAGACCGATGCGAACCGTGCGGCGCATCCGGAGACCTGTCTTCTTAAGGATGCGAATGGCTTCGAGCATGACGGCGGAGCCAGCGCCGTTATCCGTGGCGCCGGTGCCCGCTTGCCAGGAGTCGAAGTGGGCGCCGAGCATGACGACTTCGTCGGCTTTGGCTTTATCGGAGCCGGGGATTTCGCCGATGATGTTGAAGGACTGGAGGTCGTCGTCGTAGAACTTGCTTTGAACATCTACGAGCATGCTGACGGGGACTTTCTTTTCGAGCATGCGAACGATGCGACCGTAGTTTTCGTTGGCAACGGCGATGCGCGGCGAGACGGGGGGATCCTTTTCCTTGTCGCGCCCGCCGCCTTGCTGCACGAAGACGGTGCCGTCATCGCTGCGGGAAGGTTCGATCCAGGCAGCAATGCCTTCATCCACGAGAAACTTTTGAATTTTGAGGTTCAGGTCGCGCTGGGCGCGGAATTGGGCTAAGCGTTCTTCGAGGCCGGGACCCGCGGTGGGAACTTCGGCCTTGGAGAGGTCGGCCAGCTCGGCATCGGTGTAGCGGTGAGCCTGAGCGTCAAACCGCTCAGGACTTTCCGGGATTGCGGCCGTCAGAACGAACTTCCCTTTCAACTGGCCTTTGTACTTGGCCATGTCTTCTTCCTTCGTGATGGGCGCCCAGACTGCGTCTGCGGTGATGGCGCCGTCCGTGCCAGGGGTCCAGGCTTTGGCATAGGCGATCAGCGGAAAAGGGTGCGGCGCGATGACCTGCACGTTGGTGCGCTCGTTGGACCAGCCGCGGCCGAAGGGGCCCCACGGCTCGAGGTGGACGTTGGCGAGTTGCCACTCCTTCATTTTATCGGTGGTCCACTTGGCGGCGTCTTTGATGTCCGGCGAGTTGGTGAGGCGCGGGCCGTAGACATCTGAGAGATAGCTGATAATTTCCATGATCTTCGAGGAGGAATTGCTCAGGCCTTCCTCGCGGATTTGATGGATGGCCGAGAGATCGGATGTACTGACGGCCGGGGCCTGGGCACCGAGCGGGCCGACCGCCAGGACCAATGACAAAATTGCGGCCAGTGCCGCAGACACACTCGCTTGCTTACGCACAATCTCCTCCGTATGAAAGTTCCCTGGTTCAGTCTAATGGAGCCGTACAGGGTACCGCGTGCATGGGGTGTGACGCCAGAGACGGAGAGTGGGTTACAGAAAGGGGTGAAAAACTATCCGCAAGCAAGAGAAAGCATTCGCCGACGTTGTGCCGATTCGATTCCTCGCCTCGCGCTGAGGAATGATAACGCATTGCATGTCAGGCGATTACCCTTACTTGAGAATGGGGATGCCGATGCGAGTGGCACCTGAATGGATCTGGAGCATGAGCATACGGAAGTAAATGTCACGGCGGTAGATGACGGAAGTGCCGTAGAGCTCCTGGTGTTTTTTTCGAATAGCGTCCCATGCAGGTAATCCATTTTTCTTTACGTATTCCATGACATCCTGTGCGATCGCAGCGCGGCCACAGGCGTTGATTTGGTCGCCGGGCAACAGCAAACGCCCAGGATCATGTTCGCCGTAGACGTCGAGGTAAAAACGCATCCTTGCCTCCCAATCAGTTTTAAGGAGCTCCTCGGCCCTGGCGGTGCCAGTGGAGGGAGAATCCGAAGTAAGGTCGGCGAGTTCGCTGGCGTAACCGCTGGCAAAGGCATACTTGATGCCGAGGATTCTGCCGTCGTGATGGGCTTTGCCTATTTCGTAGACGCCGAAAGCGACCCAGCCGATGAATGCGGCCGCGACGCCGATGGCGACGGAAGCGACGCCAATCGTGGTGAGCGTACCGGCTGCTTCCTCAATGAAGATGCCGCGCACGGCACTGGCGCCGGCCTCAAGAGCGACGCGGCCCCCCCGGAGGGCTGCCTGGCCGGCGGCGCGCCAGCCGACCCAAGCGGGATTGGGACTGAAATAGAAATCCAACTGAGGCTCGACGGTGCCGTGAAAGGTAATGTGCTCGGTGACGCGGAAGTCCACAAGAGGAAGGGCGTCCTTCCATTTGGCGCTGACGCTAATGAGTTTGGACAAGTCGGCGTTGGCCGCAAATTCCAAAGAGATGGGAATGTTGTTGGGAGTCCATTCGAGGCCAACTTTCGACAATTGGCCGGGCTTGATTCCGGTCTTGAATTTCAGCTCACCAAATTTATCCTTGAGCATTTTAAGTTCTATGTCAACTTTGTCTCCGTTGATGGGGACGGAGACTTTGGAATGGGAACCATCCATTTTGAAGGTGCCTTTGGCGGTGATTTTGCCGCCGAAGGAAATAAGGACGGGAGAAGTCGGCGGGCAGGCGATCTTTCTGGTCGGTAGATCAATGACGTATTTGTACTCTGTGTCAGGGCCGGCAGAGGTGGCGGCTATTGGAGCCAGAGCCGGTTTGGCGGCGCCGACGGAGGGAGGTTGAACAGGCGGGAGAGGAGGTTTGGCGCCGGGAGGAAGAGGAGGAAGGTAAATGAAGCCTGGGGAAGCGTCGTTGGTGAACATCCAGTTGAGGTGGTCGTGAGTCTCTCTTTTGCAGCCGACGCGATGCTGGAGATACCAGTTGATTTCTTCAGGAATCGTGGTGGCGAAGTTGAATTTGTTGAGCTCGTTCTCGGATATGCCGTTGGCGCGGGCGATGGTTTCGAGGGATTCGCCTGTGGATACCTTGTACTTGCGCCCGCCTGGGGGTAGGTAGTTGGACGGGAGAGGATTTTTGGGGTGATGTTGCTTGGCCACGGTGGGCTGCTCCTTGGCAGAGAAATTCTGCCTCCCTATCTGAAGTTAGATTGTCGTGAACCGGATTTTCAGGCAATGCACGGGAGATATGCTGTTGGTGAACTCGAAGTGAACTGCGGGTCTCTCTCTTAGACAGGGATGGCGGAGAGGTCATCCTCAGAAATTCTACCGGGGACTCAAAAGAAGAGGGGCCGGATTGAGCACGGCCCCTAACGCAACTGCACATAAAGAGAACCTTCGGTCAGCCGTTGCTTCACCCCGTTACTTCGCCAACTGCTTGAGGAGCTCGCGCTCTTCGGGAGAGAAGTTGCTGTAACGGCCGGAGTCTATTTCGCGCTCGCGCGCGAAAGGCGGCATTTCGCGAAGGCGGTTTACTGCGCCCAGCACTTCCTGGCGTTGGGAAGAAGAAAGATCGCTGAGCCGCGGGTTGGTGACGCTGGTAGATGGCCCGTAGGTTGAGCGGGACGGCATCCTTGACCGGTAGGATGCCTTTGTGACCGTCCCATGGTTCGGGTCGGGAACGCGATCCTGCGAGGGAGTTACTGAATTCGTTGCTGGAGGATTGTCGTCGCTCGGGCTGGCGTCATTCGGCTTTTCGGTGTTCGGCTTGCTATCGTCGGGCTTGGCAGCAGGGCTTTGCTGTTGCTGCGGCCTATTGTTATTGCGGTTGTCTGGATTCCGGCTGGCAGGAGGACGATAGTAGGGGTCATCGTTAGGAGGGTAATACTTAAAGTAAGGATCGTTATAGGGATCGTAGTTGGGACCGTTGGGACCGGGATCACTATAGTAGTCGTAGTAAGGGTAGGCGTATCCAGGATAGTAGCCGGGGTAGCCGTATCCGTATCCATAGTAAGGCCAACCAAAGCCTAGGCCCCAACCCCAGCCTCCCCAACCCCAACCG
>CAJCHZ010000054.1 GCA_903970165.1 Betaproteobacteria bacterium
AATACTCCTCGATGAACTCTTCGATGTTCGTGCGCAACTGCTCTAGGTTGTTGTACCGGTTTGCGTAAATTTCCTCTTGCTTCAGTGTCTTCATGAAGCTTTCGCAGCTCGCATTGTCGTACGGGTTCGCGGGACGGCTCATGCTCGCAACCATGCCGTGCTTGTCCAACGCCGCCACATATTCCGGGCTCGCGTATTGAAGCCCTCGTATCGGAATGGTGCACCAAACCCGCTTGCGGCTGTCGATCTGCGACTGCACGCTCCAGCGCAGCCACCGTGAGGTGGCTACTCATCAGCGTTCGATCCACAGCCCATCCTACAACTTTGCGAGAGAAACGATCGAGGATCACCGCTAGATAGACAAACTCGACTTTCAGGCGAACGCAGGTGATGTCTGCCACCCAGAGTTGGTTGGGACGGCATTTGAGTCCCCTCCCCAGATAGCTTTCACCGTTCACAATAAACTGCACGGTTGCACCCCGGGGAGTCTGCCTAATTTCCACCCTCGCTTTGTCGTTCAAATTCCTCGGGAGATCGGTAGCCCAAGGCTACGCCGCCCCTTGAGCGACGGCCACAAGAGTCAGTATAAGAAGCCTCACAAATCTTGCAAGTGATCTGCCCCCTGGCTCCGCGCACGGAATCATACGACACCAAAATCTGCTGAACTCATGACTTTTGCCTCGTTCGCTTGTTCAAGTTGCGGCGTGCAGGGAGCCGTAGGCGACCGGAGCGCCGCAACTTCTCGTGCGAACGCTGCCGGTGTCCGATATCCCAGACTGCTGTGTGGCCGCTCTTCATTGTATTTCTTCTTCCACGCTCCGATCTTCGCTCGTGCTTCCCACAAATTCCCGAACCAACTCGCATTCAAACATTCATCGCGCAATTTCCCGTGGAAACTTTCCACGTATCCGTTCTGCATCGGCCGTCCCGGCTCAATGTGCACCACCTCGATCTTCTTCTCCAGCGCCCACGCCAGAAAATGCCGACTGGTTAGTTCGGGGCCGTTGTCGCAACGTATCGCTTCCGGCGCTCCTCGTCCCGCCACAATCGTCTCCAGCACTCGCGTCATCCGCGGTCCCGGAAAACCCGTGTCCACTTCCAACGCCAAACATTCCCGCGTGTACACGTCGATCACGCTCAACACGCGAAACTTCCTTCCGCTCTCCGCCACGTCATGCACAAAATCCATCGCCCACTCCTGGTTCGGTGCGCTCACCATGGGTCGCACAAAACCCGTTCGCCGCAACCGTTTTCTTCTCTTCCTCCGAATCAGCAATCCTGCTTCCCGGTACACGCGATATATCCGCTTGTGGTTCACCACCATCCCTTTCGCCTCCAGCTTCAACTGCAATCGCCGGTATCCCCACTGCGGTTCTTCCCGCGCCGCTTCCACCAGCTTCTCGCGCAACTCCTCGTCGTTCCGCCGGCTCATATATCGCTGGCTCGACTCCGCCACGTTCAGTAGCTCGCAGATCCGCCGCTGGCTCACCAGAAAGTGGCTCCACAGCCAGCGCACTTCCGTCTTGCGTTCTACGAGCTCCACCCGTTTTTTTCAATCACCGCTTTCAGCATGTCCTTATCCAAACTCAAATCCGCCACCAGCTTCTTCAGCCGTCCGTTCTCATCTTCCAGTTGCCGCAGCCTCTGTGCCTCGCCCACACTCATCCCGCCGTACTTCGCCTTCCACGCGTAGATGGTGTGCTTCGATACTCCCAGCTCCCGCCCCACTTCCGCCGCTGAGCGCCCAGCCTCCATCTGTTTCAACGCACCAATCATCTCCACTTCGCTATACTTCCTCTTCGCCATGCTCCCTCCCTCCTCCACACGCGGTGGAATCCCAAAATCATATCCATCCGTGCGCGGATTTTGGGGGGAAGGTCACAAGCATGAGACATTCCTCCGTTAGATTATAGGCGGACGCCGGCTCGAAAATCCGAGGCGGTACTATTGACATTATGTACGATGGGTGTATTGTCACGAACTAAGTTTGCCCTGTGGAGGTCGTCCCCATGCGCTACTTTCGTGTCGCGCTCTCCTTCGGTTTGGGCCTCTGTTCCTGTTTCGCCTTCGCCAAGCAATCATCGGCACCGCCGGTCACGGCGCAGCAGCGCGACCCGCAAGCCGTCGCCCTTTTGCAGCAGGCCATCGCCGCGATGGGCGGCATTGCTGCAATCGGCTCCGTACTAGACTTCACCGGTTCAGGCGCCATCACGTATTACTGGGCTGGGGTTGAGGTAAACTGCCCGGTCACCGTCCGGGGTACGGGCAGTCAGCAGTTCCGGCTCGACGCGAACTTGCCTCAAGGAACTAGGTCGTGGGTCGTCAGTGACGGACAGGGTTCCCTGCAAGAGCCTTCAGGGCAAAAAACCTCGATTCCATTTTCGAATTCATGGAATCTCGCCAACCTAAATGCTCCTGATTTGGCGTTAATGGCGGCTCTCAATGACTCGTCGTTCTCAATAATTCTTGCTGGACAGCCTGCAATTGGCGGCAAACAACTCTATGATGTTCGCCTCCAAAAGAACTTTGGCAGTACCGACGATCCGAGCGGGACCCTCTCGAAGTGGAGCCAAAGAGATTACCTGATTGACCCAGCAACCTTGATGGTCGTTGCGGCCCAAGACACGCAGTATTCCAACGATTCTCCCCGCCACCCCTTCAGACATCAAATCGCATTTGCAGACTACCGGGTAGTGAACGGGGCCTCGTTCCCCTTCTCCATCACAGAAACGGTCGAAGGGCAGCAGACCTGGACCATCCAACTTTCTTCCATCACTCTGAATTCGGGTCTGACGGATTCCACGTTCCAACTCTAAATGGGCGAGGACAAAACCATGCTCAAGCACGCTAGAATTTACGCCAGCTTTCTGCTCGCACTCTGCTGTCTCTGGCCCAGCGCCTCGCGCGCGCAGGCATATTTGACCCAAATCGGCAATACACCGTTCAGCACGAGGACGCCAGTCGAAATGGGTTACCACGATGCGTCAACGGGAAATCTTCATATCGAAGTTCCGCTAGGAACTTGGCCCGCGCGAGGCAGCCACAGCTTTACCGCCGCGCTCGTTTACGACAGTCGAATTTGGTTCATTGGAACTCCAGGCGGGACTAAAACCTGGCAACCTACAAACCTGCCAGTCTCAAACTGGGCGGGCTGGAGACTCGTAACCAATCCGGCGCTTGGCGGGGGCACTAACTACACCACGCAAATCCTCTCGTGCAGCTGTCCCGAGCCGCCCTGCCACAACACGCCCAAATACTACATCTACTCCAACTTTACCTGGACCGACCCGTACGGGACCGTTCGTACCTTTCCCATGAGTACCGAATACGACCCTCACAATTGCGACTCCAATGACCCGACCGCTTCCGCACTAGCAAACGATTCGTCAGGTTACTTAATGAGTGTGACGAACTACACGCAGATAAGCTACGTCAAGGCACCAGACGGAACCACCGTCTTCCCAGGATTCGAGGACACAAACGGTAATTACTTCTCAACTGACTCAGGCGGGAATGTCATTGACACGTTAGGTCGAACCCCGGTTAAGGTGACAACGAACTGCAACGGGAACTCGGCCCTGATTTGCTACGACGTGCTGAATTCCCAAGGCAGCACTTCACGCTACACCGTCACAACAGAAACAATAAACGTGCACACGAATTTCGGGCAGTCCGGCGTGACGGAATACTCCGGCTCGCTCACGGCCGTTCAGACCATCATGCTTCCGGACAACACGACATTTTCCTTCACCTATGATTCGGGCACGACCGCAGGCTACTACGGGTTGTTGACAGGGATGACCCTGCCCACACAGGGCCAAATCACATACGCGTTCACGACCTACACGGACATTTTTGCAAATCGTAACAGATGGTTAAACTTGCGCACGACTCCTGACGGCGCGTGGGTTTATACTCCTTCAACGCTAAGTTCTTGCCCTAGTGGCTGGACTTTCTGCCAGCAGGTCCAAATCACAAAACCCAGCAACGATAACGCGGTCTACCAGTTTGGCTCAACCAGCGGAAACATCGGTTCCTGGGCGACCAACGTTAACTACTACAATGGTTCTGCCATTCCCGCAAACAAAGTTTTGGCGCTCAGCCAAACCTTCACGTCAGGACAGACCGACGTTCAGAAACTCTCCCAAACCACGACCACCGACACAGGGTTAAACAGAACAATCCAGAATATCTACCTCAGCAATTCCGGCCCCCAAATTTCCAAAATCTCCGAGTGGAAATTTTATTCAGGTAGCCTTCCTTCGACACCCGATCGCATCACAAACTACTCGGGATACTGCGGGGTCTCGCCCGGGAGCATAACGGTTACCGACGGTAGCGGCACAGTGACTGTCGCAAAGACGGCGATTACTTACGACAGCTACGGTTCCAATGGCCTGACGGCCGTGAACGGAACGAGCAACCACGACGACTCAAACTATGGGACCGGATTCACTGCTCGCTGCAACCCCACGTCAATCGCAAGGTTGGTGAGCGGCACCACATATTTGACGAATTCGCTGACCTACGATACGACCGGACAAATTCTCACCAGTATGGACCCGGCTGGCAACCAGACAGGCTTCAGCTACGCAGATAGCTTCTACAAAGACATCGGCGACGGTAGCCAGCCACAGTCCTATTCTCCCGCGAATCCAACCAACGCCTATCTAACGCAAATTACTTCGGCGGCCGTTGCAGCGGGCAATCTGCTCACCAAGATTGGATATTACTGGGGCACCGGGAAAATGGCCCTGACAACCGACCCGAATAACCAGACGGGAACATCTCATTTTTATGACTCGTTGGACCGGCGCACGAGCAGCCAATTGCCGAATGGCGGCTGGACTGGCCTCAACTATGCTTCAAGCGATAAGCAGGTGGATTCCTACATCGGAATCACGACAGCGTTTGCCACGCCCTGGACTTCATGTTCGAGTTGCCGCCACAATCGTGTCAGCCTCGACAGTCAGGGGCGCTTGCTTCATTCTTACCTTATGAGTGATCCAGATGGTCAGACTGAGGTGGACGCCGCTTACGACGCAAACGGTCGCACGCAAAGCTTCAGCAATCCGTACCGCAGCACCTCCGACCCAACCTATGGCCTCGAAACGCCGAGCTACGACGGTGTCGACCGCGTTACGCAAATTAAGCACGCCGACAGCAACATCGCGAAGACCTACTATGGCGCCTCCGTTGGGAACAACGGCGGCGCTTCTTCGCAGCTCTGCTCCTCCTCGACCTACGGTCTTGGCTATCCCACGCTCTTCGTCGATGAAATTGGCAACAAGCGTCAAACCTGGACCGACGGCTTAGGGCGAACAATCGAGGCGGACGAGCCAAACTCAAGCGGAACACTTTCGGTGAATACGTGCTACGCATTTGACTTGAACAATAACGCCACTGGTGTGCTTTCCGCTGGCGGCTCTCAGCTTATCTGCAATTCCTCCACCTTCAGCCGGTGCTTTTCTTACGATTTGCTTTCGCGTCCAACTGCCGTGACGACCCCCGAAGGCGGCACAGTCAATTACAACTATGATTCCGGCGGTCACTTGATCTCGATAGTCGAGCCCGCTCCGAACCAAACTGGTTCAAACACGGTCACGATAACCTTTGGCTTTGATGCTTTGAACCGCGTGACCAGCAAGACGTATTCAGACACCACGCCTACAGTCAAGTACGGCTACGACAGCAGCTCCCTAACAGGCTGCACTACGGCGCCCCCAACAATCACAATCACGAACGGAAAGGGCCATCGCACGGCCATGTGCGACAGCAGCGGAGCCGCCGCGTGGAGCTATGATGCTGCGGGAAACATCGTCACGGAGGGCCGCACCATCGCGGGGCAAACAAAGACAATTTCTTACGCATACAACTTGGATGGATCCCTGAAAACGCTCACGTATCCGAGCGGTCGCGTCGTCACGTACACAACCGGCAACGCAGAACGGCCGACCGCAGCTGTGGATTCGACCAACAACATAAATTACGTCACAACCGCATCTGGCATCGCGACGTTTGCTCCTCCCGGCGGCCTGGCTAATATCGTCCACGGTTTTGTCAGCGGCGGCTTCGCCGGTATCACGGAGAGCTATACGTACAACAACCGCCTCCAGTTCGCCAGCATTCAGGCGAACTCGTCCGCGCAGCTTGCCCTGAGTCTCAGCTTCAGCTACGCGCAGCCGACCTACAACAATGGGAACCCAACCACCCAAACCAATGGGGTCGATTCTGGCCGTACGCAGACCTACTTGTACGACAACCTGAATCGAATTTTGACCGCGCAGTCGTCCGCATCCAGCGGCGCCGATTGCTGGGGACTCACGTTTGGCAGCATTTCCGGTGTAGCCGACGACGCACTCGGCAACCTCACAAACTCCACGGTGTCGAAATGCTCTGCGTGGTCGCTCAGCGTCGGCGTGAACTCCCATAACCAAATCATTACGCCGTCTGGATATAGCTACGACGCCGCGGGAAACAGCATTGCAGATGGAGCCTACACCTACACATTTGATGCGGAAAATCGAATTATCACCTCCAGCGGCATGTCCGGCGGTCCTTATTGCTATACTTATGATGGAAGTGGCGTGCGGGTAGCGAAGTCCAACGCGAATGGGGGGAGTTGCACCGGCAGTCCGACGGTTGATGTGCTCTACTGGCGCGCGCCCTGGGGCGACACCATCGCCGAAACGGACGGGACCGGAAGTACCTCCAACTCCAATTATCACGAATATGTTTTCTTCGCTGGCCGCCGGATTGCCCGCTCGGATCCATCTTCCGGTAACGTGTACTATTATTTCGCCGACCAGCTCGGAACGACTCGATCCGTAACGCAAGCCAATGGAACCATCTGTTTCGCCGCCGATTACTATCCTTACGGAGAAGAAGTCGACTATACGACTTCCTGTCCGCAAAACTACAAGTTCACGGGCTACGAACGTGACGCGGAAACTGGCTTGGATTACGCCTTCAACCGCCATTACAACTCCCGTATGGCGCGCTTCATGTCGGCTGATTCTTGGGGAGGAATTGCAGGCGCGCCGCAATCGCACAACGCCTACTCCTACGTCGTCAACAACCCTGTTGTTCTTGTGGACCGCTTTGGCGCCTGCCCTGGCGGCTTCGCCCAAAACCGTGCCCCCGACGACATCCAGCAGCAACATGCGGAACATACGGGTGGGCCTTTCCGACGCGATAGCGACCTCGAAGAAGCGCAAGCCAACCAGACGCCGAGCATGACATGGAGGTTAACACCCGGCCCATGTCCGGGGTGGACGGACCAAGGAGGCGGTGGAGGCATTGATGTCAACAATTTCACCACGCTGGACGGCGAAGACATGGGCCAAATACCCTCAGGCCTCATGGGCTCCGGGCAGTCGAACGACACTTACTACGGTTTTGGGCTTGGATTTAGCCCCATGATGGAAAACGGACCTTTTGGCGCTTACTTCAGCCCCGAAACCGAGGGTTGCTACGGCAGCTCCAGTTCAGGTGGCATAACATGTACGGACAACGGTCCAATTCCCGGGAATGCTGGTGGGCCACTGGGCGCACCTCTCACGTTTTCTCAGGTGTTCGGACAACTTTGGCCGCCCGGCACGACGCCGCCGCCAACGTCATTTACCCTCTTACCCTCCGACGCCACGACCTCGAAATCCTTCACTCCTCCAACGCCGAGAGTGCCGAAGCCTGTTGGAAATCCGCCTCCGAGACCAGGGAGCGTAACGCCAAGTCTCGCTCCCTGCAACCTGGCACTCCAAGGCATAATGGGCGGAGCTCCAAGCGCATACCCGATACCTGCCAGTCCCTTTTTCTTGGCTTTGCCGAGCGTGACACTACTACAGGGAGTTCCAGGGCTGACTTGTTCCCCGTGACCCCGAGAACCTTGAAACAATGAACCCGCTCGGCCCTAGGCTGGCCCTGGCAAGTGGCCTTTCGTTCTCGTTAGTGCCACTTGTGTTTGCCCAAACCGAAAGCTCGCTGGCCATCCGGGTCGAGTCCAATCAAGTGTTGGTCCCGACTTTCGTCTTCGATAAACAGCGTTCGGGTGGCAGCGATACCCCAGCGGAATTTCGCTGCGTCGAGGAGAGTGCGAAAGCTCTTCAGGAGAAGGGCATCAGTGTCCGGCAGCTACCCGCGAAGTGTTGGGGTGGCTCCATCCGAGATCTCACCCCCAAGGACCTTCGTCTGTTTGAAGATGGCACGGAGCAAACGATCCAAAGTGTCACTCTCCAGCGTGCGCGTTGGTGGCAGCTTTACGATAATTACGGCTTTCACCGCGAATACTCCGGCACTCCTACAGGCAAGTGGAGCACCTCAGACCCTAGCGACCCGGTGGCCCCGTGGTGGCCCCCAACTGATGTCGGGTCTTATGTCATTGCTTACGCACCGCCGCAATCGGCCAAGGGGAGCTGCCATCGAATCAAAGTTAGCGTGGACCGCCGCAATGTGGTGGTCTATAACCGGTCCGAATACTGCAACGTGCAACATACTCCATTTGATCCGCTGGAAGGCACGAAGTTCGGCCAGCAAATGGAAAGCGATCTGGCCTCGCAAACCAAACCGAAAATCCCTATCCTGGCCCAGTCCGGGATGTTCTTTACAGACTCGGGGGCTCTGCGCGTGCATCTCGTGCTAGAGTTTCCGTGGAACTCTTTGCACCGAGAATGGGTCAATGGGTACGACCATCTGTTTGCCACCGTCGGTATTTTAGGCATGGTCTACCGGGAGGACGGAACGCTTGCGGCGCGCTTCAGCGATCAGGCATGCTGTCCCCGCGATGCGCTTCCCTGGAACTATGGCAACGTCGTCGATGCAAGCTACGATATTTATGAGATTCCCGCCCGCTACGAGACCCAGGTTGATTTGGCTCCTGGTGACTACGATCTCCGGGTGATCCTCAGCGACGGAAAGAAATTCGGTCGCATCAGCATTCCGTTGAGTGTAGAAAACACCGACGAAGAGCCACTCAACCTTAGCTCCGTTGCCTTGTGTAAGCGCTATCATCGAGTCGATCCGCCATCCTACACGGAGGGCCTTCTTCCCGCGAAACTCGTGCCTCTGGTAAGCAAAGGCATCGAATTTACGCCTACCGCCGACACTTCCTTCAAGAAGCGCGATCCACTCTTCGCCTACTTTGAAGTGTACGAGCCGCACGGCACAGGCGCCGCTGCCCCTACTGTCCAATTCCAGCTCCGAATCACGAATGTCGAAACGAGTGAGGTCAAAATCGAGAGTGGTCTGCGGCCAACGGGCGAATTTCTCCAAGCGGGCAGGAACGTCATTTCCATCGTACAGGAGGTCGCCACCCATGACCTCCCTAAAGGTAACTACCGCCTGGAAGTCCAGGCCACTGATTCCGCAGGCCACCACACGCTGTGGCGCGCAGCAGGCTTCACGATCCGCTAACTCCCTCCGCGCGGAAAGCGGCGTGACCTAGGATTGGAGGACGCTTTATTATAAGTGGGTGATAATCTCCCGGCGTGAATACACGGAACGAACGCGATGAACAGTTCCGCTAAGTCTGCCGTAAGCGTACGGTTCTGGTACCTTACTGCACGCACTCCAGAGATCAGCTCAACAATTGCACCGTCAACTCTATGCCGTGATTTTGCATGGTGCTGGCATCGTTCTCTACCGTTCTAATTTTTACAGGACGGGCGACTGGTCCCGAAGCAGTGGAAAGAGCGAGTTGGGGCCCAGAGCACCCAATGAAATTAAGGGGAGAAATAGAGTTAGCGTCCACGCCCGGGCTTCTCGTGTTGTTTTACAGCGTGTAATGCGTTTGACAACCTGATTTGGCCCACATTTGATACTTTCATTTGGCCCACCCTAAGGCCGTGATTTTCCTCTTCTTCCGGGGCTGTTGTTTCCGTGGCCCCGGAGGGAGCGGAGTCCTGCGGTCCGGTTTCCAGGACCGCGTTTAGGACGGAGCGGACGCCGGGGCCACGGAGTCGCGTGGCGCACCGTGCGGTCCGGCCCGCTCAAGAGGCTTTTTTCTTCTGCCTTCCTTCCACCGTGCGCCGGAAGCGATACGATTCCGTGCCGGTCTCGATGATGTGCGCGCGGTCGGTGACGCGGTCCAGCAGCGCCTTGCACAGCCGCGGATTCGGAAACACTTGCGTCCACTCCGAAAAGGGCAGGTTGGTGGTCACGATCAGCGTGGCCCGTTCAGCGCGTTCCGCGATCACTTGAAACAAAAACTCCGCGCCGATCTCCGCCAGCGGAACATAACCCACTTCGTCCAGCGCGATCACGTCGTAGCGCATCCAGCGCGCCAGTACGCGTCGCACTCCGTGGTGCTGGCCCGCTTCCACCAACTCGTTCACCAGGTTCGCCGCCGTGGTAAAGCGCACTCTGCGTTTCTGGCGGCACGCGGCTACGCATAGCCCCGTCGCCAAATGCGTCTTGCCCGTGCCGCACTCGCCGATCAGCACCACCGGCTCGGCCCGCGTGATGTAGCCGCCTTCGGCCAGTTCGCGAATCTTCGCCGCCGGTATCTGCGGCGCACGCGCGAACTCGAACTCCTCCAGCGTCTTCATCCGCGGCAGCTTGGCTTCGTGCAGCCGATGCGTGATGGCATGCCGGTCGCGTTCTTCGCTCTCCATCGCCAGCAGCGCTTCCAAATAACCGATGTGGCTGCGATTTTCTTTCACCGCTTGTTCCGCCAGCTGCACAAAGTTCGCGCCCACCACCGGCACCTTCACCGCCTTGCAAAACTGCCGCACCGAAGCGTGTTCCAGAGCTTGCGCTTGTTGATTCATGGCCGCACCGCCCCGAGCAACTGGTCATAGTCGTTCAACCCCGGCAGCGGCCGCTCGTAGCGTCCCAGCAAGCCGATCTCCGGAAGCGGTTGCTCGCCATGGGTCAGCGTGCCGGCCACCAGCAGATGCCGCACCGCCGCCGCGTCCGTGCAACCCAGCGCCAACGCTTGCTCAATCCCTTTTCGCAACGCTTCCCAGCCGTGTTGCGAGCCTAGGCGCAGCAACTCGATCATCTCGCGCGTGCCCGCTTGCTTCCCGTGCCGCTCGCGCAGACTCTGCCACAAGCGATCGAAGCTCTCCGGCCAACGCCCGCGTTCTCGCCACTGTTGCAAGGGTGTCGATCCCGCCAGCGCGCCGGGTTTTCTTTCCAGCACGTCCAGATAATGCTCCAGATCCAACACCGCCTGATGCCGCGCGAAACTACGTTCGTGCCGCGCCACGCAGCGTTGCTCGTACCACACCTCCACATAAGCAGGCAGCAGCCGCGCCTGCGTCTTCGTCCCCGCCCGCAGTGGAACCGAGTAGCGGTTCGTTCGAACTTTCACGCAGCCTTGGCCATCCACCACCGGAAAACTCGTTTCCGCCAACTCGAACCCTTCGCGGAGTAAAGGCAGCAGATGTTCACGCTCAATGCCCATCGCCTCGCCCACCGAGAGCGGCCTCCCGTGAATCCTCCGCTGTTCCTCCTGCTGGCAGCACGTGCGCAAATACTCATTCAACGCGGCCAGATCTTTTACTTTCGGCACCGGCACCAGATGGTTCCGCCGGAAATAACCCACTTCGCCTTCCACGCCGCCCTTCTCGTTGCCGCGCGCCGGGTTGCAAAACTCCGTCTGGAATCCCCAGTGCGAGCGAAAAGCGATCAGCCGGTCGGTCTCCTCTCGCTGGTACCCACGCAAAATCTTTTTCACCGCGCTCTTCAGGTTGTCGTAGCGCAGCCGCCGGAACACCCCGCCGAAATAGTGAAAGGCCTGCTCGTGCGCTTCCAGAAAGGCTTGCTGCGTGGCGTGAAAATACGCGGTGTGAAACGCCCCGCCGCCCGCCATGCTGCGCATGCTGAAAAAATGCGTAGTCTGGCGACCCTCGTCGAACTCCACCGCGGCTTCGTACCAATCCACCTGGGCTTCCACGCCCCAGTCGTAACTCTGCGGCACGAACGTCTCGCGCGCTGCCACACCCATCTCCTGCTTGCGCCGCCGCACGTAACGCCGCACCGTTGCCTCTGCCACGCGTACCTCGGGATGCTCTTTCTGAATCCGCCGCCAGATCCGGTGCGCCGTGTGCCGCTGCTTGCGCGGTGCTTCCCGATCACTCTGCAAAATCCCGTCAATGAACTCGCGCACCGGGCCCAGCTTCGGACTGCTCCGTTCTGGTATCTTGCGCTCCGGCGGTATCGCGCTGGCCAACGCTTGCCGCACCATGCGGCGATGCGTGTTCAACTTCTTCGCCACTCCCTGGATCGTGCCCACCCCCAACCGATACTCCCGCCGAATCTCCTCGAACAGTTCCACTTTGCGTCTCCTGTCCATCGGCCCCCCGTCGTTCCTGCTGACAGGTTAGGCCGTCCGTGATGTCCAGCGTGGGCCAAATCAAATGCGCGAAGTGGGCCAACTCAGAGTAGCGAAATCATGTAATTCTGTAATTCCTTGCCAAACACTTTTGCAGCCCAGTCCGGTATTGTCTGTGCGGTTTTACTCAATTTGCCGCCGATGAAGTGCGCCACTACGCGAAAGCCGCAGCGATGAGCTGTGTTGTCGTACACGAGCAATTCATCGGCATGTTTGGGGACTCCGGAGAGATTCTTCGTTGATTCCCGATAGGACGCAATCACGCTGGACATGGGCACGGCTTGCCCGCCTCGACTCATGCGCACCAACACCCGCCCCACATTCAAATTTGCGTCTTCCGTAGAAATAAAAAGAACCTTCGTCGAAAACCCTGCGGCCTTAGCCTGGTCGAGCAGTTGTGTGTCCACACGAATGTCTTCGACGGCGAAAGAACGCCCGTCATCGAGAAACGGTTGTTGCTGGTGTCTCAGTGGGGGAACAAGTGTTGGGAATGGCTCTTTCAAATAGGCTTCGTAGAAGGTTGTTTTGCCGGCGCCCACCGGTCCCGCGATTATGAACAATGCTGGCTTCTGCTTGCTCAGGATGCGAGTTCCCCGTGTGCAATTTTGCGCGGATCTTTCGGGCGCGCGGGCTCAAAACTTGTTTCCAACTTCTCAACAGGGGTTCGCTCTCCGTCAGACGTGACTTTCACCGTCACCTTCAGGTTACGGTCGTATTCGTAATATGTTCCATTGGGCTCTTCCGCCTCTAAGGGAACTGATTGCATTGCCGAAAGCCCGGAGAGCATCTGGTGAAGCTCCCGACGCTCCGACTCCGACATTGTGTCGTATGAACGCAAGGACGAAGCTCGTCCCATGGTTGGTTTTTTGAGTTTGCCTTCCCCAGTCTTCGAGTAGTAAGCCAGAAGGGCGCTATTCACGAGCTGATTCATCGAACAATTCCGCTTCTTAGCTACGTCATGAATGCGCTTGCGAAGGCGATTCAAGATGACAACTTGCGTTTCTCTCCCGGTTTGTTTCTGTCTGGACTGAAGAGTCACAAGCTCGACAGTATTCAGGTCAACCGCCAGAAGCGCATCGTTGACCGAAGTCGAGAGTTCTCCCATGTATCGCGGTTTGTCCCGCAGGAATTTGTCGAGGGCACTCAGGAGCCGTACATTGTAGACTCCGAAGTGAACGCTTCGCCGCTTGGGCACGTTCCCTACTGTCATCAGGATGGGGTTGCCGCGACAAAAGATAAGTTGCGGCTCATACATACAGATATATACACCACCCTCGCCGCTCGTTCAAGCCGCCCCCTCAATTTTGCAAGAGTGTGCGTATTTCGAATCGTGATCTCGCCAATCTGGCCGCCTTGATGCAAAATGCATTCGGAAGCCCGGCGACAGGCGTAAAATCAATGAGTTCGCCGTGCTAATCGCGAATCAAGTCTTGGCCTCAAGGTAAGGAGCGATGATCTACTCCTATGACCTTGTCATTCGAGTCCTCAGTTCCTTGCACCGACGTTTTCACATTCCGTGTACCCCGCCAATGAAAACCAGGCCTGTCTTCTTCTAGGCGTCTTAGATTCGCAAACGGGTCCCGCTCTTCAACTGCCTCCACTTTTGTTCCCTGCGGCTCTTGCGCTTCGAGAGGTTTATCCTGTTTTCCCCAGCTGCTGGTGGCGGTTGGCTTCTTTGCGTTTCTGCTGCGTGAGAGGGTCTTGTGAAAAGCGCGATAGCTCATCTGTAGCCCTTCCCCTTCCAGCGCTACCCAAATCTCTTTAAAACCATGCCCGGACCTCAGCGCCGCCTCGATCCCCGGAAGAAGTGATCGAATGAGCGCAGCTTTTCTCCGGGGCGGGGTAGCGGCTAATTTATTCAGGCACTGGCGAAAATGTTCCATTTGACATGCATTCTGATGCTGCTATACATATAGCACTATGGCATCCCGGTGTAAAGCAAGCGGCTCCGCTACGTCGGCAGAAATCGGCAAGAGTAGACAGAAATCAACAGAAGTCGGCAACAGTCGCCCAAAAATCAACCAAAGTCGGCAGAAATCGACAAAAGTCATCAGTTGTCAACGGAAGTCAACACTCTTTCCACAGGAATAGGAGCGCCGTGCAGGGAATGCTAGGGGATCATCGGCGAAAACACACGTATTGGAACATAAAGGGTTGTGGCGACTCTGCGCGTGATTCTACAGGCAAGTCCTTATTTTTCAGAGGGAAGGGATGTGGCGGCTTTTGGTCCAAATGTGGCACAAATGTGCCACCGCAGATTCTTCCACGTTTCTCGACTCTTCGACAGTCTAAATGGAAGGAAATATATGGCAAAACCCAGAATTGAGCGGAGTTTGTTGTTTCCGAACAAGGAATTCCGAGAGCGAGTGCGGAAAGCATCGAAGGACCGGGGCTTCCGATCCGAACAGGCATTTATCCTCGCCGCTTGCGAACGCGAGATTCGCAGGGGTGATGACACTGAATCCGTAACGCAGTTTGAGGCGCGCATCGCAGCCACACTCATGAACCTGGCGAAGCAGGGGCAACATCTTCAAACGCTCGTAGAGGCGCAGGTCGCCATAACGGACGTGCTCCTGAAGTACGTCATTACCTGTGTTGTGGAACCCCCAGAAGATGCGCTCCCTGCGGCGCGCGTTCGCGCCAGGTTGCGCTACGACAAGCTGATCCGCGCTGCGGCGAAAGAGCTCTCGAACAAAAATAGAGACACTCTGAGGGACATGGTAGCCGATGACTGACGAACCGCCACTGCGATCGCGCCTGAGAAAGTCAAAACACAGCCAAACTACAATGCGATAAGTCCTTTTTCTGAAAAACACTTTTCAATGGTGCTATATGTATAGTATGATGAATTCGGCTTGCAGGCAGGCAAGTGTTCTGTCTAGCTAGTAGGCGCATCGGACGAAACGCGGAGCAATGTCGAGCAATGGCTTCATCGTCCCAAATCCAACAGTCGGTCCCCGTTGAACGGCACTATGCTGTTACGGAAATTGCCGAAATTTGGAATTTGAGCACCGACAAGATTCGCAATCTTTTCGAAGACGAGCCAGGCGTTCTTGTAATCGGGGAACGAAACCCGCGCCGAAAGAGACGGTACGTGACCTTGCGCATCCCACAATCTGTCGTCGAGCGAGTTCATTCGCGGTTGGCATCGAAAGGTGTGAATCGGTAAGAAGGAGAGTGGAACATGCTTCCAAACGCTCAGGGCAGCGCTCCGGTTTTCTCATTTCAGGCCGTCACACTCCACCGCACTGGACACGCGACATGCTTAGCATTTGTTCTCCTATAACTTCCACGCTTTTTCAATCGACTCTTCCAGTTTTAGCTGCCGGGACTTCACCCAAGGAGCGTAGTGGCGTTCGGTAACCTTGATTGACGAATGTCCCAAGAGCAACGATACCGTTTCGAGCGGGACTGCGGCCTGGAGAAGGTTCACAGAGAACGTATCGCGGAACCGGTGGGCATGCCCTTTGATCCCGGCAAGCTTGAAAACGTTCGCCAAACTCCGTTGCCAATCTGCAACCGTTGATTTTGCCAGGCCGTTCCCCGACCAAAAGAAATGTTTTCCGCGCGGGTTCAGCTCTTCCAATTCTTCCACGATCTTTTTAGGTACCGGAAGCCAGACTGGCTGCCCGGTCTTTTGGGTGTAGAGAAGGAGCTTATTTTCGTGGAGCTTGTCTCTTGATAGCGTCGCCGCGTCTCTGATACGGAGACCCGAGTAGCGCAACAGATTGATGAACGCGCGAACGCGCCTTCCACTATCGACACCGTAGATTCCCTTATTCGGATAAACCTCGGTGGCCCAGAGGATCTTCTCTATCTCGTTATCAGTGAACGGAAGCGTGGGCGTCGGCCGCGCAAGGGGAGCCTTTATAAGCTTCGCCGGATTTTCCCACGTCCAGCCGGACTCTATGCAGAACTTGAAGAATGTCCGCAGACGCTCAAGTTTCTTCCGGGCCGAGATGGAAGCCATCTCCCAGGATTCCCGGTATTCACGCATTTCTGGGAGCGAGAGCGACCCAACTGATCGCCTGCCGAACCGATCCTTCAATTCTCTGGTGAGGAGTCTGTACTTATCGAGAGACGCGTCTGAAAGTTTGCGAGCTTCACAATCCTTCACGAAGGCCTCGCACGCGAGAGTGACTGTCGCGTCCTCGTGTTTCCGGGGGCCGCCTTCCCAATCACGAACCAGCTTTTGCGCGGCCTCCCAGTTTCTGAGGTCGAGCGATTTCTTCAACCATTTCCCGTGGAGCGTGCCTTGCGCCCAGATCGGGCATTGGCATTTTTTCTGGGTCCGCAGCCGGTGCGGACAAGCCTTCATGTGCCGTCTGTAGAGATTCAACACCCCAATAGTCTACCACAGCCTGGAACGTAGGTGGAACGCGATGTTTTCTCCTTAAATAAACTACTATAAATCAATAATATACATGGTGGAGGCGGGGGGAGTCGAACCCCCGTCCGAAAAGCGCTACGGACCGAAGCCTACATGCTTATCTCAATTCGGTGTGCGACCCGGCCCTTGCGGGCTGATCGCGCGTTCGCCAGCGGCGCTTGGAATGAGCAAGATGCGCAACCAACTAGTCCGATGGTTCTCGCCCACGCCTTACGGACCGAAAGGCTCAGGCCAGCTCACTGTGTGACGCCTCTGACCGGGCCCATGAGCGAAGCCCGGGGAAGCGTGCGCTTAATTAATTAAGCAGCAAGTGCCAAGTTGTTGTTGGCATTTCTAGTTTCCACCAAGTTACGGGCAGGTGGGTCCCGGCATGCCTTCGGGCCGCGACAGCTTCCGTCGAAACCGTGTCGCCCCCTGAGGGTATTTTAGCATTTTTGGCGAATGGGCGTTGGGTGGTCTCCTTGGGTTGGAGATGGGATGCGCAGAGGTTGACCCTTCGCCTCGGCTGCGGGCGAGCAGTCGACAGTTGAAAGAACGGAAAAGGTCGCTGCTCTTAGAGAGCATTCCATTTCCAAGTTCCCGCGGGCAGTAGCTCGCTTCTGCCATGAGCGGCCAAGTCTATAGATTCGATCAGTTTGAGTTACTCTCCGACGAAGGCGAACTGCGTAGCGGGGATACTTTCGTCCGATTGCAGGAAAAGCCCCTGCGATTGCTGATGGTCCTGCTCGAAAACCCGCAACGATTGGTCACACGCGAGCAACTTCGCGAACGGATGTGGGACAGCGACACGTTCGTGGACTACGAGCTGGCCATCAATGTTGCCGTCAAGAAGGTTCGGGATGCTCTCGGGGATTGCGCGGACAACCCCAGATTTATTCAAACCATGGCCAAAAAAGGCTACCGTTTTTCTTGTCCCCGTGGAAGTTCGCAGGCCTGAGGTCGCAGCTCCAAAGGTTTCACCTCCCACTCCTATCGCGGCAGAGCGTGCCGGGGAGATCGACGGTAGGCGTGGCCCCAGGCTGTTAGTTCGCAGCCGTTGGGTCTTCGCATCGCTTGCAGCGGGAGTTTTGTCCGTCTTCGGGCTTTGGTTTATTAAGACACAGACAAAGAGCCAGTCGTTGCCGCAAATCCATTCGCGCGCAGTGCTGCCTTTACGTGATTTGTCTCCCGATTCCGGTCAGGAATACTTCGCAGACGGGATCACGGAAGAGCTCATCACCAACCTCGCGCAGACTCTTCCGCTGCGCGTCGTCCGACGCACTTCGGTTATGCGCTATAAACAAACAAGCGAGCCTGAACAAATCGGGCGGGAACTTGGCGTGGAGGGCGCGGTGGTGCGCTCCGGGAACTAAGTAACGGTCACGGTGCAGTTGATCGACGCGACCGAAGATCGCCATTTATGGGCGCAGAAATATCACCGGGACTTAGGGGACCTTCTGGAGATGGAAGCAGAGGTCGCCCAACAGATCTCCAGCCAAATCCACAAGACTCTTAGTTTGCAGCAACACGTCTACGTGAAGAGCTCCCCTCCATTGATCCGCAGGTCCTGGAACTGTATTTGCAGGGCCGGTATTTCTGGAACAAACGCACCGACGAAGGCGTCAGTGAGAAAGGCCCAAACAGTGAAAGCGAGCAGTAGAACGTCGAACTCACGGGTGGCATGGCCCCAGCCAATCCTTCGGCTGAGTTTTGCAGGTTCAGAAGACGGTGAAGCCGAAACGGAAATCTGCAGAGCGGCGAAGCCCTTGTGGCGAACGACGACTCGAACCTCCGGCGCGCAAGCGCTCAACTCACTGAACCGCCGTATGCGGACACGCCTGTGCGGTGGTGTGGGAGGGGCGAGCAGGTGACTGCTCCCCCTATCCCGATTACTTCGGTGAGTTGAGGCAGCTACCTTGCGGAAGCAGCGGCGGATTTGGCGCGGCCGAGTTCGGGGACGACGCCAAGTTGCTGCATGAGGCCCAGAGCGTCCCAGTTGACGTAGCCTTCGGACATTTTGCCGTTCGTGAAGCGGGCAATGCTAACGCCGGTGATGTTGAATTGCTTGTTGCTGGGGGCAATGCCGTTGAGTTCGCCCTTGTGGGTGCCGCGGCAAGACCAACGCGCAACAACGGTTTCGCCTTCAGCGATGAGGTCCTCGACGGTGAAGCGAATGTCGGGGAAGGCATTGCGGTAAAGAGTGACGCGCTTCTTCTCGGCTTCAGGTCCGCGACCGACATCGGGCGTGGAGCTGTCGTGGTGATTGTAGGTTAATGCGACGAGTTCGTCGGCTACCTGCACATGCCCCTTATTCCAAACTTCTTCGAACAAACGACGGACGTTGGTTTTGTTTTGTTCAGACATGATGAATCTCCTTTTTCGAAACACGGACTTCCTACTTGCTTATAGCGAGTTGGGCTTGAGCAATGTGGCGCGTGAAACCGCTGGCGTGTGAAAACCTGTACGTCGAACAGGAGGTAGGGCCCCGCGCGAGGAATAAAAAAGAACCTAGTAGGTTCTGCCCTGTTGGCGCTCGATGCGGAGCTTGTCCTTAAAAGAAACTGCGAACGGACTGAGAAGCGGGAGTCTCGCCTCAAACAGCGAAACCACGAACTCATAGTGTTCTTTACGGATATGAGAGTCAAGGACATTCGAAGGATTCTTTTGTGATGAGCGCCGAGCAAGCCTCTAGATTTGCCTTTGTACGCGCGCTCTTTTTTCGCAAAGCCTTACGCCCAAGCGTCGGGAACCGCGCGGAGGCCTGGAGGGCCGGGCGGTTAAGCAACGATTGGGCACATAGGTACTGCTGGGCGGTTGACTCCGGGCGGGTTGGCTTCCAAAATCATAAAACGGGGTAAATCGGTTAAAACACCCCTTAAAACCGAATGGCACAAGAGCCAAACGCCGTGGAACAAGCCGTAGCACGCGCCTTACGAGAGAACCTCGAACGGATCCAGCGGAATTCCGACGAACTGCATCAGGCGGTCGGGGATCTGGTGGCGGCGTGCGCCAGTTCGAAGCCGACCAATGCGCTGCCTTCGATGTTACGGGCGCAGACTTCGGCGGCGTCCATGTCCGCGGCGCTGGAAGTTTTGTCGCGGTTTGTGGCGATGGCGGTGCAACCGGGGCAGCGTTCGCCGCTGGAAGCGCAGATTACGCATTTGATGAGTACGGCTGCGGTTGAGCCGGCCCCCGAGCCCGTGCGGCCGCAACCTGCGGTGCCCACGCCGATGGCGCAGGCGCCTGCAGTAGCGCCAGTTCATGCACCAGCACCGCCGCACGCTCCAGCTCAGGCGCCCGTGCAAGCGGCCCCGCGAGTCCAACCCGTCGTGACCCCACCCCCGCCGCCTCCTGAACCAGAACCTATCATTGAGTTGGAGGCAGTACCGGAAGCAATTGAATTAATCGAGACGGTGGACTCTCGGGTGCCGGTTGAATCGGAACTTGAGCCTGAAGGCGACTTCAACGTCAATCAGTTGTCGCCGGAAGAGCAGGAATTGCACAGGCGCGCAAATCGGGTGGCGAAAGTTTCGATGCAAGATATTAAAATGCTCAGACCGGAGCAAGTGCGGCTTGGCCGGGAGAAAAAAGATCTTTGTGTTCGACTGAAAGACGACATTGAAAAAGCGCATCGAGAATACGACAGACGTTTCAAACCCATCATGGACCACCCAGTGGATTATTTTTATCGCTGGGCGGTGGAAATCCTCGCGGAGGGCGATCCTCACGCTCTCGGCGATTATCCGTACGCGACACCCGCGCGGCATCGGTAAAAGTGCAGACGGGAACTGGCTTGCGGCAGAAACCATCGCTGCGGCGCGGAGTGTTTGTGTGCTGGCGCTGGCGTTTGCGCTGATCGCCGGCAATGCGACGGAAGTTCTTGCGCAGGCTTCCAAACAAAACCGGAAAAAAGTGAAGAAGCCCGCGGCTGTCCCGTGCCGCGTCGGCTGCAAGCCGGATACGGGTACACCCGGCGTTGCGGCGGATACTCCGGAAGACCGGGCACGCCAGATGGAACTTGCGCAATTGGCGCGCGGTCTGCACAACGGTTCGCCCGGCGCTTACAACAATCTATCGGCTTTTGCCGCGAAGAATGCCGCGAACGTTTGGGGCGCGCGGGCTGCGCTCACACTGGGCTACGAGGATCACTCGAACAAGCACTACCAGCAAGCGCTTGTGTGGTTTGACAAAGCGGCCAGGGACACCCTTTTGCGCGAGTACGTTTTGTACTGGACGGCGCAGGCGAAGCAAGCCCTTGGGCGATCCAAGGACGCACTGGTTGACCTCGAGACCATGCAGCACGACTTTCCGAATACGGCGATGAAGGAGCAGTTGCTCGAAAGCCTCGCGCCGCTGGCTACCGGGCTTGGCAAGGCGCAGGATGCCATTGATGCTCTGAATTCTTATTCGGCAACGAACACACGCCCCAATTTGCTGCTGTACCGGGCTTCGGCCTACTACGCGACGCATCAGTTGCCGCGGGCGGCTAAGGATTATCAGGCGATTTTTTATAAGTATTCGCAGAGCGATGAGGCGAAGACCGCGGGCACGGCCTTGCAGAAGATTTCACGCGAAATGGGCAAGGAGTATTCCTATCCCGGAGTTGAGCTGCAGCAGGAGCGAGCGCAGTCTTTCTTCGGAGCGCACAAGTGGAGAGAAGCGCGCGCGGAATACGAAAAGCTGCTCAGCATGCTGAAAGATCCGGCAAACCCAAACCGGCAGCTCGCCGAACTGCGCGTGGCGCAGGCACGCGTGCAGTCCAAGGGATCTCCGAAATTGCTGGCTTCACTGAAGACGCCGGATTTTGAAGTAGATGCGGAGCGGCTCTTTGCGCTTTCCCAGGCTTACCGGAGCGACAAGAAGATTTCGGAGATGTTTTCCACGCTGAATGAGCTGACGCAGAAATATCCGCTGAGCAAATGGAACGAAGAAGGTTTCATGGCCGCGGGAAATTATTACTGGGTAGATTTGGACCGCACGCGGGCTGCAAGTTATTACCAGCGCGTTGTGGATGCGTTCCCGAGCGGGAAAAATGCGTTCAGCGCGGAATGGCGAGTGGCGTGGGTCGCCTATTTGAATCGGCAGCCGGACGCCGAAGACAAGATCAAAACATTTTTGACGAAGTATCCTATTTCGGCCAACTCAGCGGATGCGGTCTATTGGCTGGGGCGGCTCGCCGAACGCAACGGAAAAACCGCTGAGGCACGAGCGTTTTATCAGAAAGATGCAGATCGCTTTCCGCAAACTTACTTTGGACATGCTGCCGCGGCGCGATTGAGAAAGCTGGAACCCGGCGACGGAGACCCGTCGGATATTTTGGACAAGATTCCACCGCCGCCCGCGCTGCGGCCTTTCGATGAGCCGATCCCCGTTGGCGCTGCAGACCGCTGGGCTCGCGCACAGGCTCTGCGCACGATTGCGTTCGACGCGTCGGCTGAGCTGGAGCTGAAGAGCGCTTACTTTGCGACTTCTTCACCGAGATTTTTGTATGAAGCAGCGCTCGCGGCGTTCGATCAGGGGCATTTTGCGGCGGGGATGGCATATGGGCGCATCATCGTTCCGAACTTCGAGTCGCGCAAAATCGATGATTTGCCTGTCGGCGTGTGGAAAGTGCTGTATCCGCTTCCGTATGAATCGCTGATTCGACGCGAAGCGGCAAAGAATAATTTCGATCCTTTGTTCGCAGCCGGGTTGATGCGACAAGAGTCGACTTTCCAATCCGATGCTCTTTCGCCCACTAACGCCATTGGGCTGATGCAAGTTGAGCCGAAGACCGGGAAATTGCTTGCGAAGCAGCTTCGATTGAAGTTCTCGACGGACAAACTTTTTCAGCCGGAATACAACATTCAACTGGGCATGCTCTATATTTCGGGGCTGTTGAGGCTGACGGGCGCACCGGAATATGCGTGCGCGGCTTTTGATGCGGGCGAAGATCGCATCGCGGCCTGGAAGGCGGAACGCAATTATGAGGAGATTCCCGAGCTGGTGGAATCTATCCCCTTCACGGAAACACGCGATTACGTGCAAATCGTCTTGCGCAATTCGGAAGTCTACCGGATGATTTATGGTCAGTCGGGAGCGGCGTCTTCGTCGGCGGGCTGGGCGCAACCTTCTTCAGGCTTCGGGCCACGCCGCACGTCTTCTGCTCGCATGCACTGACAATCCAGATCGCCTGGCAGGCTAAATGACTCCTTCTGAAACCGGCATCGCGCAGGCCGCGCGCCGCATGCTTTCCGCGAAAGCGGAACAATTCACGGAATCCGTTATCCGCGAGATGACACGCCTGGCGTTGAAGCATAAGGCGGTCAACCTTTCCCAGGGATTTCCCGATTTTGCCGCGCCCGCGGAAATCAAAGAAGCCGCGCGGCAGGCCGTCGCCGACGACATCAATCAGTATGCGATCACCTGGGGCGCGAAACCTTTGCGCGACGCCATCGTCGAGAAATTTGAGCGCACGCAGGGAGTGCGCGTCGATCCCGAACGGGAAATCACGATTTGCTGCGGTTCGACGGAAGCGATGATGTCCACGATGCTGGCCATCATTAATCCCGGAGACGAGATTGTCGTGTTCGAGCCGTTCTATGAGAACTATGGACCGGACGCGATTTTGAGCGGGGCTACGCCGCGCTTCGTGAAGATGCGGCCGCCCGAAAACGAGAATTCGGTATGGAGCTTCGACGAAAAAGAATTGGCGGCAGCATTTGGACCACATACAAAGGCGATTATTCTCAATACGCCAAACAATCCTACCGGCAAGGTTTTTACGCGAGATGAACTCGAATTTATTCGCGACCTTTGCGTGCGCTGGAACGCGTTCTGCGTTACGGACGAGATTTACGAGCACATTTTGTACGACGGGACGGAGCACATTTCGATGGCGCGCATTGATGGCATGCGCGACCGCACGATCGTGATCAATGGGATGTCGAAGACGTACAGTGTGACGGGTTGGCGCGTTGGATGGGCGATCGCTCCACCGGAACCAACCGCATCCATCCGCAAAGTACACGATTTTCTGACCGTCGGAGCGGCCGCGCCTCTGCAGCAGGCTGGAGCCATCGCGTTGAAGTCGCCGCAGTCGTATTACGATAAGCTTGCGTCGGACTATTCCGTGCGGCGCGAGCGATTGCTCAAAATATTGAGCGCCGCCGGGTTCACGGTCTTCAAGCCGCGCGGCGCATATTACATCATGACGGACATTTCCCGATTCGAATTTCCGTCGCAGCAATTCCCGGCGGACACGCGCGACGTTTCTTTCGCCAAATATCTCGTGGAAAAAATAGGCGTGGCTGTTGTACCGGGCTCTAGTTTCTACAACAACTCTGCCGATGGCTCTTCGCAAGTTCGCTTCACGTTCTGCAAAAAAGAATCCACTCTTGCCGCCGCAGAAGAACGTCTTGCCCGGCTTCATGCTTAAACGAATGTGGGGCTGATGGCTTCGCGAGTGAGCCGTCCACGCGAAGATAAGCTTCCACTCACATTTCAAATGCGGAATCCACCTGGCCCCGCTTAGTACAGCCGTACTATCGTGGTACCGCCGTACTATTGTCAGATTCAGAACTGCGTGGCACTTTCTAAATACTGTCCAACAATAAAATCCAGCATGAATTCAGGCCAAGACAGCGCTCGTGCTGATTCCTGGCACCCACTCTGGCAATGGGGGGAAACAATGTCAGCTCTGTTCTCTTGTGGCAGCGGACTTCGAGCCGTTGCAGAACGGTCAACATGCGCCAGCCAGCGCGGTTTCGCGTCGCGAAGCATTGCCGAGGCCAAAAAATACGCCTCGTCCGCGCAACGTCCGAAAAGAATTCCAGGTCTCTGTCCCCAAATCTCGAAGCGCCATGGCAACAGTCCATTTCGATCATTCCAGTCACCTAAAAGACTCTTAGGAGGAAAGAATGAGAATGAAAATCGCGGCTGGGGTATTTTTTCTTTTTGCCAGTAGTCCGGCAGTCGGCCAATCCCAAAGTTGGCAGTTTCCTGGACCCATTCCCGCTACTGTTTCCGGTTATCCATCTCCGCTGCAGGCAACGACTGGTCCGCTTGCGCCAGGCTCGTACAGTGTGACCGCAAAAACGTCGCTGCAAAATCAGGCAAGCTATTGGGAGCCACAAGCCAGGTGTTTCCTTGTACTGGCGGATGCGAATGGAAATTTTCTTTCCGCTTATCCGACCTTGGACGAAACAGACGTAACGCTGGACCAGGGTGGCGCCGGGGCGAATACAGCCAGCATCACTCTGGCCACTGTCTACGTCGTGGTCGCTGGCGGTCCCAATAACATCGGCCTCCACTGCACCACTTCTCAGAAGGCCCAATATGTTTCTACGGTCATCACGGCTACGTCGCTGCAAGGAACAGCAGGTCCAGCAGGTGCGGTCGGTCCGGCTGGTCCAATTGGGTTGAGCGGAGCCACTGGTGCGGTCGGTCCACAAGGGCCAGCGGGCCTTCCTGGCGGAGTTGGTGCGCAGGGGCCAGCGGGCCCGGCTGGTCCAGCAGGTCCGGTGGGAGCGACCGGTGCTCAAGGCCCCATCGGATTAACTGGCGCCACCGGAGCGCCCGGGGCAGTTGGCCCAGCAGGTCCTGCGGGGCCGTCAGGTGCGACCGGTCCGCAAGGTCCAATAGGGTTAACCGGAGCTGGTGGAGTGCCCGGCGCGGTTGGTCCAGCGGGCCCCGCGGGACCAGCTGGACCGGTTGGTGCAATTGGTCCGCAAGGACCGATCGGATTGACTGGTGCTACTGGTGCGACGGGAGCCCCGGGTGCTACGGGCCCAGCAGGGCCGTCAGGTGCGATCGGTCCCCAAGGACCCGCGGGCCCAATTGGGCCGATTGGATTGCCTGGAGCCGCTGGACCTGCTGGAGCGCAAGGGCCAGTTGGATTAACAGGCCCGGCAGGTCCTCAAGGCGCAGCAGGTGCGGATGGTTTACCTGGTCCCGTAGGTCCCCAAGGTCCAACCGGCCAACAGACTTTTTCCGGGGTTTGGGCTCCTGGCAATACGTATGTTCAAGGGAGCATCGTCATTCGTGCGGCATGCGCAAGCTCCCAGTGCAACCAGGGCGCGATTGGACCGTACATGAACGTGACCGGCTCTTCCAGCCAGGATCCAATTCTGGGAGACCCAGGATACGACACCACGAATTGGCAATTGATGGCGCCTGGCCCAGCTAACTTTGTGCCGATGCAGGTTCCGAATGCACCGATTGTAGGCCAAATTAACGGCGCCCTCGCCGGACTCAACAGCCCTGCCTACAACAATTTTCCGTTCGGAAATAATTTTTCCTGCTATCCGATTGTTGGCGCAGCAAGCTCGTCTTCCTTCGAGGGCGCCACGTGTCAAAATATTGGCCCCGGTCTCGGGAGTTCGCCCAGTACGGGTAAGTATTCAACATTCACCATCACTCTGGCGTCGCCGTTCCTCGCTGCCCGGACCGTATCAGGCAGCACCTCCGCAGATAGTGCTTTGACGATCGACTTAATTGGCGGAAGCTCGGTCCAAATCCTCGGCAGTTGCACGATTAGTCTTGGCGGGAGCAATTGTTCTGGAAATATCTCTGCGGCGCTTCAAGCCGGCAATGTTCTCGGGATCGCGCTTTACACTTACAATCCGCTCATTACGCAAAACGCTCCAGGATACACAGCGGAAACTCTCCCGAGTTTGACGGTAACCGTTACACCGTGAAAGTTCTTCGCGGTGGAAGCTCGGAAGCATGCAAAAACACAGCGTGGCCGCGCCTATACGGCACGTAATGTTCGAGTAAGTTAACCCGCCAAAAGCTCAGCAAAAACAAGAATGGGGTAGGGTGCTGACGGTCGGTTGCCCTGTGGTGGTTAGCCCCCTACCCCGCGAGTGGTCTTGCCTGTATAGACGAGGGCAGAGCGAAATAAGTTTCCTGAGTCGTGAAAAAAAGATTCATTGAAGCAACAAAAGTGCTGCTTTCCCATAACCGGTCAACTGAAGCGATTCCGCACACTATCGAAATACGATATTTGCAATAAGCTGTGCGATACGTTCGTGGCTACCCGAGAGGCACCGTATCCAAATAGCGTGCGACGGCCACCTTCCACTGAAACTTCTCTTGCATGGCCGCCTGCAAGGCCTGCGCTGCTTCCGGTTCGCCGTGAGTGAGATAGGTCTGGCCCGGAGCTGTGGGCAGCCCCGCAAGCCAGCGCAATAGTTCGCTTTTACCGGCGTGTGCGGAGAACTGGCCCATGTCTACAATTTCGGCGCAAACCGGCACCTGCTGTCCGAAAAGGCTCAGCGTCTTGGCCCCATCCTGCAGAGCGCGCCCACGCGTTCCCTGTGCCTGGAACCCTCCAAGGATGACGGCATTGCGCGCGTCCGAGAGACGTTGCGCCAAATGATGCAGAACACGTCCGCCAGAGACCATGCCACTCGCAGAAACGATGATGCATGGCGTCTTGACGTTGTTGATGGACTTCGATTCTTCAACCGACCGCGTCAGATGAAATTCGTGCACGTTCAACGGATCGCCCTTGCCGCCGCTGTCCTCGCGCAGAAACTCCAGGTCGAGATCTTCCTTGTATTTCAAATACAAATCCGTGGCGCTTAACGCCATGGGACTGTCCACGTAAACAGGAACGCGCGGGATTCGCTGCTGATCTTCGAGTTGCCGCAGGTAGTACATGAACATCTGCGTTCGCCCGATGGCAAACGCCGGAATCACGATTGAACCGCCGCGCTTCACTACACGATTGACGATTGTAGCCAGCAACTCCGCGGGGTCTCCGGCAGCGTGCTCGCGGTCGCCATAGGTGGACTCGCAAAGAAGCACGTCCGCTTTGGATGGTGGCGTGATGGGATCTTTCAAAATCGGCTCGTCATAGCGCCCGATGTCCCCGGAGAACACCACCACGGTCTTCTTTCCGTTCTCGGTGATGATCAGTTCCAGGCTGGAAGCGCCGAGAATGTGGCCCGCATCGTAGGACGTGAAGTGAAATTCAGGGCTGACGTCGAAGCCGCCGCTGCGTGGCATCGGCTTCATCAATTTCAGCACCGGATCGATGTCTGCAGATGTATAGAGCGACTCGGGATTGGCGTGACGGCTGTACTTGCCTTTCCTGGCGTGAAGCGTGTCTTCTTCCTGCAGGTGGGCAGAATCCTTTAACAAGAGCGCGGTCAAATCGATTGTCGCGGGATTCGCAAAGATCGGGCCGTGGTAGCCGTCTTTGACCAGCACAGGCAGCCAGCCGGTGTGGTCGAGGTGCGCGTGAGTCAGAACAACGTAATCGAACGTTTTTGGGTCAACCGGCAGCGGCTTGTAATTCCTGTCGCTGAGCTCCGGCGAGCCCTGAAAGATGCCACAGTCAAGAAGCAGCTTCTTGCCGGCCGCCTCCACAAGATATTTTGACCCTGTGACCGTGCCAGCCGCGCCAAGAAAAGTAAGTTTTGCCATAGACTTGCCATTCTAGACGATTCCCAAGACAAGCTGGTTTCCGGCGGGCCACAAAACACAATGTTGAGTCCAATGCATACAGTGGTTACTTGTCGATTGGGCTCGGGACGTTCCGCTGCGGTTGACTTGACAGCCTTGGCAGACAATACTTTCTTCCCAGCGCATCGTTTCAGAAGCAAACAAATGCTATTACCGGTGTGGTAGTTCCTACTACTCCCGTTTGGAATGAAATTGCCTGAATTTCCGTCCATGATTGGCAGCGTTGTTTCCCATTACCGAATCCTCCGCACTCTCGGAGGGGGAGGAATGGGCGTAGTCTACGAAGCGGAAGATATCAACCTTGGCCGCCACGTTGCGCTGAAATTTCTTCCGCAAGACCTGACGCAGAATGCGCAAGCGTTGGAGCGGTTTCAGCGCGAAGCCCGTTCCGCTTCAGCGCTCAATCATCCGAACATTTGTACCATCCACGAAATCAATCAGCAGGATGGCCGGCCCTTTATCGTGATGGAGCTTTTAGAGGGGCACACACTCAAGCATGAGATTAATGGGCGCCCGGTCCGATTCGAGAAGCTCGTCGAGCTGGCGATCCAGATGGCCGATGCACTCGACGCCGCACATCAGAAGGGCATCATCCACCGCGACATCAAACCGTCCAATCTTTTCGTGACGAATCGAGGCCAGGCCAAGATCCTCGATTTTGGTTTGGCCAAGGTAACGGGAGTCACGGCCGCCGGCGAGGACACCGTAACGCGATCGCCGCTGCCGACGAAAACGATCTCCGAAGAGCATTTGACGAGCCCTGGGACAGCCGTCGGCACGGTGGCCTACATGTCTCCGGAACAAGTTCTCGGCAAACCGCTGGATGCGCGCACCGATCTCTTTTCGTTCGGCGTGGTTCTTTATGAGATGGCCACGGGAACGTTGCCGTTCCGCGGAGATTCCACCGCGGCAATTTACGATGCGATTTTGCATCAGTTGCCCGTTGATCCCGTGCGCTTGAATCCCGATACGCCGCCCGAGCTGGAGCGAATCATTACCAAAGCTTTGGAGAAAGATCGCGATTTGCGATACCAATCCGCCGGCGAGTTGCTGGCAGACCTGAAAAGGCTGCGCCGCGACTCCGGCTCCGGGCGGGTCGCGACGGCTTCGTCTTCTGCGGCTGCGGCAGGGGTCGCTGCGGCAGGCCAGAGTCGATCGCACGCTATGGTCGCGCTCGCAGGCTTCAGCCTCGCTCTGGTTCTTGCGGCCGTCGCGTTCATCGTATGGCGCTTTGCGCTTCGCTCTTCGAGCCTGGATCATATTCCGCTGGTTGCCAACGCACACATCTCGCGTTTAACCACCACGGGGAATGTCATGGGTGCGGCGCTTTCGCCGGATGCCCGTTACGTTGCCTACGCGCTTCGCGATGCCGACTCCGAGAGTATCTGGGTGCGGCAGGTGGCCACGAATAGCCTGCAAAAGCTCGTTTCCCTGGAGCCGGGCCTTCTCGTAGGAAACATGCGGTTTTCTCCCGACGAGAATTTCATTTATTTCACGAGCGAATCCAGAAAAAATGCTGGTGAGCAGCTAAATCAGGTCGCTCTTCTTGGCGGCACTGTGCGCAAAATTTCTGATCACGTTTTTGGCAGCTTTACTTTCTCTCCAGACGGCTCGCAAATTACCTTCCTGCGCGTGGATTATACGAAGACGTATGACGAGAGCTTACTTATTGCGCATAGCGACGGCTCGGGAGAGACCCTCGTCAACCGTGATTCCGCGCCGCGCTTCTTTCCGACGTGGTCGCCGGATGGCCAGGTCATCGTCTATCAGAAGTTTGTAGACGAGGATCCCAAAGGGCAGAGAGTTCACATGGAGGCCCTGAATCTCAAGACTCACAAGACCGCTGAGTTCCCAGTTCATTGGCGCAACATGAAGGACATGACGTGGACTCCGGATGGGAAGGGGTTGGTGATTGTCGGCCAGGATCAGGGTGGGGCGCCGACACAGATCTGGTACGTGCCTTATCCCCAGGGTGAGCCACAGCGTGTCACCAATGATCTCGAAGATTACTCCGCCTTGAGCCTTTCGGCGGACTCGCGGACACTTCTCGCTCTTCAGAAGGATACTGCCGCGACGATCTGGATCGCTTCAACAAAAAACCCGGATGACCAGAAACAGCTTACGCACGGGCGCAGCGATGGTTTGCGAGGAATGGATTTTATTTCTCCGGAGAAAATTGTCTACACTTCGAGCGATTCTGGGAACTGGGACCTCTCGGTTGCTTCGCTGGCCGATGGAAATTCGCAAGTCATCGCAGGAGCGCCCAACTATCATAGCGCGCCCGTTGTCTGTGACTCGGGCCGCAGTGTTGTCTATATCTCCTCGCCCGCCGGAGTGTCTCATCTCTGGAAGCTGGATTTCGATTCCGGAAGCAGCACGCAACTGACCAACGGATTAGGTGAAGTCTATCCTCAATGTCCGCGGGATGGCAGGTGGCTTGTTTATGTGGCTGAAGAGCAATGTGACGATGGGAATCTATGCAAGTTCTCTTTGGATAGCGGCAAGTCCACGCCGCTTACGCCGCAGCGCGTCGTCGGTGCGCGGCTTACTCCCGACGGAAAACACCTGTTGTTCGCGTTCGTTGACTCAAAATCGGGGGACAAGCGCCGCGATGGGTTTCTGACGCTCGATGGCAGCGTTCCCATCACCTACATGGACGCCGGGCCGTCGTTTTCGGCGATTCGAGAAGGGCGCTGGACTCCGGCAGGGCTTGCGCTTGCTTTTGTGGACTCGCGTTCCGGCGCACCCAATTTGTGGACATTTCCAATGGATGGGAAACCACCGGCACAGCTCACTCATTTCGCTGCTGGAAGTATCTTTTCTTTCGCGTGGTCCCCCGACGGAACAAAACTCGCGCTCTCGCGCGGCGCTGTCACAAGCGACGTGGTATTGCTCTCGCGCTCCGCTCAATAAGCAAACTTTTAGGAATATTATGGGGGGGAACTTGCCCCGATTGTGTATCGGAGGAACACAAACGAGTTGTGTCCCTCCGAACGGCAAGCACCTCGAACGGCAAGGATCTGTATTTTGATCAGTCCGCCGCGATGGATTGTTTTTTGGGGATGATGGCGGTGCCAAGGTCAAAGCGATCGAGGTTCATCACCTTGTCCCACGCGGCCACGAAGTCCTTCACAAACGAGTCCTTCGCGTCCGCGCATCCATACACTTCCGCAATTGCCCGAAGCTGTGAGTGCGAGCCGAAGATGAGGTCGACGCGAGTCCCGGTCCATTTGAGCTCGTTCGTCTTGCGGTCGCGACCCTCATACAAGCCTTCTGTTCCTGCGGCTGGCTGCCACGCTGTATTCATGTCCAGCAGGTTGACGAAGAAATCATTCGTCAGCGTCTCGGGACGTTTGGTGAAGACGCCGTGGGTGGAGTTTCCGGTATTTGCTCCGAGGACGCGCAAGCCACCGATGAGAACGGTCATCTCAGGCGCGGTAAGTGTAAGCAGTTGCGCCCGATCCACCAGCAACTCTTCAGCCGATAGGCTCTGCTTGCCGCGGAGATAGTTGCGGAATCCATCGGCCGTCGGTTCGAGCGGAGCGAAAGAGTGGGTGTCGGTCTGCTCCTGCGACGCGTCCATGCGACCTGGAGTGAAGGGAACGTTCACGTCGTAGCCGGCGGCCTTTGCAGCTTTCTCGATTGCAGCATCGCCCGCAATGACGATCAGGTCCGCCAGCGAAACCTTCTTACCGCTTGTCTGTGAAGCGTTGAACTCTTTCTGGATCGCTTCCAGCTTCTGCAGTACCTTTGCAAGCTCCGCCGGCTGGTTGACGGCCCAGTCTTTCTGCGGCTCGAGCCGAATGCGTGCACCGTTCGCTCCGCCGCGTTTATCGGAGCCTCGGAAGGTCGACGCTGACGCCCACGCCGTCGAGACCAATTCAGAAACGGTCAGCCCTGATGCCAGGATTTTCGCTTTCAGCGCGGCAGCGTCTTGCTCCCCAATCAATGCATGATTCACAGCGGGGATCGGGTCTTGCCAAATCAACGTCTCCTTCGGAACAAGCGGGCCGAGATAACGCACGATGGGTCCCATGTCGCGGTGCGTCAGTTTGAACCAAGCTCGAGCAAACGCGTCTGCGAACTGATCAGGATGCTCGTGGAACCGGCGCGAGATCTTTTCGTAAACAGGGTCGAATCGCAAAGAGAGGTCGGTGGTCAGCATGGCTGGCGCGTGACGCTTTGACGGATCGTGCGCATCCGGCACCGTACCTGCGCCAGCTCCATTCTTCGGTTTCCATTGATGCGCGCCCGCAGGGCTCTTGGTCAGTTCCCACTCGTAGCCGAACAGGTTCTCGAAGAAATTGTTGCTCCATTTCGTCGGGGTTGTTGTCCAAGTGACTTCCAGGCCGCTGCCGGTTGCGTGGCGTCCAACGCCCGTTTCGAACTTGTTCCTCCAGCCAAGGCCCTGCTCTTCGACGCCGGCGCCTTCCGGTTCCAAGCCTACCAACGTCGTATCGCCAGCGCCGTGGGTTTTGCCGAACGAGTGCCCGCCGGCAATCAGCGCGACGGTCTCCTCGTCATTCATGGCCATGCGGGCGAACGTCTCTCGAATATCTCGCGCCGCGGCGATTGGATCCGGTTTGCCGTTTGGCCCTTCTGGGTTCACGTAGATCAGCCCCATTTGCACGGCTGCCAGCGGAGCCTGAAGTTCACGGTCTCCGGTGTAACGCTCATCCCCCAGCCACTTGCTTTCGGGGCCCCAGTAGACGACCTCTTCGGGTTCCCACACATCCTCGCGCCCGCCGCCAAAACCGAACGTTTTGAAGCCCATGGATTCGAGTGCGACGTTGCCCGCGAGAATCATGAGGTCGGCCCAGGATATTTTTCGTCCATACTTCTGTTTAATCGGCCACAGCAGCCGGCGCGCCTTGTCCAGGTTCACGTTGTCCGGCCAGCTATTCAGCGGCGCAAAACGCTGCTGGCCAGCGCCAGCACCGCCGCGGCCGTCGCCGGTGCGATACGTGCCGGCGCTATGCCACGCCATACGAATGAACAGCCCGCCATAGTGCCCAAAGTCGGCTGGCCACCAATCCTGCGAGTCGGTCATCAGGGCATGAAGGTCCTTGATAACGCCATCAAGGTCGAGGCTGTTGAATTCCTCAGCGTAATTGAACTCCTTGGCCATAGGGTCGGACAGAGAAGAGTGTTGGTGCAGGATCTTGAGGTTCAGTTGATTCGGCCACCAGTTTGCATTCGTTGTGGTCCCAGCCGCCGTATGTTTCAGTGCGCCGTGCATTACCGGGCATTTGCTTTCGGTTGACAAGTTTCCATCCTCCTCAGTTTGCCTGCAGGCAATGGCCCAAGTGCGAGAGCCCTGCAGCGCCATTAGAGACTAGGCGTGCTGCGGCTATACTTCCAATATATAGTTCGGATACGATAGATAGGCAGAGCCTATAGCAATTTGTGGCGCTGCGTCACAAAGTTCCGGCAATAGTTTTTGCCCGAGCCTGCGAGCATGCCGCAAACGGGACCCGACCTCATGGAACTCCACCAGCTTCGCTATTTTTGCGCTGTCGCCGAAACGGGCTCTTTCAGCCGGGCTGCCGAGCAGTCTCACGTTTCGCAGCCGTCCCTTTCGCAGCAAATCATGAAGCTGGAAGACGAACTCGGCGCCCGCCTCTTCGACCGCCTCGGCCGTTCCGTGCGCCTCACCGAACTCGGACAAACATTCCTGCCGCGCGCCCGCGCCGTCCTACGCGAGCTGGAAGCCGCCCGCGGTGATGTTACCGAACAAAAAGACTCTTTTGGTGGCTCCGTGACCATCGGTGTTATTCCTACCGTGGCGCCTTATCTTCTTCCGCAGCACCTCATGGCTTTCTCGCGCAAGTTTCCTCAAGTGCGCCTCACCGTCGTCGAGGACATCACTCCCATGCTCCTCGATCAACTCCGCGCTGGGAAAATCGATCTCGCCATCCTCGCTCTTCCCATTCGCGGCCACGAGTTCGAGACATTTCCCCTGCTCAACGAACCTCTTTTCGCGGCACTTCCCGCGGGACACAAGTTGGCAAAGCATCGCTCGCTTTCTCTCAAGGACCTTCGCGCCGAACCTTTCCTTCTTTTGCGTGACGGCCACTGTTTTCGAGATACCGCCGTGGCGGCCTGCGATCGCGCCCGCCTCCATCCGCAAATTATTTTCGAAAGCGGCCAGTTCAGCAGCTTGCTCAGCATGGTCGGCGCGGGCATGGGCGTTTCCATCGTCCCGGAAATGGCCATCGAGAAAAAATCGCGTTGTCGTTACGTGCGCATCGACGATCCCTCTTCCACGCGCACCATAGGAGTCGTCGTACTCCGCGGCCGCTCCCTCACACGGGCGCATCGCGCGTTCCTCGCCCACCTGCGCGAATCAGCCTAAGTGACATCGTCCGGCGAATTCCCTCGCGAACGCGAAGTGAAGTTAACTTGTGGCGCTAATCTTGTGCAGAGGAAGCCTGTTGCTTTTCTAAAGAAATCGTCATATCGCGAAAGTTCAGCGTCAAGACCGCGTTGTAAAACAAATCCAGCCCCACGGTCGCATCAAACAACCCATCCGGCTCATGCACGTCGGGAGTAGGGAAGTAGACCAGCGGCGCGGGCCCGCTCAATGTCAAACCGCGAAAACTTTCCTTCTCCGCGGGCGCCTCCTTCATCTTCACGCCGCCATCCGTAAACGGAAAATCCCTCGACTTATCCGTCTTCGCTGCTTCGCCAAGCCCCAGCTTTTCGATCGACGCCGTATAAACGAGCAAAGACCCGCTGTACATCGTGTCCACCTGCGCGGTCACTTTCTTTCCGTTAATTTCAAACCCGTTGGCCACCACAATGGGCGGGCCATCCTTCCCAAACTTGATCAGGGAAAATTTGTCGCAGGCCCCGCTGCATCCCGCCGACGCTGTAAGCAACTCCGAAATCCGCACCTTATGCGCGACAAAATCAATCTGCAGGATGCGGTCCTTGAACGCCGTGTATGCCAGTGTGCCGTCCACATGCGGCATCTGGTTCTGCGAAATCATGTCTCCCAGCACGATCGCCAAAGCTCGCACGCCGATCAGTTTCACGTTCCCGACACTCACCATCGGAATCTCCGTCCGAAACATCCCTGGAGGTGCGCCCGCCGGCAGCGGCGTGGTGGACTTCAAACCAGCCGCTTCAGCAAACGGCGCATCGAGCACGGAATCCACGTTCCCAGTATCAATCCCCATCTTCAAAGCTGGCCCGCTTCCAATCTTCGCTTCAATGCACGGCATGCCATCGCAATCGAGCAAGGGCACTTCCGCCGCAAATTTCACGCGGTTTCCGCTCTGCGCGGTTGCCGTCGAAGCAACGCACACCGCGATAAGGGCGACACTGAAAAATGGAAGCAGAAGTCGGCGCATAGGTCCCCCAGGAAACAAGCTGAATCAGGCATTTAAAAAGTGACGGCTCAAAACTACCATGGTTAGCTTACAGGCAATGCCGTTCGGACAGAAATGATAAGCGGAGAATTTACAAGGATCCAAAAAATGAATTTTGGTGGAGTTGATGGGATTGTTGCCCCGCTATCGAAGAAAGCCGAAGAAAAACCGCTAAATTCCAGTGTTTAAGGCGCGCAAGCGGTTTGTAGCGCGCTCAGGGCACTTGATTTGATCGTCGCTATCTGCTGACTGTTCAAGGTGATTACGTTATGCGGCAGGTCATTCGCGCGAATGTTGAACGGGACGTCCTGATTCGTGTCTGGAAGGCCCGTGCAGCTGGGGTTGCCACACCAGATGATTTCAAAGTCGACCCTCGAGGCGTTTTGGACCTCCGGGTCTCCCGAGGGTTCGCCCCAAGATTCAGTATCAAAAGCGATTGGTCCGGCGAAATAGGCGTTCGGTCCGCCACCTGAGCCCGGGAAGCCGAGCTATGTGCCATTGCCGAAATATTGAATTCTCTGCGACGCCCACGTGTCTGTAGTGGGAACACCATAGCACTGTACAACGAACGACACAGTCGGACGCGAACGGCGCCTTCCTTATTTCTGGAGTCTCGGCAAGTATTTATCGACTCGTGGTATCCACTCCCGGTTTAGAAACCGAGGAAATCCCGGTCATCATAGCAGCCGCTGGGGCCGCGCCCCCGCCGCGCATCTCTCTGGCGGTGAGTTCCGTGAGCATCACCGTAAACGTGCAGGGCCGTGAGGATGACCTCGTCGGAATTGCTAACTCCGCCACGCAGGAAACGGTGGGCGTCGCGGGCTCAATCGTTGCTTATCCGCCTCCCCACCGGCCCCGCCCCCTTCGCTGTCTTTTTCTCGAGACTCGGAAGCTCGAGGAATCTCGAAACTCGGTAAACTCGGCTGCGGAGCAGCAGCGACCGAGCCGAGCCAGCAAGCGCGACTCGGTCGCAACGCTATCTAGTTCAGGAGAGCCTGTTAATTCGACCCACCCAGGAATGCAAAGACTGATGCGGTGCCGATCGGCAGATCCGCTGGAATGGTGCCCGGCTGACCAGCCCGAGTTTTTGTACCAGTTGCAGTGAGAGAGTCTACATCACAGCCATAGGCTGCGAAACCGGATTGAGTGGCGCTAGGGGGCTACAGGCCGCCGGCGCCGGTGGCCTGTAGCCCAGCGCAGAGTGCGGCCGCAGCGTGTTGTACACCACCCGCCATTTCTCGATCACCACCTGTGCCTCCCTCAATGAATAGAAAATCTCTCCGTTCAAGCACTCGTCTCGCAACTTTCCATTGAAGCTCTCGCAGTAGCCGTTCTCCCAGGGGCTTCCCGGCTCTATGTACAACGTCCCCGTCCCCACCGTTGCCAGCCACTTCCGTAGTTCTTCCGCCACGAACTCCGGGCCATTGTCCGAGCGAATGTGTTCCGGGACTCCTCGTTGCAGCATCACGTCCGCCAGTGCTTCGATCACTTCGTATCTTCCCAGCCGTCTCGCCACACGAATCGCCAAACACTCCCGCGTGTATTCATCGATCAGCGTCAACATCCGCAGTGTCCTTCCATCGTGTGTCATCGCCCTCACGAAGTCGTAGCTCCATACATGATTCGCTCGCTCCGGTCGCAGCCGCACGCACGACCCGTCGTTCAGCCACAACCTGCCTCGCGCCCTTTGTTTCTGCGGCACTTTCAACCCTTCACGCCGCCAAATGCGCTGCACACGGTCCTTGCCTACTGCCCAGCCTCGGGCCTGCAACAGCGCCGTGATCCGCCGGTAACCGTAACGTCCATACTCGCTGGCCAACTCGATGACCAATTCCGTAAGCGCCTCTTCGTCCGTTCGCTGCATCGGCAGATAGCGTTGCGTTCCGCGCCACTGCTGCAACATCCGGCAGGCCTGCCGCTCGCTTACACCATACTTTCTGCGCGCATGTTCCACGGCGCCCCTGCGTCGCTCGGGGCTTAGAAGTTGCCCTCTGCCACATCCTTTAGAATTTGCTTCTCCAGAGACAGTTCCGCCACTAGCCGCTTCAGCTTGGCGTTCTCTCGCTCCAGCTCCTTGAGACGTTTGGCTTGATCGAGTTTTAATCCGCCGAATTCCTTCCGCCAGCGGTAGTAAGTCTGTGCGGTGATCTCGGCTTCTTTGCAGGCTTGTGGAGTGGTTTTCCCGTTGGCCAGTTCTACTTCAACCTGCCGCAGCAGTGTCACAATCTGCTCCGGCTTGTATTTCTTCATCGGCATACCAGCTTCCCTCCAGAGTGAATTCTCTCTCACTCCCGCTGGTACAAAAAACCCCGGTCAGGTCAACGACCTTGACCGATGGCGTTTTTGCAGCAGAGGTCGTCGAGTAATCCTCGCTACTCCGGCTGACTGGTCCGCTCGAATAGGAATCTTCGGAAAATGGGGTAGCGGCAAGACCATAATTACCATTCCGTGTACGGAGCAGTCTTAACGAGACACTTCCTTCATTTCTACGCAAGAATTATCCTTGTCAACGTTCTAATCCTGAATCCCGCCTCCTAGGCGTTGCCGGTGGGCCCGCTTGCGGGGACAACGGATTCTCGATAGTTGGTAGTTAAGATAAGTTGCTCGGACGCGGAAATGAGGAGGCTCATGAGCAGCACAATGAAGCGGTTGAACCTTGCGCTCACCTCGCTGCTGGTTTTCTCAACGGTCTTCGCGCTAGAGGCTGGAACTCGGCAGGGCACCGATTCCCTACCGTCGCAGCAAACCGTCAAGTCGCTGTCCTACATTAAGAGTACAAGCAACGGCGCAAGTGCGGTCCTCAGTTATTCGGAGTTGTGGGAATTGCTAAACGCTTCTAGAACGTATTCGAAAAGCGTCGAAATTCTTCCACGATTCCATGAGCCCATCCGGACGCGAGGCGAAACGGGCATTTCTGTATTCAAGAAAGCCTCGCCGAGCGTTGTCATGGTGGTGACCGCAAATTTCAAAGACGACAAAATCACAGAATCAGGTCTTGGTACGGGCGTCATTATCGATTCCTCGGGCGACGTTTTGACAAACTGGCATGTGATCCATGGATTTGAGACGGGAATCATCTTCCTGAAACCAACGCTAGGCACGGAGCCCGACAAAAATAGCGCCTATGGAGTGAGGCTCGTTTCGGAAAGTGAACAGGCCGATTTGGCTTTACTCAGGATTATTAAGCCTCCTCCCGGTTTGGTTGGAGTCAGCCTCGGCGACCTCTCGTCCATCCAAGTCGCCGAAGATATTCACATTATTGGCCATCCTCATGGTCAACTCTGGTCATATAGCACGGGCGTAGTTAGCCAAGTCCGGAGCAACTATGACTGGCAATACGCGGACGGGTCAAAACACACTGCGAGAGTGTTGCAAATGCAAACCGCAATCAACCCGGGTAACTCAGGGGGTCCGGTGCTCGACAATGACGCGAAGATGCTGGGCCTCGTCGCCATGAGCGAAGAGGGCCAAAACCTGAATTACGCCGTTGCCATCGACGTGATCAAAGAATTTGTGAGCAAGGCTCTGGCGAGTAAAACGCGAGGATCTGACACCGCGCCCCCTTCTGAGAGAGGAGAGATCTATTCTGCCCATACCGGGGAAGGGCTGTCAGTAGTGAAGATCGTTTATTCGAATCTGATCTCCTATACAGTTCGCGATCCTAAGGGTGTCCCGCTCGAGCAATTTGCCGAAAGCTCTGACGGAGATGTCCTTTTTGGTTCGAAGCCGAACGGATTCGGCGGTTTCTCCAAATGGACGTTCAAGCCCTCGTCCGGAAAATCAGTCTCTATATCGTCTTCGGGAATCGGCCCGGATTTGATTATGCCAGGTGGAACAAACTAGGTTGGAGTGGTCCCCGTTTTGACCCGGTGAGAGGAGCTAGTTCAGGTGGCACTACATCTAGATCGAAAGCATCGTCGGCTCATCATGGCGAGAGAATGGTCCCGCTGCGCGATTCTTTGTTTAGGTTTCCTGTTTCTCTCGGGCCCCCTCGCCTTCGCACAACAGAAGGTTGGCTTCATACTCGACATTCGCGGCCAATGGACCGACGGAGAGTCGCAGGGCTTCGTAAAATTGGGACAACTGCTTCCTGGAGAATCGCTTTTAGCGAATCGAACTCCTGTCGACGGAGACCGCGTCGTCATTGCAAACATGCATGGAGAGGTGATTAAAACCATTCGCTGTAAAGAAGCGGTCTGCCGAGAATGTACCGCATCTGGCTCTTGCTACGACCCGATCCACCCTCTGCCGAAAGCGACTGAGCCTGCCAACAGTGCCTCGGTCTTGCTAAATGCCGTTCTCGATCTCTTCGCAGAGAAGCCCGAACGATACTCCCTACACCGGGTACGCGGCCCTGATGCGGACTCGACAAACGGTGCAGTTCTTCGAGTTGATTCTGGCGCCGTTGATTTTCGTACATTACTCACGGGAAAGGAAAAGGGCCATTACGAAGTAGAGCTTATCCCCATTTCTCGCGAAACGCACGGTAACGAACCGTCGCCGTCTTTTCGTGGTGACCTCAACTGGAATCCGGGCGAAAAGGCAATACTGCCTCTCCAACGTATCGCTTCAGGCCTCTACGAGGCCCGCGTCTATCATGGCTCGGCGATGTCAAGCACGTGGGTGCTTCTGTCTACCGGCGCCGAATTCCAGAGCTCTCTGGATGCTTATGAGGAATTTGTGCGCCGGACCGAAGGTTGGGGCGATAGCCTCACACCGGCCACCAAGCAGGCGTATCAACGCGCATTTCTCGAGTATTTGAACTTGCACCATTCAGGATCTGCCCAGTGACAATTGACGCGTCCAGCGCCCACGTGGAAGGTGAAGCGGCGAAGCCCCTGCCCGTTCATCGCGTCAGTCTCGCAAGACGCCTGGTTCGGGCGCTGCCAGTCGTCGCGACACTCTTCCTGCTGACCTGGATATTCGGCCACTCCGGTGTGCTTCATCGTATCGAACGCGTCGTTTCGGACGCCCAGCTTCGCATCAACCGAGTTCCCGCCGACAGTCCCGTGGTCATCGTTAATATCGATGACGAGGATTACCGAGATATTTTTGGAAGCATTAGTCCTCTTAACCCAGCCCAACTCGACGTCCTCATTTCTGCTATCACCAAAGGCCAGCCGTCCGTTATCGGAGTCGACATCGACACCTCCGACAAACGCTTTGCGACAGAGTTCGCGCTCAAGAACTGGAGCCCTCAGATTGTGTGGGAGCGAGAACTCAGGGAAGTTCCACAGGAAGGGACAGAGGGCGAGCGGCTGGAGCCTCTCGATATTCTCGGAGGTCAGAAAGATATCGACCCCCGCACCAACTCCTCTGGGCTTCCTCTTCTGGTTGACGACGCCGAAGACAAAGTCACCCGCAGGTACCGTAGGTCGATAGCCACCCAAAACGGAATGCTGCCCTCCCTTCCCTTTGCAATTGCGACAACATACCTCCAGAACGACCCCGCTCGGCTCTCAAGGCTGGAAAACTCCCCCGAGGATCTCCTCATCCGTTACTCCGGGAATCCGGAGGGCTCCCATCGTCTCCATTTTTCCGCCAGAAAACTGATCGAACTTTCAAGAAGCTGGCCTCAAGCGAGTCCGATTCGAGACAAAATCGTCCTTCTCGGAGGATCTTATGTGGGTCAAGACCGTCATGAGACCCCGATGGGCCAGCTAACCGGGCTTGAGATAATGGCAAACGTGGTCGAAACGGAATTGGCGGGCGGCGGTGAAAAACCACCAAGTCGCTGGGTGATCTTCCTTCTCGAGTTATTCGAGGCATTCGTACTCGTCTCGTTGTTTCACGCGTTGCCCTTTCGATTCGCACTGCTCTGGAGCGTGCTGTTGATCCCGGTTATGGCCATCTTCTGCAGTTTTCTCGCTTATCGAAATGGAAGTCATTTTGTACAGTTCGTCTTTGTATTGCTGGGATTGCTCGTGTTCGAGGTGTACGAACATTTTCGGAGAAGCTCGATTCCGAACGTCTATCACGAAATCAAAGGTGTCCCGCGCACATGAGCGGTCGAGCAGCAGTTGCGCGTAGAGTGGTCGTCCCAGAAAGGTGAAGGATAGGAAAATATCTCCTTCGATTTTAAGCTCTCGGCTCACACATGTTAGACAATAGGTACTTGCAGGACTATTTCGAACAGTAAGCGCCATTTGCACTGCAACCATGCGAAAACGCGCCCAACTTCTCGCAGTCTTGTTCCCGTGCCTGTGGGCATCGTGGCTTTTCCTTTCTCCCGCGCCGGCCACGGCGCAGGACCGAAACACGACCGATCCGACAATCCCTGCGGAAATGACGCCCAGCGATCCCGATATCCGGACCCTACTCGGCATCGACAACCAGTCTTGTAAGCCAAACGACACTGCATGGACGGAAAAGCTCGAAAAAGCCTTGGAAATGGCCGACGCTCGAGGGCTCATAGGTGATAAAGCTCTCCTCGAAGCCTCTCTGGCTTCCACGGTTCTCGTTCAAGGAAATGCCGACCAATCCTTCCTGCTTTATCGGAAAGCTCTCGAGGATTCTATTACTGCCAATCGACAGGTCCTAAGAGCTGATATCTTGATTTCTCTTTCCTCCGAATCGCAAATGAAGGGAGACCATCAGGCGGCAACGCGGCTTCTTACCGAAGCTCTTTCCTTATCGGAGAAGAACGGCAATCTATACGGAAAAGCGAGAGCACTTGGCGAACTCGCTAAACTCAAACTCCCGGAAGGAAAAAATGGCGACGCGGAAAATCTCCTGGGCCATGCCCTCGATATTGACAGGTTGAACGGCTACAAGTTCGAGGCTGTGCATCTCTACTACAAGGGCTCGTATCAAGGTTTCGTCGGCGACGAAGACGCGGCCATGCAGACCTTGCTCGAAGCCAGAACAAAAGCCGTCGCGGCCAAGGACACACTAACCTTTGTTCAAGCCGAAAATGCCTATGCGTTTGGGTTGGTCAAAAAAGGAAAGACCGACGAAGCCCTCCGGCAGATGGATATGTTTCATCGAATGGAATTCGCGGAATTTATTCCAGATGTCGCGATCCGCACTTGTCTGCAGTCCTATCTTCAGCTCCCAATCGCACGGCTCATTTGGCTCGAGGGATTTGCCAACGTTCTTGAGGCCGCGAATCAAAAAGAAAGAGAAATTGAAGTCTGGAACGAGGTATTTTCCACAAGCCAAGGGATCGGCTTACTGGCCGGAGAATCCGAGGCTAAGGAGAAAGTGGCGAATCTCGAGAACCAACTGAAAAAAAACGAAGACGCCCTCCGCGATTATCGGACTGCGGCCGACCTCTACCGAAAGCAAGGGAGCGATGCGTTTCTGGATCGCGTTGAAATCTCAGAAGCAGTCCTACTCGTGAATGTCGGGAGAGGAAAAGAAGCCCTCCCGATCGTCGAAGAAATAACGTCGTATGCCAAGCGGCTCAATCTTCGTCAGCTCGAATTCAGGGCGTATATCACTCTCTCGGGTATCTATCAGCGGAGGGAGAATTGGACAAGGCACGTAGCGCGCTCGAAACGGCGACGGCCATGGTTCATCCGGGCCCTTTCGATGAAGAACTCGACAATAAAGCCGTTCACCTTGCCTACGTCTCCCTGACCGACGTTTACAGAAAATTGGCGATACCCACAAGGGAGCTCATCGCCATTGATCAGGCGTTTTTTGTCTCGTTGCACTTGAAAGATGATGCCGCACAGAAAAAGGAAGTCGACTATCTAGACCAACGGATCAAAGAGCTGCGAGTCCGGGAATTCGTCGAGCAGAAACACAAAGAGGGCCAACTCACTGAATCGCTGATTTACACCTACATCCTGTACATACGCGATGTAACGCCCACCAAGCCCGCCGACGAACAAGGCTGGCAGCGCATCCTTAGTCTCCCCTTCCAAATCGTACAAACACCTGAAGGACCTCGCGAACTAGCGGAAATACTCAAAGATCTAGGCCCAGTGCAAGGCCTCGAAAAGCTTCCTTTACTAAATGCCCTGGCCAGATACTACACCGGTCCAGGTGCGGATCCTCGGTTGGCAGAACGCTATGCCCTTGAAGCAGAAAACCTCTTAAATGGCATGCAGGGGGACCAGACTGCACTAAAGGTGGAGAGTACCTGTGAGCTAGCGTTGTCTTATGCCCGTCAAAACAAGAACGCCCTGGCCGAAACGAAACGCGCGGAATGTCTCAGCTTTGCTGGAAAAACACAAAACGAGCAAACCATTGTTTATGCGGATGCCGTCGACGGCATCGTCCAGGCACAAACTGGCAACCTGGCTGGAACCAAAAAATCTCTTGAACGACTCATTTCGAAGTCGCCCAACGACCCCGAACTTGTCGTTGAGCTTGCACTATCGCTTGCCAGCACAAAGCTCTATGACGAAGCAAATTCGCAGCTGGGATCCGCGGTCCGCAAGATCCTGTCCGCGGGAGATAAAAGCAAAGCCGCCGGAGCCTATGCCCGCGCTTCTTTCGTTCTTAGTACAGATTCCTCGGAAACCGCCAAAAAGCTTCAGTTGGAGTATTTGAATGCGGCCTTGAAGTTGTACCACGAGCTCGGAGCAAAGACTGAAGAAGCACAAGGGCTCCTCGCACTGGGAGATTATTTCCTCAGACTCTCGCAGCATAAGGCTGCCATCGACCAGTACACAAAGGCAAGGCAACTTGCGGAGAGTTCGAATCAATCAACCATTCTTGCTCAGTCGGCTTTTGGGCTCGGCAATGTGTACCAGGCCCAAAAGGATTTCGGCAAAGCGGCTCAATTCCACGAAGAGGCCGCAAAACGTTTTCATGAATTGGGCAACAGTGTGGGCGAAACGAACTCTCTCCGTAACTTAGGAAGCGACTACTATCAACTGAACAATCTAGAGAAGGCCTTGCCCGCATTACTCGAAGCTCGGAAAGTGGCAAATTCCGCCGGCCCCCTCTTTGCCTATTTCGCCGCATATTTCTTGGGACACTTCTACGATTCACAGGGCCAGTACGAAAAAGGGCTTGCCTCCTTTCGAGACGCTGCCGAAATTACCACGAAGGCGGATGATACCGAACATTCCGCCTATTCTCATCTCGCGCTCGCCGGTGTAGTCGGATTCCTGGGCGCCTGGGAAGACTCCGTAGCGGAATCGGAAACCGCTTTGGCCCTTTTCGAAAAGATCGGAAACAAAGAGGGCCAAGCCGCCTGCTGGGCTCACCTAACGGCCATCTATTCCGATCGCACGTCGTCGATTAAGGATTTCGACAAAGCCCAGGAATGCTATCGGAAAGCCTCAGAATTGGGCTATGGCAAAACCTTAGATCTCGATCTCATGGAGATCTATCTTCAGACCGGAAAGTATGGGCAGGCTGCAAAGGTCGCTAGAGAAGCGGGTCAGAACTGTTTGAAGGAAAAGGATCCCGCATGCCAAGCCCACGCGTTGATCAGTCTGTCCGAGGCTGAGCGTCTGGATGGAAACCTAAAGGCTTCTCGATCTGCTCTCAACGAGGCTCGCCCATTGGTCGAGAGATCACCGGACCTCTATTTAAAGGGCCGTCTCCAATATCAAGGCTCCCGGCTGCTCGCGTCAGAGGGGAAGACCGCGGAGGCCCTCGCGTCGTATAGGCAGCTCATTGCACTGATTGAAACCATCAAGGGGAGATTGGCGACACAGGACCAAAGGTCCATCGCAGAAAACTACAACTTCATCTACGACGAGCTCGTTTCTCTGCTCTATTCCATGAGCAAGAATTCCCCCGCAGAACGCTCCGCCTTTGCATCAAGCGCCCTGGAGTATGCCGAGAAAAACAAAGCCAGGCAGTTCGCTGAGAGTTGGGGCAGAGTGTTCAAGAGCCAGATGGCCATTTCCCTTCCCCCCTCCGTTCGCGAACGAGAGCAACTCCTCTATTCGCAGCGCGAGCATATCTCCGCAAAACTCGGCGAAGCTTCCGATTCTTCCGAAGCATCTGAGCGCAGCAACATAGCGAATCTGAACTCCGACCTTTCGCGAGTTCAGAACCAGATCCAACTGTTTCTCAAAGAACTCAGAACGGTTTCCCCGCAGTACGCGGCGATTGCTTATCCGGAGGATATCGCCATATCGAATCTTCCCCTCCATCGAGGAGAAACCTTGGTCGAATTCAAGGTGAGTGAGAACTCCACATTCGTTTGGATTGTTCGAAATCGGGACGGCAAGGAGAATAAACTTGAACGATTTTATGAACTGCCCATAAAGCGTGCTTGGCTCGTGGATCAGGTTTCACGAGTACGAGCGGAACTCAATTCGGCTCATCCCGAGGCCGTCGACCTGAAACTCTGTGAGCAGTTGTTCGCGGCCCTGTTCCCAGACGACACGGGAACGATTCTCGAAAACTCCGACGAACTGGTCCTGATTCCCGATGATGCGCTGTTTGTGTTGCCCTTTGAGATGTATTCTCCACAAGCATCGAAGGGCAACTTCCCGCTTCTGAAAATTCCGACAACCTATTATCCGTCTGCCGTCTCGCTGCGCTTGGCACGAACGGCGCGTCTCCGCTCCAAATGGCAGGAGTCGTTTCTAGGTCTGGCCGATCCGATCACTTCGCCCTCCGATCCGAGATTTGAACTGGTAAAACTCCAACTAAGCCCTGACAAAACTGCGCCCGCTAAGGAACTTAGTTCGGTTGAGCAGGCCCAAGTCATCACACCCAATCCAGAACGGCTGCGCTCGAGAGGATATTCCTTTGAAAGGCTTCTGGGTACCGCTGACGAGGTTCAGCACATTGCCGCCCTGCTTAAAGAGGAGAACCAACAGGTCGATGTGCGCGTTGGTGTGGATGCTACCAAGGCGAAGCTTCTCGACACAGATCTATCCAAATTTCGCTTTCTTCATTTTGCAACCCATGGGGTGCTTGCCGTAGATACCGGTGTTCAGGAACCCTCTTTGGTCCTGTCCGCTGATGGTGTCGATTCTTCGCATATGTTCTTGTCTATGTCGGAAATCCTTGCCCTCAAACTACAATCCGAATCCGTCGTGTTATCGGCGTGTAATACCGGATCAGGAAAGATCAGCCGGGCTGAGGGCGTTATGAGCTTGGGGAGGGCATTCTTGGCGGCAGGCGCTGAGAGCGTGACCGTGAGCTTGTGGCAGGTCTCCGACGAGTCAACCGCATTGCTGATGGAAAAATACTACAAAGCTATTTTAGAAAACAAAAAGAAAAACGCGGCATTGGCAGAAGCACGGTACGCGGTGTTCAAGAGCGGCTCGACGAACCCCTTCTTTTGGGCCCCATTCATCATTATCGGCGAGTGATCCGGCGCATGCTGGACGTACCAAGCTGCAGCATGAGATTCGCAAAACCGATGATCTCAATGAGCAGAACAAGAAAGGTGATGCGACAGAGTAGGTTGAGCCCGAAGGCGGCAACGCTGCCAGAAACAGAGCAACAAGGGCCGCCGGCCGATGGCTGTGGAAAAGCCGCTACGCTTGGAAATCCCGCAAAGGACGCGGGATTCCCACTTTCCCACAGCCACAACAACAACAAACCTTCGGTTACATTTCAAATGTCTCGACAACACCAGCTACGGTTACATTCTTAGATGGCTTGACAGGGAAGAACCAATCATCGAAAAACGCTGCGCTCGCGGACGCGGTTTCTCTGCGCAAACTGGATTTCATCCAGTTGTTGGTAGAGAACGGCGCGGAAGTGAAGTCCGTCCCGCTTTCAGACGTTTTGCTGGAATGGAATCCCAACATATTCCGTTTCTTTCTGGAGCGAGGCGCTGATCCTTGTGGAGGGTTCTCCATTTGCGGTTGCATTCAGCAACAAGATCAGAACTGCGCTCGGCCCTTTCGTCGAACTGAAGCGGTCGCGCCGTGAACTGTCGGCCGCGTTGCAAGAGCAGGCGGATTGCGCTCTCCGGTACTTCTGCGGCAAGGGGGACATGAAGTGGATAAGCCCTCATGCTGTGGGCCGGAGCGAACCCGCGCTCTCTTGGTTCGAATCTCGATGAACGCTATGGGAACGACCCGGAGTGCTTCACGACTGCCCTGACTGGCTGGAAAGGACTTTGTTGTGAAGGTTTCCGAGCGCGTAGTGGGCCACGGCCTCGTTTTTCTCCGAGCAGAGGATTAAGCCCAGCGGTGGATTTTCGCCGGGCAGAGTCCAGCGCTCTCGGGCATAGTTCAAATACAGATTCATCTGTCCAGCATCGGCGTGGGTAAACTTTCCGATCTTCAAATCAATGACCACCAGGCAGCGGAGCCGGCGATGAAAGAACAGCAGGTCGATGCGGTACCACTCGTCGCCGATGCGTAAGCGCCGTTGGCGTGCAATGAAGGCGAAGTCGCTGCCGAGTTCCAGGAGAAAATGTTCCAGCCTGTGGATCAAAGCCTCTTCCAACGCGTTCTCGGAGTATTCGTCCTTCAGTCCCAGGAACTCGAGAACCAGCGGGTCCTTAATTTCCTGTTCCGGGGTCAACGGGTCGGTCGGATCAGGCGCGTGACCTTGGCGGAGAATGGCCGCCTTGTTGCGTGACAACTGGGTGCGCTCGAAGAATTGGGTTGCGATTTGCCTGTCCAGTTGGCGGACCGACCAGCCCCCGCGCAAAGCCTCGGTTTCGTAGAACGAGCGGGCTTGCCTGTTGCTGACAGATAGAAGCCGAACGTAGTGAGACCACGGCAGCGGAAAAGAGGAAGGCTGCGACGGACCTTCCGATTCCGCTGACGGCGTCTGCGGAATTCGAAGAGAGTCTCCGCTTGTTCCCGGTCCAGTCAATTTCGCAGACAGTGTCTGCGGAATTGACCAAGCCCGATAAAATTCGCGCATTGCCAACAAGTTGCGTTCCGAGAAGCCTTTTCCAAACCGTGCGGTCAAGTCCTCGGCCAGACGATGCAGCAAGGCTTTTCCGTACTCCGCTCGCTTCTTGCCCTTCTGCTCGTGTTCTACAATCCGGCGGCCGATTTCCCAGTAGGTTGCTGTCATGATGGCATTGACGGAACGAGCCGAATTCCGCCGAGCCTGCTCGAGCAAGGCCACGACTTGCACCACAAATTCGGAATATGCGGCGTCGAATGAAACTGCCCTTTTCGCTGTCACGAATTCAGTCCGATCCCCTTCAGAAAGATGCTGCCTCTCATGATTATAGTCGCGGACCGCTGCCGTGACCTTGGGCTATTGCCTTCCTGCCGGCATTTCCTTGCCTCTACTTGCTACTACTTTGCCGCGATTTGAGGCCAAATAAGCTCCTCTAAAATCAATTGGTTCTGGGAAATCTGAATCTGTTATTGAAAACAAGAGACATACCAACGCTCACCAACCCCTCACCTCCCTCTCAATAACGTAGGCTTCAATCCCCCCTCTCCGCCATTATTCAAAACACCCAATGTTTATGGGGATTCCGCGCGCTTGCTACTGATTTAATCCAATTTAACATATAAGCCTGGTAAATATATTCAAGTTTTTACGCTAGTGATTTGTTACAGCCATGGATCTAGTTCACGGGCACCAGTATCGGAGCGTCTTTGTCTTTCACCAGGAACACCACGAATTTTGCGGCCTTAGTTTGGCTAGCGTTCCGCCCGACAACATGAACATCGGCGGGGCCCTCGTAGAAGCTCTGACCAGGTGTTAGGGTTACTTCCTTTCCTCCCTTCACCTGCATCACGATGGACCCCTCAAGCACATAAATGAAGCCGTGCGCTTTGTGGCGGTGTATAGGATCGGAAGCTCCCGGCGGATACTCTACGGTGAACATCAGACCTTCCTTGCCGGGAATATCCGCTAGGTCCTTCGAGAGGACCGGTAACACCTTCGCTTCCGCGGGCGCCGCTTTAGGTGCCTCATTGTGCTCCGGCCTAAGCGCTATAAAACAGACCAGCATCAAAACCAATTTTGAAATCGTCATAAACAGTCCTTTCGTTCGACCTGTCGCAACATGCGATAGGCCGAGAACCGTTTGGGTCTGACGGCAACATTTCATGGGGTGTTTCGCTAGAAGACTTCAGATCGTAATTGGATCCTAACTCTATCCCCAGATTCTGGGGGCGGTTTGGAAAACTACCGCAGGCAAAATGTTGCCATGGGTCGCAGTAGCCTGCAGAACAATGGGCGCACAGACGGTCTCCATGTCATATCATGTTGGGGCAAAGGAGTAGCATCAATCCCAAATTATGCTTACGCGAATCGTTTGTACCCTCTTGGTTCTCTCGGCCTCAGGTTTGCCCGGCACGGATTTTTCCATGAAGGTAACCGACAAGAATTACCTGGATACGCAAGGCTTCAGCGTCTTTCTCTACGACAGCACGTATCATCCAGTCTTTGTGGATCAGAAGAATACGGCCATGGAGATGATTCTGCACGGCCAGCGCATCGCCACGAACGGCGACGTTCGCCTGATGGCGACGCCAGAGCAGTGGGATCTGGTGGCAACGCTTAAGGGCCGCCACGCGGACAAGGCGAACGACCGGCTGATTGCCGACCTCAGTTTCCCGACGTTCGATTTCAGTTACACATTGGAAGTGGCAGCGGAGCCGGGCGGGGTGAAAGTCAGCATCAATCTCGATAAGCCGCTACCGCAGAAACTGGAGGGGCGAGCGGGCTTCAATTTGGAGTTTCTGCCGTCGATCTACATGGGCAAGGCTTACATGGTGGACGGAACCAAAGCCGGCATTTTCCCACGAACGCCGAACGACGCGATGACGAAGGTTTTGCCATTGGCGGATGAGCCGAAAAAGGCGTACTACCTAGAGGATTGGGACAAGGCCAAGGGATACACGCAGCCACTGCCGTTCGCCGAAGGCAAGAGCATCACTCTTGGCGTGGACGACGAGCTGGCCCGAGTGAACGTGATATCGGATACAGCCAACCTCATGTTGTTCGATGGGCGCGACCGTGCACAGAACGGCTGGTTCGTGTTGCGTTCGCTGATCCCTTCGGGAAAAACTACAGGTGCCATCGTGTGGCACATACGTCCCGACGTGATCCCGAACTGGACACGACCGCCGATGATCGCGCACAGCCAGGTGGGTTATGCTCCTGGCTTCTCAAAGGTGGCGGTGCTCGAACTCGACCCAAAATACAACGCTCCCAAGATTGCCCGAGTTTTGCGCCTGACGGAAAACGGAGCTTACCAACAAGTGTTCGAGGGTCCGATCACGCCTGCGACGTCGTGGCTGCGCTACGTGTATTCGAAATTCGATTTCACACCGGTGAAGGAGCCCGGTTTGTATGTGATCGAATATGCGGACCAGCGTACGGCGCCTTTCCCGATTTCCCAGGACGTCTATGCAAAGATCTGGCAGGACAGCTTGGACCATCACCTTGCGGAGCAGATGGATCACGTTGCGGTTCGCGAAGGATACCGGGTGTGGCATGGCGCTTCGCATCTTGATGATGGGCGCATGGCGCCGGTGGTTGGGGAGCAATTTGACGGCTGGAACCAGGCGACAGCGACGGATGGCAAGTACAAAGGCGGCGATCACATCCCTGGAATGAATGTGGGCGGGTGGTATGACGCCGGGGATTTCGATTTGGAGGAGCCGGCGCAACTGAGCGTCATTCAGAGCCTGGCGCTGGCGTATCGCGAATTCCATCTCACGTACGACGAGCTGACCGTGGATGAAGTCGCGCGTGAAGTGGAGATGCACCGGCCCGATGGCTTGCCGGATACCGTGCAGCAGGTGAAGCATGGTGCTCTGCTCATCCTGGCGCAGTTCCACAACATCGGCCACGCAATCCGTGGCACTCACGAGCCAGATCTGCGGCAATACACCCAGGTGGGCGACGGCGCCTCGAAAACGGACGGTCGCACTTACGACCCGAAGCTCGGCCCGAATGAAACGAAGGGTGACTACTCCGGCAGGCCCGATGATCGCTGGATCTTCACTACGAACAACTCGTTTTTCCAGTGGAACGCCATTGCAGCGCTGGCTGCCGCGGCGGATACACTGAAAGGCTGGGACGATGCACTTGCAAAAGACTGCCTGGATACCGCGGGCAAGGCCTGGAACGACGAGAAGGCAAATCCAACGCAGAATTCGGCGGGCGGCGGTTTGGGCGGAGCGGCTCCGGCAGGCGCCCAGGGAGGTGGCGTGCTGGCCGCCTCGCAGGGCGTGGTCCCTGGCGCTCAAAGCGGTGTTAACGCAGCGAGAAGCGGTGGTGCTTCGACGAACACGAACGGAGCACAAGCAACTCCCGCGGCCGCGTCCGGTCGTGGAGGAAATAGTGCCGGACTGGAGTGGGGGGCGGCGCTGGAATTGACCATCGCTACGAATGGCGGTGAGCCTTACAAATCCCGACTGAAGGAACTGTTCCCGCAGATGATCACGCCGCAACAGATGGATTCGCGTGGCTGGACCGCGGTGCGGGCTTTACCTTACCTGGACGCCGGCGCGAAGGATCAAATGCGTGAAGCCGTGAAGAAATATATGGCGGGTTTGGATGAGCGGCTCGACGCCACCCCGTTCGGAGTGCCACCGAGTCTCGGTACGTGGGGCGGATCGGGTGCCGTCGTGGAAATGGCCATCCGAATGTATTTCCTGCACAAGGCATTTCCGGATCTGGTGAGTCCCGAATACACGCTTCGCGCCGTCAACTACATTCTTGGGACTCACCCGGTATCCAGCACTTCGTATGTGGCTGGAGTGGGAACGGTTTCGAAGACGAAGACCTACAGCAACAATCGCGCGGACAATTCCTATATTCCGGGCGCTGTGATTCCCGGATATATCATAATCAAGCCGGATTTTCCGGAGTGCATCGATGACTTCGGGTTCCTGTGGTTTGAGGATGAAGCCGTGGTGGCCGGGTCGGCAAGCTGGGTGCTGGCGGGGAATGCTGCGGAGGCGATCATCAAAGAAGCGAAGTAGAGCCACTACTGGCACCCGCGGCTCCCAACGGGGCCGACCGCTTTGAGAGCGAGAATCAGATTACGGCGCGACGCTCATCAATACATGGATAGGAGTCATTGGCAGTTGGCTTGAAAACAAAGATTCTGACTGAAAAACGGCATCACATGATTTTGAAAGCGGTCGGCCACTTTGCTTGTGTGCGTGCCGGAATAAACTTCGAATTTGTTCGCGATTCCGTATTGATCTAAAACTTCGTGAAGCTTTGCGGTATCGACTCGCAAACCGTCCTGATCACCTACATCGATGGAGATCGCACGATACCGCCGGAGACTTCCGATGTACTGATCAAGGAAAGCGAGTGGAGCATTTGCTGTCCATTTTGCAAAAACTTCGGGCTGTGGCGTTCCATCCTTCGTGGGCAGGTCGAGATAAAGCGGAGGATTCTTCGGGTTGGGTGACCAAGCGGCGGCCGAGGCCAAAGTGGCACGCGCAAAAAACGGCAAGCCTTCAGAGTCCGATGGCGTTTTCAGAGCCTCAAGGCTCTTCGCGATTTCCGGGTTCAGGGAACCGGCGGGCCGGGGAGATAAGCAGCATGGGCTCATGATGTACAAACTTCCGAACACGTCGGAATGCTTCATGCCAATGCGGGTAGCGCCGTAGCCTCCCATGGAGTGGCCGAAGAGTCCCCGGCTTTGGCGCTCTGGAATCGTATGGTAATGCGCATCAATGTATGCGACCAGGTCTCGAGCAATGAACAGCTCGAAATCACCGGTGGTCACGGAACTCGAATACATCGAGCCGTTGTGCAACGTCTTCGAATCGGGCAGGACTACGATCATTTCTTTCGCACCTTGCGCGAAGGCGCCTTCGATAGTCTGGGGGACATGGATTTCATGCGTCCATTGCTCGGCGCCGATGGAGTAGCCGTGCAAGGCGTAAACGACTGGATAGCGTCGAGACTTATCTTGCGCATAACTGGGAGGAAGGAACACAAACACGTCGCGATCAACCGCGTCCCCTTCCAAGTTGCCTTGCAGAGCCGTACCGTGAATTTTGATATGCTCGACCGCCACAGGCTTTGCACCGGCAACCGCCAGAGGCACATCTGTTTGCACTTGCGCGGCGAGACGTGGAGCTAGTCCAGCCGCAATCGCAAGTAAAATTCCTCCGAACCATGTCGCGCTTGTCATGGTGACCCTTTCTTGAAGCAGCACCAGTCTGGGAGAGCCATCTAGCTTTACTGCTTGACTGCAACCACCGTTACCGATTTGGGGGCCAATTCGAGAAGCAGCTTGCCGTCTTGCGCTTTTGCGGAAATAGGCTTTGGTGCCACTGCATTTGGCGCGTCGAATGTGTTTACGCTGTCGACCCTGGGAGCAGACAGCGTTTCTCCTGCGGCGGATTTGGCATTTATACCGGCCAGCGTAAGTTCGATTTCAGCGGACTGATTTGGATCAACGTTAGTGATGGCAAGCCATAATTTTCCAGCTTTATCTTTGGCAGCTATGGCATCCACACGCGGCAACGTGATATCGCCGTGCGTGTACGTGCCAGCGTCAAATGAGACGGGCGCGAAGGTGGCGTCCTGGAACGGTACGTACATTTTGTATGCATAGTATGTAGGCGTGAGAACCATTTTATCTTTGTCGGTCAGGATCATGGCCTGGAGCACGTTGATCATCTGCGCGATATTGGCCATGCGAACGCGGTCGGCATGCCGTGCAAAAATGTTGAGATTCAGCGCCGCTAGGACTGCATCGCGCAAACTATTTTGCTGTGCCAGGAAACCGGGATGGCTGCCGGGAAGCGGCGCGTACCATCCACCCCACTCATCCACAACAAGCGCCACCTTTTTTTCCGGATCATATTTGTCCATGATTGCCGAGTGCTTTTCGACAAGATCGTTCATCTCCAGCGTGGACTTGAGAATCTGCGCGTATTCGGTTTCTCCGAAACCCACCGAGGCAAAGGAAGGCGGCCATTTCACGACGGTGTAGGAGTGCATCGAAAGCCCATGCATATCCCAACTCCAAGTGTGGCTCTGATACGCCTTCATGACGGCTTCGGTCCACTCTGTCCAGCGGGGCTCGCCGCCGCCGGGGCCCACTGCGATCTTGAGCATCTGTTGCTTGTCTTGTTGGGCTGGATTGAAGTTGCGAACGAAGCGGCTGTAGATCTTGAGCTGGCTTAAATAATAGTCGGGCGTCATGTTGCCGCCACAGTCCCAGCTTTCGTTGCCGATGCCAAGAAACGCAACCTTATAAGGAGCAGGATGCCCGTTGGCGTCGCGCTCCTTGGCGAGCGTCGTCGGCTGAGCAGTGGTTAAGTATTCGAGCCATTCCGATGCTTCCTGTGGGGTGCCTGAACCCACGTTGACAGAGAGGTATGCCTCTGCGCCAATCTGGTCGAGGAAGTCCATGAATTCGGTTGTCCCGAAGGTGTTCGGCTCGATGACGCCGCCCCAGTTGGGATTGAGCGTTACCGTTCGCTGCGGACCGATACCTTTGCGCCAGTGGTATTCGTCTGCGAAGCACCCGCCGGGCCAGCGCACGTTCGGCACTTTTATCGCTTTTAGCGCAGCGACGACATCATTACGAATCCCGCGCGTGTTCGGAATTTTGGAGTCCGGGCCGACCCAGATTCCTTCGTAAACACCGTGGCCGAGGTGCTCGGCAAATTGGCCGAAGAGATTGCGGTCAATCTTCGCGCCGGGCTTCGAAACGTCAACGGATATCTGCATTTTCTGCGCAGCAGCCACCGGTGCAGCCACAGCCACAGTGAGCAGAGTCAAGCTGGCCAGAAGTGAGCGCACCAGCGGAGATCCCGCTTGAAGCGCACACAGGGATGTCCGACGGAACGGAGATCGGCGCAGGATTCGGTACTGAATTGCTAGGAGATGTCTGAAAGCAAGTTTTTGGGCCATTTATTGTTCTCTCTGAGGTTCGGCCAGGTTGCACCGGATTGATATCCAACAGTTTTTGCAATTATCTTTCAGAGTTCAGTTTATGAAACGGGTAGTATACATTCAGCGGGGCGATGGAAGATCTACTACGGATTCTCGAAACAATGCTGCCGATCCGCAAACTCGACAGGTCCGGCCGCACCAGAGTTTTAGCTTTGATCGCATCCTTGCCCCAGATCGACCTAGGCAAGTAGCTGTCCCTGTGCGCGAGTGTCGACAACCCGGGAGCAAGAGAACGCCGTTGGGCGTGCAGCCGCTTTCACGCGAGTAGCTGTCCTGACTTTCGAGGTGTAAGACGCTTCGAAAATGCGCGGAAAAGAATTTCCGCGCTCTTCCACAAACGAATGTGCGTGCTCGAAGGAGGCGAAATGAAGAGGCTCGGAATCTTGATGTTGATTTTCGCTAGCGTTTGCTGCGCGCAAGAATCGGGCAACTATCAACCCTCGGAGACCAATGTTTGGGGATCGGAATATCCCCGCGTTGACAGCACGGGAAGAGTGCAGATCCGTGTCAAAGCTCCCGACGCCACAAAAGTTAAAGTGAATTTCTGGAGCGGACCGAAAGTCGACATGGTAAAACAGCCCGACGGATTTTGGACCGTCACCACCGCTCCGCTGGTGCCTGGTTTCCACTACTACAACTTGAACATCGATGGCGCCGAGGTCAGCGATCCCGGCACGCATGCCTTCTTCGGAGGAGGTCGGCCTGCTAGTGCCGTCGAGGTGCCCGAGCCGGGTTCCACCTATTATTCGGCGCAGGACCTGCCGCACGGCGAGGTTCGTGAGGTTTGGTACAACTCTAAGGTCACCGGCTCCTGGCGGCACGCACTGGTGTACCTGCCTCCGAAGTACGATACGCAGAACAGCGCACGCTATCCCGTGCTCTACCTGCAACACGGTGCCGGGGAGGACGAGACCGGTTGGGTCAGGCAGGGGCACGCGAACTTTATACTCGACAACTTGATTGCCGCCGGCACTTGCAAGCCCATGATCGTCGTCATGGCCTATGGCTACGCCAGGCGCGCGGGTCAGCCCGCGCCTGATCTCACGGGCAAACCCTTTGGTTCACCGGAAATGCTGAAGGCTATGCAGGACATGGCCGCCGCGTTTGAGGATGATGTGACCCAAGCTCTAATCCCCTACATCGATTCTAGCTTTAAGACACTTTCGGATCGCGATCATCGCGCTATGGCGGGGCTCTCCATGGGAGGGATGCAGACTTTCCAGATCACGCTGGATCATCTGGATCTCTTCTCCTACATCGGAGGGTTTAGCGGGGCTGGCGGTATGCTCGTGCTTGGAGACCGCAAGCTCGATCCCAAAACCGATTACAACGGCGCATTTGCGGACCCCGGCGCCTTTGCCAAAAAAGTGCATTTGCTGTGGGTCGGCGTCGGCACAGCTGAACCCGAGCGTATGCGCGCGGGCCTGCAAAGATTGCACACTTCGCTGCTTGACGCGAACATCCAGCACATCTTCTACGAATCGCCCGGAACCGACCACGAGTGGCAAACCTGGCGACGCGATCTTAAGGACTTTGCACCGAGGCTCTTTCCGCAAATCAGCGAATGACCGCAGCGCGGTCCTGACCTTGCCCTTTTTGTGTCCTAGCGTCTTTTTCCCGTGCAATGCCCGCGAAGGCTAACAATAAAGGCGCGAACCCGACCCTTATTCCGTTGACCATTTTCCCGCTCATGGGCATGCCACCCTTTCGCAACCCGCCAAACCTGCAGGTTCGATTGGCCCAGTGCGCGGACGCTTCCGAGCCAGCCATGCAAACGCGCCGCGCACGATGAAGACGTTCAGAAAAATCGAAATCAACGAGGCCGCAATCACGGCGCTGAATACGCCCTCGCCCACCATTCCCGCCGATCGCGCCACTTGCACTACCACGAACGACAGTTCGCCGATCTGCGTCAGGCCCGAAGCTACACCAATCGCTGTGCTTGAGGAATAGCCGAACAATCGAAGCACCGCGGCCCACACCAGGAACTTGCCAATGACGATGAGCACGAGCATCCATCCAAGCAGCGGCAAGTTATGGAAAAGCACCTTGGGATCTATCAGAGTCCCAAGCGAAACGAAGAAAAGCGCCACGAAGGCGTCGCGAAGCGGTACTAGCTGTGTGTGTGCGTCGTGAAGATCCTGCAGACCGCTGATTGAGAGCCCTGCCAGAAACGCACCGAGAGCTACTGAAAATCCAACGGCTTGCGCCAGAGCTGCCGTTCCAAGGCAAACCGCGATCACCACAAGCAGGAACAGTTCCATGTTGCAGGTCAGCTTCGCGCGCCGCAGAATCCGCGGAATTACCTTGATGGCCAAGAAAACCAGCGGGATCAACAGCAGCAACGCCTTCCCAAGCGTCCACGCCGCTTTCCAGAGGCTTCCGTCTCCCGACCCACCGAACACCGGAAGCATCACGGTCATGCAGATAACGGCCAGGTCTTCTACAAGAGTGATGCCGATCATCACGCGGCCGTGCGTCGTCGTCATTTGTCCGCTGTCGTTGAGCAGGCGCGCCAGCACCATCGTGCTGGCGACCGACACCGCAGCACCGATCACCAGGCCTTCCCTGGCACCCAAACCCGTGAGCCTTCCTGTGCCGACCGCGATTCCCAGCATCCATAGAATTCCTATCGGCCCGCCCAGCAGTGCTACCCACTTCACGCGCTTCAAATCCGAAATAGAGAATTCAAATCCGATCGAAAACATCAGGAGAACAACGCCCACTTCGGCAAACACTTCGAAAGTGTGCAAGTCGGAAAGGTGTGGCCCCGGTGTGAACGGGCTAATCGCGATCCCGCCCAGCACGAATCCCAGAATCAGCGGCAATCGGAGGCGCCAGGCCACCAGGCCGCCCAGGACCGCGGCCAGGAATATGTAGGTCAGATCGCGAAACAAAAGCGGATTCGGCTCCATTTCATTCTCCAAGCTTAGATTTCCAGATCACAACGAATCTCGTGACACTTACAGCCGCCAACTTCTCTTCGTGCTTGTTGGCGATTAATAAATGGCCCGTCCCGCAGGACTCTCGTGCCGGACGGGCCGTTAGCGAGGCATCAGAGACCGGCCTCAGCCCTTGAACGCCTGTCGGATTGTTCCCAAACCGATCGAAAGACCGACAGCTAGTACACCGAGAAGGCCTGCGAGAGGCAGGAGCGAAGCGGTCCTCGGCAGCGTTGAGGCAAGTTCCGTTTTCTCCGCCGCGGTTGGTGCCTCGGGTTGTGCAACAGGGAAGAACAGCAGCACACCAACTTCCTGCGGCAGTGCCTGAGGAATTGGCGCTTCACCTGTCACGGCCTTGCTTTGTTCGATCACGGTGTGTGTATCGTCCGTGACGATGGTCGCCTTGATGTTCATCCCTTTCCGCAAATCGAACACCGTCTTCGGGTGGCCGTTAACGATGAACTTGGCGTGGTTAGGAACGGTGTAAATCTGGTGGGTGTTGTCCGGCAGCCTCACGATCACCGAGCTGGGCGCGTTAACGTGCCAAACCTTGCCCTCAATCGTCCGTACCGTGTTCACATAGCGAGGCGTCGTGGTGGTGGTAATGCTTTGCGTCAGCTTTGTTCCGCGCAGGAGTTCGTGCACGGTGACTTCTTGGCCATCGATGGTGAATTTGTCAGAGTCGGGCACGACGAGATGCTCGACTCTGCCATTTTCCAGTTTGAGGACCAGATCGTTGCCCTCGACGTAAATTACTTCCGCATTTCGCACTTGCGTCTCGAACGACGGCGCCCCGTGCTGAATGGTGGTGACGCTTGTGTCTTGCCCCCAGGCGCCCGTAGATGCCATCGCCAATGCGAAGGCACCCGCAACCGCCCGGCCGAACCAACGTGACATTCTGCTTTGCGTGTTCATTGTCTCTCCATTTCCACTGCTGTTTTGAATTGCGAATCGAGTTTCAGATTTGATCCGCTTTTCGTCTCCCGTAGGAGCGAAGCCTTTACGATGTAGCGCTTCGGCGCGCTACCGATGAAATAAAATGGATAGCAGGTGACCAGCGTCAGAGAAGGCTCAGACTGCGGTCGTAAAACCTCAATGTTTTCTGGCGCGACAATTTGGATTTGATCGATGACGTAGGTGCCGGCGCCGGTCGGAGTCTTCAGCTCGATTGCGTCACCAACAGCCACATCCTTCAGCCCCCGAAAAAAACCGTCGCGATGGCCGGCAATCCCGATGTTTCCCGATTCTCCCGAGTGCGCCGTTCCGCGAATTCTTCCTACTCCACGGTTCAGTGTCAGCTCGTCGGTGCCCTCAAAAACAGCAACTTCCAAGCGGATTTTCGCGATGCGCAGCACTGCCACCGGTTCATTCGACTGGCGTGCAATGGCGCGCTGATAGGCCTCTGCTCGCTGGGAGCTCCAGAGACCAACATCCACTTGGCTAGAATCGAAGTCCTGGAGCGAATCTGGCTCTGGCGAAGGATCGGTATCTTCTGCAGGGTTTGGGCTGTGCGAAGCGGCAGCGGACTCCAGGGTTGCGAAATTCTCGAGTGCAGCTCGCGACCTGACCGTCCGGTCGAACATGGCTGCACCGTAAATTGCGAGAAGCAGAAGGCCAGATGCCAGCAACAGGCGCTCGATCCAAATCCACACAGCTCGTCCGCGGTTTGGGCTCAGGCTAATGCGGGTCGCACCTTTCAATTCGCGGCCCTCCGATTTTTGAACATTCCACATGAATTCTTATCCCCTGCGACTGCCTTGTGACGCGCTGCTCTGCCGCATTGCTTGCCCAGGCCGTTTTCTGTTGCCGTCCTGTGACAGCGATACAAAAAGCATTTCGGCAACCAATTCCAGGTGTTGAATCGTTGAGACTTAGCTCGAAAAAGGACGCCGAAGTTTTCAGAAATGCCGAAGCATCAGAAACGCGGAATGTGATTCGACGGTGAGCGCATCTCGACGGAACCGATTAGATAAAGGAGAGAGAAGAGGAAAGGATTGACGGAGCGGAAGAACACATGCGGGAGGCACGTTCGAATCGTTGCATTGTCGCGCTGATGGAAGGAGAAACCCTGGGCGCGATCCAGCGTGGAAATCACCGCGATCCTTGGCGAGGGGAATTTCCCGCCGCGCCAAGGACCGGCCTTTGAGGAATTACTTTGCGTCGACCCAGACGTTGTCGGCTGAGTCGAGTTCTACGCCCGCAACTTCGGTGGTCAACTTCACGTACTGCAGCCCCGACTTCTTGCCCGGGATTGCACGGAACTCGAGCAGGTACTGATTGTCGAGAGCTTTCTGCAAACTATCGAGTTACGGCCTGAAGCTCACCGGGTTCTGGGTTCCCAGGAAATAGGATTCGCCGCCAGTCTCGTCGGACAGTTTGGCGATGTTATTCTGGCCATTCGTAATTTCCCAGAAGTTGCTGCCCCAGCGGCCGACACCGCGAGCAAAGATGGTGTGGATGATGGTTCCTGTGCGCTGCGCCATGCGGCTCGCCGAATCCACGTCGGGGCTGATGTAGCCAAAGCCCTGGTAGTGCGGCTCTCTCCGGAAGCGGTCGATGCCGTCGGTAACCATCACCACTTCCCGGCGGTTCGAGCCAGCGGGCCAGCGCTTCATCAGATCCATTACGGAAAGATAAGGGCTTCCATAGGCACCGGTGGAAGCGATGGGGAGCCGCAGAGCTTTGGCGGCCTGGTTGTGGTCGGTTGTGAAGTTCTGCGTGATTTGGACGGTTCCATTTCGCATGTAGCCAACTCCCACCGAAGTGATTGACGGTTGAGCGTTTATAAACGAACGCAAATCGTCGAGTTGGGATCCGAGGACCGGGTCGGAAGCGTCATCCATCAGAACAAACAGATCAAGTCCCGCGCGATCACCGGTTGCCGGGGCCCAGCCAGTTACCTGCAAGCGGGTGCTGCCCTGCTTAACGGTTACGTCATCTCGGCTTACTTCGGGCATTCGTTTGTTGTCACCCAACAACCGAAGTGTGACTGTCATTTGCACCTGGCCGGGATTCGCGGACTGCTTCTCTTGCGCTTGCGCGGGAAGCAGTCCCAGAAACAGAACGGTCCAGAGCATCGACATTTTTTGGATCAGATAGTTTTTTCGCACTACATCCTCCTTTTTAGATATGCATTCATTCTTTGAATGTGCACGCCTGCAAAAGGAGCAATCGGCCCGCCAAAAGGAAATGCTGAATTTCCAGTACTTACAGCGAAAGAGAACGCTGACTTTCTCAGAAATGCCGAGGGATCAGAAGTATTTAAAGAAATTTGCGGAAGAATTCAGAGCGCACGGAATCAGCGAAGCGCAAATCGAATTGAACAAAGTAAATAGAGAGGAGAGAGACAGCCGAAAGAAAACAAGAATGAACAAACAAGAAATGGACGCCAGCTTTTCCTGGTCTTTATTAACTCAATTGGTCTAGCTGGCCAATTTGAAACGGCGTTTGTCAATTCCCAACCCAGCGATCTTCGAGTCAAGCGTTTGCCTGGGAATCCCGAGCTTTGCCGCCGCGCCAGATGGGCCCGAAATGCGCCCTCGGGTTTCTGCCAGCGCGGCTTCGATCACTTCTGTTTCGCGGAGGGCAAGCGCTGCGGTAAGGGGAGCGGCCAGCCCCGAGGGGCGGGACGATCCGTGTTTCAGCCAGCTCTCCTCGACCGAGAATATTTCGCCCACGCACAGAATAACGGCCCTTTCGATGACGTTCTGCAGTTCGCGGATGTTCCCCGGCCAATTGTGAGCTTGAAGCAGTTCGATGGTATTCATCTTTATCGTTGTAAACTTTTTGCGGGCCTTCCTGGCAAATTTCTCGACGAGGTGCTCGACGAGAAGGGGGATATCGTCGGCACGATCCCGCAGCGGAGGCACGTTGATGGGGACCACATTCAGCCTGTAATACAGATCCTGACGGAACGTGCCAGCAGCCACAGCGGCCTGGAGGTCGCGGTTAGTGGCGGCGATGATGCGCACGTCGACGGAGATCGGATGGCTGCTCCCCACGCGCTCAAATTCGCGCTCCTGAAGCACGCGGAGAAGGGTGATCTGCGTCTCCATGGGCAACTCGCCAATTTCGTCCAAAAAAATCGTTCCGCCGTCGGCAGATTCAAAACGGCCTAGACGCCGTTGGAGCGCGCCGGTGAAAGCGCCTCTTTCGTGTCCAAAAAGCTCTGAAGCGATCAGCGACGACGGAATCGCCGCGCAGTTGACGCGAATGAACGGCCGGGTCGAACGGTCTGAGCGGGCATGAATGGCCCGGGCGATCAATTCTTTTCCCGTACCGGTCTCGCCCAAGATAAGAACGGTGGCGTCCGTCGGCGCAACAAGGCTCACTTCCTGCAGCACGGACTTCAGCAGCGCGCTTTCTCCCACAATCGGATCCGGCGCGATGGAGTGCCCGCCCGCTAGCTCCCGGCTGCGAAACGCCGTTATAGTTTCGCTGTTCGCGCCGAACGAATATGTGGTGCCCATGTCTTAGCTCCTTAAAAATAGAAATCAGTTGCGCTACTCAGTTCCAAGCCTTGTTTAGAGCCTCGTGAATTTCCCGTAGCAACGTGTCGCTGCGCACGGGCTTGTTCAGAAAACCGGCGGCTCCGGCTTTCATCGCCAAAGCACGAAGCGACGCATCACCATGGGCTGTGACGAAAATAATGGGAAGGTGGCTGTTGGCATCGGCCAGCTGCTTCTGAAGTTCGAGGCCGCTCATCCCCGGCAGACGCACATCGAGGATCAAACAAATAGTGTCCTGCCGCTTGGCGGAATCGAGGAATTCCTCCGCAGTGGCGAAAGTGTCGGTCAGGAAGCCCGCGGCCTTCATGACGCTGCTCAGGGCCTCGCGAAGCGGCGCATCGTCATCCACGATGGCGATGATTCCCGTTTTCTGCTGAACGTCGTTCACTTTCATTCTTCCTGTCTGCAGCCGGCTGAAAAACTCCTGCGAGCAAGCACAGACTAGCAATTCACGGGGTTCGGAATCTATCCTGCTTTAGGAGGAGACCGGTACTTACTTTCGCAGGGCGGCTTTGAGCCTCTCCGCCATGCGGACCAGGTGGGCGAGGGATTCGGCGTGAGTCTTTTCCATCACGTGGGCGCGATGCGTCTTGATGGTCAGTTCGCTGGCGCCCAGTTCATCTGCGATTTGTTTGTTTAGAAGGCCAGTGACGACCAGGTCCAGCACTTCTTTTTCGCGGGGCGTAAGCGAATCGAACCGCGAGCGAATTTCACTTAGTTCAGCACGTTCTTTTCGGAGCTCCCGGTCGCTGGCAATCGCCTTCTGAACGGCGTCCAGCAAGTCCTGCCCCCGAACCGGCTTCGTCAAGAACTCTTGAGCTCCTTCTTTAATTGCCCGCACGGACATGGGAATATCGCCGTGACCGGTAATGAAAATGATGGGGATGTGAGCGTTCGCCTCGCTCAGTTTGCGCTGCAGCTCAAGGCCGTTTAAGCCCGGCATCCTTACGTCGAGGATCAGGCAGGCTGGCGTGTCCGGACGCTTGGCAACGAGGAAGTCCTGCGCGGAAGCAAATGTCTCGACGCGCAGACCCACGGACTTGATGAGGCTTTGCAAGCCTTCGCGAATCATCCGGTCGTCATCAATGACAAAAACAATGGGTTCCGGTTCCTTCATTAGTTAGACCCGCCCGCAGATGGAAGAGTGAATTGAAAGATCGAGCCTTGAGAACCTGTTGATTCCGCCCACAACTTGCCGCCATGGGATTCAATGATCGAACGGCTGATGGCCAGCCCCATTCCCATGCCTTGCGATCGAGTCGTGAAGAAAGGCTCAAAAAGTCGAGGCATTATGTCTGGACGTATGCCGACCCCGCAGTCCTGGATAGAAACAAGAACCTGATCAAGGCCCTCAGATCGAGACCGGACGACCAACTGCCGCGGCTGGCCAGTTACACCTGACATTGCTTCGATTCCGTTCATGACTAGATTCAGGATCACTTGTTGTAGCTGAATTCCATCGCCGAGTACTACAGGCAAATCAGACTGTAGCTGCAGGAACAAGGAGACGCCATTCCGTGACGCTTGGCCATCGGCCAGAGCGGCTGTTTCCTGAATGACTTTATTGATTTGAACTGGTGCTTTCTCCGGCGTGGCTTTGTTAATGAGCGAACGAATGCGGACAATGACCTCGGAGGCGCGCGTCGCGCCGTGGGTCGTGCGCTCAGCGGCCGCGCGCGCTTCCATGAGATTGGGGGTTTGGTGCGAGAGCCAGGCAACACAAGCGTCGGCGTTGGCTACAACCGCAGCAAGCGGTTGATTCACCTCGTGGGCGATGGAAGCCGTCAATTCGCCTATCGTGGTGATTCGAGCGACGCGGGCAAGTTCCGTTCTCGCTATTTGGAGGGCTTCTTCGGTGCGTTTCTGCACGGCTATCTGGTTGATAAGGGCTTCGTTTGCGTTCGTAAGTTCAGCGGTGCGTTCGGCGACTCTTACCTCAAGTTCGTCGCGGGCGCGGCGAAGGGAATCTTCCGTCTTCTGCCGCCAGGCGATCAACCAACTTGCCACGACTTGACAGGCTGCGAAGGTGAGGAAAAAAGGGATATCGCGGGGTTTCACATTCCAAGAACGTGCGGGTGGAATGAAATAGTACAGGACCACCAGCGTGCTTAAACCAACGGCGACCCAGCCAGGGCCTTTCCCGCCAAACCATGTGCTGGCGATGACGGCAACCGGAAAAAAGAGCCAGAAAGGGTTTCCGAAACTAACCTCAAGAACGAGCGACAAGAGTAGCGCTAGTGCTACTAGGGCGACTGCAAATGCATAGCGTGTCAGGTTGCGCCAGGTAGAAGGTGCGGCGTGGGTAGCTTCCATTTCAATACGTGGACATCGGCGAGGCCGCTACTTTTATACTATGAGCGTCCTTTGAATGGCGACATATTCCACAATGGTCACGCTAGGGTCTCGGCGAACCACCTGGCACCAGTCGGGCCGTTCCGTTAGACCTTCGATGCTTATCTGCCGGCCCGACTGACCAGGCTCCAGGTGCAGGCTATTTGACGGCGCCGGGATCGGTCGCTTCTTCTTGCTGAACTTCCTTTTCAAGCTGATCAGCCTCCAGCTGTTGCTTCTGCAACTCCGCAGCAGCCGTCGCATCGGCTGCTGCCATCCCCTCTGGAACCGCGCGCGGGTTAGCAGCCGGAGCAGTTGGCAGACCATCCTTGCCTTGCTTTTCCGACAGAATCCTCATGCCGGCGACGACCTGCTCGCGCAGATGATTTTGCATATCGTTCAAGTCGCTGACCTGCACTCGGGCGACCGAGCCCATCACACAATCAGAAGTTTTGCTCGCAAGAATCTGCACGGTGACGGTGTTGTCGCTGCGTGGAGTGTCATCGACGCGCTTCACCACATCGCTCGAAGTCAGCGAGCATATTTCGCCGTTCACCGTTGCTTGCAGCACGGAGAACGCGACGAAGACGCGACGATTCGGATCGAGCGCCGAGGTCCTCTCTCGAGCTTGGTTGCGAGGAAAGAGACGAAGAAGTCGCCGCTCTCTGTTGCTCCGCGATCACCGACTTCACTTCCTCGGCAATCATCTGCTTCACTTCAGGCTTCAGCACAACGGAGTCGCCGTTCGGGCGGTTACCCTGCGTCAGGTCCTCGGAATGAAACGCGGACAAAATCATCCCGGCCTCGTTCTTGCCGGCTCGATAGTTCTCATTGGCTGCTTCATACGAAAGCCGCAGGTTTTCCGCGAGCAAGTAATCGGTCAGCCAAAGCGAAGCGTATGGATACGCGAAATATGGCACGAAGTAATACCGATAAGGCGTGTACCACGGATCGCCATGCCAACCCCACGTGTAATAAATGGGCCTCGGCCATGGGTTGTAAATCCAGCCGTAATAGGCGGGTGCATAGTAGTAAGGCGGCACGTAAACGTAATAAGGAACTCCGTGATAGTAGTGGCCGCGATAGACGTGCACGTAGGTGCGTCCGCCGCCGACGTAGGTTCGCCGCAAGTATTGACGGCCACCGCGATCGAAAGTTCGCTCGACGTAGCCGCCGCGATGACCGAAGGAAACCAACCGGCTGCGATCTGAGCGTATCGTCTCGATTCTCCGCTCACCGCCGGGCCCTCGGCTAATCGTGTTTCCGCCTTTGTCGCGGATGGACGTCACTCGGCCGCGGTCATCCATTTTCGCGATCGTGCCTCGAGATGTGGTCACGGTTGTGATTCGGCCATCTTTGTCGCGTTCGACGACGGTGCCATTCGCGCGAGTCGTGCGCGACGGTCCACCTTTCGGATTGTCCGGCTTACTGTGATTGAAGGCGCTTTTTTCTCCTGCATTTCGTGGCTGATCTTGGCGCTCGGCGGCCTTAGTCTGGGATCCGCGTCGCCCTGGTCGCTTGCTCGATGACGAATGCTCATTCGAGGGGGCGTCCGGAGAGCTGGGCCTCACTTGTGAATTAGTCGAAGGGCCGCGCCGGCCCGGTTTGTTTGTGGATGATTCACGGCCATCCTCCGCACCGGTGTCTGTTCCGTGTTTTGCAGGCGCGCTCACGGAAGGATCACGCGGGCTTACCGCATCCGCGTTTTGCCCTTCGTTCCGTTCGGGTGTTGCGGGGCGCGGACCGTTTCCACGGCGCGGATTCCTGGAATCTCCCGGCTTAGAGCTTTGAGCCGATCGCGGGTTCTTTGCATCGTCGGGCCGGCCAGCCAGCGAACGGCTTTGTCCATTGGCTTTCGATGTCGTGTCCTGGTTACTTTCTTGGCTAGCTGAGTGGCTGCGCGGGTCTGCCGCTTTGGCATCCGGCTTCTTGTCAGTCCCGGATGCCTGGGGATGCTTGCGGCCCTCAGGGCGAGGCTTACTGGACGTCTTCGGCACAATCGCTGGTGCCTGTGTTGGCGTCTCATCCTGCTGCGCGGACACATACGGAACAAGAAACACCAGCAAAAGTAATATCGGAATCAATCGACCTGCGATCGGACTGCTGCGAGCGGAATTCATACGGTCTCCTTTTCAGTTCGTCCAAGGGAGCGCGCAACCGTGCATTCGCTCCCAAGATCCCTTTCAATTTCCAATGCCCTTTCGAGTGCGGATCTCTGACGCCCCACAAAATGCAATCACTGGGCCAATCCAACACGCTGAATCGGCGGGACTTACCCCTGAAGAAGACGCTGGATTTTCAGAAATGCTGGACGATCAGAAATATTGAACGAATTTTCGATATGGATTCCGTTCGCACCGCAGCCATTGGGCACAAAAACAGAAAAAACGCCTTAGCCGAAGGGATGGAGCGAAAAGTCAAGCCTACCTAGGTGACTTGGGCGTTGCGGTTGGCTCTTGAACGAAAGGCAGACGCACCAGGTTTTCGTGAAGAATCAAGAATGGAGAAAAACGGAAGAGAGTATGGAGTCATCTCGCGATCTTGGCTAAGCAGGTGCACTCGTCGCAGCGACAATTCCAACGCCGCCAGGGAAGGGCAATATTAATGGTCGTCCATCATGATCCAGCGTATCTTGACCTTTGAGTATGACGAAGGATGGTTTCGGGCGGCGAACCGCTTCTCGCTTGAGCCCGCGCTGTCGCCTGGCCCCGGCTCATTCCATACCGAGCAAGGGAAGGCACTGTTTGGAGCGATCGGCGACTCGGCTCCGGATCGCTGGGGACGCATGTTGATGGGGCGTGCGGAAGGCCGCGCGGCCAAACGAGAGAAGCGCACGGCCCGAACGCTCCGGGAGATCAACTATCTATTGATGGTTGACGATGAGGCCCGGCAGGGCGCACTGCGATTTTCGAGAGAGCAGGGCGGACCATTCCTGTGGCCTACTGCCGCCGACCGGATTCCGCCGATGGTAAAGTTGCCACGACTGCTAGTGGCCGCGGAACACTTTGAGGGTGACGCAGAAACTGAGGAGGACATTCGCTTGCTCCTCGCTCCGGGATCTTCGCTTGGAGGGGCGCGGCCGAAGGCTTCAGTTCGGAGCAAGAACGGCGATCTATTGATTGCAAAATTTCCCCATAAAACGGATGAGATGAATGTCGTGCTATGGGAGGCCCTGGCCCTACGTCTGGCACGGAAAGCGGGGATCAAGATTCCTTTCTGGAGCGTGGAAAAAATATCCCGAAAATCCGTACTGGTATTGTAACGATTTGATCGATTAAACAAAAGGCGAATCCCCTTTTCTCTCGGCGATGAGCATGCTGGGCGCGAAGGACAACGAGACACATAGTTATCTGGAGGTGGTTGACGCCCTTAGGCAACACGGTGCCGCGATTGACACGGATTTGGAAGAACTGTGGCGGCGCATCGTCTTCTACATCCTGATTTCCAATACGGACGATCACCTGCGGAACCTTGGGTTCCTGTACGCGGGAAGAGAGGGTTGGAGGCTGGCCCCGGCGTACGATCTGAACCCGGTCCCAGTGGAAACCAAGCCGCGCGTGCTTTCGACCAACATCACTTTGGACGATGGAACAGCGTCGCTCGACCTGGCATTTGAGGTAGCCGACTATTTCAAGTTATCCGCGAAGCGCGCGCGGGCGATTGTCGGCCAGGTGGGGAAGGTGGTCGCGCGCTGGGACAAAGAGGCCGACGAACTGGGAATCGGGAAGTCGGACCGGGAACGAATGACTTCCGCGTTTAACCACGACGATCTGCAAAAGGCCACCCACATCCCCTCGTCCGAAGAGGAAGAAGAGAAAATATTTCTCAGTCGGTAATAGAAAACGCGAGCAATTGGGCGGCTCTCTTATCCCCGTGAAATCCCAACTATCCCAACTGCTGAAAATTTGAGCCCTTTCACAACGCGAAAGGTCAGCGGACCTGGTAGCCAATCGTACTGATTTACAGGAACTTCGAGAGCTCTTCGGACAGATTCGGTTCGAGTGCTAGAGGCTGTTTCGTCGGAGCATCGGTCCGCGAAACCGTTGCAGCTCCTCGGAGCACGCGTTCTTCGTGCGACCTCTTGGCATTGCACCAGAGGATCGCGAACCAGCACATCTCACAATCCGATTCTCATTGGTCTGCACTCCCCGGCGGAAGGGTTACGATAATGCTCTCGATCATGGCCAAAGGTAGGGCAGGAAGTACGTCGGCGAATCCGCCAGCCGATGTTGCCCACGATCATCTGCCAGTTCGTTGAGCCTCGGTCGCCGGATCGAAAGAGCAAACGGCCCGCGTTTTTCATGAAGCTAGGAATGTTCCCGACGGTTACATCGCCTCTTGCAGTGCCTGCCGCGCACGAGCCTCGAGGGACTCTCGACCCAGAGCCATTCCGGTGAATTGTGTAAGGTTTAGGACACAGCGTTTCTTCGCGAACACGATAGCCCGCCTAAGATTCAAGCAAGATGTAGTCAAACCTCGAAGAAAGCAGATGGCACTCTTCCTGCAAGATTTGTGTCGGAATCGGCATTCCAGTGTCAAACTCGAAGAGGAATCATGGTCTCTCTCGGCGGGCGGCGATGGTGGTGGGTAGGCGGATTGGCGATAGTCGCCGCTGGTTTTTTGGGCGGTGTTGTCCTGTGGCAGGTTTCGCGGGCACTCAAGCTTTCGAAACAGGAACTTCGAGCGGAACGCGAGTTGGCCTTTGTAGTGCGGCCATTTTCTCCCAAGCAAAACCTTAATTTTGAGTCGGTGCGTTCGCCGGAAGTTTTCGCGCAGGTCGCGCACTTCCAGGACAGCTTGTACGTCGCGGGACCTGCAGGTCTGCTGCAATACGACAGGCGCGGCAATCTTGTGCGTGAATTCTCCGAGGGGCGGGACTTGCCAGCCTCGCCTTTAGTGGCAGCTGCGGTTGGACAAGTCGCAGGAGCAACGCAGCCCGAATTAATCCTGGCCACCGCAGGCCAAGGCATTCTGCTGTTCGATGGACAGAAGTTCCGGCAAATCTATTCCGCGGACGCGGAGGTGCGCGCGGTGACCACGATCCTGCCGGTTACGAGCGGACACCTGCTCATCGGCACGAAAAAACGCGGGGTGCTGGTGTATGACGGAAAGACCCTTCAGGAATTGCATCCCACGCTGGGCCATCTATATGTCCAGGCGCTGGCGGGCTCCGAAGTGGATTTATGGGTTGGAACACTGGATGGGGGAGTCCGGCACTGGCACGCCGGAACGACGGATGTGTTTGCGGAGGAACAGGGGCTCCCGGATCGGCAGGTGCAAGCCATCACGCTGGCAGGGGATAAGGCTTATGTCGGAACGCCGCTGGGTGTAGCGGAGTTTGATGGGGGCCGCTTTTCACGCGTATTGGCCAACGGTGTCCTGGTGACCTGCCTCCATGTTGAGGGCAACGAGTTGTGGATTGGTTCGGAGGATCAAGGCATCGTTCGCGCGCCGCTTGCCCCGAATCTTCGGCATTCCGCGTCTCGCGACAGCGTCGGCGTGGGTGCAGAGGAGGTCCGGCAAATCCAGGGAACTGAGCAAGGAGTAATGGTCCTCACGCGCAATGGTATTTTCCAGGTCAAGGCGAATGGCTTTGGGTGGCAGGAAGTGCTCAAGCCGCGGCCCGCGGTTCTGAGCGACCGCAACATATCCGCTTTGGCGCGCGACGCCAATGGCCAACTGTGGGTTGGCTACTTCGACCACGGCCTCGACGTTCTGCCGGACGGACCGGCGCGCCCGGCGCACATCGAGAATGAGCACGTTTTTTGCATCAATCGCATTTGGCCGGATACGAAGAGCGGAGCGGTGGAAGTAGCGACCGCGAACGGTTTGGTGCGCTTCGGAGCAAGTGGGAAGCCGGAGCAGGTTTTAGGAACCGCGGACGGCTTGATAGCCGAGCACGTCACGGACGTGGTGCCTTACCACGACGGATTAGCCATTGCGACTCCCGCGGGCATCACGTTTCTGGACGCTGAAGGCACCCGCAGCATGTACAGCTTTCATGGACTCGTGAACAACCATGTCTACGCGCTGGCAGTGGCGGGCGACGACCTGATGGTGGGGACGCTGGGTGGACTTTCCGCAGTCGAAAAGGGGTTCGTAAGAGCAAATTTCACGGCTGGGAATTCCGGATTGAAGCAGAACTGGATTACTGCGCTCGTGCGGGTGGGCGACGAATGGATGATTGGAACTTATGGGAGCGGCGTGATGGGACTTGACAGCACGGGAAAGTTCCACGCGTACCAAACTGTGACCACTGCGACCGAGATTAATCCCAACGCGATGCTGGTAACCAAGGACCACGTTTTCGCGGGAAGCCTGGATCAAGGACTCTACGTTTACGACCGCGAGAAAGAGCGTTGGACGGTGGTTACGGACGGTTTGCCTTCCGCGAATGTGACAGCGCTTGCCGAAGGCAACGGATACATCTACGTGGGCACGGACAACGGGCTGGTGCGCATTGAGGAGAGCAAATTCTAGCCATGCATCGAACATTGGGCATTCTTTTGCTTTTGTTATTGGCGCCCGCTCTTGCTTTCTCGGATGGCGGCGTACTGATTCCACGAGACAAGTCCCAGCCTGATCCCGCGATTCTTTCTCTCGAGGAGATGGAAATTACCGTTGAGATTGACAATGGCGATGCGCGCGTCTTTGTGCGCCAAATCTTTGCAAACCATACGGCGGGCATTCAGGAAGGGAACTACGTTTTCGCATTGCCGAGCCGGGCGACCGTTTCCGATTTTGCGGTGTGGGACGGCCCTGTGCGCATTCCTGCTGTGATCCTGGAGCGCAAGCGCGCCGGCGAGATTTATAACGAACTGAAGCAGCAATCCATTGATCCGGGGCTGCTTCAAATGGGAGAGCGTGGCGCCGAGGAAGCCAAGCGCAGCGCCATTTTCAGTGCGCGGATTGTTCCTATTCCGGCATATGGGACGAAGCGTCTGGAATTCGAATACCACGAGACGATTCCGGTCGAGAATCTCAAATCGTATTTCGCCATTCCTCTGCGCCCGGATGCATACCATGCACAAATGGCGCACCATCTCCGAATCAATTTCGAATTGCGGTCCGTGCATGCTTTGACCAACTTTAAGGCGCCTGGGAAAACTTACCCGCTGCAGCTCGCGCAGAATACGCCTCAAGTTGTACGTGGAGTGTTCGAAGGCGAGAACGTGAACCTCACCGAGGATTTCGTGGCCACGTTCGATCTGGATAAAGCGGGAAGCGACACGTTGGCGGTTATTACGCACCGGAATCCATTAAGCGGGCCGCCTTCGCCCACGGAGACCGCGCCGGTGCGAAGCACAAATGAACCCGGTTTCTTCGCGGTTGATGCGCTACTGGGTTTTGGAGCGAACCAGAGCGCAATGAAAGATTCGCCCACGAGTGGCGCGCCAACAAAAACGGTGGTGGTTCTGTTCGATACGTCGCTATCCATGCAGTGGGAAAAACTCGACCGCAGCTACCAGGCACTGGAGACCTTGCTGCACGCATTGAAGCCCGAAGATAAGTTCAATTTAATTCTTTTCAATAGCCAGGTTCAGCCGTTTCAGCACTCTCCGGTTGCTGCTGACAGAAACAACTTGCAACATGCGCTCGATTTCGTGCGCGCCAGCCGCTTGCGGGGCGGCACCGATCTTGAGAAAGCGCTGCAAGAAGCGCTGCGGGAATCCGGCGCTTCCGGAGGCAATCCGTATCTGGTGCTGCTGAGTGACGGCGGCGCGACGGAGGGCCTCATCAAAAACGCGAAACTCGCGGCGACGTACGAAGCGAACTGGAAACGGCTGCCCGAAGCGAGCCGGCCAAAGACGTACATCTTTGCGGTGGGCGACGATGCGAACCTGCCTCTCTTCAAGCTGCTGGCGCGCGAGGACGGCGTTCTGGAAAACGTGCTTTCGACGGAACCGATCGAATTCAAGCTGAATTCGTTCCTCTCGAAGATTGGGCCCAGCCCGGTTGGGCAACTGGCGGTGACGGTTTCGCCGGAATCGGCAGTGGACGCTGTTTATCCCTTGCAAGACGCGGCCTTCGCCGGGTCGGAAGCGGTGTGGGTTGGCCGGTATCAGAAGCCAGAGCAGGAGGTTGCCTTTAGCGTGCATGGCGTCCGAGACGGGACGCCTGTGTCCATGTCGTCTAAGGCAAACTTGCCAAGCGAATCCGCCGAGCATCCACAACTTCCGAGACTCTGGGCGCGCGCCCGTGTGGATGCATTGCTGGAGAAGATCGAACGCGAAGGTGAAGACGCGGCTTCCATTGAGGAGATCATCCGTTTGTCGCGCCAATACAAATTTGTGACGCCGTACACATCGTTCCTGGCGGTGCCGCGGGCGCTGCTGCGGCCACGCGTGATTCGCCCGGGAGACCCGGTGATTCGAGTGAAAACAGACCCAGCGATCGTCTCGGTTGTGGCGCTGTTTCCGTTCGGACTGGTGAAGCCCTTGCGATATTTGCCCGGCGAAGACACGTGGCAAACACGCTTCCTCGTTCCGACGGACCTGCCGGATGGCACGTATCCGGTTCGACTGGTGATGCGCGACCGTTCCGGGCAAACCTACCGTGAAGCGAAGACGTTCGTGATTGCCAGCAAGTCGCCGACGGTGCAGATCAAACTGCCAAAAACGCGCTACCGGCGCGGGGAAACGGTGGACTTGAAGGTTTCGGCGTCACAGAACACGCGCACGCTTGTGGCGCGGCTCGAAGGCGCGGCGCCCGTGGGTTTGCATTGGGATGCAAAAGTCAACGCCAATACAGGCGAACTGTTCATTCCGGAGCAGATGATTCCCGGAACGTACCATTTGACGGTCACGGCCGAAGACATCGCGCACAACATGGGTTCTCAGGGGGTGGACATTGAAATCGTTCCGTGATTTCGCTCCCAATCGCACCTGGAGCATCGGCGCCGCCGTCCTTCTTGTCGGCGCGGGCACGTTCGCGCTGACAGCCAAGGGCGAGCTGCCCGCCTGGATTCACAACATCGAGCCAAAAACGGACGTAGAACGAGCCTTTTTCCGCGCGATGCAATTGCCGTACGGCGAAGTGCTGTTTCGCAGGCCGCCGGCAGAAACGCGTCCCGCCCTCGGAGACTTGATTCAGCAACAGCCGGCAAACGCGGATTTGTATTCGCTGCGCGCGCTCGAAGACGAACGGCAGCTCGATTTCACAGCGGCGGAGCGCGATTGGAAGTCGTACGCCGAGAAGGCACCAAACAAGGCCGCTGCGGAACAAGATCTGGCCGATTTTTATCACCGCAGGCTGCGGCCGCAAGACGAAATCGCAACATTGCGAATCATCGGCGATTCGCCGGCAGCATCGAGCGAAAAGCTGACGCCGCCCAATCAGCAGACTTCGTGGGGAGCCTTCGAGCGCATTCTCGCCTTTATGCAAGCGCAGGGGCTGCCCAAAGAGTCCACGATTGCGACTTATCGCGCGTGGATGGCCCGCTATCCGAAAGAGGAACCGCTTTACGTCCGGTTTCTCGATTACCTGGTGGCGCAGAAGGAGTTCGACGCAGCCAACCAGTTGGTTGCCGCGTATCAAAAGCAATTTCCCAACGACGAAATCTTTCCGGTGAAAGCCAGAGCCCTGGTGGAATACAAGCAAAGCTCCATTCAACAGGGATTGGCGGTCTACGAGAAGAGCTTTCAGCCGTTGTGGCAACCCGAGCTGGTGAAGGGTTATTTCGACCTTCTGGCACAGACGCAGGGCTTGCGAGCGTTTCTGGATGCGGGGCGCGCGGCTCTGAACAAAAATCCCGAGGACCTGAACGCAACCGCGCGCGTTTTCTATTACTACCAGCAACAAGGCAAGCTGGACGCCGCGGAGCAAGCCATCACCAGCCTGAGGCTGCATAAAGAGGCGGCAAATTCGGCGTGGACGGCGCAAGAACTCTACACGTGCGGGCGCCTGCTCGAAGACATTCACTCGTATCCAGAGGCCGCGCGCTACTATTTCGCGCTTTACAGCAGCAAGGGAACACCCGATGCGCAAGAGCGCGCGCTTGCGCGGCTGACGGACATGCTTCTGACTTCGCCGGAATCCCCGATTCGCCTGGGCAGCGGCGAATTGTCTATGTATAAGGACATCGCCACGTTGGATCAGGGGCCCGGCTATTTCAACGGGATTCTCTCGCTCATCTTGAATACGACGTCTCCCAACAGGGCTTATCCGGAGGAAGAACAGCGCGCGTTTTCTTACTTCCACCGCTCACGGGGCGCCGAATTGCTGGCGCTTTTGGACAAGAGTTTTCCAAACGCGGCGGGCCGGCCGGACTTGCACGTCAAACTGCTCGAGTTTTATTCGAGCACGGGTCAGAGCGAAGCTCTGCTGCTGGGGGGAAAAGAGTTTCTCGCGTTGTTTCCGAAGTCGCCTGATCGCACCCGCGTTGCGCTGCTAATGGCGGACGCGGACGCGCGGCTGGAGAAACCGCAGGACGAATTCGCGATCTATGACGCAATTCTGAAGGAGCTCGCCGGCGAAGCGGATAAGATTCCGCTCGGCAGCCGTGTGGTGGGCACCGGAAACTTTGGTGGTCCGCAAGGCTACCAACGCTTTCAGCAGGCCGCGAATCAAGACACGGAAGGCGAGGCTCGCGGTGAAGAACAGGAAGGACCGCCCGCGCGGGGACAGGTCCCGAGCTCCGCATTTCAAGTGGGAAGAAACCCAGAGACACAGGAGAACGGGCCGCGTTCGGCCGAGTATTCGCGAGTCCTCGAACGCTATCTGGCGCGGCTGGTGCAGCTGAAAGAGGCTCCGCAGGCCCTGGGCGTTCTGCGCCGGGAGATTGATCACAACCCTGACGATCCCGGCCTGTACGAACGGCTCGCGATGTTTCTGCAGCAAAACAATCTCAGCCAGGAAGAGGAGGAAGTGTACCGGCGCGCCTTCGCTCGTTTCTCCGATCCCTCCTGGTACAGCAAGCTGGCGCGCCTGTATCTGCGCTACCGGAGGTATTCCGCGCTCGAACAATTGACGCAAGATGCCGTGAAGCAGTTCGACGGCAGCGTGCTGCAAACGTACTTCGGATCGGTCGGGGGAAGTACCCCGGCGATGTACGTGCGGTTGAACCAGTTTGCTAACGCGCGATTCCCCCACAATCTCTATTTCGTCCGCAATTTGCTGCAGGCTTACCACTCGAAACCGACCTATGACCAAGCGGCTTGGGTGGCGCTCATCCGACAGCATTGGTTTGAAGACCCTGGACTGCGAAGCCAGTATTTTGAATATCTTTCTGCCAACCATCAGCTGGAGCAGGAGTTGAGCTCCCTGCGGCAGTCGGCGCCAACGACTGACGGCGCGGGTTGGCCGGACTTTGTGAAGAAAAACCCGGCAGCAGCCACGGAACTGGCGGACGCGGAAATCTGGCGCTCGCATTTTGAAGAGGGCGCGCCGGTTTTGAAGGGGCTGGCCGAAGCGTATCCTGCCGAACAGGAACTCGACCGCACAGCCTCTTCGGTTTTCCGTTCGCTGGCTTATTTTGACCCGGCAAAGACAGCAGTTGCCGTCCATATGGAAGAAAATCTTCTGGCTGCGAATCCCGGCAACACGGAAATTCTTGCCCGCATCGGCGACATCTACGCCGACCGTGAGCTTTTGCAGCAAGCCGCTCCGTATTGGCAGCGCATTCCGAAAGTGGCTCCGGGGCAGCCGGATGGCTACTTGGAAGCAGCCACGATTTACTGGGACTACTTCGATTTCAGCAATGCGCTGCGGCTTATGGATGAAGGCCGAAGGAAATTAGGGAATCCGACTCTTTATGGATATGAAGAAGGCGCGATTTACGAGACGCAGAAGGATTATGCGAGGGCTGTGCGCGAATACGCGGACGCGGCCGTCGCGAGCGATATGCCGCCCGCCGAGGCGGACTGGACAACGGGAAATTCGCCCGCCCTGGGACGGCTACTGGCGCTGGCGCGCCGTCCGAAACTCCGCGACCTGGTGAACGACACGACCGAAAAGCTGGCGGTGGATTCGCACTACGCGATGCCTGCCGTCAATCTACGGATACGCGTACTGGAAGCGGCCAACGAAGGGCCGCAGATGGCGGCCTTTCTTGGCGCGGCGCTGGATCACGCCGAAACCATTGAACAGGCCTCGCAAATCGAATTGACTGCGCAGCAGCGGTCCCTTGAGGGCGTGCGGCAGAAGGCGCTTGAGAAGCAGGCCGCGCTGGCGACGGATCCTGTGACGCGAATCCAGTTGCTCTATGCGCTCGCGCGGTTCTATGAAAGCAAAAAGGATTTTGCCGCGGCGCAGCGAAATATCGAAGCGTTATATCAGGCCAATCCTAAGATTCTGGGAGTGGTGCGCTCAACGGTGGACTTCTACTGGCGGGTGAAACTCTACCCGCAGGCCATCGCTGTGCTGCGGCAGGCTGCCAAGGACGCCTACCCGCAGCTAAGCACACAGTTTACGTTCGAAGCTGCGCGCAAGTGCACGGAAGCGAAGGATTTTCAGCAGGCGCGCACGTTGCTAGACGGCCTGCTGAAGGATTCGCCTTACGACAGCCAGTATCTCGCCGCCATGGCGGACACGTACGCGCGGGACGCCGATGCGCAGGGCTTGAAGCAATTCTATCTGGATAAGATTGCGTTGTTCCGGAATGCGCCGCTCGGTGCCGACGACCGCAAAAGCCGGATCGCAACCCTGCGCCGCGGACTGATTCCCGCGCTGACGCAACTCAAGGACTATCCCGGGGCGGTGGATCAATACATCGAGTTAATCAACAACTATCCGGAAGACGAAGCGCTTACGACGGAAGCGGCTCTCTATGCGCAGAGGTATCAGCGCGAGAAGCAGCTGCTGGATTTCTATTCGAAGACCATCCAGCAGTCGCCGCGCGACTACCGCTGGTCGATGGCGCTGGCGCGCATGCAAAGCAGCCTGGAAGACTATCCGGCGGCGATTGATGCCTATGGAAAATCGATCGCCATCCGGCCGGACCGAACCGACTTGCACATCGCGCGCGCCACGCTTGAAGAGCGTTTGTTGCGATTCGACGATGCGGCCAGCGATTACGAGCATCTCTACCAACTGGCTTACAAGGACGCGAAGTGGAGGGAGAAGATCGCGGAGGTGCGGGCCCGGCAAGGGCGTAACGCGGATGCCGTCGCTGCGCTAAAGACCGCGCTCATTGACGTGGCTCCGGAGCGGGCAGGGAACTACATTGAGGTCGCCCGCCGGTTGGAAGGCTGGGGCATTCTGGAGCCGGCAAAAACCTTCGCGGAGCAAGGCATCGGCCTGGCCAGCGACGAACTGCTGGCGTCACAGGAAAATCATGAAGCAGCAAAGACGTATGTGCGCGTTATGACCCGCCTCCGGCAGCAAGAGAAGGCCTACACGACTCTGCAAAACGCCATGAACGCGGCGTCGAATTCGCTCCCGGTCCTGAAAGAACAAGTCGCCAAGCAGGGAATTGCTGGTGTTTCCGACAAAGCATGGCGCGAGCACGTCCTGGCCACGCGAAAACAAAACGCGCGGAGCGGCATGCGAACGGCGCTTACGGAAATGGGCGCGACCGTTTCGCGCTACTTCACTCCCGAAGAAAAGGTAACGTTTGCGGCTTTTGCCGAGACACTGCGCGCTCCCATGTCTGACGCAGACGTAAGGGAGTTTGCCATACCACTCGCACAAGCAGCCGGATTGGCCGAACAGGAAGCCACTTGGCGCTTCGGACTGGTGGCAAAGGCTCCAATGGATCCCGCCAATTCGGGCCAACTCGCCGCGTTCGAACAGCTTCAGCGGCAGAGGCTGAAATTTAGTGAGCTCGCCCAGCAACTGGAAAACGTCGTTCCGCGACTCCCACCGCAATTTCGCAATGCGGTCGTCCTGGACGCGGCTGAGGCTTACCGGGCCGCGGGCGATACCGACAACGAATTTCGCTTGCTGTCCAGCGTGGGGGCCAATAGTCTCGCCGGCGCCAACCAAGCGCGGTGGTTCGCTCTTCTCTTGAAGAGGGATCCGCAGAAGCTCGCGCAGATCGCCGGAGCCTGGTTACCCTGGGGGCAGGCGGCCGCGGACTCTGCTCTGGCAAACGGAGACACGGAGTTGGCCAACGCCGTGGTCGCTGCGCGCAGCAGCTCACGCCCACCGGTTTGGGGCAAGTCGTACACGGCCCTGGTCGGCCTCTACTTTGCGGAAAGCGAACCCGCTATCAATACGGCGTTTGGGAACGCTCTCGGAGATCAAACCATCGCGGAGCGGGTCGGCAAGCAGGTTGACCTCAACATTCAATTGGCGGGAGATATCTGGTTCTATTATGCCTCGCGCTACGGCGAATATCTCGCCGATACGCGGCAAGGCACGCCGGAGGATTTCCTTCCTGCCGAATTGGAGCACAGCCCGGCCTCGGCGGACCCCTATCTTTCTCTCGGTGACTACTACATGAATCTGGGAGATACGGGCAAAGCCATCGAGCAGTACAAGTACACCCTGGAGCTTGCGCCGGCGCGTGCGGATATTCACGACAAACTGGCGCTTGCTTATTTCAAATCCAAGAATCGCGCCGAAGCCATCGCGCAATGGAAGCTGTTCTTTGCGGCAGGGTTGAATCAGGTGAACAACGCGCGCTTGCCGGAGACTTTCTGGGCAGATTTCGGCCGTGCGTGCGATCACGTGCGGACGCGCGGCTTGTTCGCGGACCTGAAGCCTGAAATCGAACAGCTCGTTCGCGCCTATCTCCATCGCAATGGGAACTATCGTTCCAACGCGGTGCTACGCAATGTTTATGCGCTGCCAAGCGATCCCGCAGCGGCGACACGCTGGTTGCTCGAGCTATCCACCTCGGCTCCCGATCCCACCATCGTTCTGCAGGACGTTGTGGATATATCGTGGATTCCGCTGGCGAATCGCGGGCCGCTCTACCAGCACATCCTGGAAGCGGGGCAAGCGGCGACCGCAAAGGCGGAAGGATTACAACAGGAAAATGCGCGAGCTGTTTGGTGGAGTTGGCAGCTTCGTTGGGTGAAATACCTGGTTGCGACGAAGCAATACAGCCAGGCTGCCGACCGCATCGCCACGTTGCAGAAGGACCCCACGGTTTCCGATTCCTCGCCTCTCGTTCCGTACGAAATGGAGTGCGCGGCGAAACTGGGAACGCTGGACACGATTATTTCCGGGTACAAGGCAGACCCACAAACGGCGCCCGGGGCGGAAAGCCTGCGGACCGGCGCGCGGCTGCTTTTTGATGGCGGCGATAAGCAATCGGCGAGGAAAATCCTGGAATTCGTGTTTGCGCGCGAGCTCGAAGAGCACCAGCTTGTTGCAACGAATTTCCTGGGCTTGGCGGAATCTCGCATCGCTGACGGCGACACGCAGGGGGCGGTCACACTGCTCAAGCGGCTCGTCCTGGTGGTGGGCGATGCCTATCAGAATATGGACTCGTCCGCGGCGCTATTCGAGAAGACCGGGCATCCCGCGGAGGCGGTGATGTTCCTCGAACCGCTTGCCAAGGCTACTCCGTGGGAGCCGTCTTTCCAACTGAGGCTCGCCAAGGTGAAGCTCGCAGCCGCACAGGACAAGACGGCGCCGGCGCAAAGCCTCGCGAAGCTGGCGGCAGCGCCCGAGAATCCGTATGCGCTTCGCGTGCAAGCGGCGACGGCGTTGGAGGGTTTACCTCAGCCCAGCGACTTTGGGAGCGCCGAGCTGAAGCTTCTGGCAGCAGGCACGAAAGACATCACACCGGCTGCCGCAGACCGTCCTTATTTCTATGATTCCCGCCTGGCCGCGGCGCAGAACTCGACGGACGCACACGCCAAAATGCAAGTGCTGGCGACAGCGTTGGCGGATTCGCCGTCGAGAGAAGACGCACGCGTGCCTTTCTTCCGCGCGGCCGTCTCCATTCCGGAGGACGAACGAGCGCTGGCTTCGATCGAGCAGCTTCTGCAAAGAAGACAGCTTGGGCGCGTCGCGCCGGCCAATCCAAATGATGAAGAGATTCTCGGCACCGAAGAGACTCATACCAGCCAAGGCGAAGTGGAAGCTTCGCCGGGCCTCGCGCCGCCGCCTTCTCAGCAAGCCGAGCTTGCCCACGAAATCGCTTTGGCGATGCTGCGGCTTGACCGTTTGGATGAGGCGGCCTCTTACCTGCAGATCGCGCAGAAGCTCGAAAAATCGCCCGCGGAGCTGAAGCTCATCTCCGCACAATGGCAGGACGTCAGAGCGCGCTTGCGGCGTCAACACACCAACGCGGCACGCCAGCCGATTCTGCACGCCGAATTGGAGCAGGATCGCCTGGTTCGGCCGCGCCTTGTTGCGCAGGCCGCCGCACCCGCAAAAACAGTTGCGAAACCAGGAGGAAAGCCATGAAACGCGCTATCTTGGTTGCATTTTTGTCGGTCGTACTTTTTGGCGTGACCTGGGGCGCGTACCGCGCGGCTGCCCCGGGCGAGCCTGAGCTCTCCCACTTTGTGCCTTCCGGCGCGCTCCTCTACCTGCAAGCCAAGGATTTTGCGTCGCTGCTCGGGGACTGGGACAAGTCCCAGGAAAAAGAGAATTGGCTCAAAAGCAAGAATCACGATGTTTTCTCGCAATCGCGCCTGCTCCTCAGGCTGCAGGATGCCAGCAACGAGTTTTCTAAAGCCGCGGGCGTGGCGGCGGGCGCGGATTTGCTGCATCAGGTGGCCGGCAAGCAGAGCGTTTTGGCCCTCTACGACATCGGAAAACTGCAATTTCTGTACATCACGCGGCTGGCTTCCGCCGACTCCATGCAATCGGCGCTGTGGCAAACACGGGCCCAATTCGAGACGCGCACCGCGGGAGGCGTCAACTTCTTCTATCGCCAAGATCCAGAATCCGATCGCGAAGTCGCGTTCGCGGTCACCGGCGATCATCTTTTGTTGGCGACGCGCGAAGACTTGATGGCCGGAGCCCTGCAACTGCTAGCGGGCGACAAGGTGCAGGGCGTGGAAGCGGAGCCATGGTGGACACGCTCGGTTGCGGCGGCTGGCGCGCCGGGCGATTTGCGTATGGTCCTGAACCTCGAGAAAATCGTTCCGAGTTCCTACTTCCGGTCCTATTGGATTCAGCAAAACATTACGGACATGAAGCAGTACAGCGCTGCAGTTTCCGATCTCACGCGCTCCGGAAAGGAGTATTACGAGGAGCGTATCTTGTCGCGAAAGGTCGCCCGCGAAGCTCCGGAATCGAAGGGACCGGCAGCTGTTGCAGAGATTCTTAGCTTCGTTCCGGCCAATACCGGCGTCTACGAAGCAAAGGCCAACCCCGATGGCAAAGAATGCGTAGAGTTGCTGACGGTAAAAATCCTCGCACCACATCTGGGACCCGCGGCACCGGACAAACTAGCTCCTCAGGTCCAGCTGGGCCGCGGCGAGACGGGTTCCGCGTCGGACCTGGAGACGCGAATCGACCAGCCAGCGACACAAAATTCCCTCAAGGGCGATAGCAGCGGCCCGTTGCAAGCCGTGTTTGCCAAGAATCATGTTCTTGCGCAGCTCGAACTGCAGAGCACCGAGCGCGACTCCGCCGGGGTATTCGTCCGCATTCACACCGCTGTGGCGTTTCGCGGAGAAGCCGACTGGGACGAACTAGCAGTGCATGCGGCATTGGTTGAGTTTGTTCGGCCGGGATTCACGACCGGACAGTTGGGCGTCGGATGGAAGGCCGCTTCGGGTTACAGCGTGCTGGATGGTCTTTGGCCTCTCGCAGTCGCAGTCCGCGGGAAATATCTAATCGTGTCAGACAATGCCGCCTTCTTAACGAACGCTCTTGCGGGCTTAAACAAGAAACCGTCTGCTTCGGCCGCTGTGTTTGCTGCCGGATTCGATCCTCAACACGAGCGGGAAAACTTCGTCACCTTGACCAAAATGCTGGACTTGGGTTCCGGCGCTCCTCAGAACGGCGGAAGCCCGGAGTTCTTCTCTGAGAACATGGCCAGCCTGAGTTTCACGCTGAAGGGCGTTTCCTCTGAGAAGATTGTTATTCACGACGACGCCGACCGCCAGAGGCAAACGGTCGTTTACGCATGGGCGCAATAGCCGATCAAAAAAACGCTGGGCATTTCCTCCTGTTGCTTTTCCTTGGGTTTCTTGCGGCTCCTTCCTTCGGCCGCCAATCTGAACCCAAGAGCAGCGCCACGCGCTCCCTATTCGCGCAATCCGCCGTCGAAATTCTCCAGCGTAACTACGCGGGAAGTGAAACATCGTATCTTTTGCTGGATGCGCGGTCCGGCGCTGTCCTTGCAAGCCACTGGAAGAATTCCGATCAGCCCATTCCGCTGGGTTCTCTGGTGAAACCTTTTACGGCGCTGGCATATGCCGGAGAGCATGATTTCCGCTATCCCATTTACGAATGCAATGGCAAAGCGAGTGGATGCTGGCAGCCCCAGCCGCACGGCAAACTTGACGTTATTTCCGCAGTTGCTGTCTCCTGCAACACCTATTTTCGTCTTCTGGCGGAGAGTGTCTCGCCCGAGCAGCTTGCTTCGCTCGTCCAGTCCTTTGGACTCGAATCGCCCGGCGCCGAGTCCACAGCCGCTAATTTCATGGGCCTGGGAGCGCGTTGGCGCATTTCCCCGCTGCACATGGCGCGTGCTTATCTCGAACTGTATCGCCGAAAGGATCAGCCCGGCGTGTCTCCACTGATCGAAGGAATGCGGCAATCAGCTCTGCACGGCACTGGCGCCGCGATTGGACATCAACTGAAACAAACCACGGCTCTCGTGAAAACCGGCACTGCGCCCTGCACGCACGCTTCCTGGGCTCCAGCGGATGGCTTTGTTCTTGCGCTAGTTCCCGCGGAGCAACCCGAGATTCTTCTCTTCCTCCGCATTCACAGCGTCACGGGCGCAAAAGCTGCGGAAACCGCCGGGCGCATGCTCCGGCAGATGGAGGAATGACGCAATGCATTGGCTCTGCGCATTGCTTCTCTCGCTCGGGCTTCCCATGATCGCGCCGGCGCAGACCCCGACGGTCCGCATCGGCGTGCTCGGGATTTTTCATACACAACACCTTACGCTTGCAGCCGATCCGGCGGGAGAGTTGCTCGTTTCCGCTGCCGGTCAGCGGATCTTTCTGCGTGGGGGATCCAGCTGCAGCCTCCTGCACATCCGGTCCGCAGGCGCTAGCTTGCTCCTCAGTTGTGGCGGCAGCGAAGTCCGCGCAACCCAAATGCGCGCGTCCGGCCGCAATCAGCAAGCCACCGAGCTCGTTATCGCGGTGCCTGGCAAAATCAAACGGCGCTACTTCGGTGTGCTCGACCTGAAGGTCGCCGATGGCGAGTTGGTCCCGATCGTCACCATGGATCGGGAAACCGCAGTGGCCTCCGTAGTGCAGGCGGAGACCGCTCCGGGCACCCCGCTCGAGGCTCTGAAGGCCCAGGCGATCGTCAGTCGCTCTTATTTGGTTGCTGGCGGCGGGCGCCACTCGAACTTCGATTTCTGCGACCTCACGCATTGCCAGTTTCTTCGCGAACCGCCCGCCGCCGATAGCCCTGCAGCTGCTGCTGCAGCTTTGACGCGCGACCTCGTGCTTACTTTCGATGAGAAACCCGTCACCGCCATGTTCACGCGAAGTTGCAGCGGACACACACGCGCGCTCGCAGAAATCGGCTTGCCTCAAACCGCTTATCCCTATTTTTCTGTGCTGTGCGATGTCTGCTACAAGAATCCGGTCCGCTGGACCCGCAATGTCTCGCGTGATGATGCTGCGCTACTGCTCCGCGGAGAAATGGGGCGCCTTGCGGTCGATCGCGTGCTCGGCTGGAACGCCGTTCCGAGCAACAACTTCATAGCGCACGAGCAGGACGGGAAAGTGATGCTAGAAGGTACCGGTCAAGGACACGGTCTCGGTCTCTGCCAGCGTGGCGCGCGCGGCATGGCGCAACACGGCTCCGATTTCCGCGAGATTCTCGAGCACTACTTCCCGAACACGCAGTTGAAAGTTCTTCTCTCGGTTCCTGAAAGCGAGTTCCACTAGTTCGGCTGCTTCTGGCCATTAAGCAACGGTGTCTCGCCAAAAACGTGATCCACCGCCGAAGGCGCAGCGCGGGTTTGTAAATTTTTCCAATTCTATTGGGAAATCTAAATCCTTCAACTACTTGGGAGCTTTCGTTTGTTCGGCTAATGTCTCCCTGTTCCCTCCGTTTCCCTCTTTTCTCCCAATTTTTCGAGCTAAATTCGTGCCAAACGACGGGCTGAAACTATCTCTTGAGCAGTCCGCTTACGGTACGTGCCGTGGTTCGTCTCCGCCAACCTCTACGTGAACTTCGAACGCACCCAAGTGGTCAACTAAACGAATCGAATGGAACGCGCTAGATTGATTTGTGAGAGCCATCAAGCGGTTGGGTCGGAGTTGGCTTTTCCGTCGCCAGGTGCTGCTGCGCTTTGCTGACGGTTAGCCGCGCGTAGTACAGCGGGTCGCTTTTCTCACTGCTGCGAAAATCCGCGATCCTGCCGATGATTTCTTCGGGGTCGTCGCCGCGGGCGAGGGCGCGCTTCGCATAGATCCAGTCGTGCTCGGACTGGCTCAAGGGTCGCCTATCAGAAGACCGTCGCGTTAACAGCCTATAGTGCGCGCGGAAGTCGTTGTCGATCGGCCCAGGGCGTAGACAAAAATCTTGTAGGTGATGAATGCGGTCGGTGTGCTTCTCGGCTTGCACCCGAAACTCGGTTTGATACTTTCGGTTGACGAATCCCGGGAGACGCAGAACGCGAGTGGAATCGGTGGCAGCAGGATCGCCTCCGAGTTTGCGTGCCATGGCACGCAGCAGGGCCTCGCCGTGTTCCCGGTCAATACCCTCGACCCGCCACACAATCTGGAATTTCTCAGGCGATGTATTTACCGTGTAATTCGGCGGCGGCACCAGGTTGGATTGTCGAATCTTCGCCAAGGCCGACGGGCCATCGTGATCGATGTCCAGGTAAAGATGACGGATGGTCTGAATGTCCTTTTTAGTTCGCGTGCGGGCCTCGGGTTTCAGGGTGTTCATTCCGATGTAGATGTCGCATGCCTCTTTTTCATTCTTGTGCTGGAGCCATTCCTGAGTGGACGTTCCCGCGATCCGTTCAGCAGTCGCGATACGCTGGATCGTTTCGCCCGTACCGCCGTTGCGGACCAGGACGGCAATCCGATCAGACGGATGAAAGTTTGCGCTGATGTATTCGCTGGCTGAGATGTCCTTCATGTGTTTCGACTTTCGTCCGTCGTCATTGGCATGGCTCCTATCTCTGGTAGATTGCACAGTAATCGAAGGGGTCGCCGTGGGCGTCGTAGCTGTTGATTTCGAGGACTTCCGAGATGTAGCGGCGTCCTGGTCTGCGCTTGATCTGAATCACGCCATGGAGCGAGTCAGCGACGTTGCTCTTGATAGCTCGGTAGAGTAGCTCGACGCCGCTTTGCAACGCGCGACTCGTGAAGCGGGCGAGGCCCTGCTTCGCCGAATTGGCGTGAATCGCTTCGCTGATGAAGTCATCGAGAATGAGACGTTATACCCTGTGAAACAGAAGCCGTCCTGACGGACCGAGTTGCCGAAGGAAGTGGAAATCCGCCGCGTTGCGCATCAGCCATGGAATTCTGAGAGAGCAGCCAGTCCGGAAAGTAGTCGGGCAGGCTAAGTTAGCGAGAGCTGCTTGGATCGAGTCCGAATCCGATCCAATTCCCGTCCGACCTCTTGCTTTCGCAACGACCGCCTCCGTGGAAGAAAATCCCGAAGTGTTCCGCACGGGAGAGAGTCTCTCGCTGTGCTTTCAAGTGGGGGTTCTGCCTATTTCGCTTTGCCTACGGACACGCTGACCGATGTGCGGTCTCCAACGAGTGCTCCTTGCGGCTGGTCCCATGTTTAAGGGAGGGCTAGTCCTTACGCCTGGGCAAATACGATCCTTTTCTCCCCTTGCAGGGAATCAGCCACAGCCATGCCGTCCACAATGCCTTCCAGGGCTTTTGCTTCTTCTCGCGTCACGCGAAAATTCGTGGCTCGCGGGCGCCGCAAGATGCTCAAGGTAGCGAAATCCGCCCGCGATGAAAGATACGTCCGTTGAATCGCTGGTTCGATCAGCTTGAGCAGTCGGATCTTTACGCGAAGGCGGTCTCCTCGGAACTTTTCACTGTTCCGGATGAACAGCAGTTGTTCTTTCGGCTCCGGTTGAATCCGAGGCGGCTCGGATACCTCCGCCAGTCCGATGATCCCTCCCCGCGGACCCGACTCCCACACATACACCCTGTCTCCCGACTTAATCTGTTCCTTGTGCTGCCGGACGAGCCAGGTGTGTTCCCTAAGGGTGCGCAGTGCACTCCGAACGTCGGAGAATTCCGAGCTGGCTTGAAAGATCCAGGTGTTCCGGCAGCCTGCCGTGGTACCTATCGGCTCTTTCTTCTTCTCTTCGTGTTGTGCGCCGTCTTGAGTCGGCCCTTTCCCGGAAACAGGTGCATGAGAAACGCACCAAGGAGGAACCCCGTTCGTCCCACTGGGTTCCTTTCCTGTGCGAGTCATTGCTCTGTGGGGGTCGATTCCATTGCCTGCCAAGCCGCCAGCGGGCTTGATGACTTGCATCCCGATGCATTCCACGGAATCACCACGAACCTCTAAAACCAAAGAAATGTTTAGTTCCAACGCCTTGTCCGATATCACCGGCCATCTCCAAAATCCGCGCCCTTTCTGGGGCACGCAATGCTCGAATTCAGCGCCAGGGCTGATACCGACAGAGCGAACCAATCTCGCGAATTTGGGTGTTCCGAAAGAAACAATATTCCCGCGCGTGCGTGGCCAGAAACGATCTTTTACTTCGCATACGGAGTATTATCCTGGTGATTCTGCTGGCCCATGCATGTTAGAACCGCAGACTCCCGCCGGTTAGCCGGCTGTCATCTCGGCGCCCGAGGTTTCTTCTTGGAAGCACAGCAGAGCCTGGATTTTGAGGAACTAGCCCATCGGCTGACCGCTTTTGGGCTGCGAACCTTTAACGAGTTTGGACTCGGTGGGCGTAACTCTACAGTCGCCGGCGTCGGTCTGTCCGTCGACGACTTTGTCTCGGCAGTCTTGGTGGAATATATCGAAGGCAAGCTTCAACATCAAGCCTCCCGTGGCGATTTGTTCTCCCTGCTGGCGACCGCTCTGCGCAATGACATTATCGATTCCCTTCGTAAAGCGGCGCATGCCCACGAGCAGAGCCGATCGTCGCTTCCCGTCGAACGGGATGCCGATCCTGCTCCCCGGTCGCTCGACGAATTGCCGGGATCGACCATAGATTTTGCGGGGTCCATCGATGAAGAGCGGTACGGCGAACGCGCACGGACTGCCTTTGCCGGAGAACCGGACCTAGCGGAAGTTGTGAGGGCGGTGCTGGAACTCAACCTTTACAAGCCCCGCGAAATAGCAGCTGAGTTGGGCATTACTGCCGCAGAGGTGCAGAACAGGAAGAAGAGGCTGCAGCGGCAGCTCATCGATCACAACTTGGTAGAGAGGAAAACCGCATGAGCGAACAGAAGGAGAAGGATCTTTTTCCGCAAAAGGCGCGGTTGGCTCAACTCTCCGACAGCTTGTACGGCAGCCCGAGCGAACTGGTTGCCCGGGAAGCCCGGGAACTCTTGCGGCGCGCAGGAATTGATCCGGAAGACCTCAAAGCACGCCTTTATCGAAAGTTTGATGCCCTAGCAAAACAGTACGCGGCTTCAGGCCGGCCCGTTCCGGCGCTCTTGAAACAGGCGCTTAGTGACTTGCGTCCAGGCGCGCCCGGTTCCCCAAAGGAAAGAGCATTAGTTCGCGAAGCCCGAGCGGCCATCCGGAGTGTCATCGACCATGCTCGGCGTATGCAGGAACAACTCGCGAGGCCGCCGCGTGTGACTTTGGCTACCGCCTATCGCAACAAGAAGGAACTCTCGGAACGGGACAAGAAACTCCTGGACGACCTCGCCGAGGATCTTTTGAAACACAATAATCGCAGCCGCCCGAAAGACGGCCGATGAGCGGGTCGCAAAAAGGCGGCGCCTATGCACGCGCCCTCGCGCGCGAACTGCCGCTCGAACATGGCGATCTGCGGGCAATCGCATCGCGACTCGGACTCCAAATTCGCGAGGTGGACGCTGATGGGTTTGACGGCGCCTTGATTCGAGCGCGCGAGATTCCTTTGGGAACGATTGCGATCCGGCAATCGATCCGCGAGGCTGGCCGCAAGAATTTCACGATCGCCCATGAAATCGCTCACTTTTTGCTGCCCGATCACGACCTTACGGAGCTCGTTTGCACCAAGTCCGACATCGGGAACTGGGGCGACTGGTCGCGAGAACTCGAGCGCGAGGCCGATGAATTTGCCGCCGAGCTTCTCCTGCCCGCTTCCGCGGTCCAGCCGATCGTCGAGTCCGCACCGCCTTCTCTGCAAGTGATCGAAAAAATCGCCCAGCGATTTCATACTTCTCTTTCGGCAGCGGCCTGGCGGTACTGCGATCTGTCGAAGCAAAGCTGCGCGATCGTATGGACCACGAATGACCGAATCGATTGGTCGAAACGCTCGAGACACTTTGGCTTTCCGCTCCAAAAGGGGGCGCCCCTTCAGCAAGGCACGTTTGCGTCGCAATGCTTTGCGGGAACACCTGGTCCAAGCAAACCGCAGGAGCTCCCCGCGCGTTTGTGGATCTCCGCAACCGGTTTTCCAGAAGATGCCCCCCTATGGGAGGAGTCCAAGGCGCTGCCCGCTTACAACAGTGTAATTTCGCTGCTTTGGATCAAATCGTAGGTTCAACGAAGGCCGTGGTAGAGCCTGGCGTTGGTGCAGGCGGGCAAGAAATCATCTAGGAAATCAATCGAAGGAAGCTTGGGGCTAGTCCAGACTGCAAGCCCGCGATAGCCCCAAGTTCTCGGTCATTGCTAATCGCCGGTATGCTCGTCGGCGAGCTCGCTGCCGCTTTGCGCTCCATTGCTTGGAGCCCGCGTAAGGAAACGTACATCGCTTGCCACCACTTCTGTGGAGCGGTGCTTCTGGTTTTGCTTGTCGATCCAGTTGCGGATGATGAGCTTTCCTTCGACATAGACCCGCGCACCTTGCCGCAGGCTTGGGCTTACCGTTTCCGCAAGGTCTCCCCACACCTGAACCCGGTGCCACGCGGTCTTTTTTTGCCACTCGCCCAAACGGTCTTTGTACGACTCCTCGGTTCCCAAAGAAAAATTCGCCACGACCTGACCGACTTTGGTATGCCTCACGTCGGCATCCCGGCCGAGTCGCCCCGCCAACATGACTTTGTTGACGGCGTTCTGTCCCTCGAGATCCAGCTGGTTCCCGTTAGGTCGGGCGGAGCTCGCCGGCGAAGAACGCTGCGGCGTCTTACCGCTACCGTTTTGTTCCGCCGGTGTTTCTGCGCGCTGCCCAGGCGGTCTCGGCGGAGAGGCCGGTGCGACGGTCCCGCTCGGGGTTTGCGCCTCCTTTTCAAACGTTGCCTGCTTTGCACCCTCGGCGAGCGCAGCATTCACTTCCAACGACATATTCGATAACACTTTACATCTCCAAATTGAGCGCCCGGTACAGCAGCACCCAATCCATTTGAATTTCAGCAGCAAGTGCTGATATCTCTGAAGCGGACTGCTAGCTCGGATTTTGCCATTTCGGTGGGCGCAGCATTTTTCCCACGCACCGCCAAACCGGTCTGCTATTTCGCTTACGTAGCGGATGTACCCGGCGCTTGAAAACAGGTGTCGCTGCGTTCTTCTTACAACCAGAAGTCAACGCACGCGTCGCACGCAGAACGGCGATGCGCATCGGCGTCGGGTCAAGGGCCCTCTGACTTGACAGCGCAGGTAAAATGAGTTTACCCAGGTGGAAGGGTTCACCGCTTCGTTTTTCTATCCTTGAGCAAACCGCGACAGGAGGTAAATTTCATGTTTGAGTCTATGGCCTCTCACTTTCGTTTGGCATCCAGCGCCGCATGGACCATCGCCAGCTTCGTTAACCGCGTCCTGCCTGAAGGGGCGCTGCCCGCACCAAGCTGGGCGCCGGGTCGGCTTCTGAAGAAGCACCAACGAACGCCAATGAGGTCGGGGGTTCCGAGGCGCACCCTGTCGCTCTGCCCGGATTGCAACCGCGAAGCAGTCGAGGCGGTCATCAGGGGCCAGAACGATGTAGCCGGTTTTAGGGAGCGTCCGGGGATCATTGACGCCGAGATCCTGGAGGAAGGCGGGCGAATCCTCATGCGAAAGGCGTGCGAGACGCATGGTCCATTTGAGGACTTGCTATCGAACCATCCCGATTTCTTTCAGAGAATGGAAGCGCAGTCCTTGGGGGGCGACTTCGATTGCGTTGGCGACCGTGAGGTCCACGACCACGGCCCTAACAGTATCCGGGCAGGCCGAGGGTCGTATTTGATCGTGGATCTGACCAACCGATGCAACATGATGTGTCGACCTTGCTTCATGGACGCTAACGGAGTTGGTTACGTCGACGAAACAGATATGGAAGACCTGAAGACAATTTTTGATCGGGCGGGCTCTTTCAAGCCTAACCGCGAAATCAACGTCTTGTTCTCCGGTGGCGAGGCCACACTCTCTCCGATCTTCCTTGACGCCATTCGACACGCGAAGAGCATGGGCTTCCATCGTCTTCACGTTTCGACCAATGGTATTCGTTTTGCGGAAAGCCGAGATTTTGCGGTCGAGGCGAGCGCCGCCGGGTTGCACGGCGTGTACTTGCAGTTCGATGGCGTCTCCGAGGAGAAGAACAAACATCGCGGGCTCGGAAATTACATGGAAGTGAAGCTCCGCGCCCTGGAGAACATCGCTGCGGCTGGAATGCAAACCACCTTGCAAGTTACCGTGGTCAACGGTCTCAACAATGATTGCGTGGGAGAGATCGTGCGCTTCGCTCTCCGCAACGCCGATCAAATCCACGGCGTAATTTTTCAGCCCGTTATGTTCACCGGCCGCGACGAGCGCATATCCACTGAGGACCGCTATGCAGGACGGTATCCTCTCTCTCAACTCGCTTACGACCTGCAAGCCCAAACCTCGATCGACTGGAGGCCCATGCGGGATTGGTACCCGGCTTCGGCGTACGCGATCTTCAGCCATTTAGATGATGTCCTTGACCGGGGTTCAGAGCGCGGAAGTCTCTTTCCTGACATGCATCCGGACCACGCGATAATGAGCCCCTTGCTTGTGGATACTGCTACAGGGAAAGCGATTCCGATTCCAACGTTCTTCGATCTCGGAAGGTTCATGCAAGACGTTGTACAAATAACAGATTCCGGTAGGCCGCCTCGGGTGACCAGGGCCATGGTTTTGCTTTCACTTCTTCGGAATTTCAACCAGGCGAAGGCTCCTTCGGGATTGGGACCCTACGAGCTCCGTAGTCTGTTTGAGGGCTCATTGTATCGTTTCGCGAGAAGCGACGACGATTGGTCGCGGCAAGCATCTGCGAAAACCGCGCACTGGAGACTCATGTTTTTCAATGGGATGTGGTTCCAAGACGCCTACAACTACGACTTTGCGACGATCTACAATTCGAACGTGCCGGTAGCAACTCGGCAGGGCGAGATCAGCTTTTGTGCCTACAATGGCGGTGGCTGGCGCAAAGTACTCGAGAGCGTCCATCATACGGCGACCGTGGCCGATTGGTACCGAGACCACGGTCGGCACCAAATCTATGCGGCAGGCAAGAAGGTACATCTAGAGGAATCGCTGAGCCGCCGGCCTGAACCATTGGTTCAGATTGAAGCCGCCCCTGGAAACTTGTCGACGAAGTAGCGAAGCGTTGGCCGCGACGTTCTCTGTCCGCAATAGATCTTTGAGGGCAGAGAGTGACGCGGGGCCTTCCGCTGATCAGAGAAAAGCTCATCTTCTCCGGCTCGGTTTCCAAGTATCTGTACGGTAGGTTGGAAAGGACAAAATCGAGGATGCCAATGCGCCGCTGAATACTAAGAGGCCCAAAGAAAGGAAAAACGCAAGGAAGAACATCAAGGCGGGGCTGATTTCTAGTACCTCTCGGCCAAGTATCCAAGTAGGGACACGGAAAAGAATCAAGGGGGAGGCTTTTACACCTAGATGTGCCCGAGCCCGCCATTCGGAGACTCTGACGCTCACCAACTCTTACCTTTCTTGCCTTCGAGCTGGACTCTACGACGCGGCAGGGGCTCGCGCGACGCTCCTCTTTGGTCCAAGGTAGATAGAGCCCCTCGACGAAGGCGGCTAACGTTATTCTCGAATTCGTGCTGAGCCGAACTTGATTAGCGCCGTATTCGGCGTGAATCGCATCACACAGGTCGGTGGTGAATGTAGCGAGACCGCATTTCCGGGGTAGATCGTTTGCAACGATTGCAGCCCTGCTTGGAACCACTGGCCGCGGTCGCGAACGCGTTTGCCTGATTCCCTTATCTTCGAATACCTGAGATTGTAGCTTGAGGAGAGCGGTAGGCTCCGGGGGACGCACTTCGCGACACAGACATTTTTACTCCAATCAAATACGCAGTGCGACCCCGTTCCCAAACAAAATCGACCCAACATCGCAGCGGCGGTTCCCCCGCCAATGGTTAGAACCCGCTTCCTAAAGTTGTCGCCTTGCCCTGGTGGGCTTGCCCGCTTACTCCGCTCGACCGTTATTCAATTCCAATGCTTCCAGCACCTCATCAAGCGGAACCGTCGCGAAACGCGTCGCATAGTCGGACACTCCGTAGGGAATGAACAATACTCCGTCGTGGAGTATTGCACCGCAGGAATAGGCAACGTTTGGAACGTTTCCTGCCCATTCATCTGGGATTGGCTTGAGCAGCGGTTCGGCGAGGCGTCCGATCACTTTGGCCGGATTCTCAAGATCGAGAAGAAACGCGCCAATACAGTATTCTCGCACCGCTCCTACGCCGTGACTCAGCACCAGCCACCCCGCCTTGGTTTCGATCGCCGACCCGCAGTTGCCGATTTGAACCAGTTCCCAGGGAGATGCCGGCTGAAGGAGAATTCGCGACTCTTTCCAGAAGTGCACATTGTCAGAAAACATGAGGTGAATACTTTCCGAGTCCGGTCGGGACAACATCGCATACGAACCATTAATCTTCCGGGGAAAAAGGGCCATTCCTTTGTTTTTGGCTCCGGGGCCGTTCAACGTGGTTATTTGAAAAAGAAGAAAATCGGAAGTCTCCAGCAATTGCGGGATACCAAATTCGCCATCGAAAGACGTGAAGGTGGCGTAGTAGACGTAGCTTCCGTCGTCTCTCTTGAAACGCACGAACCGAGCGTCTTCGATCCCCTTTCGCTGCGTGTGAGCCACGGGGAAAATAACTCTTTCTGATAGTCCCTGTTCCGGATGAAACTGAACCGAATAGTTGCACTCCGCCAGCATCGAGATTCTCTGCGCGGTTTCCCGGCGAGTTTTTTCTCCCTCCAAAGTCGTGTTCTTCTTTAGTTCTGCATCGACGGTGGACAAGAGCTCCTCCAATGTGAATGAAGCACCCAGCATTTTCATCGTGCCCTGTGTGTGCTCGTTGGATAGTCCAAGTTCAAGAAGTCTTCGGTCGAACGCCGTTTTGTCGATGGGACCGTGGGGAATTTGGCTCGGCTCAACGATATCGCCCGTGGCTGCCATCACCTCGATGCCATGATCGCCGTGAATGATACCCGTGCGGAAAACGATGGAGGAAAGTCCGCCGTCCCCAGTCGCGCGCAAGCTCATGACAAAGCGTAACGCGCCGGTTGGCAGGCCTTGTTGATCCGGGTTGGCAACGAAAGACGGATTGAATAGCGCCGCGGACTCGACAGAAAACTCTGATACGAAATATGATCCGATCAATAGTCGTCGTTGCTCGGAAATCTCACGATCGATGAAAACCAGCTGTCCTACTTGTTCAAACCGTTTACTCAAAGTCTCGTCGATCCGCGCATGCCTTGGAGAGAATTGTGCCTTAACCATAGCGAGCAAAGGACCGACGTCACTTTCCGGAATCGCCATGATCCCGTTCACAATCCTCTGCGATCGCGGGAGGTCGCCTGGGCTAAACGGCCGCAGAAGAACCCGCGAGGCGTCGGGTCTTAGGACTACGTCCGTCCGCCTGACATTGATCGCGATCGTGTGGGTAGAGTGGTCCATGGTGTACGTATTCAGTCCGCGAGGTCTTGGCACACCAAAGTGCGACGATTAGTCCTTCGGTGAGTCGGAGATTACCGTTCTCAGTCTACGGCGAAGCAATGCGGATGTTCTGAGCAATAGTGCACACTAACTGGGAAGGTTGCATTCCGTGAATACTGCGTCATCGTGAAGTCCCTTGCCAACATGATTGGAACGACTCGATCCCGGGTCAGCTTTTTCAAGAATCGCTTTCGCAAGCTCGGCTTTATCGATTACAACGGCGGCATCCGCGTCAACAAGTCCCTTCTCAACGTGGTTCTTCACGATCAGCCTTCCGAGCATGATGCGCAGAAACCGGCCCTTGGCTCTAGCGAAGGGTTCCTGTAAACCAACCCCGAGTCCTCATGCCGATGCCCAATCGTTAGAATCGATGGTGTTGTACACTTTCTGCATCTTGGCCGGGCCCAGCTCGCGACATCGATGCTTATTTTCCATCGGACATGACGTCAATCCAAGTGAACCTTAGGAGTAACGGACATGCCCGGGCGCAATTTGTCCAGGTCCCGCTGATTCGGATGGAAGCGTATCCGTACCGGCAGTCGTTGCACTATCTTCACGTAGTTGCCCGTGGCATTCTCGGGTGGGAATAGACTGGACCGATCTCCCGAGGCGGCCGGCATATTCTCCACATCGCCTTCGAAAGATTCGCCGAGGGAGTCGACGTAGATATTCACGCGCTGGCCGACGTGCATCTTCTTTAATTGGGTTTCCTTGAAGTTCGCGGTCGTCCAAACGTTAGAAGTCTGAACCAGGACGACGAGCTGCTGCCCCACTGAAATTCTCCCCCCTACCTCTGCACTGCGCTGGCTGGCGATCCCGTCCACCGGTGCCACGATGTGGCAGTAGCTTAGACTCAGCAGTGCGGCATCTAGCTGGGCTTTGGCGGAGTCCGCGCCGGCGTTGGCGGAGGCGAACGTTGCTTTCTGAATCGTGATCGTGTGCGGTGAATTCGCTTTGTCCTGAAAAAGTTTGCTCCGGGCCTCCAGCAGCAGCGCTCGCTTCTCCTCTACGACTTTGGCAGATGACGCGGCGGTAAATTGGCTCGCTTCCACAGTCGCCACACCCGAACCGGCGTTCGCGATGTACTGGTCATAATCCGACCTGGCGATTTCCTCTTTATCTACCAATTTTTTGAAGCGCACCAAGTCCGCCTGGCTCTTAAGATTGTTGGCTTCCGCCAGGCGGAGCTTTGCGACATTGCTGTCGTAATCCCGCTGGGCGCTGGCTACCGCGGCCTCTGCGTTTACAACCTCCGCTTCATCCGTATCCACCAGCGTCCGATTCGATACTTCCGTGATGGGCACATTGGGACCTTGCGCGGAGGCCTGCGCCATCGCTTGCTTATAGTTCGCGCGCGCTTGCTCTACTTGTACCGTGTAATCGCTGGGATCTAGATCCACCAGCGGTTGCCCGGCTTTGACCGGCTGATCATCCTCCACATACACCGCCTGAACCGTCCCCGCCACGCGAGAGGCAATCGAGTTGAGGTGGCCGTCCACCTGCGCGTCATCTGTGGATTCGTATGTGCGGGAATAAAGCCACCATGCCACCCCGCCCACCACCAAAACGATGCCAATGCACACGCCGATGATGATCGTGCGGCGCTTGGTAGCGGGATCGACGGGCTTCTTTGCTTCCGCTTCGCTTTTCTTGTCCTGCTCTTCCTTCGTGCCCTCGTCTTTTTTTGCTTCGCCAGTTCGCGGCTCTGCTTCCGGCGATTTATTCCGCTGGTCTGCGGGCTTCGGCGAGCTCGCTTTCTCTACAGTTTGGTCGCCGGCATCGGGTAAACTTTTTTCTTTCGGATCTTCCTGCGTCACGCTCGGCATGGTCAATTTCCTTTCAGCATGTTTGGAATGAACTGTTCCGCTAGTCCGATCGCCCGGGCGAGGCGGATGCGGGCAAGGTTCAGAGTGAACAAGCTGCTTACGTAATCCCGCTCTGCCGAGGCCACGGTTTCCTGCGATTGCACAACTTCGACGGAATTGGTCACGCCGGCTGCGAACCGGTCCAGCGACTCGCTTAGCGTTTCGGCCGCTATCTTGCGATTTTGGGCCGCTACCTCGATTTGCTGCTTGGCCACCTGCAGGTCCACGTAGCTCTCCCGCACATCGAGTTCGACCGCACCCATTTCATCATCATATTCCGCCTGCCGTTGACTCACAGCTGCATCGGCCTGCTCGATGTCTGCTTTCACCCGGCCGCTTTGAAAGATCGGGATATTGATCGTTCCCGCGGCCTGGAAAACGGAGACTCCCTTGTCTGGATTTATCCCTTGAAGTCCGTAGTAGCCGCTGATTCCGAGCGAAGGAAGATATTCCGCCTTCGAAGCTTTGTGCGCTTCCTGCGCGGCCTTCAGCTGCATCCTCGCGGCTTTCAAATCGGAACGGTTTTCCATGGCAAGTTTCACCGCCTCTTCCACTGGCACAGCCTGTGGCACGTCAGCGGGCAATTCTTCGCTTAACGTAAGCACTTGAGTCACGGGGAGACCAATCAGTCTGGCAAGTTGCATGAACTGCTTCACTAAATCGGCGCGCAACGACGTCAGCCTCTGTTGCTCGGTGTGAAACTGCACAAAGCTTCGGTTGCGGTCGATGACTGGCTTCGTTCCAGCCTGGTACTCCCTCTCCGATTGTCGAAACGTCGCACCAGCCTCCTTGACCTGCGACTCTTGCGACAGCACGTTGGCTTGGCTCGCAAGAATTTGAAGGTATGTTCCGCTCACGGCCAGGATGATGATTTCGCGCGCGTCCTTCGCGCTCATCTGCGCTGCATCCGCTGCCGCCTTTGCTCCGCGCCAGTTGTGCAGAGAGGTCATGCTGACGTTCTCGCTCAGATTTGCGAAGGCGCTGTAGTAGTGAAAAGGCCCAACGGTAGTGGGGACGCTTGGCCCTAGCACTGCTCCGGTAATCCCCTCGGCCTGCAAATCCAGCTTGGAACCCGTCTCCGACAGCGTCCCGTATATATTCGGAAGCATCTGACTGAGAGCTGCCAGCCGTTCTCCGCGCAACTGTCTCACCGAGGAACTTGCGCTCACTGTGCCAAGGTTGAACCGCAGTCCGCGCTGGATCGCGTCGGCAATATTCAGCGTCAGTGGGCCATTCGCAGCATTTGGATCGCGAATGCTTCCCTGATACGGCGCCGACACTTGAATCGTGCTGTTAACGGTGTTGGTGGTGGCGCTGCTACCGGTGGTGTTGGAGGATTGCTGCACCTGAGCACCGCCGCTCGGTGTTCTTCCGGAGGGCGTCACCTGTTGCGCCTTGGGGATTTCTGGAGACGCTTGCTGGGCGAGGCTGGCGACACAAAAGACGCCCATGGCACCGATAAAGATGGCCGCAGACCTTAGATAGATCCTGGAGCACCAGTAGTTCTTGCGCTGGATAGCGGCAGCAATGTTTTCTTGCGGCACGATTTCACCGAAGACAAAACCGTCGAACAACCTTAAACCAACATTAAACAGGTTGGACATCATCCTGCTCCCTCCCCCACTGGGGCTTTCTCGCCGGGCTTGTTCTTGCTTAACAGGAAAGCGCAAAGGAACATCCCCGCGGCCATCCAGCTCAGCAGGCGATAGATATCCTGGTAGCCCATCGTCAAGGCCTGTCGATTAAGCTGATTGTAGATTTGTCCGTTCGCCATGGCCGCCGCTCCCTGACCGCCGTATACACCTGCGTAGGCGTGGGTTAGCGCGTCAAGTCGCTGCGCAAACACTGGATTTCCTGCCTGCATATGATCCGCCAGACGGTGTTGGTGAAACAGCGAGCGATTCGTAACGATCGCTCCCGTAATCGCAATAAACGCGCTTCCTCCCACATTCCGCACGAAGTTGATGATTCCAGAGACCTGATTACTAGCCTCTTTTGGCAAGCCCATGTAGGCGGCGTTGGTAATCGCGATAAAGCACAGCGGAATGGGCGCCACCTGCAGCAAGCGCATCCAGGAATTAAAGCCGAAACTCATGGACAAGTTGATATGGGTAGAGCTGTAGTAGAACGTTGCGGCAAAGCAGGCGAAACCTATGGCCACAAGAGTTCGCGCGGCCATCTTGTCGCTGAGCACTCCCGCCAGCGGGGCCAGGAGCAGGAGCGCTAGTCCACCTCCCGTTAGTGCCTTCCCCGCAACTGTTGCCGTATAACCCAGAAGTTCCTGAGAGAATTGCGGCTGTAGCACCGTGCTGGCGTTCAGAATTCCGCCCACCAACAGCATGAGCAGTGCGCAAACGGCGAAATTCTTGAACTTAAATAACTTGATATTCATGATTGGGTTCCTGGCCTTCCATTCCCGCCAGATAAGCCCGATCATCCCGGCCGCAAATAAAACCGCAAACACCCGAATGAAGTTGGACGCCAGCCAATCATTCTCTTCTCCCTTGTCGAGCATGATCTGCATGCCCCCCATGGCGATGGTCAGCAGGCCGAGACCCAGATAATCGAGCTTCTTGAAATTAGCGATGGTGGCTTTAATCCAAGGAGGGTCTTCGACAAAGCGCGTCACCAGAATCGCGGCAACTATTCCCACCGGAATATTGATATAAAAAATCCATCTCCAGTTATAGTTGTCGGTAATCCAGCCTCCGATCGTGGGCCCGATGGATGGCGCCAGCACTGTCACCAGCGCATACAGCGCGAAAGCCTGCCCGCGCTTCTTCTCGTCGAACGAATCCGCCATGATGGCCTGCGCCATCGGTTGCAGGCCACCACCACCGGCGCCTTGGAGGATGCGGCAGAGGAGCAGCATGGGGAGGGAAACGGATATCCCGCAAAGGAAGCTCGATACGGTGAAGATTCCGATGCACAGCAGAAAAAACCGCTTGCGCCCTATAACGCTCGAGGCCCAGGCTCCCAGAGGTAGAACGATGGCATTCGAAACGAGATAGCTGGTGAGCACCCAGGTTCCTTCGTCGGAACTGGCGCCCAAATTGCCCGAGATGTGCGGCAGCGCCACGTTCGCGATGGATGTATCCAGCACCTCCATGAAGGCCGCAATCGCCACCGTTGCCGCAATGATCCAGGGATTGAATTTTGGCTTCCATTGCTCTTCGGTCGGGGCCGTTGGCATATCTTCCTCAGAATTCCGTAGTGGGACAGCTAAAACCTGTCCGTAGTTGAGGATCACAGTAGCGAGTCTTCATTTGGTTCTGCTGGAGCGTCTTACTCCTGACTCAGCGTTCTCCTATGAACCGCGCCTACACTGTGAGGAAGGCTCCAGTCGCCGCCACGGTTTGGCGGCAATTCACATCGGCTAAGATCTTCTGAGCATCCTGTGGATCTGAATCGCAGTCCCAGGGACACAGAAAATATCTCACTGCGCCACCTTCCATGCTGTTCCAAATAGCTCACAACTGTGTACCGCTGCGGGCGGGCGTGTTTTCGCTCGGCACTAGTCCGTGATCAGCAGGGTGCTGGCAAGCGCACAGCCAAATGCCAATACGCCGATCCAGGTTCTCACCTGTGAAGCCACCGGTCTCGGGTGCTTGTCCAGTCGGCAGGCGCATTTCCAGGAATCCATTTTACAATTTCATTGATGGGGACTTCCCACGCTGCGGTGACGATAATTACTGCGAGCGCCGCAAGGGTCGCAACGACCATGACCATCCTCGAACGACCATGCAGAAGAAAGGTCGATGCGATAAGAAGAAGGATCATGGCAAGGAAGGTAAAGGCATCACTTTCCGGAACAGAGCATCGTCATTCTGCTGTCGGAGAGTCCATGCAGCTTCGGGTAGTTTCTGGGCGGTCTGTTGTTCCATGGCAACTCCCAACATCACACCCACCGCTTGTCAGAAACGTTCGCTCTTACGCTGCCTTCGACCGCTCTTGCCAATTCAAGGAGGTCTCTCGGGCGAAATCTTCATATCGGCGAGGAACATGCCCCAGCAAATTCGTCAATGTCGCAAGGTCTCCATCCTCCGCAATGAACCCACGTTCGAGATATCCCTGAAACATCATGCGAATATCGAAGGCTGACCAGGAAGGGGCTCTTTTGCGCATCTGCTCCTCAAATGCATCCATGTCGTCACCCGCGTAACGAATCTCTTTGCCGAGCACTTTGCTCCAGATCGATGCCGCTTGAGGACCACTCACGACCTCTGGACCGTTGAGGTTGTAGGTTTTTCCGAGATGTCCGTCGGAGGTAAGCGCAATCGCGGCGGCCTCGGCGATATCCCGGATGTCGACTGCGGAGATGCCTACCGGCCCAAGAGGCATGGGGTAGATCCCAGTCTTCGTAAGCGCATCTTTCAACGTCGCGTCATTCTGAATGAAGTAGTTTGGGCGAATGACCGTGAACGGAACATCGAACTCCCGCAGAGCGCTTTCTATCGCCAGCTTAGCGGCGAAGTGGGGAACGTCTTTGAAGTGCTCCGCGCGGAAAATGGAGTGATACACGAGATGACTTAGCTTCAGTTTCTTTGCAAGACCATACGCAATGAGGCCTTGTGTCAGTTCATCGGGAAGGACTGCGTTCAGCAGGTAAAGCTTGTCCACTCCGTCCATAGCCTTCTCAACAGACACCGGATCAAGGAGATCGCCGACGAATGCCTGAACGCCTACCGGAGTAGGAGCGCCGTTCTTTCGTACGAGAAGGCGAACGTCCGCTTTGCGCTTCTGCAGCTCCTTCACCACTTCCGAGCCAACGTGGCCGGTGGCGCCGGTAACTAGAATCTTCATTGTGGAGCCTCCTGGTTTCGCTTCATCGATCGACTCCCTCCTATTCCCTCCAAATCACTGCCGTTCTGCCTCCGCCGAGGGGAGTACTGAAATGTCGTCGGCTTTCCGGACGCACACTCGTCCTCGGGGAAGGCAAGTATGCGCGCCAGCCTGAGTGCAGGTCTGAGCTAAACAGAACACTCACCGATTCACTGGCGCAAACGTGATTTGCGTGTGCGCAAAGCAGGTCAGCGCACTGATCTCGATCGGCCTGCTGTAAATTTGGTTAGGCTTCAAATTGGGGCAGAGCGAAGAACCGCCCTTGAACAACAATCCATACATGCGAAGACTTGAGCGGCGGTCACTCCACGGCGAGCTTCCTCCAGCGAGGAGACGCTCGAAATGACTAGGCGAAGCCTTGCGGCGTTCGACAGACCCCTCGAGTTTCCTCTCGAAAGCTCGCGTAGGACGACGCATCGTCCAGTTTAAAACCAACTGGGAGCACGCCACCTTACACGCGGATTGAGAGTTCGCTAGAGGGACATACGAAGGTGACGCCTCCGGCTTCGGCGGCGGCCAAGGGGAAGAGAATCTATCAGCTGCGACAGTATGAGTCGCCGACCAATGCGGACCATGTGCGCAAAAGTGGAGATGTTTCACGAGGGCGAATTCGGGATCTTTGAGAAAGCGGGAGCTCAAAGGATGGCACGGAACAAAAGCCAAAAGCGGATCGGTACCAAACCCTTAGAAACAGGCAAGAAAAATCGTTACGAGTCATTTCTTTAGGAATTCTTTATCTGCAGCGGTTGGCCGCACCTTCTCTCGCTACTCTTTGTGTAATATTACAGAATTTTCTTTCATATTTCAGATTCGATTCATGAGGCGTGAACAATCGCTGCCGATATTGTCTGAAGAGGGAACGCCCTGGCCTGTTTTTCCGCGAAAAGTTTTAACAACGAACGGATAGCAAACAGGTAGACACGCGCTACGAAAGGAGTATTGAATGACGTGGATTAGTCCCCGAAGTACGGCTGTTGCATTGATTGCGGTAATTCTCTTGCTCCTACCAGGTTATGCCCAATCCGGAACAACACCGAACCCAGTCCCGGTCCTTTATCCGCTCAATCCAAGTTCCGCCCTGCCTGCTTCGCCTTCCTTTACTTTGACTGTCACCGGGGATGGTTTTGTCGCCGGATCGACGGTGTACTGGAACGGAACCAGTTTGTCTACCACCTTTGTGAGCAGTTCCAAGTTGACAGCCACCGTGCCGGCAGCGAACATTGCCACACCGAGCACAGCCACAATCACGGTGATCAGCCCGGCTCCAGGCGGGGGAACTTCAAACTTTCAGTATTTCCTGGTTCAGGATCCTGTGGCGCAAAACTACTTTAGCTCGCGCAGTATCACTGGGCAGGTCCCCATTTTGAGCTCCAACGTAGCGGGGGGGGACTTCAACAACGACGGAATACCGGACTTCGTCGTGACTGCAGGATCTACCGTATATGTCCTGGCCGGAAATGGCGACGGCACCTATCAGCCTGCATATGGCAGTGCAGGTCCTGCCAATTCCGTAATAAACCGAATCAACGTGGCGGATTTCAACAATGACGGAAATCTGGATCTCATCATTAACGGAAAGATCGGGACCACGGGGTTTGTCGCCACGATGCTGGGCAACGGGAACAAATCGTTCCAGGCACCGGTGGTGACCAATTACTCAGGACCCGCGTCAGCCTATACCGTTGTAGGAGACTTCAATCGCGATGGCGTTCTGGACGTGGCTCTAATCTGGGCTGGCGGCATAAAAACCATGCTCGGAAATAGCAATGGCACTTTCCAGTCTCCCATTAACAGCTATTTTTCAACCTATGTCGGTGAAAATGGAATAGCGATAGCAGATTTCAATGGAGACGGGATTCCGGACCTCGTTATTACCGCAAATGACCCCAGCTCCACGAATGGGTTTGCCTTTGTCGGCGTTTGCCTGGGCAATGGAGACGGCACATTCCAGGACATCGTACAGGTGGCGGGCTCCGGAGCAAATTACGTTGGTGCGATAACTGCGGCAATTGCAGACTTCAATGGCGATGGCAAGCTGGACATTGCCACAGCCATTCAAACAGCCGGTCCGGTGATTGAAGGCCTCATTAACATCTCACTTGGAAACGGCGACGGGACGTTCGATGCGGGCGTGAGCGTGCCAAATGTGCCGCTAGTGACTACACCTCTTTTGGTTGGCGATTTTAATGCGGATGGAAACCTGGACCTCGCAACCGGCGGATACTTCTATTATGGACAGGGAAATGGAACATTTCCCACTTCCAACGGTTCGGCCAATGCTCCAACCTTTGTGCTTGCAGAAGATGCGAACAACGACGGCCTTCTCGACGTGATCGATGAAAGTATTATCGTGAGCGCGTCGACAGCCGCTTTGGGAATCGAGCTGCAGGTGCCTCCACTGCCCGATTTTAAAGGCATGGTGGGGCCGCTGAACACAGTGCTTGTACCCGGCTCCAGTACCTCTTTCACTGTGACACTTGAGCCCCTCTATGGTTGGACTGGCGACGTGACGCTGGGAGCCTCGGATCTTCCCAACGGGATCACACCGAGCTACAACCCGGTGACAGTGAGGGGTGGAAATGGCACCTCGACCGTCACACTGACGGCTGCGGCAGGCGTGCCGCTCGGGAACTACACATTCAATCTCAGTGGGAACTCGGGGTCACTGACGCACACAACCACGCTGCCGATCACGGTGAACAATTCGATTGGAAACTTCTACGGCACCCTGCCTAGCGTTATTCAGAATATTACCCAGGCAGCCTCCGCTACATACTCAATTACCATCGTTCCGACGGGCGGGTTCACCGGCGGAGTGGTCCTAGGCGTGTCCGGCTTGCCGGCAGGGGCAACTGCCACCTTCAGCCAGAATCCAATCCTCGGCGGGTCTGGCTCCACAGTGCTGGAGATCAGCACCACCAACAGCACACCGAGCCCATCCGTGTCGGTCCTGACGCTAACAGCCGTAAGCGGAACGCTCGCGTATAGCCAGACCTTGTACTTGGGCGTCGCACCAAAGGCGGAGGCGATCAGCGGGACAATTACTCCCTCGGCTTCGGTTTCTTCCTCCGCGGGTGGTACCGCCAATTATTCACTCAACCTGTCGACCTCGAACAACGCTGCCAGCGCTGATATGGCCTTGGCGGTTAGCGGGGTGCCGGCGGGAGCGACCGCGGCGTTCGTACCAGCGACCATCAACACTGGCACTGGAACTTCCACCCTTCAAGTGACTGTTCCGCCGGGAGTTGTGCCGCAGGGTAGCTACAACCTACTTATCACGATGACCGAAGACGGATCAGTAGCGCAGAGCACGGTAGTTCTAACCGTGACACCCTAGAACAGGAGCAGGTAAACCAGAAGAAGTGACCGATGGCTCGCATGGGGTAACCCAGAGGGCCGTCGGTTTCTTTTTGGATGGTCCCCTACTAAGTCACGCGTGCTGGTCTAAGGTTGAGAGTGAGAGCATTGGTTGATACTGCTGGTAATTTCACAAAATGGGGCTGAATTCGAACGATTTCCGTTGATGCCTTCCTAGAATGTCTTGTAGACGATCTCTGGCGCCGGCCGATTCGAGAGCATCACCACGCCAAGGGCAATCACCAACAAACCCGTGGCCCATGCCGTGTGCCAATAACGGGAACGAAGAACAGTATTATCTCAATTTGGATGGAAAGCGCCGCGGTACGCAATGCTTCCCAAGCTGCAAGCCAAGCGTCGCTACGACCCAAACGATCAGCCATACACCGACTTGATTTATGGAAAATGGACAATGAGCCCCTCTTTCGGAAATAGTCAATAAGAATGCGGGTCAGCAATTCGTGGAAGGATCCAGTAGGATGTCCATCGACGCGATAGTCCCCGGCATTCGGGGCACTTTTCAAAGCCGGAAGCAGATCAATGAAGGCCACTCCATGCATTCGAGAGATTGCCTCCATACGCTGCGGAAAGATGTATGGATCCATATGGGAGATCTGAGCGTTCGAGCCGATCATGGCAACTTCCATCGGGTAGGTATCGCGATCATGTAGCAGGGCACATGGGCATCACGAGCCCGGTCCGCCATCACGGCGGCTCACCCTTGGCTTGTCCGTCATGGGGAAGTGACACTTGGTTCAACTGTGGTTAAACTCCGGAAGCTAAACTTAAGGTTTTCTGAATCCAATGGGTTCCCCCGTCAAGCTAAGAAACGTTCAAGCTCTGCGTGCTTACGGGGCGTTCGCCGTGGCGTATTATCACACAGGGTTTTCCTTAGGAATTGGCCTTGGTCTTCCCATAGGAAGCTTTGGAGTCGCCATATTCTTTGTGATCTCCGGCTTCATCATGGCGATGGTCTGTGACACCGATTCCCGACACTTCTTGGGCCGGCGAATTGCTCGAATCGTCCCCCTCTATTGGATATTAACCTTAGCTGTCTATCTTATAGCCAGCATTGCACCGGGCCTCCTCGGGTCCACGAGCGTTGGGTGGAATTCCCTCGTGAGGAGTTTATTTTTTATCCCGTACCAGAACCGGGGCACATACTTCCCAATTCTTTTTTTAGGCTGGAGCCTGAATTACGAGATGTATTTCTACGTTTTGATCGCGGCCGCCCTGTGGATTTCCAAGCGCCATGCGCCGCTGATCGCTTCGGGGGCAATGATTGCGATTTTGTTGACCCTACAGGTCTTGCAGCCGGGCGGGGCGATGATGTTCTACGGCCACCCGATCATTCTTCTGTTCGTCATCGGAATTCTGTTGTACTACGCATTCCAAGCAATTCCGAGCGAGCGAATTCTGGCGAACAAGTGGACCCTGATTATTACGGGGATCGCGGCAGCGCTGGTAATGATTATCACCGCGATCAATCTGATTGAGTGGCGGAATGCGCTGATCGTCGGGTTCACATCATCCGTGCTAGTGTTTTGTGCTGTGCTTCTTGACAAAGCGAACGTTTCTTTTCGCTGGCCATTCCTCATGCTGCTGGGAGACGCCAGCTACGCGATGTACCTGGTACATCCTTACTGCGAAGAGGCCATCAACAAATTTGTGGCGAGGAGCATTCCCATCCTGAACAGCAAGACGCTGGTAGGAATGCCGATCTCGCTGGCGGTTACGATTTTAGCCTCTATCCTCGTATATCGCTGGCTGGACAATCCTTTGCATATTTACTTCAGAAATCTATTCGCCAGAAAGCCGAAGCTCCCGGCGGTCAGCCCAGTCGCCCATCCCCTGAGCGAATGAGATGATGGACATCCTGGGGAGTTGGAACATGCCCTGCTGGAATCGCGACACCTATCCCCAATTCGTGGCGTGGCTTCACGCGAGCGGACGATGTCTTCCCGCACAGCTCACTACTGCTTCTGCTTTTGTTGGTCCTGCTTCTTCAGCTCCGCCAGGGGAATGAGAGGCGGCAATGGATTGACACTCTCCGGTGGAAAATAGTGGATGCGTTCCGATTTGGCCAAGATGACCTTTGGTTTGGCGTTAGGCTGCAATTCGGTCCGGAGCCAACCAAAGAGCACGCCCACGGGAGCGTGAGCAGCCAAAGAGGCTTGGTCGCCATACTGAGTTATGACGGCCGTCCGAGGAGCAGCGGCCTCTAGTCGTACCTGCGAGGCATCGGGCATGCGACCAGACTTGCGCACGTCCTGGATCCTGAGACTCTTAGCCTTGACCCGAAGGAGCAGCGTTACAGGATCAAAGGGGGCGATTTGCGCCAGGAATTCCGGCGATTGAAATTTAGCGCGTTTTTCGGCGCTAGGGTAGCTGCCCTGAGCGAAGAAGTTTTTCCAATCTCCCCAAGGAGTGAGAACGTCGAGGGCGCGGATGCGCTTATCAACGGAGGAAGCGAGAATGGCAATGGTCCCGCCGGAGCCCTGGCCATACATGCCCACACGATTCATATCGAGGTCGTCTCGTGTTGCAAGGTAGTCCAAAATCATCTGAATATCGTGCACGGTGGAGACCAGGGATTCCCGAAAGTCAGTGAAGAAGGTGGCGGAAGGCGAACGCATGTCGAGCCGGTCGCCCGTGTACGCCGAGAGGAAACCGACAGCCGCAAAGCCATCCGAAGTCATGGTCATGCACCAATCATCGGACTTGAAACGCTTCGTGTCGCTCGGGCTGGTGTAGAGATAAAGAATCACGGGGAGCTTGCCTGTGGTTTCCTTGGGCTTGCAGACGTAGAGGTCAATGGGATCGGCGGGGCGCCACATCATCTGCCAGCGTTCCCGGACAAATGGCATTTTAGGACTGTCATCCTTCTGGCCCATAACGGGAGGAAGAGGGTAGAACGCACTGCTTTTCAGGGAAAGGGAAGAAAAGTCTTCGCTATAATCCTTGTCGTTGGCAGTCGCGTAGACTGTTTGGGACAGTGGGTCCGGGAGCAAAGGGGGGGCAGGAGAGGCGGGGGCTTGCTGCGGAGCAGCTGCGGTGGTCTGCTGAGCCGAACCGGAAGGGAGCAGAGAAGCTAAGCCGCAAATGAAAATCAGAAATACCGACACTCTTTGTGAAAAGCGTTGAAACACTGTTTCTCCTCTCTAGGCTGCCGAAACAAAATTCGCTGCGAAACAAAAGGAACCGGACTCGAAGGAAAAAGCAGGCGACGGAAATCCGCCGCCTGCCCATTTCCGTAGCTAAGTTGTAGAACAAGACGGCAAAGTTATTCGATTTCGGTCAGCAATTCACTGCCTGTAGCGTTGAAATATTGCTGGTCAGTGACGGCAAAGAAAGCCACGCCGGCCATATCGCCACCCTCTTCAAAGCAGTTGGGGGAGGTCTGGTCAGCCGCGCAGAAGCCGGTCACCGCACTGGTGGTGCCGTTGTTGGCGTCCGCAGGTACTACGCCTGCATTTCCAAGTGGGTAGTGCGAGCGGAACACCGGCAGATCCTGAGGAGCAACGAAGTCTGCGACCGCCTTGATGACGCAGTTGTTGCAGGTAATGCCGCCGCCGTTGGCGCCGGGGTTTGTGATCGCGAAGTGAGCCTGGTCTTGGGATGCGACCAAAACCTTGTAGCCCAAGCCCAAGCCACCACCCGCAGTACTGGCGCCCGGACCCATCGCCCAGCGGTAGTTGGACCAAACGCGATAGGAGCCGTTAATGAGATTGGGGAACCCGGGCAGATTCGTCGAGCACTTGAAGGTGCCAGCCGGGATGCTGCCGGAGCAAGTGCCGAACGCACCAGCCGTGTTGTAGCTCGCATAGAGCCCATCGACGCCCTCAACCGTGAGGTACTGCACGTTGGCGAGAGCCGCGGCGAAGAAGCTGCCCAAGCTATAGAACGCATAGCCAAAGCGGTTATTGTACGGGGGAGCTGCAACGCCAGTGCCGCCGTCGACAGCCTTGATCATTTCGCCCGTCCCGATAGCGCGGAAGCGGATCGAGTTCTGGCCAGAAGTCAGAACCAACGGGTTTGTGCAGGTGTAGGGAGCCGTGAAGGCTGCTGGAGGAGTTGGGCAGTTGCCAGCCGGTGGATTGCCAACGATGGCCGTATTGGTGGCTCCGTTTTCTTCCTGAGTATCGGCGCTATTCCCGTCGCGGGCATGGACAAGCTGCCATTCAAAGGTGTTGTACGTGCCGGAGGTAGGCTCGCGCTGGATCACCGAAAGCTGAGCATTGCAGACACCGGAGCCAAACGCTTCCTGAGACGTGCCGATTTGACCGGACCAGAGCTTGGCGGCGGTCTTCGAGAGTATGTTGGTCGGAAACGGACAGCCAACGCCGACCAAACTGCCGTTGTTGTTGCCGAATATGACCACGGGAGCTGCGCCGAGGGGGTAAGTCTGGCTGGCCGGAATCGCGACACCTGAGATTGGGTCATTGCCGCTGATATGGAAAGCGCAGACCTGGCCGTTGGTTGCCGTGAAAGAGCTTAGGACCGGGCTCGGGCCGCAAACCGCCGCCCCGGGGTTATAGCCAAAAGTAACCGCAGCGCGGCCGTTTGCGTACTGGCCATCTTCCGGACGAACGTCCGTCGCCGCAGCAGTAAATCCAACGGGAGGGGCAGCTTTGCAAGCGTCGCCGGCATTCGAGTCAATGGCGGAGGCGACGTCGCAAGGGACGGTAGCGTCGGTGTCAGGGAAACCGGTAATCAGGTTGCTAGCGGCAGTGCCGGTGACGAAGTGAAGCGTACCGTTGCCGGTAACTGGGGCGGTCCAGTCGCCGCCGCTGCCTTGGGCGTAAAAGAGGCGGAGGCCGACAACGGAGTCAACCGAAAGATAGGCGCAAACAACTGTCGGGTTGGGCTCTACGTCCCAAGTCACCCAGATGTTGCCGGGCTCAAAAGGGGGAGTGCCAGCAGCCTCGCGAGGATCGATACCTAGAACGACAGCACCGTTAGTACCGTTCTTGCCCGTCCAGATGTGGGCGCCGCAAGGTGCCGCGCCGCCCGTCACCGGATCGGGAGAGATGGCAGCAATACCCGCCGTCGGGAACTGCGCCGAAGAGCCAGCAATCAGGAACACCGTCGGCGGTGCAGCGTTGGCTGCCGACGCCAGAACGAGAGTTCCGAAGAGGGCGCAAGCCAATACAGCAATTTTCCTACAATTCATTTTTGGTTCTCCTCAAATTTTTTTCCGTGCGTGGTTACAGGCAAAGTCCTGCGGATTGGGAATTTGCCCGGCGAGGGGGCATCCTCTCTAGACTTTTCTTATCTCCGTTAGGTCGTCGAACTTTATGTGTAGTCGAGCCCCACGTCTTTCGCTGACAACTGCTTGCTCAGCGAAAAGAGGCTGGTACGTGGGCCCGTGGAATGGCGCGAATTTCCTGAGCAGAGAAACCGGCACAGGGCCAACGCCGATTGCCCTCCCCTCAGTGCGCGGCAGTTTTTCAGGTTTTTGTTAAGGGTGAATGAAGATGAAGGGAACTCCGCATGAAACAAGCGGAATGTGGTGGAAAAATCGAGCGCAATATGAATGCAAGATAACGGACAAGTTCTGAAATAAATTTCGCGCGGTCGACATTTTAAAATTATGCGATAACAGGCTCGCTACACATGAACCTTGATCTTAAAAAAAAATCTCCGCACCTCTCAATGGGGGTTTCCATCTCCGTTTCAGTTCCTTGTAATGGCGTCTGTACAAAGCCCCGGATTCTTCTCATGCGAGTTGCAAAACAACGCCGGGATAATAATTTGTCATGTTTAGAAGTCGATTGAGTTTTCGATGACTGAAGTTCGGAGCTAGACCGAAGCAGCACGCACTTCCGCGAGCCGTGAGATGCGATTTGCACAACTCGCCCCGATGCCCATCCACATCCAGGTGAAGGCAACCAAGGACGTATCATAATAGCTGCCCATACCGATATTCATCACCAGGCAGGTTACGGGCACTAGGAAACCGAGGCACAAACCCCAATAGGTTGCCCGCCATTTCTGTTCCAATTGCGGCCCAGCCCGGGTCACATTCTTGATTCCCTTCCAGATCATGGTGAGCGGCACCAGATAGAAGCAGAGGTAGGGAATAAGACCCACAATCCCGAATTGCTTGAGGATTACCAGATATTCGGAGTCCGTAACGTTGGTAAAGAGGTCTTTGGCCGGTCCGTGGCCAAATACAGGGGATTGCAGAAACTGCCCTTCAGCCTCCGGCCACGCGGAATCCAGCCGTCCTCGCAGGGAGTTTTCCCTCAAGGGAGATTGCAACATTTCGAAGCGTTCGAGCGTCGCTCGGTTGGTTCCGGCAACTACCAGGATCACGCTCAACACCAACGGAATGCAAATAAGAAGAGCAGTGTGTCTTTCCATTTTGCTTTTCGCCGTGGGCGCAGGTAGCAAGAAGATCAGGATGAGAGCGAAGATCGTGTCAATCAGTCCGTATCGCGAACCGGTCATAGTAAGTGTAATCAAGGATGCAATCAGAGCTAAGACCATCCACAAACGGCGGCTAATCCGAAACAGCGCAGCCAGGGTGAACGCTGCTATGACCCACGTCATGAAGATGGCCAGAGTATTTGGATTGCTTAGCGTCGAATAGACCCGCCTGTAATGCGAGAGACTGCCCTCGTCATGAAGCCCACCCGAGTAATAGGGTTGCAAGAAGTAGGTAAATCCCATGTTGAACCATTGGCCGTAGGCATAAAGGCAGATCAAAAGGACTGCGGGCACCAATATTGCCGCCAATGTCCTCAAGGATTTCTCAGATAAGTCAGCCTCATAAGCCAGAGTGAAAAACAATACGGGGAAAACTGTTTTTGGGAATTCAAAGAAGTTGCGGGCCAGTAGAGGATGACCAATAACCTGCGTGCCGTAAACCAGCGACAGACAAATGCAGGCGCAAAACACCAGAGCCACAGCATACATTGGGTTGGGAGGAATCGGCCGGGCCCGTCCGGCCAGCATGAGCCAGAGATAAAAAAGGGCAATCACGGGAAGAAGCAGCTCATCCGGCTTCAGCCAAAATTCGCCCCTGAGGCGCACCACCGGTGCCAGAATACTGATGAGCATCAAGGGGATTACCGTGATCCGAAGGAACTTTCGCCCCAAATCGGTAGCATCATTCGTCAAAGAGAAGTTCAGGCTGAGGTTACTCGCGAGAGCCATGTGAGCTGTTAAACAATCGTGCGACTTATACGCCTTGAGCGGGGATGCTGTATGGTGCCCGTTTCAATGTCACGGGACGAAGAACCGCAGATTGCAGATTGATGAAGACTGAGATCAACGGAAGGGGAAATTCACTTCTCCAACTCGAGGCTCACTTTTGCTCGCTTTGCGTGGGCCGATTCCAGCCTCAACTGGCAGGGCAACATTCGGTTGTGATCGCGGATTAGGCTGAGGTGAGCAATGGAAAACAAGAACTTGCTGCTCGCGGCCGAATACCATAAGTCGTAAACGCCGGGATGTCCATCCCGGCCGAGCAAACTTCCCCGATATTGCACTTCTGCCTCGAACTCATAGGCCTGGTCAAACAAGAAGCCCGCGGTTGACCACCTGAGGCCATGGTCTTCACTGTATGCATAATGGATTCTAGACTTGACGCCTCCGTTTCCTATGCAACTCACCAAGACGGCACTCAATCGCTCGCTTTCTTGCATGACGTCAATGTGCCACGCGTGGCGAGGCATCTCTAATCCTGCCAGCCGGCAAACCTCCGGGGCGCTCCATGCAACTCCGTTGGGGCTGCTTCGGCGGACGATCAGGAACTGTTCTTCGCAAATCTCCACGGTCCACATTAAAAACTGATGTCCATCGTGGATAACGGCTGGAGAGAGCAACTCGCGTCCAGTCTTATCGCACAGAACCTCAATAGGAACAGACCATCGCACACCGTCCGCGCTCTTTATGAGAAAGAGCCTGTTTTCATTGGGAGTTCTGCTACGAATCGTTTGCCGGTAAAACAACCAAAGTTGGTCCAGACAAAATAAGATGTCGGGATCAGAATGGTGATCGCCAGCTATGGCAGGGGACGGCACCAGCGGGTTTTTGAAACCGAATGGCACTGCCCAATCTATCCCGTCGAAGCTTACGAATAACTCCGGGTTCTCATACTGTGCGTTGCGCTGTGGGTATGGCGTGCAAGCCATCCAATAGGTCCACTTTCCCTGACCGAATCCTTCTGGAATGTAGGCCACATCCGGATGCGTGACCTGTCCTGACCCATCTGACGTAGCCAGATTTAAGAGTACGGGCCGATGCCATGCTTCGTTTTCTCTCATCAGCCTTTGGTACGGCGTAGAGAACTCCGCCGGGAGGTAAGCGCCAAGCGGAATTCCAAGGCGGGAAAATATTTTGAATACCACTGCCCGACAGGTGAGGTCATAGCGAAATGAGAGCGCAATGAAAAATAATGTACAAGCGAGCAACACCGACAAGAGAAATATGGTGAGGAGGGCCATCCGACATCTCCGCGTTTCAGTACTTGTTGAACGTCACCAGCTCTGAATAGAGGTTATCTACCTGCTCTAAAACACCTTCTTTCCATCTGTACTGCCGTTTCTTTTTTTTTCTCTGGGATAGTCTGGAGATCTTCTTTGGGAGCAAACGGGAGTCGCAGCAGACCGCTAGAAAACCACGCTTCAACAACCGGTTTCTCAAGAATCGGAAATTTTCCACGAATAAATCAGGGTTGCTGAGGTAGCACAAGTTCAACCACTGTCCCCGGATAATAGGCAGTTTCCGAAGCGGCGCGGTCGTTGCGATACCATAGCAATATCGTTCAGTCTGCCTCTCTCGAATCAGGAAGTGTTTACACGTCAGTGTAGAATGATCTTTGAAGATTTTGAGATCCTCCTTGCTTAGATAGTTCTCAAGGCCGGGATCGTCGAAAAGCACGAGCGGCTTCTTCGACTTTTCAAAAGCGGGCCAGATTGCAGGAGCAACGGGAATTGCGATTTGTTCTTCTTCCAGGATTTTGAATCCCAACCTCTCGAGCACGGTGACGGTCAGGTCGCCCGGCGATAAGGCGGTAATCAGGACGTCTCGCATGCCGATGATAGGCTTCAGGATTTTTATGGCCAGCATTCGCGGTCGGTGCTTTTCCAGGACGTACCAGGTGTTCATGTTGCAGCAAATTCGATCCTTACCGTCGATCGAGCGTTCTGAAAAAATCGTCCCAACAAACGCCAGAATATCTTCTCCTTCTGTAATCACATAGCCATACGGATACGCAGGTAATTTCCAGGCGTAATTGAAGAGCCCCTTCCATCCATTTCGGTCTCTAAATCCTTCTCTGTCGGCCAGGAAGGTTTTTACGGCGTCAATCATATCTTCGTGTACTTCCCGGATCTCCATCGCTTCTCCGCCTTCGTTGTCCGAAACAATTCTAGAGGGATCACGAACTTCCTTAACCCGTGCTGGTGGTCCGAGATTCTGCCGAAAGCGAACGAAGCCCGGCACGGAACAGCGACCAGAACCGACCGTATCCTTTTATTTCCTCGAAGGAGGGTACAAGGAGGTTTTTCCAAGACGTTTTTAGCTTGTGCCGGATGACGATCAACAAATAAACCCCGGAGCCCAGATAAGCGATTGACGAGGCGATGGCCGCACCCTTGATGCCGAGACGAGGAATCAGGAGAAAATCCAGAATTAAAGTCAGCAGCAGTCCGATACCAGCGGAAACGGGAAGATGGTTAATCCCTCCACGTGCCGTCAGGTCAGCGGCGACTACCTTGCCAAGAGCCATACCAACGGTTCCCGGCAGAATGCACCAGACCACGGCAATACTTGGGGCAAAACGAGCGCCAAAAATGAGTGGAATGGCAATAGGGCTTGCGAGGGCAATGAGTAATGCGGCAGCGATCGTGATTAAGGAAACCTGCCGCAGAATCGTGCATGTGAAGTTTTCCGCTCCGTCACCGACGGTCCGGGCCGTTCGCGGGAATAGCGCCATCGCTACAATGGCGGGGAGCTGCCACAGCGCCTCCGATATGATAACCCCCAGGGAATAAAGCCCGACTTGCGAAGCATCCAGAAAATAGTTCACAACAAAAACATCCAACCGATAGCTGAAAAATGATGCGAGTGTTCCAGCCTGGCCGCGAATACCGAAAAAAATAGTAGGAACTAACTGCTTTTGCGCTTGCAGCAGTTGCCAGGCATTTCGGAAGAAATGTGGAAGAGCCGAGGCCGCAATCCCAAGCGCCACAAGCAATCCGACCAGATTGCCCATGATGGCAGTTTCTGCTCCTCGGCCTAAGGGAAATACAATAATTAAAAATGCCAGCAGAGCCGCTGCCCGGTTTGCCAGGGCGATTAATGAACGAAGGTAAAATCTCTCTTCGCCCACAAGCACGGCCATCAGTACGCTAAACAAAACAGTAATGGGGATGGACCCGAGAACTAAGAAGGCTAATGGTGGTGTAATTCCTTTCAGAAAGGAGGGATGCACTCCCCAATAGAGAACTCCCCACGCGGAAGAAGCCAGGAGGGATCCACTTACGACCCACAACATCACGGCGGGAAACCAAGCCGATTTAGGATCTCCTCGGTATTTGGAAATCCAGACAACTACCGTCGCTTCAGTTCCCAGACTTCCCACCATCGCTCCAAACGCAACGGCCATGAGGCAAAGACTGATCAGTCCACGCGGGGCCGGGCCGAGCAAGCGGGCAAAGCAAATCTCGGCGATAGCGGCGATGGCGATACACCCAAACTGGCCGCCTGCGATCGTCAATAAATTGGAAATGAAGCTCGTTGAACCCTTTGGAGGGGGAGGGGGTGGGGAATTTGCCTCACTGTTGCGCGCTTTGAGTTCAAGTAGCTCGGGGGCTACATCATTGCTCATGGATTCGGCAACTTTCAATCTTTCCTAAACACTTTGGGAAGAACGGCTCAAAAATCGACACCATTGCGTGAGAAGGAAGATACAATGGCACTCTTTTACCATTGTGAACGATAGGTTTCAGTAGTGTTGAAACTTCCCGCATAAAAAGCCCAGGCGGAGATCTTGTTCAGAAGGACTTTGCCTTCGGGCAAAGTCGAATAATCCGAGCTCAGCAACTAGCCTCCGCACTTGCGTCAAGCCACTCGCATTGTTGGCCATCGGCCTGATGTTCATTTAGCTGTAGTACGCGGGTGTTTTCAGTTTTCACCAAGCTTTAATCAGCAGTTTATTTGGCGCCTGTCCTGCAACCAATACTCTTGCATAGATGCACACGGCTAGGCCTACTTGCAAGTTGCACAGGAAAAAACCAACTCGATCGGACAGTGGATACGCCCTTCTCCTTGTCGTGTTTTTCGTGGCGCTGCTTCTCGTGACGGTCCTCGCTGCAAAACCGAACCTTATAATTCAGGATCGTCGGCAAAAAGAGGTGGAAATGATTTGGCGTGGCCAGCAGTACGTACGCGGCATTCGCCTGTACTATCAGAAGGTGCATCATTTCCCGCAGCAGATGGATGACTTGTACAAACCGAAGACGGGCATTCGTTTTATGCGCCAAGCGTATAAAGATCCAATGAACAAGGAGGATGGAACCTGGCGTCTGATTTATGTTGGGCCGATGGGACAGATTATAGGAAGCGTCAATCCACAATATGCTCTAATCGCTACTAGTCCGCCGCCGACGGCATCTTCGCTCGCAGGCCCGCTCGCGCCCCCATCAGTTTCACCTACAGACCCATTGTCAAGCTCTCCGCCATCCACGATAGGCAATGCCGCGAATGCGCAACCCTCAAGCGGGCCGCAGTCCATAGCACAGTCACCGGCACCGGACACAAGCTCGCAAGTTGTTGCACAAAACGCGATCATAGGAGTGGGCAGTAAGATTGACAAAAGTTCGATCATGCTGTTTGAAGGACAGAAGAACTACAAAAGCTTCGAGTTTATATACAAGGCGATCACTCAGGACCCTCGCACTGTGATTCCCAATCCATAGGACCCGGAAAATTGAAAGGGGGGGGCAAGCTGCCTCCATTGAAAACGGGCGGCGCCTCTGTCTTTTTGTTGACCATTCCTACGTACTTCTTTTACTGATCCGTTCCCGCGAAATCACTTGATCCGAACTACTCTAGATCGATCTCTCGACTGAATGTCAGCAGAAGGTCGTTTCCATCCCAGATCGTGCTGAAGGTCAAGGCTGAACCGATAGGCACAATGCGATCGACAGCCCGCGCCGGAAGGGAAAACGCAAGCTCCCGAATTTCTTCGCGCCTGAATCCAAAATAAGATAGCGTTTGGTCTCTCTCAGATAAGATTTCGGGGAGGCACTTCAAATCAGGAATTTCAGCTTCAAAGAATAGGCCCCCGCCGCATTCGAGGTTCCGGAATTCGGGTCTTGCGTTTTGCGAGAGATGAACTCTACTGACGGTTCCAGTCGGGTTTGGCTCGATAGAATCGACCATACCCAAACCCGCCGAAACATAAGCGGTAACCAGCTTATCTATTCCCACTACCTCTGGATACTGAATGTTCCGCTTTCTAATTTCTTCTTGAACATTTGGCCAAAACTGGCGCTTGGCGAAATCACACGTTCCTCTTTCGCCGACCCACACAACCAATCTGGGCGACGAACAAGCTTTCTGATCGAACCAGTAAGAATCGTTGCAGAAGCGCCCCGCCAGCTGGCGTAGCAGACTTTCGCTGGCGGAACTGATTTCACTTGCGTCCAGCATGGCAAGCGAGAACCTGGAAGGAAAAACGACTTCCATGCCGAGAGGATTCATGGGAATGGCCCGTAGGCGGCGGACGCTTTCGTCTCCACCCCACAGCACCCGGACCTGGCACACCTGAGAAAGTTGCTCCGTGATGGAGTCCTCGTGGTCATATGCCAGTATCAAGCTCCGTGTTTCGATGGGCTGGAATTTCGGTTGATCCAGCAAGAAACCGATCTTCTCAAGAAGAAGGCGAACTGCTTCTCCTCTGCGCTGAGAAAGACGGACAACGTTTGAGTTTCCGACGAGCATAGAGAGAAACCATGAATAAAGAAAAATAGAATCTACGTTTGATGGGGCAAAGTGCAGCACCATTCCCCGAGCCACACAAACACGGCCTTTCTGTCTCTCCTGAAACGACTCGCGTAGCTCTGCAATGTGTCCCTTGCGCATCCAATGAGCTACGGAGGCCATCTCCGGCAAGCGGGACATAGCGCTGTCCAAAAGAACGCTTTTGGAGACGGCGTCGATAAATTCGACGACAAGAGGATCAAAAGGGGGCAGGGGCTTACTTTCGATCAGCCGTTGCAACTGCTGCTTGTGATCAGCCTTCCTCTTTGGCAAAACCATGGTGATCATGAAGGTACCTGATAGGTATCGCTGCAGCCGCGCAGTTCCGCCGTTGGGAGTCGGCCAAGAACCGTGAAAAAAGTCCCCCTGCGGCCGCACCGGCAGCCGTCGGGACCCTGTATGATCCCCAGGTCTTCAGTGAGCAAGACATGACCAGGGTAACTCATGGGAATTGTACTCATGCTCTCGATCAAACCAGGGGCGCCCATTGTCCGCACTTCAAGGCTACGTGGATCGCGCACGATAACTTCGGAATAATCCGACGGGTGAAAGTAGCCCTCTTCGCATTCCATGAAGATAGAGCCCGTTTGCTCTACCATGCCGTAATAGTTATGGATGGAACGGATTCCGAGGGTGTGGCGTAAGCGCTGTTTGAATTCCGTATTGGAGACTTTGCTTTCTTCCAGTTTCTTCCAGCCGCCGCCGTGAATCAGAATGCTATCGCCAAAATCCAGCTTCCGGCCGTCCTGCTCCGCGACAAGCAGAAGATGCTGCCAGAGAATAAAGGTAAAACCGAATAGGAGAATTCGTTCGCGACGGTGGCGATCCAGAAAGGAACCGATCGCTTCCCAATCCGGGTGCAAGGTGTCCGAAAGGAGAGCGTAAGTGTGATCCGCACCGAATTGAGAAAAACCCAGAATCCCGGCACCGCGGGCCGAAAATGTATTCTGCCCTTTCACAACTCCCGGATGATCAAGAATGAGCATTGGCAGGCGCTTTATGCCTAAGAAGGAGCGCACTATTCGAACCAGCGCATGGACTTGAGCGCTGGCCGTGCTTTTGTCCAGGAAGATGCGCGACGGGCGCTGACCAGTCGTTCCACTGGAAGTCAGTGTTTTGACTATTAGCTCTTGAGGCTGACTTCGCAATTCCAGTTCCTTAAACAATCGCACGGGAATAAAAGGAAGATCAGCCAGACAATCAAACTGGGTCTTTGCATGGAAGGCGGCGGACAAAATTCTCAAATACGGAAGACAACGTTCCGCATGAAAAGACGTCAAGGCGTTCATCTCGGCGAGGAGTCTGGTTGCTTTTTCTGCACAATCTTCCGCATACGGATCTTCGCGGACAAGAGCAGCCGTCAATTCGGCACTCACTCGAAAAACTCCTGACGTGCCAATGACTGGTAGTCGATTTTGCTGTTCGGGTAGCGCGGCAAAGTGTCAACGTTCACGAGGCGAAACGCATGCGGATGAATCTTGAGGTGCTCCAGCACCTCTCTTACTAGAGGTTCCGGACTTCCGCGTTCCATCGCGACGACGATTCGGTCGTCGTTCCCGAAACAGGCTACGGTTCCGCAACCGCGCCGTCCCATTGCGTCTTCCATTTCATCCAGATTGAATCTCTTGCCATAAATTTTCAGGAAACGCTTCAACCTGCCCACGATGTAGTAAAAGCCTTCTTCGTCGCGCCGGCCCACATCGCCCGTTCGAAGGAGGCCATGCAGTTCGTCGCCTTTGGCAAGATCGCTCGCGGTTTCTGAATAGCCCAGCATCACGTTAGGACCGGTGTATAAAAGCTCTCCCGTATCATCGTCCAGATAGAGTTTGCCCCCTGGAATGGCGATACCAATGGAGCCAGGCTTCTCCCGCACGCGATTGGGCGGAAGATAAGCAATTCGTGCAGTAGCCTCAGTCTGCCCGTACATGACGAAAAACTTCCATCCACGTCGAAAACTCAATTGTTCGACTTGACTGACGCGGTCAGGAGAAAGTCGGCCACCGGCTTGCGTCAGCGTTCGGAGTCCGGGCAGCTCTCGGTCCAGCATTTTCATCTTCAACAGCACTTCATAGTGATAGGGAACACCTGCCATGGAGGAAGGCTGGTGCTTACTGACGAAATCCCAATAGGTCCTTTGCAGGAAGCTAGCATGGGGAATTAGCAGTGTACCGCCGGCAAGCAGATGCGAATTGAAGATGGAAAGCCCATAAGAATAGGACATCGGGAGCGAGGTCAGTCCGCGATCTTCAGATGTAAGTTCGAGATAGGAAACAATCGACTGGGCGTTCGCATTCAAATTCTGAAGACTCAAACGCACGAGCTTCGGGCTTCCGGTCGATCCGGAGGTGGTCAGCAAAAGAGCCAGTTCCGGGGCCGTCGGTGGTCCGCTGCGAAGGGTTGTCCTGCGATAAAGAAATCCACGGGGAGCTGGCGCTTCTTGGTAATTCGCAAACGCAATCGGTTCGGAAGCAAAGATAAAATCCGGCTGATAGTTTTCGAGAAGAGAGTTTAAGAATTCCGGCTGCATTTCTGCATCGAACAGACCAAGTACTTGATTGCTACGCAGGCCGCCTAGATAGGCTGCCAAGCAGTCTTCCCCGTTGCGGCAGAGAAGGAATACAAGAGATCTTTTTCCGAGTGACCCAAATGCATCCGCGATCGCGTCGCTTTGTCGGGCGAGCTCTTTGTAGCTAAGCACCTGTCCGTTTGGAAGAACGACAGCGGTTGCATCCGCAGGATGGTCCAGAGTCCAGAAGCCTAGAGCCACATGCCACCGTCAACGCCAAGGATCTGTCCGGTAACGTACGAAGAGTAATCCGAGGCCAGAACACAGATGATCTTTGCAACCTCTTCTGGCTGCCCCAACCTGTTCATTTTTATTGAGCCAAGAAGTTCCTCCTTCTTAGACTCAGGAATATTCGCAATCATGCTGGTTGCGATCACACCGGGCGCGACGGCATTGACACGGATCCCGTGGGGCGCTAGTTCGCGCGCGGCAGATTTTGTGGCGCCTATGACGCCGGCTTTGCTTGCACCGTAAACGACCTGCCCTTCATTGCCCGACCGGCCGATAATGGAAGCGATGTTCACGATGCTTCCGGATTTCGCGCCCATCATGATTCGGGCGGCGAATTGCATAATTTGAATCAATGAGATCAGGTTCGTATGAAGTACTTCCAAGATTTGTTTCGTGGAGATCATGCCGATTACCGCATCGCGGAGGATCCCTGCGTTGTTCACCAAAAAATCGAGTTGTTTCGTGTAGCCGTGCATCTCTCGAAAAGCGGTTTTAAGGGAAGATTCGTCCGCTACGTCGCAAACGATAATCTGTGGTCGAACTCCTCCTTCGTTCTCAACTTGATGGGCGGTCTCTTCCAGCCCCTCTCTCGAACGCGCGATAAGAATTAAACGTGCGCCCTGTCTAGCGGCCTCCAGCGCCGTCGCCCTCCCAATTCCACGGGATGCTCCCGTGATCGAACCAACACGGTCCTGCAATAACTTCAAAATCGGACTCCGTATTTGCGCAGAATCTCACGCGCCTTCGGGTAAGAGGAGAGTTCAAGAACGTCATCGGTGTCGAGCATGATGTCAAAAGTGGAGTCCAGGCTGGCGATAAGCGCCATGTGAGCGACGGAATCCCACCCTGGCGTGCTCGCATACTGCAAGGCGTCGTTGACGCTCTCTTCGGAAATCTGTAAGCCATTGGCAAATGCCCGGCGTAAAATAAGCTCACTCTCTGATAAGGTTAATTTGTCTTCTTGCATGTCAGCCTCTCTAGTTTCTGTTGATGCGCGAGCGAGTCCTTATTCTTCGTCTTTCCAGCAGCACCGGCAACTTCAGGCGAAAGGTGAGTGGTGTTGGGGCGAATGCTGCTCAAGCGCGATGCATCAGGGGTTCACAAAGATCACTCCGGTATATGGCGGAACGGTTCCCAAAGAGGAACCAGAGATCCCGGCAATCGCAACAAATTGGTTGGGGGCGATCATGTAGAAGGTCGCTTGATAGGCAGTCCCTGAGCTAAAATCGCCTAGCAGAGGCGCCTGAAAAGTTATCAGACCGTGCCCGTTTGCGAGATTAGTTGAATCGACGAACGCGATTCTCCCCGAGTATGAGCCATCAGGAATCTTGCCGCCTTGCGGAATGCTCTGCGTGGCAATCGAGGTAAGATCTCCTGTAGACGTATAGCTGCCGGCTTTCCCTGTACCTACTGCCGTAGGGGAGACGATGTTCATGCCCAATGCCGCGTTTGGTACTAACGGAGTCGAAGAGGCACCAAATCCCGCAATGACATTTCCGGAGACGTTTGAGAGTTGGAAGGGAGCGCCTGTTTGCGGCAATGTTGTGCCAGACAAGGCGCGGTTCGTGATTGAACTCGGGGTCACGGCTCCGGAGGTCGAGATGTCTTCTTCGACGAAAAAGCCCTTGCCAGTGTCGTAGAGGTACCAGGCGCCCGAATTCAGGAAGTTGGTCGTAAAACCAGTGGGAGCGGAGAGAGCCGCTCGACCAGTACTGGGATCGAAAGTAATCGTGCCACTTGCACCCTCACCGATCAGAAATTGCCCAATGTCATTGATATCAAATTGAACGCTGAAAGCATTGCCACCCGAGACTGTCAGTTGCCCGACGATGACCACTGGCAAAACCGGATTAGGTGTCTCGAGCGGGTAGACGTCGAACCCCGTGAGTTGTATGACACTAACGCCGTTGACGCTGCTGGCTGTCAATCCAGTTTGGCTTCTCGCTACCCCTCCAAAGACGGTACCAAAGGCTGCGCCTCCGTCAATTTCAATGAGTAAGAAATGTGTGGCGTCGACGATGTAATAAGCATAGCTAACTGATTCGCCGCCTATCGTCATTGTGAGTGTGCCTCGGCCTACCGAGTCCGGCGAGCTCTGTGCGCTTGGACTCAAAGGTTGCGCTACGAATACGGGCGTCAGATTGGCTTGATAACTTTGATCGATAAGGCCACCGGTAACACCGGCAGCACCCAAGACTAGCTGTCCCGCCGCAATAGTGCGGCCGCCAAAGGGAGAATCCGAATCGACTCCAAAGGCATAATTTCCAACCGGTTTCGTTGATAGGACCGTGGTGTCTTGAAGCTCGACATCGCCAGAGTCTAGAAATGCACCTTGGTCTAATTCGATCATGCGGCCGTGTGTTCCATCTGCCGACATAATGCAACGGAATCCTGGGTTTAATCCCGAACCGAATTGAAAACTAGTGATGCTGATTATGGCTTCAATGATCCCAGTGGGCCCTACGTTTACCGTGTAGGTTCCCGATTGTTGTACCGTTTCATCGGTTATGCCGCCGCTATTGTTGACATCGAATTCAACATTCGTGATGTTGCCATTGCCGTCCGCTGTAAAAGAACCAGCAAAAGCCATTGGAATCTGGGCCGCCGTCGCCGGTGGGGCGGTTGGAACGGCGTCGTAGTAGCCGCGAAGGAGGAATGCGTAATTTCCTTTGAAGAGGCTGGTGTTATTGAGAATGCTAAAGCTGAAGGAATCCGTAGCAGAGCTGTTGTCTACCGCGGTGGCCGTAAGGGTGGGATTGACATTGGCCCCGGAAGGAAAAGTTGCCGGAGGCGTGTAGATGACTGATAAATTCGATGCACCTGGGGCAAGGGTGCCGCAAGCTGGCGAGCAGTTGCTTCCCCCTGCCGTAAGAGTCCAATTAGCGCCGGAATTGGATGGATCGTTCGTTACCGTGGCGTTCACAGCTATCGGAGCGGTACCAATCAGAACAGAAGTGAATGGGTTGTTGATCGTGATGCTGGCCGGCGCGTAGATGGTAAAAGTGAATGCATACTCTTGTGTTTTTTCAGCCTCAGAGATCGCGGCGATGGTGGCCTGCTGATTCAGTGGTGCACTCTTGGGCGGTGTATAAACTGCGCTAAAACTAGGAGAACCCTGTGGTGCCAATGTGCCACAGGCGGGGGAACAAGCGATATTCGCGTTTGTAAGGGCCCATTTGACCCCTTGTTTTGAGCTGTCGAATTGTACCGTCGCCTTCAGCGTAGTGGCGGATTGGCCGATCTGGACGTAGGGGAAAGGATTTGCAATATCAACCAGAACGTCGTGCCCAGAAGAATTGACATTCGCGCAGCTCGCGAGCCCTAAGGCTAGTGACAGACTGAAAAGAAAGATTAGAAAACGGAACATGGAACCTTCGATCGATACCGACAATTTTAGAAACCAAACGCTGATGTATCAGAATTTGGGAAGAACCGCGATGTCGCGTGAGCCCTAAGCTAATCAAGGAATATGAATGGAATGAGACGCATGTGCGAATGTTTGACGACTCTCTTTCTCTCTCACGCGTGTTCGCGCACAAATTGCACGAAAGAGCCTACGGACTCCGTACGGCCGAATAAGGAATAGCACTTAAATCGAAACCATGATGACGCCCAGACTTTTTTCAAAGAACTCCAGATGACAACCTTCTTGAAGCTGACACTGCTTTGCGCGCCGGAATGGATGACGACCACACAAAGGAAAGCCTGATGAAAAGTAATCCGCGAACAATATAAACGGATGATTACGCTGGAGTTCTAAAACAGAAACAAGCTCGTCCTTGCCGCACATTTTTCAAAACAGCAATCGAACGGCCCACGGCATTTCCACAGAAAGTCTTTTTTTGATGCGCCTGCTTGCTTTATTGATTTCACAGAAACTCTTAACTCATCGAAACGTAACACTCGCGATGAGAAACTCTGGCCCATCGATTTTCAGATGAGGTGATCCCTGTGAGGTGGACAGCGGTTGTGTTGATGGTGCTATCGGTGTTGGTGGGCGACGTGTTTCGAACACAAGCGCAGACACCGGAGAAACCTGCGGCGCAAACGGGAAGCATAGCCGGCACTGCGGTGGATACGAGTGGCGCGGCAATCGCAGGGGCAGTGATTACGGCGCTAGACAGTACTGGCCAAACGTATAACGCGGCAGCGGACGAGAAAGGCGAATACCGGATCAGTGAACTGCCCCCGGGAATCTATAAAGTGCTTGCTGCAGCACCCGGGTTCAAAGACTGGGCGCAAGAAGGCGTAACGGTAAAAGCAGGCGAAGACTCGCGTGTCGACATTAAGCTGACGCCGGCCTCCGTGAAAGAGCAAGTTGAGGTCTCCGCAGGTGGAGCTGCACAGGTGGAGCAGGAAACCTCACAACTCTCGGGCCTAATCACCAACAAGGAAGTAACCACCTTTGCACTGAACGGTCGGAATTTCACCCAACTTATCGCACTCGCGCCTGGCGTCAGCAATCAGACCGGGCAAGATGAAGCGTTGGTTGGAGTCAAGGGGAGCGTGAACTACAGCGTGAACGGCGGACGCGTGGAATACAACACGTACGACGTGGATGGGGGTGACATCCTCAATGCCAGTATTAACCGAAGCTCGAGCACATTGATTGTGTATCCCAGTATTGACGCCATCAACGATCTGCAGGTTCTGACCTCTAATTATGGCGCCATGTATGGACGAAGCGCTTCCGGGACGATTCTGGCTACCACAAAGTCTGGAGGAGCCTCCTTTCACGGTGATCTGTATTTCTTTGCACGCAATAACATTTTCAATGCTCGCAATTTCTTCGACCAGACGAAAAGCGCACCTCTCTACCAGAAATACGAGCCGGGAGGAACGATTGGCGGCCCTCTCTACGTTCCGGGCTTCTACAATGAGAAAAAGGATAAGACCTTCTTTTTTTTCTCCGAAGAATATCGCCACGACAAGGAGCCGGTGGAGTTCAACCAGGCCGTACCTTCTCTCAGTGAACGGAATTGCGCGAATAGTACGCATAATTGGATAGGCGGAGCAAGCATTGCCAACAGCCTGCAATGCCAAAATCCTGCATCCGCCGGCATACAAGCCGGAAGTGTCAGATATGCTGATTTTAGCGATCTGTGTCCACCAACGGCGCCTCCGGGGGAACCTGGCAGTACCGGGTATTTCGCCCTGGTGTCCGGAATTCCTAATCCTTTCGGTTCAGGAAATCTTCCGGTCTATCCGGATTGCCCCTCAATCGGTCAAGTGAACGCCGGGAGCCCTAACTCTCCCTATCAGACGTACAACGGCAACTTGGTTCCAATCACTGCACAATCTGCAACCCTATTGGACACCAATCTGATTTCGCTCCCGAATTCAACGACCGGATGTAATTCCACGGAAGGCTCCTGCTACGACGCGGCTATCTCACCTCTCACAACCTGGAGACAAGAGCTGTTCCGCATCGATCAGAATTTTTCCCCCACACAAAAGCTCTCTTTTCGATATATCCATGATGCCTGGAGCACGCAAGTACCCTACGTGCAGTGGGGTTACGTACACAACAGCCTTCCAAGCGTAGAGAATGACTTCGTCGGACCGGGTTTAAGCCTTGTTGCTCATTACACCAGCACCATCAAAAGCCGGTTGGTGAACGATGTGGTTATGGCCTACACCTCCGACCATATCAGTTTGACGGACTTTGCTGGCCCCGGCGTCACAAATGGCAGCCTCGCGCGGCCAGCCATTTTAGACAATGCCCCATGCAACAATTCCTCGACTTGTGGAATGGGCTATATTTTCAATAATACGGCAACCAATTTTGGGAACAAACTTCCTGGCATTGTCATTGGTGGAAACAATGCTGCCTATGGGGGAAACGGATTCAGCATAGACCCCGGCTTTTTACCGTGGCATCACTCTAATCCCACCTACAGTCCCAGGGATGATGCCAGTTTGGCTCTCGGAAAGCATACATTGCAATTTGGAGCGTTGTTCATCATCGCCCAGCGAAATGAAGTCAACCCTCCCGTCGGCGCTAACACTGGCGACATTCAGGGGTTGGCGACCTTCAGTAACGTGAACAATCGCGGCTCATCGGGGAACGCCTACGCCGACTTTCTAACCGGGACGATCCAGAGTTTCACGCAGGACAGCAGCCAGGGCCTATATCACAACAATTACAGGATTGCCGAACCTTATGTGCAGGACAACTGGAAAGTTCTGCCGAATCTGACCCTGAATGTCGGCGTTCGCCTCAGCATATTTGGTTTGTACGCGGAAAAATTCAAACAGTCCTTCAATTGGGTGCCAAGCCAGTTTAGTACCAGCGTGGCTTCCGGCGTAGTTGTAGACCCCTATTCAGGTCGTCTGCTCACAATCGGTGGGCAGTCCATCCCCGTCGATCCAAGTAATCCCAGCACCATCTTGCTGAACGGCATCGTGCAGTGTGGTGTGACCACGTACACCAATGGGCAGAAAGTGCCGCCCGGCTGCATGACCAATCATCCTGTGAATACTGCCCCGCGCATCGGCATTGCGTGGGATCCGTTTAAGGATGGCAAGACCTCGGTGCGCGCCGGATACGGAATTTTTTACGAGCACGGTACAGGGAACGAAGCCAACACAGGTTCTCTGGAAGGCAGTTCGGGGCCGCAAGCGGCCGGCGGCGTGTTGAGCATGACGCAGTTCTACCCGGGGGGCTGGGGTTGCATCGGTGACTTGATAGCTGGTTGTGGGATTAACCCGACTACCTTGAGCTGTTACTTGGGGAACTGTTCACAAAGTGCATTCCCCTTAAACGTGACCGCCATCCCCACCAAAGCCGTCTGGCCCTACGTACAACAATGGAGCGCGAGTGTGCAGCGCCAGTTGCCTTGGGATATTCTCGGTTCGGTGGCTTATGTGGGCAGTAAAGGCACGCACTTGACCACCGAATTGCAAGTAAATCAGCTTCTGCCTCTGAATCCGGTCGACAACCCGTTTTTGCCAGGCCAGCCTCTTACCAGCTTCATCTGTCTGGGTGAAGGCGCAGGGGTCGGTGGGCTATTTAACATCAACGGGGTAAGTTATGGCCCCGGCAGCGCTCCCTTCCAGAACTTGCTTGCCGCTTGCGCCGGAGCGAATCCACTCGGTCCCTCGGCAAATTCGCTCCGCATTCCCGGTTATGCGATTGCACCGGGAATTGGACAAATCTACTCGCTGCAAAACATAGCGAACTCCAACTACAATGCCATGCAATTCACGTTGCGACGTACCAAGGGACCGTTAACGTTGGGAATTTCGTATACCTACAGTCACTCCATTGACGATTCTTCGGATCGCTTCAGCCAGGTATTCGTGAATGCTTACGACATTGCCCAGAATCGCGCCAGTTCCGATTTCGATGAGCGCCATTTGCTGAATATTAGCTACATCTATCAATTGCCTCTTGAGAATTGGTATCGGCATTTGAGCTTCGCGGATGACGATCCCTCCAACCTGGCCGCAAGCCAGGGCATGTCCGATGGATTGAAGGCCTTCCTTCGGGGCTGGGAATGGGCGGGTATCACTATCTTCTCCACCGGCACGCCGTTTAGCGTAATCAATGGGGGTAGCGACAACGGAATTTCTACCGATGATAATGCTGGAGTGCTCGCGGTCATCGGGCCGGGGAGTTACCCGGACGTAGTAAAACCGACTTCGTCCGTGAATTCCCACGATAGTTCTGCTTTTGGCCCCCTTCTAGGCAACCCAAGCGAGTTTGTGGCGCCAACCGGTCTAACTTATGGAGATGCAGGGCGCAACTTCTTCCGCAATCCCGGTCGCGCCAATTTCGACATGTCGATTACAAAGACTGTCGCTTTCCGTGAAGACCGCACGTTACAATTTCGTTTTGAGACCTTCAACGTGTTCAACCACACGCAGTTTCGTGTCTATGATCCGACAAATCCCGGTAACCCTGGCAACAACATCGTGAACTGTTACGGTGGGGCTGATTACTCTGCAGGAGACCCGAGTTGCGAGGCCTCCAGCTCTTTCCTCCACCCCGTGGATGCCCACCGGCCGCGCACTATCCAATTAGGGGTCAAGTATCTTTTCTAACGGGAATGGACGAAGCTCAAAACGCCGACCCACTGGCAATCAGATCGAACGTACCTTTTCCTACCTTGAGATAAAGTGAAGGAGTCATTTGGACGAGCACATTGGACTCACAATGCAAGTGAAAATTCACTTCGAGGATGCTGGCAGGCCGGCTCGTGTGTATGATTCAAGTCCATCGCTCAGTTATGGATGGCACCATACAGCTGAATGAGTCTTTCAGCTTCTGTATCCCAGTTAAAATTCTGCTGGACGGCGGCCTGGCCACGGCGCCCCATTTCTTCTGCCTCGCGGGGGTGCGCCAAAACGTATTCGATCGCCTTGGCGATTTCCTGGGGATTCCGTGGATCAACGAATATGCCGGACCCGGAATCGCCTAAAACCTTTCGCCAAAATGGGAAGTCGGAAGCGATTACGGGCAACCCCGCTCCCATATACTCAAACATTTTTTGGGGCAGCGACTCAAAGTGATTGGGCTCAGGATGAAACAAAACAAGGCCAGCGCGAACGTTTTGCAAAATTCTGAAGGTACTTCGCTGGTCAATGAAACCGTGATGCTTGACTCGAGACCACCCTGGGTGGCGCTTGAGTTCATTTATGTTGGTTTCCCCTTTGGACTCCGGTCCCGCCAATTCCAACTGCGCGGGAAGGGACTCAGGCAGATAGGACATCGCGTAAACCATTTCGCGAATGGCCCGGACAAGAGAAATGCCTCCAACATAGGCAACGGATTGCCGTCGTGACTCCCATGGCACGTTCTCTCCATCGCGGATGAGTTCGCCCACATAGGGATAGTTATGCACGATGACCGTACGGCGATTGATAGGAGTAAAGCGCTTGGCAATGGAGGGTGTAACTACGACTAGCCCAGAAAATCTTCTACAGGCCGCTCTCTCCAGCACATCTACAAATCGGGACACTATAAATCTTGACCATTTTGGTAAATATGGCTTCGACATCACGTCCTTCGGTACATCCTCATGAATGTCGTAAATCACATTTTTTCCGCCAGCGCGAAGCAAAAGTCCGATGGGAATCAGCTCAGGATCATGAAAGTGGTACACGTCCGCGTTCTGCCTGCGGGCTTCTTCGTATACGCGCCACACCGTCCGCGTCATACGCCCAATTCTCGACCGATCACCAGGGACCGATTTAACCTGGATAGAGTCTCGCTCGCCCTCTTGCCAATCCCGGCCTATCACCGTGACCGAAAACCCAGCACGGGCCAAGGAACGACACTCTTTGTGAAATATCCTCGGATCAAAGGGCGTATGCACCGAGGTCATGTGTACAACTTTGAGCGATTTCATGAAGATACCTAGTCTTAGTGCGCCCGAGCCACGAGCAGTTGGTCGACGATGCGGACTGCCGTGTTGCCATCTCCATATACGGTAAGTTTGGACCAGTCGGAATGACGCGCCCCTCGGACCGCTTCCCGGATGGAATCAGGGTCAGTACCGGCAACCTGATTAGCCCCACACGTGACAGTTTCTGGCCACTCCGTCTGATCTCGCAAGGTGATGCAAGGTACCCCCAGGTAGAACGCTTCCTTCTGCACACCTCCCGAATCGGTCAGAATCTTGAGAGCATTTTTCTCGAGTGCGATCATCTCCAGAAAGCCGACGGGTGGGATTGTGCGTATCTTGCTATTGAGATAGATCCCAGCCAAGGAGAGGACTTGTTTCGTCCTGGGATGAACGGGAAACAGAACTGGAAGGTCGAGCGACATCACGGTTTTCAGAATCGCTGCGAGACGGCGACGATTGTTGGTGTTTTCAGCCCGGTGTAGCGTCAATAGGTAATACTCCTTGCTCTTCAGCTTCAATTCTTTCAGCTTGGGCTCCGTGCGTTTCTCAGCGAGTGTAAGATGTTGAAGCAAGGCATCGTACATCACGTCGCCCACCATGAGGCTGACCCGCTTTTGCGGATCGTTTTCGCCGCCAATCCCTTCCCGTCGTAGATTCTCATTCGCCGCAGTTGAGGGCGCGAGAAGCAGCTGGCTAAGGTGGTCAGCGACTATGCGGTTTTGTTCTTCTGGTTGCCCAAGATCAAAACTGCGGCAGCCGGCCTCTATATGCGCGAGTGGGATCTTCAGCCGCGCGGCAAGCAGAGCCCCCGCCAGAGTCGAGTTCGTGTCACCGTAAACAATGACCCAATTGATGCGGTCGGCCTTGAGGATAGGTTCCATGCGTTGCATCATCCGAGCGAGTTGAGAGCCGTGCGAGGAAGACCCCACCGCCAGGTTGTAGTCCGGCATCGGAATCGCCATCTGCTCGAAAAGCAGCTCCGCCATGTCACGGTCGTAATGCTGGCCAGTGTGAATGATCCGGTGATCGATGGGGATTTCGCTAAGCTGCGCGTTGTGTTTTTCGATCGCCCGGCAAATTGGAGCCAGCTTCACAAACTGCGGCCGAGCACCGACAACGCTGACCCACGTATGGCCCAACGGTTCTGTCTGGTTTTCGATAGAATGCATATTCACTTTGCTCCCGCCGCCGGGGTAGACGCGGCATCAGTTGAATTGAAGTAGATGATTGCAATCGTTATTGAACTTTATTTGTGCTCGAATCGGCAGCTTCACGGACCTTTCGAATGACCGCGTCGAATCGCGGCGCACTCGAAGCAGAAAAGGGGTAATAATTTCCTTCGGAATTCGCGTAGACCCAGTTATAGCGATAAGTTTTCAAGAGCAGCTCGAGGTAAGGCCCCAAATCCTCAACGGTATTTGCCTCGGAGCTATTACACGTTTTGAATTTCCGGTCGCTCCACAGTGTCAGTGTCCCACCAAGTTCAAGAACACCCGCATATTTAGCCAGATCAGCAGCAAGATCTGTCTGCCGCTTAAGAATTGCACTCTTGAGTCCGGGAACGGAATCTTCACAATAACCGAGGCTGCCTTCTCCCCCCGCAAGCACTTTCAGGGGCAATTTCTTCCTCACAATTTCATCGAGCATACCGATGGAAACGTAAGCTGGCGAAGGGTAGTAGGGGACTCCATCTATTCTCTTGTATCCCGCATGCGTGAGAGCGGTAAACAGAAGCCAGATCATTGAGTTTGGATAGGTTTCCGAGGCGATGTCCGCCATTCGGGCCCCCACTCGTTTCAGGTCTTCCGCGACCTGCGCGGGAGTCTTGCTCATCTTCGATGCAATCTCACCGATATCATATTCCTTATAGTTGTTGTAGAACTCCAAGTCGCAGACGATTCCAGGAACCTTGGAATCCCGCGCTGCGGCCAGGGAATTAGTCCAAATCTTGAGGAAATCGGAAAGCGCGCCTTTCGAATCGCCTAAATCAGCCCCCACAATGGCATTAAAATAGGGGTTATCCGCGTAATGGTTTTTTTCAGCGAGATTGCTGCCGATCATACGGTTTAGGTAAACCCACGGCCAGACGTCTTTCGAAGTGACCTGCTTCCAGGCAGCCAGCTGCTTGTCCATCTCGGCCACCGAGGGCGGGTGTGATGTGTCGTAGGCGTGTAAAAAGGCCACGGCAATACCGTCATAAGGTGATTTGTCGAACTGTCTAAACTTGTCATCGCTCATGAACTGGGCGATCGCTGTATTTACCAAAAGCAGGTAACGATCGCCCATCTGTTTGGTTGCCTTGTCCTTGCCGAAGACATCGGCTGGTGCTTGCTTCGCGTCCGGCGCTTTTTGTGCCGCGCAGACCGTCGAGTGTCCGACCAGAAAGACAAGACAAACTACAAGTAATGTGCGGGTCAGTATTTTAAAATAAGCGGTCATTTAATGTGAACTTACGAGATCTTCAAGATGCAACAATATGTTCCTCTTGAAATTCGCAGGGAAATAATCCCCCGAGCGGACAAAAGCTGCTCCCTCGCAGTTGACCTTCAGTTTCTTCGCGCTGTGGAGTCGCTTCAATTCTCGAATTTGATGAATGGCCTCGCAAGCTGACCTCACGTGCGTGCAGCCGGGAAATGGATAAGACCATAAGACCTGCCGGCCATGCGCTAAGGCCTCACAAACCATCCACGAGAGGCCATCATGCCTGGTGGGACGCCAAATCACTGTCGCTTGCTTGTAATATTCGGTCAGATCAGAAATACGCTCGTGGAAACGAATATTTTCCGGAGGGGATTTCAATGGGCCATCCCGCAGCCCGACAAGTTCGAACTGTACCCCCGGAAGAGTTCGAGCAGCTTGCAGAATTTTGTCGAGGCCGTATAAGTCAGCGCACTTCACGGACGGCACATACACCAAAACCCTGAATTCATCTGCCAGAGCTGCCGGCGAATCCGAGACCCGGGGCGAAGGGAGGGGGATGTAATCACAAGCTATACCCATTCCCCTTACCTCATCGAATATCCAAGGCGAATCCGCCCAGTGGTGGATAGAGTTTAGAACCCAGGGCTCACATCCTCCCGAATTCACCGCGGATTGCGCTTCCAGTGTGTCGCTGCCAACCCAATGCATCACAATCGGGTCTTTCCGAAGAAGTCTTGCGGCGCTGAGAAACTTGCCAAAGGTAACGCGACCGCCAATCTGATAGACCAGATCGCAACGGCGAAGTGCGTTTGCCATCGCCACGAGGTTGGCCGCACCTGAGTCCGGATAATAAACAAACTCCCATCCATCTCCGGACATAAACTCAGAGAAAACTTCGCCGAAGTAGGACAGTCCGTGGACAAGAACTCGCCGCCTCGTTTGCGAAATCACTTTTCTTCCAAGCATCAATCGGCCTGGCTCAGTTCATGGCTTGCTTGTCGCAACATCGGCGGCGGGATCGCCTGAAGGACATTCAATGATTCTCTTCCAGCGTGCCAGTATCCCTTCACGAATGATGGTCGGGCCAAAATTTGCAGCTGCATATTCGGCGGCAAATCGATTGACGTCCAGCTTGCCGTCGCAGTGCAGGTCGTAGAGCCTCTGAATTTCTTCATAACCGCGGATTGCGTCGGGGGCTACCGTGCAGCCCGGAAACGGATATGTCCACAAAACGTGGCGCCCATGTGCCATCGCCTCAAGCGAAACAAATGCCAGCCCATCGTGCCGGGCGGGGCGCCAGAACACCGATGTCTCGCGGTAAAAAGGGTACAGGGAAGGAACGCGGCCATGCACCGTCACGTTTGCAGGCGCCTCTAGACTTTCTCCGGGCAGAATACCCACAACGTTAAACTTGATCTGGGGAAGCCTGCGCGCCACTTCAAAGAGATGATCTATGCCATAAAGTTCTACTTTCTTCGAGCTCGGCAGGTGGGCCAGCACGGAAAATTCCTTTGGCATGGGAGGTATCGAGCTAGGGATTTCAACCCATGTCGACGGAACGTATTCGCACTTCAGGCCCATCGCCCGCACTTCATCGGCAAGCCAGGGCGACCCGGCCCAATGAATCCTTTCCACCACCCAGGGGTCAACGCGGCCCGCGTCATATTCCTTGCGAGCATTCAGAGTGTCGCTGCCGCACCAGAACATCACGACATTTTTCTTTTGAAGGAGACGGGCCATACCGAGAAACTTTCCCCGTGACACACGTCCGCCCCAGGAGTACGCCAGATCGCAGCGCTGCAGATAAAACGTGGCGGGGATCTGCGCAGATAGCTCGTGAGGGCTAAAATGGCGGAACTCCCAACCAGGGGTGGCAAGGAAGCCGGGAAACCGCCGGCAGAAATAGACCAAGCCATGTAGGAGAATGCGGTAAGAAATCTCTTTTCTATGCATCGACCGGGAAATACTGGAAAAGTTAGCGCCTAATCCAGACGCGACGCCCCAATGTGCTGCCAAATGGCAGCGGCATTAATCGCCATAGGCTATGTGTGTCCTGGGTTTCGCTGGCGAAGCAGATTTCGACAGTGCCGAAGCAGCATCCAAAGATAGAATCTCCCCCACATCTACAACTTCAAGAGGTTGCATTTCGGGCTGAAGTACGATGCCGCCGCTACTCTGCTGCAAGTAGCACTTGCCACAATCGGTGCAGTGCAGCCCCGCTCCGGAATCCTCGAGACGCGTTCCGCATTCGCAAACCCAGCCCGTTTGCCGAGCGGGCACGCCAACGACCATCGCGTGGGCGGGGACGTCTTTCGTAACCACGGCGCCAGCCCCCACGAAAGCGTATTCTCCGATCGTGTTACCGCAGACGATGGTGGAGTTCGCTCCCAGAGAGGCCCCACGCTTTACCAGAGTGCGTTTGTATTCTGATTTACGGTTCACGTGGCTACGGGGATTGATCACGTTGGTAAAAACCATAGAAGGGCCGCAGAAGACGTCGTCCTCCAACTGCACCCCGGTGTAAAGAGAAACGTTATTCTGAATCTTTACGTTGTTACCGATACAAACGTGGGGGGCCACATTGACGTTTTGACCCAAACTGCAATTGGCGCCGATTTTGCAGTTGGACATGACGTGAGAAAAATGCCAGATCTTTGTGCCATCGCCGATTTCACAGGGTAGGTCGACATGGGCAGACTGGTGGACAAAATATTGCGGAGCTGTAGGAGCATGGAAAGAAACGGGCTGGCCATGGTCGCGAACCGACTGGCTAGCGGCATGGAGCACCTTAAGAACGCGCAAACCGCTTTCACCGTCGGTCTTGGGTTGACGGCGTTCGCGTACGCATTCAAGAAAGTGAGCACATTCGAGGCGTAGAGGTTCATCCTTCGCAAGTTGAACGACTTGACCCTCGGCGGGCCGAGCGACAGGCACGCGATTCACCCACTCGATGCGGTGAGGAAAGAGAGTCAGCTTGTTTTCGGGCTGGGTGTCGTCGAAGACAGCCATCTTCTGGTTCCCGACGATGACCAGTTTCTGTTCTTTAAAGGGATGGAGCCAACTAACAAAAATCTGCGCTTTGACGCCGCTCTTGAAACCGAGAATGGTTAGGGTAACGTCGGAGATGGGGTGATTCAGGTAACTGGCACCCTGAGCGGCCACGCTGGTGGGAGCTTCATCGAGGAGGTGAAGGACGGCTGCAATGTCGTGAGGGGCAAAGCTCCAGAGGATGTCTTCTTCCGTGCGAAGCTTACCCAGATTCAATCGCGAAGAACTGATGTACTCCACACGTCCGAATTCGCCCACCTCGATCATGCGACGGAGTTCAACTATCGCGGGATGATAGTGGAGAAGATGCCCAACCATGAGAATGCGCGAATGCTTGCGCGCAATTTCGACGAGTTCCGCACCATCTTCCAGTTTGAGGGCAAGAGGTTTTTCCACGAAAACATCTTTGCCATGGAGCATAGCCTGCTTTGCGATCTCAAAGTGTGCCGCAGCCGGGGCAGCGATGACCACGGCCTGAATTTCGGGCATACCAAACAGGTCCTCGAAACGACAGGTCGAAGGTACCGGGTAGGTGCGGCGCATCTCTTCAAGCGCGCGTTCATTTGTGTCGCAAATAGCCGCCAAGGCCCCCAGTTGATGAAAGTTGCGGATAAGGTTCTTGCCCCAATAGCCGCAGCCGATCACTGCGACACGAACAGATTCGAGATGATTCATGACGATCTCCTTGGGCCGAAACACCGATGCGGCAACCTATTAACAGCAAGATGACTCTCGCCAGTTAATAGATCGTTTCATTTAGATAATGATTTGAGATTCTTTTGGCACTCGGGGTTTATGCCGTTAAATCCCGGAATTGCGGCAACCACTAAAAAAGATTCCCTGTGCCTACCCTATAGCCTAGACCGTAGATGGCCAAACCATTGACGGTAGCCATAGCGACATCGCCCAGGACCTTTAGCGTCTTCTTCGTGCCACTTTGCGGAACGAAGAGAATGTCATTCGGCGCTAGCAGGACATCAGTCTCCTTGCCAGCCATGATGCGATCGAGATCAACGAGGATTTCCCGACGGCCTTCCTGGCTGGTGGACTGGCGGACGATCAACCCCTTATGACCGGCGGCGAGGGGCAGTAACCCTTCGGCCAGAGCCACGGCTTGTACCGCCGAAACACCCGCGGAGGGATTGCTCATGACAAAACCTCCGGGCTTTGTGACCGCACCAACTACGTAAACGACTTCAGCAGGGGAAACGTTGACTACGTCACCGTTGCGGACCTCAATGTTTGCGTCCGGTTTATCGCCCCGGGTGAGACTCGCCATGTTAATGATCTGCACGGAACCGACCGGCAAGCCAGTAGCTTCTGCGCTGGCTGAACCGCGAACGACGGTCACGGTGCTGCCACCATTCGGAAGAGTTCCTCCTGCTAGCGAGATGGCTTCGAGGACGGAGGTGTGATGGTTCAGGCTATACACAGCGGGCTTGGTAACGAAACCGAGAACCGTGATGGTGCTCCCGTGGTATTCCTCGACAAACACGCTCACCCTGGGATCGCGGAGCTGATTGGAATCAATAAGCGTTTTCCGAATGGCTGACGATAGCTCGATTGAGGTAAGCCCTTCTGCCTGAATAGAACTGCTGGCCCCAACAATCTGAATCGCCCCGGTATCGCTGACGCGGACCTTACCGCCGAATTCAGGCGCGTCGACAACGGTAACGCTGAGGATATCGCCTGGCCCAATTTTGTACTCCTCTATGGCGGGAATGGCAGGCTTGCTGGGTGAAGCCTGGGAGAATGAAGAGGTCGGGCAGATTGTCAGTGCAACGAGTGTCAGAAATGCGGGCATCAGGAAGTTGCAGAGTTTCGAATTCGATTTGCGAGGAAAGTTCAAGGTCGTTACCCCGTAGGCCAGAATTTCAGAAGATCGTGGATCATGCATGGGCACTGAACGCTCCGGGCTGGCTATTCTTGCCAGGAGGAGGTCCTCCGGGTGAACTCGGATAATGCCGTCCCCCGTACTTATTTTTTCCATGAGAGTAGCCATAAATGTAGTAATCGTAATCTGGAGACGAAAGGTCTATTCCGTTGAGGACGACGCCGGCAACCGAAGCACGCATTTCGCCAAGGATTTCCGTCGTTCTTTGTATCGCCCTTCGCGTAGTAATGCCATAGCGGCCAACGAGCACCACTTCGTCAGCGATAGAAGACAGGAAGCGAGCGTCCGAGAAGCGAATAACGGGAGGTGAATCGATCACCACAAACCTAAAATCCAACTTGATCCGATCCAGCAGAGCTTTCATCCACGGAGAGGAAAGCACGTCAGCAGGACTGCCGGGAACCACGCCGCAAGGGAGTACCGAAAGATTCTGGAGATCCGCAACACTGACAAGGGCTGATTCCAAGTCAATCCGGCCCTCTAAAACATCCGTAAGTGGCGCGCGCGCCTCAATCTTAAAGGCGCGGGCGGCACAGGGATGGCGCAGATCGCCTTCAATCAGGCAAGTTCGACCAAGCTGTGCAAGGGCAACTGCAAGATTCACAGCTACGGTGGTCTTTCCTTCCCCCTCCGTCGACGAAGTGACCAGAATTACCTGTGGGGACTTCAACGCTCTGACATTGAGCAGTGCCGTGCGTAGATCGCGCATAGCCTCGGATTCCGCAGTAGGCGACTTCATTATTTCTACTGCCCGATCATCTGAGTCCTTGGAAGACCACCAACTGGGCGATTTCCAAGAATCCCGGGAACCTGCTTCTTCCGTGAAGCTCGCCGCCGACATGGCCGGAAGAAGCGCCAGCGACGGCAACCCAGTCCATGACCGCACATCGTCGGGGGTGAGTACTGTGTTACGGAAACTCTCTCGCGCAAACGAAAGAACCACGGCCAATAGGCAGCCCGCTAAAGCCCCCAGACCGATGATAAAGGACCGATGAGGTCCAGATGGCTTATGGAGATTCGTAGCCATGTCTACGACACGAATGTTGCTGGATCGCAATCCAGCGTAAATGCCCGCTTCCTGAAGGCGGCCCTGGAGTGTGTTGTAGAGGGCCGCGCTGGCATTGGCTTCTTCCTTCAGCATGTGAAACGAGGTGAGCTGGGAGCTCTGGCTGGACATCTGGGAGAGCAGGCGTTCGCGTTCGACGCCCATCAGCTGTTCTCGATGGAGGGCCGCGGTGTAGGCGGCGCGAGTCCTCCCGATCGCGCGCATACGCTCTGCATCGATTTGCGTGGATACTTCTACCAGTTGGTCCTGGATTTTCTTGACGTTTACGTTGGCATCGCCGTACACAGTCCTGGCTTGGGCCAGCTGCGTACGCAAATCCGTATAGTGCGCCATCAGATCTTGATAAAGCTTGTCGTCGTGCAGGGCGGGTATGGAGTCACTGTGGCCATCATCAACCATGCGGACAAAAGCCTCACTCTCAATACGGCTGGCTTGAGCTTCGCTTAGTTGGCGGTTGACTTCGTTCATCAGCTGAGACGTGGGCATGTCGCGATCGTCTACTTCCAGCAGCCCATGTTTTTTCTGATATTCGGCGACGGCTTGACCTGACTCTTGCACCTTCTTGCGCAGATCCTCAAGCTGTGATGAGAGCCATTCGGAGGCCTGCATGGTACTGGTGTAGCGCTGCCTGTAATTCTGGTCGATAAATTTCGTGACCAATGTGTTTGTAATCATCTGTGCCGTGGCAGGGTCATTTGCCGAAAAGCTAAGCTCCACGAGGCGGGTATTGTGTACGGAACTTACGGACAGTTTCCTGCGAAACTGTTCTAAAGCGGCAAATTCGGCGGCAGTCAACGTGGCCAGGTCGATTTGCTCCTGCAATATCGAGAGTTGGCCAGGAGCAGAATGGAAACTTGGGCCGTTTGTATCTGCCCGGAACTCTTTGATGAGCCGCTCGTTGACGAATTCTGGGTTCCGGTCCAGATGCATTTCCCGGATTACGCTCACGGCCAAAGCGTCGCTACCCAGAATTTGCACCTGGGTTTCTACGTACTCTTGATTCATATTGTCGGCAGGGATAGTCGAATCGATTTCGTGCAGCGTATTGATTCCGCTGCTGGGAGGAGCGACTTCGAGAAGTGCCGCCGGCCGGTAAAAATCCTTCAGCCCAAGAGCGTATACAAGACCAGCGCCTGTGACGATGCTAGCCACAAGCAGGGCAAAGCGAGCATGCTTGCGGAGAATCCTTAAGACCTGCTCCCAGGTGTAGTTGTGCTCCTGATAGGCAAACGCATCCGGTCGCGGGGTAAGGCTGAGCTGCCCCGCCGCGCGGAACGGTGTCAGTTCATCGTGGCCATTAGTAGACATACATTACGTACCATTTCATCTTCCACTCACTTATTTGGGGAAACCCCTGCAGCAAGGCCGGCACGGGAGGAATTTACGCGCATAGATGTATCGATGGCCGGCTTACCGGGCAGATGCACACGCTTCAGATTGCAGAGTTCCACTTCAATCGAAACCGATTTCTGTAAAAGCTCAACGTTTATGACCACTCGATACTGATTCTTGAAGCGATCCAATATTCCAGTCACGTGCTGAAGTGGCCCCGCGCATATTTGAACTCTATCCCCAGAAGTCAAGTACGGATGAGCTTGCACCGGAAGGCCCGAAGCGACCAGCCTACGAACGGACTCCATTTCCTCGGGAGGAATCGTATTGGCTTTTCCCTGGCTTTCCACAAGAAAGAAAATACCGGGTGTATTCAAAATCTTCCATTTGTCCTCCAGATTGGACTGGATGAACAAGTAGCCGGGGAAAATCGGCTCCGAAAGTGTTTTATAACGATCCTTCCAGCGATGAACTACCTTTTGCAATGGAAGCAATACTTCGACCCCCTTGCGCTGGAGGAGTTCGGCAGCTTTTCTTTCATGCTGGTGCTTTACATAAGCGGCATACCAGCCGAACGTGCCTAACCCCGCTGAGGAGTGGGGCAAATCAGCAATGCTTTGCATGCAGCTTCGCCCTCCGGCTTACAGGCGTATTTCCCTGGCCTATAAATTTGAAAATTGGGTTGGGACCAGCTTCCGATTTTGCCTCGATAGAACTGCGAAATCAGAGTGGGTGAGCGCGACACTAAGCCTCACTTGTTAGAGGAAAATAACAACGGGATGAATACTGTTGTTCACAATTGGATCATCCCTGTGGGGCAGCTGGGCTAAAAGAAAAGATCTCTCACGCTGCAGGGTCACTGAACAATGCTAACGCCAGCCTATCCGACTCCCCAACTCTATCGTAAGATTGCAACGAAGAAGGCGAGCCTTGCGCCTTGGAGCATACCTGGGAAGAAAAGGGGAAGTTTAACGCGGGAAGGAAGTCAATGTTGCTCAAGGGTCGAAACAAAAGTGCGTATCGCTCATCCTCCAAACACACGGTTCCAGGTAAGTTGGAAATTCCTTGTGAACCATAACGATGCGAGTTCGGCGCGCGCACAAAAAGCCTAGGCCGCGCAGTTCCGCCACGAGTTCCTCGGCCAATCTGCCTGAATCATATACCGCCCATCGGATACCAATCGCTTGGTCTGTCCGGACTTGCTCCAGCAATCCATGGATAACTGGTTGGACCGATTTCACGGAGCTCAGGTGATATTGGCAAACTCGAAGGTAGCGGTCCGCGCGGCCGCGCTTAACTATTAGATAGTCCAGGGGTGCTTGCTCCAGCACGTATAAGATGTACTGCTCCGGTATGAATCGCCAACAGATGGATTCCTTCTCCTCATAAAAAGAGAGCTGCGCAGGATCGAAGCAAAGTGCTTTAGAGCCTATTGCAACTGCGCGTAGGCCATGATTCGAACGCGTAAAGGGCCGCCGAACCGCCCATAATGCCTTTTGTGCGATGCCAACTCCTAACAAGGCAGCTCGCTGCTTGAGCTCGAGATTTGGCGTATGCCTCGCCGCGGCTATGGGGTTGCGCACCAGGAGGCACTCACGGAGTGGAAACTCGGCCGGCCGGAGGCCCACTTTGCGGGTGAAAATCTGATTTTTCTCGTTTGTGGACGCAAATATCGGCTCAAATCCTTGCTTAATACAATGCTGAAACAGGAGATCGAGCAAAATAATGAACGTGGGCCGGTTCACATCTTCCATGCCCTTAATCTTGACCTTCCGGAAATCTTCGTGAACAAAAGAGTATTCGGACATTCCCGACATCAAATATCTGTCACGAAAGCCAGCGCGAATCGGCAATACGGAAGTGTGCCCGACAATCCTGGCATCATCTGTCTCAAGAATGGCATGCCAGGCTGGACCTTCCGGGCTATCCTGCACCCAGCGCAGAAATTCCTTCCTTGGAATACCGGCCCCCGTAAGGCGGTTATACTCGGAAAGAATGACGGAGTACTCCTGTTCCCCAAGAGGTCCACGAACGATACGCATATTCAACATCTGAAAAGAGAACCTTCCTAACAAAACGTTGTTACACAAAATCTCAGGCTGTCACATACATGCCGCACAGCGCGCATCCGGGACCGACAAGCCGCTTAAGCTCGTCCGTACGATAGGCGGTCCACATTAAGCGCGGGTTACTTGCTGATGAAACCGGTGGAATGGCCATCTCGGTTTGTCCCTGCGTTCGAAGGTTGTCAGAACGTTCATTCGCATGTCACCCCGTTTTAATGCGATGCCCGTATAGTCCCCAAATTCACGACAGGCGCAGCTTTCCTTGTCTGCTGGTTCGACAGTTTACAGACGGTAAGCTCCTGAGCTAGACAGGCAAAATGTAATTCACAGGCGTTAGCTTGCCCATTTTCGGTACCACCACCCCGGAGCCCCTAGGGAATGTGCGGATTAGTCGGAATTCTACAGAGAAAAGGCGAGGCAGTAGACCGCCAGCTGCTGGCGAATATGGTTGCGACTCTTCAGCATCGCGGGCCCGATGATGAGGGGTTTCTTATCGAAGACTCGATTGGATTCGGTCATAAGCGCCTGAGCATTATCGATACCCAGTCGGGACATCAGCCCATGACTGTTGACCACGTTTCGATCGTGTTCAACGGTGAAATCTACAACTACATAGAACTCCGCGACGAACTCGTGCAACTCGGCCATTTCTTCCAAACGAAATCGGATACGGAAGTTATCCTAAGAATGTACCTCCAATATGGCGAGGAGTGCGTCGCCCGCCTGAATGGAATTTTTGCTTTTCTTATTCTGGATCGGCATCGACGCAGGGTATTGTCTGCCCGCGATCATTTGGGCGTTAAGCCACTCTACTATCACCTGAGTTCAGAAGCCCTTCTGTTCGCTTCCGAAATTAAGGCGTTTCTCCAGTTTCCCGGCCTGCAGATCGAGCCGGATGAAAGTGCTTTGCGCGACTATCTTATTTTTCAGTTCGTGTTGGGGGAACGAACCCTGTTCAAGGGTATCCACAAGGTCTTGCCTGGCCGGTTTCAGGTCATAAATCTGGAAGATCTTAGCGTGCGAACAACTTGTTACTGGGAACCCCATTTCCGGGTGGACTTGGAACATACCGAAAAATATTTCCTGGAGAAATTGCGCCACCTAATCGAAGATGCGGCCCGCATTCAGATGCGTAGCGATGTACCCCTTGGCACTTACCTCAGCGGGGGCCTGGATTCCAGCATCATCACAACGCTGGCTGCCCGCCATTCCCCGGCACAGATTAAGGTGTTCACAGGAGCCTTTGCGGAAGGCCCCGAATTTGACGAATCAGGCTACGCGCGAGAAGTTGCCGAAGCCTGTGGTGCCCGCTCCTTTGTCGTTTTCCCGGGAGAAGTTGAGTTTGTGGAAGTGCTGCCCAGGTTGATCTGGCATATGGACGAACCTGCGGCAGGGCCAGGCTTATTCCCTCAGTTCATGCTGGCGGCCGCCGCACGCAAGGAGGTCAAGGTTGTACTTGGTGGCCAAGGCGGTGATGAGATTTTTGGTGGATACGCGCGCTATGTAGTTGCCTATTTGGAACAGGCACTGAAAGGCGCGATATTTGAAACCAATGAAGAAAAAGAGCACATCGTGTCGCTGAACTCCATCCTGCCAAACCTGCCAGCCCTAAAGCAGTACACGCCAATGCTGCAGTCCTTCTTGCGAGAAGGCGCGTTTGCGCCGATGGACTTGCGCTATTTTCAGCTGATCGACCGCAGCGCCGGCGCTTTGGATTTCTACAGTGATGAATTTCGTGCGACTTTTGACCGCGAAGGAGCCTTTGAACGTTTTCAGCAGATATTTAATCATCCGGATACCAAATCCTATTACAACAAGATGACACATTTCGATATGGTCTCGAGCCTTCCTGCACTGTTACATGTGGAAGATCGCGTCAGCATGGCCGCTTCCCTGGAATCACGCGTACCGTTCCTGGATCACCGCGTCGTAGAGTTGGTCACTTCCATGCCGGCCCCGCTCAAATTTAAGGGGGCGGAAATGAAGTACGCGTTGAAACGCGCCATTGGAGACATTCTTCCCGAACGCATCTTGCGTCGTAAAGACAAGATGGGATTCCCGGTCCCCCTTCACCTCTGGGCGCGCGGCCAAGCTCAGCAATTTATAAAGGATACCTTGCTCTCCAACCATTGCCGAACCCGGGGGATTTTCGACCCATCCTCCGTGGAAAAGCTTCTACATGAAGAACCGCCGTTCGGCCGGAAGATCTGGGGACTCTTGAATTTGGAATTGTGGTACCGGCAGTTTATGGACGCTACAACTAAAATGGAAACCCACGTTTATGCCACTCAGACTTGAAAATCAGGAAGCCCGAAACTGGATAGTCCGCAAAATCGGTGTCATCGGCCCCGGTATTGTCGGGATGCCGATGGCCGCGATGTTGGCTAATGCGGAGATTCGCGAAGGGAGTCCGGATCCCGCCAGAATCCTTGTCGTGCAACGCGAGTCGGAGACTTCCGGATGGAAAGTGACCTCCATAAACTCCGGAGTTTCTCCAATCAAAGGCATCGAACCAGCACTGGACGAAATTGTCCGTAAAGCTGTTGACCGCGGACTGCTGAGTGCGACTCACAACTCGGCGGAGTTGTGGGACGCTGATGTTGTTCTGGTTTGCGTCCAGACAGATAAGAAAGACCTGGAACCGGACTATGGGCCACTGTTTTCCTCCCTCGAAGCCCTTGCTCAGGCGTTGCAGAACAAGCCTTCAGAAAACATTCCCTTGATTGTCGTCGAATCGACCTTGGCGCCCTCAACTCTTGGGACGCTCATTCGGGACCATTTTGCATCGTACGGTTTGCTGGATGGACGCGATGTTTTGTTGGGCTTCAGTCCCAACCGTGTAATGCCGGGCCGGCTCGTCGAACGGGTTCGCAGTTCCGACAAACTGGTTTCCGGCCTTCTGCCGGTCACTCCGAGGCTCATCAAGTCAATCTATTCGCGGATCGTGACAGAGGGAACTCTGCACGAAACGAATACTTTGACCGCGGAAATCGTGAAGACAACCGAGAACGCCTATCGTGACGTTCGAATTGCCTTTAGCACGGAAATCAGCCGTTACTGCGACCAGCTCGACATCGATTTTTTCCAGCTAAGAGAAGCGGTCAACCAGGACTTGAATCAAGTCGATCGCGCCTCGAAAGACCCCAATGCCGTTCCTTTTGGCGGACTCCTCGTCCCAACCGTTGGAGTTGGCGGGCATTGCCTCCCCAAAGATGGAATTCTCCTGCTCTGGAGGCGCATCGAGAAGGGCGCTTGCCCTCCGGACAGCCTGATTACACAAGCGCGCCGAATCAACGATGCTTCACCTGCCTGGACTCTTCGCCTTACTGAGGCTGTTGCCGGTGATCTCAGAAACAAGAGGGTCACTGTACTTGGCGCAGCCTATCGCTTTAATTCGGAAGATACCCGCAATTCCCCGTCTCTGGTGCTGGCCAAACAGCTCTTGGAAAAAGAAGCGCATGTCTGGATTCATGACCCCTACGTAAATAGGGAGGATCAGAACCTCAGACGGCTCGGCTTGACCGGATTTTTCACCAACGATTTGGCACAAGCCACATGCGAAGCGGAAGTTTTGATTGCCTGCACTGGCCATATAGATTACGTAAGAGAGCTCCAAACAATCCGGCAGTCTTCCCCAAAGCTCTTTGCAGTTGTGGATGCTTGTAATCTTTGGTCTCGCTCGGATTTCGAACCATTGCGTTACACGGGAATTGGCAGGGGGACGCGCGCACCCGACAAAGATCTCGTCGAATTCGTGACCCAAGGCTTCCGAATTATGGAATATGGGTTTGCCCGTGAATTGAATGATGCCGTGCAGTTTCTCAACGACCACCATGCCCGGGACAGCTTCAATCGGGTGAGCTATCTGCGGGTGCAACAACTGGCCGGCACATGTTCCACCGGCTGCCGTTTGGCCGAGCCGATTCCGACGGAGCCCCTGAAACCGTTGCGCGGTTTTCTCCCTACCCTGGTGGAGTATGCTTCCCCGAAGACCTTGTCGGTGCAAGCCTGACTGCAATATATTCCGGAATTCCCCCCAGGCTCTGAGGTACAAAAGTGAAATTCGTACTCCTAACGCAATGCTATCCACCTGAAATTGGCGGCGCTCAAGTTCTGCTCGGCAGTCTCGCGACAGAGCTCATGCGCCAGGACCATGAAGTGAAGGTAGTTGCTGCGCTGCCCAACTATCCCACTGGGAAAATCTTCAAGGACTACCAGGGCCGGTTCGTCGTCCGTGAGGAAATAGACGGGGTCCCAGTGTTCCGAACTTGGATCTATGCCGCGCAATCCGCCCGACTTCTCCCTCGGCTTGCGAATTATTTTTCTTTTTGCCTTTCTTCCCTTCTTTCTTTTCGTTGGATCGGTAATCCGGATGTCATTTTCGTGGATTCGCCGCCACTCTTTCTTGGCCTGACGGCACTTCTTCTGGCACGTTTGAAAGGCGCGGCTTTGGTGATGAATGTCTCAGATTTGTGGCCGGACGCTGTGGCCGATAGCGGACTGGTTCGATCCGGCCTTCTTCTGAGCATCGCAGGCAAGCTCGAGAAGATCCTTTACAAAGCGGCAGATTTCGTCAGCTCTGTTACGGAAGGCATTTGCAAGATTCTGCTGGAAAAAAAAGGCGTTCCACGAAATAAGATTCTCTTCCTCCCCATCGGAGTTGATACTTCTCTCTTTCAGCCTCGTCCGCCAGACGAGTCTTTACTTGATCTCTGGAAACTGAATGGAAAGTCCGTATTCACATACGCTGGCAGGATTGGTCATTCCCAAGGCCTTTCTCTGGTGCTCAAGGTTGCTGATCGCCTGCGGCACCGGAAGGACATCGCTTTTGTGTTTCTCGGAGATGGCCCGGTAAAGGAAGACTTGCGGGCCGAAAGCGCGAAACTTGGCTTGACCAATGTTTTGTTCGTTGATCCTGTTCCGCTCTCAGAAATGCCGCGTTGGTGGTCCATCACACGCGGTGCGCTCGTGACCTTGAAGGACCAGCCCATCCACCTGAGTGCTCGGCCTTCGAAATCTCTTCCCGCCATGTCCAGCGGAGTGCCTGTCGTTTTTTCCGGCCTCGGTGAGATGCAACGAATTATCTCTGACGCGAATGCCGGGATGGTGGTGCCACCCGAACAGGTGGAACCTCTGGTTGAACACATTGTCCGTCTGGCCGATGACCCTGTCCTGGCGCGGGAATTGGGTGAAAGCGGCCGGCGGCTTTGCGAACGGGAATTCAGCTGGGGGAAGATCGTTCAAAAGTGGCTGGGCGATATGTTGCTGCACCCAACCGAGCGGCACATCCGTGAGGCTTCTTCAAGCGTTGGGTTGGTCAAGTAGCACTTTTACCTGTTCGGGGCAACTGGACTCGACAGGTGCTTATTCTCTCGCAGCAGCAGTCGGCGCACAATGCTCTGTTTAGCAAAGAGCGTTTTCATTTTCGTTCATTCAATTCGTGAATCGGCATATTTAAACCGATTTTAATTCCTTATCAATCTGGACAGCCCATTTGGAAGGCATCCTCATCGCTGATCACGACTAGCTCGACATTTCACATCTAGGAGCCGGAATGCTCCGTTGTATTTTTGTTGGGTCACCGAATCGGTTTACTGAGTTCATGGTTCATTGGCTTTCCAAACACACCGATTTGGTCGGCGCCGTCTGGACTTCTTCGGCAGAATGGGCCAAGACGTTTCCCAACACTGTCAAATTCGTCAGACGTCGTTTGGCCCGCCATGGCCTGGCCAAGGCTCTGGACGAGATTGGTTACTATTATCTTTCGAGGAAGCTCCTTAGGGATCATGCCGAACCCTTCCAGAGTCGCCTCTATAACGATTACGTCCAGGTCTATGGGGAACCCTCATGGAAAGGTGATTTCATCCACACCGATGACATCAATTCTCGTGATGTGGTTAGGTTCGTTCGTGAACGTCGCGCTGATCTCATCATGTCCATGTGCATCAATGAATTTTTTAAGAAAGAAATTAGAGAAACTCCACGTCTCGGAGCCTTCCTTTGGCATGAAGGCATCGTTCCGGAATATAAGGGTTTGTATTCACCATTTTGGGCGATACATAATCGGGAACCCGAAATGCTGGGATACTCTGTGCTGAAAATGAACGGTCTGTATGACGGTGGCGACGTGTATTTGCAGGGACAAGCCATTGGAATCAATACCAGGACGGACAGTCCTTTATATATAGGGCATAAGGCGATCTTGGATAGCCTTCCGCAAGTCGGTCTCCTATTAGAAGAGCTGGAGCGCGGAACTGCCAAGCCTATTTCCATCCAGGGACGAACGTCCGGTACTTATACCTATCCCGGACTGACAGATTGGATTCGAATGAAAATCAGAAGTCGCGGAAAAGCTCGCCAGCTTTTGACGCCCGTTCCGATGAACCCTTCCATGCGCCTGCCAAGTTTGGCGGATGGGGGCAAGGCAGCAAACTCTAGGACAAAGGATTCGATTCAATAGGTCCACTCGACGTATCGTCCCAAAGTTATATCTAGCTTTTATTTCCAAATCAGGGAAACTGCGAGAAGTGCTTCGAGCTACTACAATCCGTTTGCAATTTGCTGCGGACGTTACCCCATCAGTGCGCGCGCGGATGGATTATGCGTTTCGGGTCTACGCTGCGATTTATGGCCACCGGGTTCTCTCTACTAATTCCAGTGAGAAGGTCCGTACCATTTTTTACGGTGGCCATCTGGCCAACAGCTCGCAAGAATCTCTGCACATCCCCGCTCTATACCAGCCTGCCGCCGCTGCCCAAACTCGAAAGGTGATACGTCATCCGTACGCTAGCGAGGAAATCATTCTATTCCACGGATTGGATCCACAAACCTTACGGCCAGATTGGCTCGGCGAAATCTTTGAGTGGCTCTCCAGCGGACATGAAAAAGACATTCTGAACCGCGACAGCGTCGGGCGCATCCCCGATGCGAAAATGATTTTCGAGCAACAAGGAATTCCTGCTTGGAAGCCGCACGCCTCCCTTCTAATGGCGTGGCTGGAGAATTGTCTGCAGGGCGGGGAGTCCGAACCTGCCCTCCCCAAAGCTCCCTCCCCCGTATCCGGCGTCGATCATTTAGTCGTCTGTTCCCACGACATAGACTTTTACTTTACGAATCGCTTCAACACCCTTCACAGACTAATCAAGAACCTCGCCATAGCCGTCCTTCACTATAGGAGCTGGGATTATTTTTCGGCGAACTTCGCGATGATCAAAGGATTGCTCAAGGGTGAGCGAATCGGCGATTACCTGCCAACATTGATTTCACGCCTTACGGAATACGACGTAACGAGTACCCTTTTCGTCGTTCCGCGGAAGGCACATCGCAGGGATCCAAACTATTTACTCCAGGACATTTCGGAACCTCTGCAGGATGCCGCAAAGCATGGCTTTCCCGTCGAAATTCATGGTTCATACGAGAGTTCCCTCGATGCTCGCACCCTTTTGCCCGAAGCGGCTGAACTCGGCAAAATTCTACAGAATCCGCCATCCGGAAACCGCCAACATTGGCTGCGCTTCGGCCATACCGCTGATTTATTTCGTATTGTGGAGGAGGCCGGACTTCAATTTGACTCTTCTGTCGGTTTCACTGATCTCGTCGGCTTCCGGAGCGGCGCGAGCTTCGCGTTTCCCCCGTACAATTTCAAGGAAGAGCGGGCCTGCAATTTTCTCGAAATACCCTTGGCCATCATGGACGGCAGCCTGGTTGAACAGTCTCGCACCACCAATGAGTCGCCCCAATTTCTGGCCGATCGAGTCCTTGCTGAAAGCAGGAATCGGGGGTGGGGCGGGATCTCCATCCTCTGGCATAACCCCGTTGAAGCTCTCGCGGTTCCAGAGGCTGTCAACCAGGTCTTTTGGAATTGCGCTGCAAACAAACAGTCTTTTCGGGAAAAATGGATTAGCACCGACGCCTTCTTCTCCCTTTGTCTTCGCCGCTACCAGGACGCAGGCCTCTTAACCAGAATCCAGATTCCCGCATCCGCGGAGAGTGAATTCGTTGCTGTTGGCGTAGCCTGCTGCGGCAAGAAGTCTGCCGTTGTTCCACAACAGCGTTACGCTGCGGAACCGATTAGTTAGCCCGTCCATATTCCAGCCTGCTGCTCGCATTGTGCGAACCTACGACTTCGCCTATGGCCCGTCGACAGCTAACATTTGCTGCTGTCGCCAAGGCAACTTCTGGAAGTCCAAGTGGAGCGGCTCGTAATGTTCCCGTAAAACCCGAGGAATACTCTAGATATGTTTCACGCGCATGATTTAGCACAAGAAGAGTCTTCCGCAGTTTGGACCAAGCTAATTTGACGACCAGCGCACAACTCCAAGGGTTTGCAGAGACTGCTATTGGCAGCAGTCTGGCGGGATCTAAAAGCATCGCGGGAACTCACGCGTTAGTTACCGACGAGCACTACAAGCACACCTTGGGAATCGTCCGCCAATTGGGCAGGCAGGGCGTGCTCGTCAGTGTCGTCGCGGGCTCAAAGGAATCTTTGGCTTGCCGATCCCGATACTGCCACCAGGTAATCCTGGCGGAGAATGGCTCTGCCGAAAGTCTGGTCAAAACTACCCTGCGTGCGGTACAGGAAAAGCATTTTGACGTTGTAATTCCTGTCAGCTATTCCATGACCATGGCTCTTGCCCAAAGAAAAGACCAGCTTCTGCCCTTCACCCGGCTCGAACTTCCACACTATCAAACGATTGGCCAAGCGGCAGATAAATTGGAGATGGCTCGGCTGGCGCAGAGAGTGGGGGTTCCAACACCTCGGACGATCCGGGCGTCAGAACGAGATCGACTCAACCCTGAATTACCTTTCCCCCTGGTGATCAAGCCCCAACGCGAATTTCCCCGCCGGCCCCCCATACACTATGTCCACAACAAGGAAGAGTTGAGCACTGCTCTCCTCGAGTTATCTGATCCTCGCGACGGTAGCGCTGGCTCTGACTTAATTGTCCAGGAGTATATTCCTGGGCGTGGTTGCGGCTTATTTGCCACCTATCAGAATGGCGTTTGCAAGCGAGTCTTTATGCACCGTCGTGTGAGGGAGTACCCGGCGACGGGTGGCGTCAGTTCCTGCGCAGAGAGTTTTTGGGATTCCACGCTGGAATCCCATGGTCGGCGGATGCTGGATGCTTTGAATTGGCATGGTGTCGCCATGGTCGAATTCCGGCAGGATGATCGCGATTCTGAGTATAAATTGATGGAGATAAATCCAAAATTCTGGGGCTCTCTTGATCTCGCCATGGCTGCGGGAGCAGACTTCCCCGGTGACCTGTGTCGCATGGCGCTCGGCCAGACATTACTTTTCACTGATCAATATCGTCGGGATCTGCGCTTTCACTGGCCGCTCTCCGGTCAGGGTGATCTCTATCATGTATGGACCCGGCCCCAGTCCCTCTTCGCAGTTGTTCTCGACTTATTAAATCCGAGGGTAAGGTCGAATGTCTGGTGGGGAGATCTCGGGCCAAACTTGTCCGAAATGGGTAGCCTCGCCGCGAGAGCGTTTCGTCCCAGAAAGGCCTAGGCTATGCCATTTCGCTGCCTTTTCCACCTTCACACTCGGCATTCCTTCGATTCGCTTTTGCCGCCCCACAAGATTGTTGCGAGGGCGCGTGAATTGAAAATAGACGCCCTGATTGTCACTGACCACAATACGATTAAGGGATCGCTGGAAACCAAACGAAATTCCCAGGGCAATCCTCCTTTCGTGATTGTCGCTGCCGAGTACCAGAGCGAAAAAGGTGACATCATCGGACTGTTCCTCCAGGAAGAGATCGTCTCGCGCGAATCAAGCGTGATCGTTCGCCAAATTCATGAACAGGGCGGTCTCGTCGTTTTGCCTCACCCATACAAAGGTCATAAGCTCGACGACGGGTTGCTTTCAGCTGTTGACATGATCGAAACCTATAACTCTCGATGTTCCGCCGAAGAGAACGACCGGGCCCGGCAGCTTGCTCAAGAATGGAAGCTGCCCGAGATTGCCGGCGCGGATGCACATTGTTTCCAGGAGTTGGGAACGGCGCTTAACGAGTATTCGGAAACTCACGCGGGCAATGAAACGGAGCTGCGAACCTTGCTGTTGAACGCTCCGAGCAAGGTTCTAATTCACAAGGCATCTTCCCTATGCCGTCCTTACAGTCAGTTGATCAAAGCGGTCAAGACGAGAAATCCGCACCTCTTCTTGTATCAGGCAAAGCGGCTGGTTCTGACTTTGGCACGCGGCGAAAGGTAACGGTCCTTGAGCCCCTCAACTGCGCACAATTCTCAACGTTCCTCCCCAGCTCCTCTCCATGGCCGCATTCCTACCACTCCCTTGTGCATCGATGCACCACAACAGTTGCCTCGGATCACGCCTGAGGCTCGCCGCTATGCTGTAAAGGAACTAGCTCGGCGCGCCGGCGTCTCCCAGGAATTTTTCAGGAGGTGGGATATCCAGGTCTCCGGGATTGAAACGACGATATCTCTCGGCCTGGAGACAAAGAGACAGATTTATTTTTGTCACGGTCCAGACGCGGGCTTGACCCATAATCTGGCTGGCGAGATTCCGGTGGCCCGGGCACAATGGCTCGCCACTCCCCCGACCGACGTTGCTCCACCTGATTTGATCCTGCCTTTTTGTCGGTCACGGCAAAATCACGCTCCGCTATACCAAACATCCGCTGACGGTAGCGTGGTTTGTGAGTTGGATCTCCTCGCATCTTTCCTTCTTACACTCTCGCGAGTCGAGGAATCTCTTCGGCCTGAAGTGGACGAGCACGGGCGCTTCCCCTCGACAAGCTCCCTGGCGTCTCGAGAGCGCTTCCTGGAGCGTCCCATCCTGGACGATCACGGACTTGCCTTTAGTCAGGTCCTGACTTTTCTTGTACCGGGCTGGCAGCCGCAGAAGCCGCTTTTTCGAGCGAAACTAACTCATGACATAGACGATGTCGGTTTGCCGTTTGATCTCCGCTCTGCAATCGCTCACACCCTCAAGCGACACGCTCCTTCGGCCACCGTCCGGGATCTGCTTGGCCCAATTTTATCTAGCGATCCGATGAACCTTTTTCTAGTCCGCAAGTTAGCCAAAATCTCAAAGGAGCGCGGGCTGCACTCTGCCTTTTTCTGGAAGTGCTCTCCGCGTGCCGCATACGATTCCGGTTATTCCCTCACGGACCAAAGAATTCAGCGCTTGATTGGAGATCTTCGCGAGATCAATTTTGAAGTAGGGGTGCATCCCGGTTACGACACGTTCCATCACCGCGAAAATCTCGCGCGGGAAATCGCTGAACTCAAAGCCGCCATACAGGAAGATTTTCCCGGGGGGCGACAACATTATCTGCGTTGGACTCCTGAGTCTTGGCTCGATTGGGAATCCTGCGGGCTGCGCTACGACTCTTCCGTGGGTTTTGCTGATCATATTGGTTTTCGGGCCGGCACCTCGTTTCCCTTCCGTCCATGGTGTTGGGCAGAAAACCGCGAGCTAAACTTGATCGAGGTACCGTTGATTTTAATGGATTGCACTCCCGTGAAATACATGCGGTTGGACCTCCAGGAAGGTTTGGAGCGCGTCCGCGCCCTGATAAGAAGAGTCGAGCAAACGGGCGGGGTCTTCACGCTGCTTTGGCACAACACGCCACTTATGGATCCAGACTACGACGGTTGGTATGAGAGCGTATTGGATTTGTTGAGTGGCGCAAAAGCTTATGAGGTTCCCTGGCTCGCGGCGAACCTCTGGTAATATACAGCCACTTAGTCAAGATTTACGTTTTGCTTCGTCGCCGTCATGCTTTTATTGAGTTTTAACGATGTATTGATTCTGCGCTGCAGAAAGATTTAGATACTCCCCCAGGTAAGCTCGTCCTTTGTTGTTGGTTCATGCCTTTCTATCGAGGGTCTCGTTCGATTCCTACCAGCAATAAGGTCTTATATATTTCTTCTCTAGCGAAAAGGATCCTACATGTCTCAAGTCGCGCAAGCGCGTGAAGCTAATCCGGCGGTGGCACCTCTCCCGCCATTGGACTATCTGGATCTCAAGGCGCAATTCGCCACCATCCGCGAAGAAGTCTTTGCCGCAATCGCTCGCGTGATGGAATCCCAGCATTTCATTCTTGGCCCTGAAGTGCAGCTTTTTGAAGAAGAAATCGCCGCCAAATTAGGCGTGGATCACGCAATATCGTGTGCATCGGGTACGGACGCATTGATCTTGTCGCTCTTGGCCGCCGGGATCGGGTCTGGCGATGAAGTGATTACGACGCCTTTCAGTTTCATCGCGACCGCCGGGTCCATCGCTCACGTCGGCGCCAAGCCCGTTTTTGTTGACATTGACCCTGTCACGTACAATCTCGACTCCTCTTTACTCGAATCCGTCATCACCGAAAAGACGCGCGCTATCATTCCAGTTCATCTTTTTGGGTTGCCCGCCGACCTCGTTCCGATTCTGCGGATCGCGCGGGAGCGAGGCCTTTCCGTCATTGAGGATGCAGCTCAGGCGATCGGCTCGCGTTACGAGCAGCAGAATGTAGGAAAATTAGCCGATTTCGGTTGCTTTAGTTTTTTTCCGTCCAAAAATCTCGGCGGTGCGGGAGACGGTGGTTTAATTACCACCAACAATGATGCGATGGCCGAGCGCCTCCGGATGTTGCGCGTCCACGGCAGCAAGAAGAAATATCATCACGAAATCCTAGGCACCAACAGCCGACTAGATGCTTTGCAGGCCGCCATCTTGCGCGTCAAACTTCGCCATCTGGATCAATGGGCCAGCGGCCGGCAGGATCGCGCCGCGCGCTATTGCCAGGCATTCGAGGACATGCAACTCACACCCTTCATCACACCTCCGCAGGCATCCGACGACAGATTTCTGCATGTCTACAATCAGTTCACGATCCGGTGCGCTTTCCGCGATGAACTCAAGAATTTTCTGAAGCAGCATGGGATACCGACCGAGGTTTATTACCCTCTGTGTCTGCATCTGCAGCCCGCATTCGCTTCACTTGGATACAAAAAGGGTGATTTTCCAATTTCTGAAAACGCCAGCCACGAAGTGCTATCCCTGCCCGTCTACCCCGAACTCTCAAACGAACAGCAGGATCGAGTCATTCACGCGATCGCGGAGTTTGCTGCTCGGAGAGCGATTCCCAGGAATTAATGAAGAAATGTATTTTCGGGAATCCGCCCGTTAATCACAAAATGCTTGGGTTTTACGATCCGTACTTCTCCGGTTGCTCAGACAGAATCCCCTTCTCCGCAGGCCACCTCGCTACTTTTATTTCGTATCCCAACACAGAAAACTGTTGAGGGCAGGCTTGTGTTTCCGTTCGATGTACCGCCGCAGATAGCGTCTGGCGTGGAAAGTCCGCGCCTTAACGGCGGACACTGTCAGGCCCAGTCGACGGGCGGTTTCAGCACTCGTCAGGCCCTGGAACTCGCGAAGGAAGATAACCACACGTAAGTTTTTTCGAAGGCGCGAAATCGCATGCATTACGACCGCACGCAGCTCGTTTTCGGCAAGAGCCTCTTCCGGCGATGGCCCTCTATCCGCCAAAGCAATTTCGGAAACATCTTCGGTGTCGCCGTTGTCGTTTCCCGGGAGAAGTGTATTTCCCCGCCTCTGGCGGAGCAGCATTAGCGCTTCATTGATGGCTATGCGTGTGACCCACGTTGAAAAAGTCGAATCCTCCCGAAATCTGGAAAGATTTATTAAAGCACGTTGAAAAGCACGCTGAACTGCATCCTCAGCATCTTGTTCATTGCGAAGGACGCGGAAGACAGTGCGGTAAACCCTTCGGTGATGCCGTTCGTACAGTTCTCCCAAAGCGACCGACGACCCGGATTTTGCTTCTGCCACGAGAACCGCGTCGCAATCCGATGCGAGCGCCGGAAAATCCATCGGCGAGCAGTTTACCGGCGCGCTGCTTTTTGAATTTTCTTGGATGTTCATATTTTGTCCTCTTCTTCTCGCAATCTTTAGATTTGTTTGTTAGCGAGATTTCATGGTGGAGAATGCGCCACATCGCGAGTGCTCGTAAATTGTGCTTTGGTATGGGTCCGGCGACATTCGCGGTGGCCCGGAGCTGTAGCCCTGTTTCTCGTGGGACTTGCTCAGTGTGCCGATGGATGTGAACAAAATTGGAATGCTTTTGCTGCGCGACTGATACCAAGGTATTGCCAATACCTTCGTCCAATTGTTTTGCTACGGCACTGCAGGCTTAATCGCGACTGGGCGAAACGCGAGCCAAACGTATCGCAAGAAGCAGTCCAGATCTCTAGAACGCGCAGGGCCATCACCCGGTTTAGAAGAATCGCAAATACGAAGGAGAATTCCATGACCACTGCAAACGCACCCTCGAAATCCGCACAGCTCCGCGTGACCCGGCGATCACCCGCCTACTGGCGCGTCACCTTCGACAATCCACCGATCAACGTCATGGGCCCGGAAATGGTTCGGCAGTTCCAGGAAGTCATTAACGCAATTGAGGCCGACGAACAGCTCAGGGTCGTGGTCTTCGACAGCGCGGTCGACGGCTTCTTCCTGAATCACTCCGATTTCGAGGCCAAGCTCGAAGATCTGACTGCACTGCCGGCCGGCCCAACAGGTCTGCCGCCGTGGCCGGACTTTCTTGTGCGACTGCCCCGCGTCCCTGTCGCTTCCATCGCCCTCATCCGCGGTCGGGCCACGGGCAACGGGAGCGAGATCACGCTTGCCTGCGACATGAGTTTCGCCAGCCGCGAAAAAGCGATCCTCTCGCAATGGGAGGTGGGTGTGGGGATGGTCCCCGGAGGCGGCCCCATGGCTCGGCTGCCCCAACTCATCGGCCGAAACCGAGCTCTCGAAGTGCTCCTGAGCTCAGAAGACATCACGGCGGAGCAGGCCGAGGACTACGGCTATGTAAATCGCGCTCTGCCCGACACCGAGCTGGACCCATTCGTCGAATCCCTTGCGACCCGCATCGCCAAGTTCGACAAATGGGCGATCGCGAACGCCAAGCGCCTCGTCAACACCAGCCTGCCGCCGGATGTCGAGATCGGCGCCGGGTGGGATGCATGCATTGCTTCGCTCGGGCGACCCGCCGCGCAGGATAGGATCAAGGCGTTGATCGCGAAGGGCTTCCACAAGCCGGGGGATGTCGAAAATCGGCTCGGATACTACATCGGCCAAATCGCGCGCCAGGCCGGCGCTTGACTCGTTTTTCATGCCCTTCTGATTGGACGAACCGGACGAAATTCGAGAATCTAGTCAACGATAGGCGTCGTTCCGAATTCAGGGCACGGCCATGTCTTCATGACCAGCGGCGGCGCTATATATATAATGTCCGATGTCCGTGGCAGGCCTCGTCGCTATCAGGTGCAGCCACCCTGGTTCAGACATAGCCGTCCTCTCTTCGATCTATGATAAGTTATTTAGAATCAACACTTGCGAGCCTATCCCCGTAAATGCTTCGTTATTAAGGCTTTAGGTTGTCTGCGGGCCCGCAATTTTTGTAAGTGCTGTATTTAAAAGAGTTAGTTGAGCGGTAAGCTTGGCAAAACTACGGGCTCTGGGGGCACGACGGCAGCACCGGGGCGGAACCCTTGCCGCTGTGAGTGCCAATGGAAAAACTAAAGCTAATGAGTCCGAGACGGGAACACACTGAAAACAACGGGCGAAACAGTATTCTTCCTTGGTCGCGGATGTGCGACACCGAGTCTCGCGGCCATTTGCACCAAGTCAGGGAGGGAGTCCGCTTTCATTTTTACCATCACCTGGCCGCGGTGCGCCTTCACCGTGATCTCGCTAATGCCGAGTTCCCCACCAACCTGTTTATTTAACAAGCCGGCGACCACCAGGGCCATAACCTCGCGTTCGCGGCGGGTGAGCGACGCGAAGCAATCGCGGAGTTCCTGCATCTCGGTCTCACGAGCAAGAGTAACGCGGCTGCGTTCCAGGGCCTCCTGCATCGCATTCAACAGCACCTCATCATCGAATGGTTTCATCAAGAACTCCAGAGCGCCAGCCTTCATCGCCTGCACGGTCGTTGGCACGTCGCCCCGACTCGTGATGCAGATAATCGGCATATCGGTGCGTTCAACGGCAATCCGCTTTTGCAATTCGAGGCTATCGAAGCCTGGAATAGAAACGTCGAGCACGAGGCAGCAGGGAACAACGGTTCGTGGACGCTTCAGGAATTCTTGCGAGGTCGCGAATGTCTCCGGTTTCCAGCCCTGGCATCGAATCAGCAACTCCAGCGACGCGCGCACCGCGGCGTCCTCGTCAACCACAAACACGATTGGAGTGACGAGCGGCCCGGGTGAAAATTTCAATTCGTGGCTGAATACATGCGCTAAACTCATGGTGCGTGCTCCCGAAATCTCTGCTTTTGCGGTCGAATGCATAGCTCACTCCTTAAGCTGCCCTCTTTGAAAGTTGCGCTCCCTGATGGTGCTTCTAGTCCCGGAATTTAGCGTCCGAGCCACAGCGCATATCGAATCGCCTGGAACAACGGCCACGGATAATGCGCTCGCAAGATGCGATACCAGCCGAGGATGGACGGCAGTTTCACGTTTGTGGCTTCCACGCCATTGTTTGCAATGACGAGTGTGCCTGCGCTTTGTGGATGCGAAAATGACTGAACTGCGCTGAGATTTTCCATAACAACCCCCATATAACCTGCTGCAACAACATGAGGCGCTCGGTAAAATGAAGCGCTTACTGATTCTCGGGCTGATGAGTGGCACTCACGCTTTCTCGAGAACGCGCTCATTGTGAAATGTACGACGTCGCCGGCACAACCCCAATTGGTTGGCTTTTGAGGTAGATGGATAGTGAGAAGCGACGCTAACGCTTTGGGGGGATAGAACAGGTCTACTAATCGCCGACGGCGATGTGCTTCCGGCCAAAAAGCCGTGCATCAATCGACCACGCACCGGGACCGATCATCGCCAAAGTGATGCCGAGCGCCGCCAAGATAATGGAAATCCATGGATCACCAGAGTGCGCGAACGCGATCCACAACTCGATGAGGGCAAGAAACATTCCCGCCAGCGGCGTCCACAGACCGATGAGCAACAGCAGCCCCGCGCCCGCTCCAATCATTTGGGGCAAAGCTGTCGCAAACTCAGTCGAGGCTCTTACAGACACGATCGCGTAATGAAAGAGCGCGATAGCGACCAGAGTCCGTTGTAGCAAAAGACCGAGGCCGGGCCAGCCATCGGCGAAGGTTGAGAATAAGCGCTGCAAAAGTCCCTTTCTTTATGCTTCATGATAGGGAATGTGCCACACGAGCCGAAACACCTGAAAGAGGGATTATGTGGTCCATCGAAAGTAGGGTGGCATGCTCCTCCTTTTAGGAGGCATGCAGGTCTATAATTCCGCGCTTTAGCCCAATCGTGACAGCATGGGCCCGGTCATTAGCCCCCAGCTTGGAAAGGATGTTGGTGACGTGGCTCTTGACGGTCGCTTCGCCAATCGAAAGTTGATCGGCTATCTGTTTGTTCGCATTCCCGCTGGCAATGAGCCGAAGTACTTCGATTTCCCGTGTTGTCAGAGCGTCATCCATGGTGTGCTCGGCTAACTCCGTCGCGACATCCGCGGGTATGCGCTTTTGTCCGGCGTGCACGGCGCGGATAGTCTCCAGCAGCTCTCTATGTACGTGTCCCTTCAACACGTAACCTTGGGCGCCAGTTTTAAGGGCCCGCAAGACTTGAACGTCGCCCGTATACGTCGTCAGCACAATAATTCGCGCATTGGGGAACTCGCTACGGATGCTGGTGATCGCTTCCGTACCACCTAAATCTGGCATTTGAAGATCCATCAAGGTGACATCCGGTCGATGCAATCGGAACATTGCGATGGCTTCGCGTCCATTGGACGCTTCCGCAACCAACTTCATGTCTGGTTCCGCATTAACGAGCGCCGCGATTCCCCTGCGAAGCAGTGGATGGTCGTCGACGGTGAGGATGCGGATCAGGCCGGGATCGTTTGTCATAGCTTTTCACCGCCAGAACAGTTTGAACCGGGAGCCTCTCGGCGAAGTCTTGTACGCAACGGCAGCAGGAACGGCTACCTGAATTTCGGTGCCGGCTCCCATTTCGCTCCAGAGATCCAATCGCGCTCCAATTTGCTGGGCTCTTTCCCGGACACCGCGCAACCCCCAGTGTCCGGCGCTGCCGCCTTCCTCCAGGACCTTTGGATCCAAGCCCTTTCCATCATCGCGGATCCGCAACCGAAGCGCCTGATCATCGTAGCGGATCTCAGCCTCGATCCGATGTGCCTGCGCGTGGCGAAAAGCGTTTCTTAAGATTTCTTGCGCTATCCGGCAAATCTCGCTCTGGAGAACCGGAGTCAGAGTTCGCCGTTCACCCTCTACGATCACGCGGAATACCGGCGAATCACCTTTTGCATTCTGAGCATTCGTCAGCTCCTGTCCCATGGCCGTCAGCAATTCTGCCAGATCGCTTTGAGCAATGTTTTCCGAACGTAGGTCTTGAATAGCACCCCTGCTCTCGGTGATTGCTTGCTCGGTTGCATTGATGGCCCCATCGAGAGCCTGCATGGCTTCCTCCGGCCGGCGTGGAAGCATGTTGCGGGCCGCCTGAAATTGAAACATTAGTCCGTGAAAGCTTTGCAGCAGCGTATCGTGCAGTTCTCGCGCGATGCGCGTGCGCTCGTTGACGCGCGCTTCCAGGCCCACGTTGAACTGACGATGGAGTTGCTGCAGGCGAGTTCGATACAAGCCCACAACGATCAGCAAGAGCGCCACAATGCTGACAATCTGGAACCACCGAGTCTGCCAGTATGCAGGCTCGACCTGGAAAGCCATTGTGGTTTCGTCTGTGCTCCAGACACCGTCCGGATTACGCGCCACTACGTGGAATTGCAATTTTCCAGGCGGAACATTTGTGTAGTCAATTTCGCGCAACGCCGTTGGCTCGCTCCATGCCGAATCGACAGTGTCCAACCGATAGCGATATCTCACACCATCGGGATTCGACACATTCACGCCGGCGTAGCGGAACGTTAAGCGGTGCCGGCCTGGGGGAATCCGAATCCCGTCGGCCGACGCGACGAATGTTCCATCGACGACAATGCCGTCGACACGAGTCGTTACCGGAAAGGCCGGGGCAGCAAACGCTGATGGCTGCAAAACCGAGATGCCACGATTCAGCGAGAACCACAGCTGGCCGCGACTGTCTTCAACCAACGAAGGACTCCTCTTCACGCCTTCGGTGCTCGGTAACCCCTCACTGGCTCCAAACTCACGGTAATCTTCTTCCTTATACGCTTGCTTTAGCAGGGCGGCAGCCTTGGTCCGTAAAACGTGATCGCGAGTGGTGATCCACAGCCAACCATTGCTCTCGCCAATGCCCAAAATCTCTCCGTAAAGCGCGTTCGGTGCGCCGATGGGAACGTGCACAGCGCCAGACTGGAGAAACGCGATGCCCTTTGATGTTCCAATCCACAACGTATTTGCCTGATCCAGAAAAAGGCTTTGCACTGGGCCCGGCGGCAAGCCGTCGCGAGCGGTGTAAGCAAGCCACTGGTTATTCTTGAATATGGCAAGACCGTTCGGTGTGCCCAAAAAAATATTTCCGGCAGCATCCCCGGTAATCACGGAAATCCTGTCCGAAGGCAAACCGTCGCGAGCCGTGTAGGTGCGCCATTTTGTGCCATCGAAGCGGCTGAGTCCTGCGTCAAGCGTTCCGGCCCAAACGCTCCCGTCCGCTGCCCGGTAGATGGAATCAACGGCGTCTTGTGCGAGCCCATTTCGTCGGGTATATGTAGTGGCTTGCATAGAATCGTTTTGTAAAAAGAGGCGAGTCACGCCACCGTACTTTCGAGCCACCCACACTTCATTACGTGCGCCTCCCGCAATGGAATAAGCCGTGTCGTTCATCAGGCCCGCGGCTTCAATCCGCTCCAGCTTGCCCTGCGAAAGCCGATACAATCCTCCGTCCCACGGGGCAAACCAAACGCGCTGCTGCGGATCCACGTAAATCGCTCCGCTATTATTGGAAGGCAGACCATCGGAACTCAAATAGGTCGTAAACCCACTATCGCGGTAGCGTTCAATGCTCTCTGTTCCGCCAATCCACAGATTTGCGTCGCGGTCTTCGAACAATGCGGTTACCGTAGTGTTCAGATTCAGGTGATCGAGAGAATCGATTCGTCCATCCTGTTGTATGTCTTTCGCGTGTGCCTTGAAGAGATGACCGCCAGTGGCAATCCACACGTCTCCATGCTGACCGTTAGCGAGCGCCAGGATTTCGGCATCTCCGAGTTGGGAAGCCGAACTCGGCGCCAGTTTACCGTCATGGAGACTGAATAGACCCTTCTCTGTCCCAATCAAGAGCGTTGAAGGCCCAAGCGGGAGCAGACAGTTGATCTTCAAATTTCCAAGATCGGGCACATGCTCAATTTTTCCGACGCCGCGCGTCACGTTGACGCGAAATAAACCTGTTTCCAGGGTGCCGATCCAGAAGGTGCCGTCGCCCGTTTGCGCTACAGCCATGGGCCAGTTCGGAAGCGGCCCCGGATCCAGAAGGGTCCGGAGCTGCCCTCGCTCATACTCCACTAGTCCCTGCACCTTAGAAACGAAGAGAAGCCAACCATCGCGGGTTCGATTGACGGAAGCTTTCAGATACTGGTGTCTGCCATTGTCGGATATGGGCCCGACAAGCCCGCCATTCGCGAAACGAAAGAGATGCGTGTGGTCATCGACAGCCCATAACTGGTCGCTGGAGTCCGTGATTACGGCCAGAACGGGAAACCCTGCATTCGTATCGTTCCAGCGAACGGGGACGAAATTGAGACCGTCGTACCTGAGCAAGCCCTTGCTTGTGCCAATCCACAGATAGCCATCCGATGTTTGCGCCATGGAATATGCATATCCGATTGGAAAACCGGCTGCGGCCTTCCAACTTTCGTGGCTGTGGCTGGGCATGATCTGATTCTGCGGCGCACCCAGGACCGAATTGGATGACAGGAGCAGCATTACGATCAGGAAACGGCGCGACATTGGACGGCAAAACCTCCGGAATCTAGGGCAAGAATTCAAACCGATCCACGACAACTTCGGCGGGACGTTGAAGACCGGAAGACGCAAGGTTTGGAATCCGGTAGACATACAGCGTCAGGCGAAGTGACTCAAATCCGGGTGTAGGAACATCAGACGTAAATGCGTGTCTGGCTACGAACGAGGCGTTTGGCGATTCAGACGGGCGCGATGCACTCATGGTTAGCCGGCCGGGTTCCCAGGCAATGGTGTACTTCAGTTTGCCGCGCGGCGCCATAAAGCGTGTGACGTTGGCCGCAACGAAAGGCGGCTGCAAAACAAACTCGGCGTTCTGATTCTCCGGGTCACCCCAGCGGCCGATGTCAATGTCAAATTCGCGGTGGTTCTCGCTATCCGTTGAATAGTCCCAGGTGAAAATGCCGAACGTCACGGACGGATCCAGCTTGGAAGTGTCTTCGACTGTAAACGTGTAAGTGCCATAGCCGAGGCTGCGCGTCAGGTTTATCTCTGAACAGGTCCACTGCTGGTCGCGGTTGATGATGCGCAGATGAAGGGCACCCGCTTGGTCTGTATATACATTGTCGGGATCGTAGCGATTGTTCGTCCCACCTCGATCGCTGGGTTTCTTCCGTACGCGCCACGTGTACCCACTAAAGTCGACGAAGAACGATGAGGATTTTTCCTGGCCCGGGCTGACGGCGACGGCTGAAACCGCCGATCCTGGTTTCGGCAGTCGATCCAGGACGGCCGCCGGTTGGTAGGAGGGGTCCACGAGCAAGACGGCGTAATCGGTACCGAGGTGCGTTTCATTCCGCCAGACCTGGTCGGGCAAAATGGGCGTGTATGGCGCAGTGAGCAAAGGTTGCACCCACCACAATCCTCCGGATTTGGAATAGATGACCATGCGCTGCCCAGGTCGCGCGCCGCTTACCGTTCCTTCCATTACGTCTTGCAAGTTTCTATCTCCCGGGTTCGACTGAGGCACTTGAGTGAATGAGATTTTGGCTTCGACGTCCTGCTTCGTTCCACGGTGGCAACCAACCAGCGATGCGAAAAGGGCGATCAGGATCAGGATGGCGGAAGGAGCCATCCCGTCCTTCCGCGGCTGATATCGCTCCGCTCCCGGGGGCGACTGGCACCTCGACATACTAAGCTTTCATCTCTTTCCCGGAAATTTGCAGATCAAATCCGTTTGGATCTTCGACGTGGAAACTATTTTCGGTATCCGGTTTTGGGTTCAGGCCGCGGCGCTTCAGCTCAACTTCGACAGCGTGTTTGTCCCAGTTTGCAATGGTGTAGGCGATGTGATCGACGCGAGGCGTGTTCCCGGATTTGTTTCGCGGAATAAGAAAGGTATCTCCAAACGCAAGGAAACATTGACTTCCGTCGTCCTGTGAAACTTTCATTCCAAAAAGATCTGCGTAGAAGTCACGCGTTTTGGCGTAGTCTGCAACCTGATAAGAAATGTGATTGACGGCAATCGCTTTGAACCCTGTGTTCGAGGCTGCAGTAGCTGGGGCCGGGCCGGCAACAGACGCCGCCGTTGCGGTTACCGCCAGACTCTTGATGAGCTGTCTCCGGCTCAGCTTTCCCTTTTCAAAATCCTGTAGAAGCCTTGCGATGATCCGTTCCATTTTAGAATCCCCTCTCGATCAAAGTTACGATTGGCGATACATGGCGAAGCGAGAGTTTATCTTGCGCAACGATTCTGGCGTGATTTTTTGTGCTGGCGGCTCGGCGACCAAACAACCCTGATATGTCACTCCCGGACTCCGGCACATCTTGCGCGATTTAGCCAGCATGGCGGGCGAAAAACAATTGAACTAAGGTATTGGTCGATACCTTAGTATCGGGGCGCAAATTCGATCACAAAGACGGCATCGTTTTACTCTTCGCGTTTATCTAATTGACGGGGAAATAGGCGTTGGGCACACCGTAAGCGATTAAGGAGCGGAGTCATGATTAGCGCTGAAACAGCCGGAAGAAACGGTACTTCGGCTGCGTGGACCAACACCGGCTTGGCAAATCCCAAAACACGGACGTTCAACACCGGATCAGTTCGCAATGCGGCTCTACGCGGACTCAATATCAGGGGCTCCCAATTGCTCGTTGGATGTATTGGTCTCGTTTGCGCAACCGGGTTAGTCTTATGGGCAGTCCTAAGGCTGTGGCTCTTCGAACCATAGCGATTAAGCCGTTAACTATTCCTGTCAAGCTCTCGGAGGGGAATGCATCCCGAGCTTGGCCGCCATCTTTACCAGATCCGCCAAGGAATCGGCCTTCATTTTCTGCATTACCTTGCCGCGGTGGGCTTTAACGGTGATCTCGCTGATCTCTAATTCTCCGCCGACCTGCTTGTTCAAGAGACCTGAGACTACTAACTTCATGACCTGCTGTTCGCGAGGAGTGAGTGACGCGTAACGGTCTCGTAAGAACTGCGTCTCGGCCGTTTGGCTGAGAGAACTGCGGCTCCGTTCAAGCGCATTGCGGATAGCGTCCAGCAGCACGTCATCAGGGAAGGGCTTGGTCAGAAATTCGACGGCTCCGGCTTTCATCGCTTGGACTGACTTGCGTATGTCTCCGTGTCCGGTGATGAAAATGATAGGCATTTCAGGACGTTTACCGACGATGCGCTCCTGCAGTTCGAGACCGTTTAGCCCTGGGAGAGAAATGTCCAAAACAAGGCAACTGGGGACGGCAATGGGCGGATGCTCGAGGAATACATTCGCTGAAGCGAACAACTCAGGATGCCAGCCCGCTGATTGAATCAGCAGTTCCAATGATTCGCGGACAGAGATGTCGTCATCAACGACGAACACGATGGACTTTGGGGGCAGCATGGTTGGGGGCCCCATCTTACGCTCCACGACATTGGCTAGCGTCATAGTACACCTCCCGATTGCGGTGCGCTGTCGTCAGTCGCTTCCCATTGCCTTGTGCAGCGCCTGGCGGAGCGCCGTGTCGCTGAATGGCTTGAAAAGTATATCCACCGCTCCCTGTTCGAGCACCCGCTTACGGATGGACTCATCTCTTTTGCCGGTAATAAAGATGATCGGAATCTTGTCTCCTCGACCCTTAAGTTCCTTTTGTAAGTCGAGTCCATTCATGCCCGGCATGGCGATGTCGAGAACCAGGCAGCTGGTTCGTGCCGTGCTACCAGATGCGAGGAACTCCTCCGCCGAAGAGAATGTGAGGACCGCAAAACCAAATTCCTTCAGTAGGTCAGGAAGCGATTCGCGCACCGATTCATCGTCATCCACGACGACTACGACAAGCTTATCCATGGGCTACCGCTCCGCCTCGTTCTTCATTGCCAGCAGAATGACGGCCAGCAGCGGAGGCGTCTATTAGACTTAGGTATTAGTACTGGAAGGAAGGACAAATGAAAATGTCGCTCCCGGGCCCTCGTTCCGAGCCGCCCAGAGGCGACCTTGATGGCTTTCCATGATGGACCGGCTGACGGAAAGGCCAATTCCCATGCCGTCACCCTTTGTCGTATGGAAGGGTTCGAAAAGCTTCTCCTCAATCTGAGGGTCTATCCCCACTCCCGAATCTGTCACGCTCAGGCGAGCTCCGCCGCCTTCGTCGCGTTCTGTCATAACCAGCAATTCCCGTTGGCGATCCTCAACCGTGCTCATGGCATCTAAACCGTTCCGTATCAGATTCAGAATGACTTGTTGAACCTGAATCCGATCACCCAGGACGGAAGGCAAATCGGTCGCAAGGTTTGACTGTAAGGTGACCCTATTCCGCTGCAGCTCACTCACCGAGAGCGCAATCACTTCCTGGGCCGCCTCATTCAAATCGAATAATTCGAATGGCGTACTCTTTTTGCCGAATAGGGCGCGCAGCCGTGTGATCACGTCAGAGGCACGATTGCCGTCGCGAATCGTACGTCTCGCAGTTTCGCGCGCGCCTTCCACGTTAGGAGGATCGGCATCCAGCATCCGAAGGCATGTACTTGCATTAGTGACGATGCCGGACAGCGGCTGGTTGACCTCGTGGGCAATCGAAGCCGTTAAAGCACTCAAGGCCGTTACTCGCGCGACATGCGCGAGTTCCGAGCGAGCCTTATCGAGCGCCGCCTCGGCCAAGTGACGCCTGGTCACATCTTCGGAGAGCGCCAAAAGGAATCGCGGCACTCGGTCGGAGCCGGACACCACGGAAACACTGTTACGCACCGATACCAGGCTGCCGTTCTTCCGTCGATACTGCTTCTCAATCTCGAATTCACGGCGCTTTCCGTCCAAAAGGTCCGCGACGAGCGCGCTATTGAGATCGCGATCTTCTTCAACGGTGATGTCGAGAAAATGAAGCTGTTCGAATTCCTGTTCTGTGTATCCCAGCATTTTCTGGAACACGGGGTTTGTGGCAATAAATCGGCCTTCCAAGTCGGCCAGCGCAACGCCGATTGCTGAGCTCTCGAACACCGACCGCCACCGTTCTTCGCTCTGCGCCAGTCTTGTGTGGGCCTCAAGTAATGCATCTTCGTTTTGCTTGCGTGCCGTGATGTCACGCAGATAGCCAGTGAAGGAAGGAGGCCCGTCCTGCTGGATACGCGCGATCGCTATTTCCACGGGAATTTCTCTTCCGTCAGCACAGAGGGCAGTCATCTCAAGGCGCTTGCCCAGCACTCGCGATTCGCCGGTGGCCAGGTGATGGGCGAATCCCAAATGGTGCTGCTGACGGAGCGACGGCGGTATGAGAACGTGAGCTAAGGGCTTGCCCAGGACGTTCTCCCTCTTGTATCCGAAGACGCGTTCCGCTGCTGGGTTAAATTCAGTGATGCAACCCTGGTGGTCCATGGCTACGATACAGTCAAGTGAAGAGTCTAGAATCGCTGCCTTATGTGCCTGGCTTCGTTTGAGTTCGGTTTCTTCTCGTAGGAACTTTTCTTCTGCAGATTTGCGTTCGGCAATTTCTCTTTGTAATTCGTCATTGATCGCAGCGAGATCCGCGGTTCGCTGTGCGACTCGCCGATCCAGTTCGCTCGAGACGCGTCGCTCCTCACTCAGGAGGCTTGCTTCTCTCAGCCAAACGGCAGCCTCGTTTGCCGCCACGTTCAAAAGGAGTCTTTCGGTTTGTTGAGGAAAATCCGATCTCCGGGAACCTGCAATGATGATCCCCAGGTCGTCATGCAATCCAAGTCGCAAGGGCACTAACGTAATGTCGCCCTCCACAAAAAAATTACTTAGCAGCAGCGGCGATTCTTGAAAGTCATCATCCACCGATGTCCTGAGTCTTTCCCCCATCTCTTGCGGTCCGGGTTTGACGGCCCACGTCGGGCTTATTCGGACCATTTCTCCGGTCGCTGCGTCCGCCGTGTTCTTCAACCGCACATAGAGAAAATCCAGGCTGAGCATGCTCAGTAATGCGTCGAGCAGATTGCCCATAATCCGCAATGGTTCGCCACCCATCCAAGCGGCTGGAAGGGCCAGCATGCTCACCAAATCATTGATGCAGCGCCGAAGTCCCTTGATCTCTTCGGCGGAGCCTTCGGATTGTGCTGCCATTTTAGTTTCCAGCTGAGGCGGATGCGCCACGCCCGGCTTGGCGTCCGCGGAACTCTCGAAGAAATTCTCCCGGTGGGACGAAGAAGGGACTTCGTTGCAGGATTCCGCCAATGATGATCATCGGATGCGTTCGCATAATATCGATCACCGTGTCCCCGCCAAATTTTCCGAGATAGTAGGTGCAGATCACGGCGTCATCGTGGTGCTCCCAAACGTCATTTACCCGTGACTCGAATTCAATCAGATCATGGATATGGGATTTTCCTTCCGCCGCCCAGTCCATCCGGCAAACGATTCGGCTGAGCGGAAAACCTCCGGCAGCCTTGCCGCTGGCGATCTGTTTAAACGCATGCAGCATGCGGTCCTGATCGAACGATCCATCTTGAAGGTATATTTCCCTGTTAATTCGGAGATCGAATTGGCCGTTGCGCTCCGCGGCGGCGGAGTCGATGCCCGCGGCGGCCAGCCGGCGAAGGTGTTCGCTTCGTTGGTCTGGGTTAACGACGTGAACAGCTTTGTGGCCGCATTCGAACCCTTCCTTAATAAAGGGAAGCAATACGCGATATTCTTCCTCTTCGCTATGGAAAAATGCACAAACGTGTCGGGTTTCTGCGAGCTGGGAACCTGCAAAAGAAATAGGGGACGTGGTCTTCATGACGCAGTCCTTCCCAAGGAGGTCCATCTAGAAAATGGATTTCCACACTACCTCACTATGAAGATTGGTTCAACCGCTATGAGAAGGAGACCCACCATCCCTTGCGGTCGCTGGCAGCGGTTCGGAACCCGGAGAGCCACTTGTGCGCAAGGGTTTAGCGGGGAAATACATGAGTCACCGTCCCCAATTTAGAGGAATGCCAGTATTGATGACGGTCAAGCGCGCTGGCAACCTAACCCGGATAAAGGGGGATTGATGCCGACCATGAAGACGGGCAAAAACTTAATTGGTCAAGCAATTCTGGGAAGTACCTTATTTTTCTCGATCGCCGGCTTGGGCTGTGCGGCGCGCGTGACATATTACGACGCCGATCACCATGATTATCACCGCTGGGACAATCATGAAATCACGATCTATCGCTCCTATTGGGAGGGCCGTCACGAGCATTACCGCGAGTACTCGACGCTAACGCCAGCTGAGCAGCGCGACTACTGGAATTGGCGTCACAACCGTAGCTGACAGACGGTTGGGCTGTCGGCTCAGCTACGCACGCCAGAGATTTTCCGTTTGTTTTCGAGTGGACCGTTTTTCTTTGTGCAAGCGCTCGGGATCCCTGAACTGGATAAACTGAACCAGCGGATAGAGAGAATCTAACGTCGATTCTTTCCATTCTTGGGAGGAGGGTTTCATGTCAACTACAGAGCAATTCGCTCATGTACTTTTATTCGCTTGTCCACTCTGTGAAAGACCCCTTGCATCCGCATGCGCAAGCAAGCACAGGAATCTGGAAGATGCGGACGCCCATTGGTTCAATCCGCATTGCCATTGCGGATGGACAGGAGACGTTGTCGGCGCAATTGCAGCGAAGCATTGGGTTGAGCCGTGGGAGCGCAAGGCTCCGATCGGTTTTGGCGTCTCCGGCTCTTGCGATGGAAGTCCCGAAAACTAGTTGGCAACCAGCAGCGCAAAGCGCGCCATTCTCATAGGAAGAGAGTTTATCCAATGAGCCGTCTTCCGCGTTCTAGTACTAGCCAATTGAGCACAAATTACAAAAGTGCAGCCCAAAAATGCAAAGTGCCCGGTACCCACAAGCAATTCCCAAACCGTCTTCTACTCATAACTCACTGATTTAGCGTGATGAAAACTGGATGCAAGAATGGAAAGGGACGTGCCCTATCCAGGGGCGAACATAAGAACCGATAACATTTCTGCAAGGAGTCGACATGAGTCTGAAATTCGACATCTTCAAGAAATTGCCTGACGGGCATCCTCTGTGGGTAAAGGCAGTGGCAGGGCTGGAAGAGGCTAGAGTCCAGATGGCTCGGCTGGTCGAAATCGCGCCAGCCGAATACTTCGTCTATTGCCAGAGCAGCGGAACCGTCGTCCAGACCGCAGGACCTTCCCGTTCATAATTTCTTTTTGACTTCCAGAGTTAGAGTTCCGTTTTTCAAATAGGCGCTCGCCGTCGCTGGATCAATCTTGGCCGGCCACTCGGCTATGTAGCAACTTTCCATGATTGCATCGGGTGGCTTCTGCTTGATTATGGGCTCCTCGAGCGAGATAACTGCACTATTCTGGTCCACAAATACTTTGACGTCTTCTGGAACGACATTGCTCAATTGAAGATTCGCAACGATCCACGCGCCGGATTCGCGGAAGCTTGAAACATAGTTCAGGATCTCCTTCTCCGCCTGGAGCCAATGGGATAAGGCGTTTCCAGAAACGGAACCACTCTCCTGGAACAAATCGTAGGCTCTGTCCGCGATACTTCGCTGCAGCGTCTCGCGAAATGCAACCCGATCTACCCCGCGAATGACTTCAATCGGAAGCGGATTCGCGTTGAGATCTGCGGCCATTGCTGAAGCTGTGGTTTTCATAAATTGTCCCGAGTCGCGAGTAGCGACTTGATGAAGAGTCAACCCTAAGTTGTCCTGACGGAGCGCACAATACAGCTGATGCTGTAACGGCACTGTAGACGCCGCGAACTTCACTACCCATACTTGCTGGTTGTGATGGCTCTTAGATTTGGGTGAGCGTTGAGTTTGGTGAATCTGGGGGGGAAAGAGCAGGTGCCTGTGTTCGGTGTGGATCAGGCACCTGCTCTGTGCAGGGGTTTTGCGAAGGGTACTTTCATTAATTAAGTTACCTGCGAGTTGAAACCATCACAATCAGGTGTTCAGTGTAAATAGAAGAGGCACATCCCTCTAATGAGCGTCCGCGATGTCCACAATCCGATAAGCGGCCTTCTGCGGATTTCCGGCGAAGGTACTCACGGTGGACACAAACACGCCCAAGACGGTAACAAAACTGGCTTTGGATCAACTTGGGACCAGGGTGAAAATACAGGAAAAATGGTATGTAATTGGGTTTGCGCCCGGTATATCAATGGCTGCTAGCCTAAGCTGAAGGCTCTAATACTGCGTAAGCTGAAGGAGGCAGAATTTATGCTAGCTGAGCGCGCTGTTCAGCCACAACACAAGATGGATATGAGAACAAGCACAAAAGCATTGCAGATTCTGGTCGCGGATGACCACGATATAATCCGGCGCGGACTGAAGCAGCTCCTGACTTCGCGTCCCGGCTGGGAAGTTTGCGCCGAGGCAAAAACAGGCCGCGAGGCCGTTAAACTAGCCGAGCAGCTTAAACCCGATGTCGTGGTGATGGACATCAGCATGCCGGAGCTGAATGGCTTGGAAGCATCACGCCAAATTCACAAGCTGCTTCCAAAGGCGGGAATCCTTATTTTGACGCTTCATTTTTCAGACCAGTTGGTACGCGACATTGTGGAAGTCGGCGCCAGGGCTTACATCATGAAGTCGGACGCAGACCGCGATCTCGTTAGTGCGGTCGAGGCCCTTGCAAACCGGCGTACGTTTTTCACAGCACGTGCCGCGGATATGCTCTTAAATGGCTTTTCCAGGCCGGTCGTGGGTGCTCAACCGCAGGCGATTTCACGAAACCGGATTACGCCGCGGGAGCGCGAAATTGTCCAGCTCCTGGCCGAAGGCAAAAGCAGCAAGGAAGTCGCCGTCGCACTTGGAATAAGCGTGAAGACCGCCGAAACCCACCGGGCCAACATAATGAAAAAACTTGAGTTACATTCGGTCAGCGAGCTCGTCCGATATGCTGTTAAAAATCAAATCATTGAGGCATGATAAAAAGAGCTGCGGCCCCAAGAAATTAACTGCTCCGATTCGGACGATTTGGACTTGTCATTTCGATGCCCTTTCTCGGAACTTTATCTTGTAAAGGAGCTGAGTCCGTAACTCCCATCGAAGACCCGGAGCGAGGGAGTACTATGCACCGAGTGCTTATCGTTGACGACCACGCCTTCATTCGCCGAGGAGTACAAGCCATTTTGCAATCATTTCCAGAGTGGGAGGTCTGTGGCGAAGCAGACAACGGGACCGATGCCATTCGGTTGACGGAAACGCTGAAACCCGAAGCAATCATCATGGATATTTCCATGCCCGGGCTCAACGGTATTGAGACAACTCGAGAGATTCGCAAGAAGCATCCCGAAGTAAAGATTGTTTTGTTGACCCTGCATGAGACTGCAGAACTTGTCCGAAGCGCGTTCCGCGCCGGCGCCCAGGGATATCTTTTGAAGGTAGACGCGGAACAAGAATTGGTCAGAGCCCTCAACATCGTGATAGCGGATGGATCCTACATCAGCCCAAAAATAGATGGCGAAGTCGCGAAAAGCGTCGTAACGGAAGTGACAGAATTCAAGCCGGTTCATAAGAATTAAAAACTGGTTCCTTGCTTTCTGGAATTTACTTCCCAAAAGGATCTTGCTCAACCTTCTTTTTCAATCGCAGCGGTGCGCTGCCTCATACAATTTATTTCCTTCCGGCATACCGCTGATACCTGATAGCTCAAATTTGAGGCGCTTTATATCCTCAGACGGATGAACATTTAGGGCAAAGAATCCCCAGCAGACCCAAAAGCCGGCAGCATTTTACCGAACGCCGCTTTTCGGCATGGGGTCTCGGGTTCCCAGCGTTGTCATTGAGTTTCGTCAAAGCGCCAGGACTGTTTGCCAAAACGAGGGGGATTAAATAGATGATCTCAGGACACAAGGCAATCGCATTTCTAACTGGGCTGGGAGTAGGAGTGGGCCTGGCGTTGCTGTTTGCTCCACAATCTGGCGCGGAGACTCGCGAGTGGATCGAGGATACGACCGAGGACGGAATCAAACAGCTTCGAAAAACAGGACGGAAAGCCCTTAGGAATTTGCAGGCAGCGGTCTCTAAAGGCGAAGAGACCATGGCCACAGCGATCAAGACCGGGAAAGACGCTTTGGAGACCCTTTCGGCAAAGCTGGATTAATTTCCAGCAGCGAAGCGACTGCCGGAGCGCCGCCACACACTCGATCAATCTCCCAGAACCCTCAGAAAGCTTAAACCCTTTAGATTCAACACTTAGCATCCATCTCGTACGTGTTGCCTCGAAAGGACTTGTGGTATAGCTAAGTCCTTTATCAGCAACACTTACAAAAAACGCCGGGGGCATCTTCGACGTTCGGCCCCATTCGCAAGATCGCTGGATTGCAGTGGCCGATGGAACTGCCTGTGTTGGGCGCTCGCGGTATCCCGAAACTCAAGACAGATCGCTGGTCGAAACTGCCATCCTTATGCCTGTAGGGCTACCGATTTTGTCTTCGTGATGGCATGGATTTGCTGACGCAAGCGCACGCGCGCCCGAAAAACTCGAGATTTCACGGTTTCCGCCCTAATGCCCAGCGCGCTAGCCAATTCGCGGTTGGTCCACCCTTCTCCTTTGTGGAGGATAAACGTGTACCTCAGCGTGGGATGCAACCCATCCAGAGCTTTTGCCGCCAATTCCTTGGTGATGTACTGCCGTTCTGGATCCGCGTGCCAATCCCTGACATCTTCGCGAGCCTCCGGGCTGCTGTGCGGCTCTACTCCTTCAGGACGCCGCGTCTTATCTTCGGAGCGATGCTTGCGCAGCATCATCAAGGCTTCATTAATCGCAATGCGCACCAGCCAGGTTGAGAATTGCGACTTTCCTTGAAATTGGCTGATTCTGTTAAACGCCCTGCACAATACGTTTTGCAAATTGTCTTCGGCATCCTCGCGGTTCTTAAGAATCCGGAAAGAGACTCCGTAAATTCGGCTGGAATGCCGGCCGGCGAGTTCTCCGAAGGCATGTTGATTCCCGGCGCGTGCCTGTTCGATCAGAGTAGCGTCGCAAACTAGTGGTTGCCATTCCATCGGGAAAGTCCTCTTTTCCTTGGAAACTATGAGCTAATTTGTGCCGTTATGAGATATAAGGCGTGACGCTTTGGCGGACAATACAGAGGTCCCTGTATTGATTGGCTCGGAATGTTGTACCGGCCGGCGGGACAATGACGGGAGAGTGAACCGTTGCGTCTTGCACTGGCGAAAACGGATCGCACAAAAAAAAGCGGGCGGATGGCCCGCCTTCCGTTTTCATCTGAATTTCAGTTACTACGGCCTCGCTAATTACCCCGCCGGCCAAACGCAATAACCGCTATTCCGCCGACCAACGCCACGACGCCAAGGACAGGTGGAAGAGGGATGGTGTGATGCTCTTCCTTGGTCGCCTGAATGGGACCGATATCGAGCACTTTTTTCTGAGTAGTGTACGTAAAACCCTGATAGACCAGGGCTATGACCCCGATCGCCATCAGGACTACGCCGAGCATAGTTTTTCCGCTCAATGGATCCTCCATGTTGCGCCAAAGCTAGTGCAGACCGGTCCTGCCTTGCTTGAATGGCAGCCCCCGCGATGGGGTTAAACCCGTCGGAGAAGGTGCCCAACCAGGCTGACCAGAAAAAGAACAAGAAAAATGAAGAAAATTATCTTGGCGATTCCTGCCGCGGCCACAGCGATACCCGCGAAACCGAATAGTGCAGCCACCAATGCGATTACAAAAAAAGCCAGCGCCCAACGTAGCATGACGAACCTCCTGTGTTTCGGGCTCCAAGTTTTTTGGTACACGAAATCGCGTGTTTTGATTTGTCGTTGCGGGAACCCGTTCGCGATTCCGTTTATTTGTAACGCTGGATCACAACAGGCTCCATACCGCGTAAACCCTAATGCTTTGCAATGATCATGGTAGGCGCGCGCGAGTGCGTTGTTCTAGGGTACTCAACTCGTGCTGTTCGGTAGTTCGCGGTATATACCCTCTTCACCAGAGGTGTTTCCATTGAGATGTGACGCGCCGCACACCCAGCCATCATTTCCATGGCGGCTGGGACGGCTAGTCCGAAAAGTTTCAGACCAAGGGAGGCTGCAATGAACTGGGATCAGATCGAAGGAAAATGGAAACAAAACACCGGCAAGATAAAGGAAAAGTGGGGAAAGCTGACCGACGACGATTTGACGGTGATTCACGGGAAGCGAGACCAGTTGGTTGGAAAGGTTCAAGAGCGTTACGGAATCGCAAAAGAAGAAGCAGAAAAGCAGGTGAATGAATTCGTGAAGGCCTTTCGCGAGGAACATCAGCAAGAGGTCGGGTCCGACACAGAGACTGAAGAGATGGAACGCGATGCCCACTCCGGCTCAAAGAACAAAGCGCGCCGGGCCGGCCAGTCCTAACCTCTGTGCAAGATACAATCCCTGGGTACGACGTCCCTCACGTCACGCCCTTGCTTAGGAAACCATCGTGCGAATCGAACGCAAACGGCGAGAGGCAATGGTTGTCTGTGCCATTGTCCTCTCGCTTTTTTGCGCCAATCCTTCCAAAGCCTATTCCGTGCTGACCCACGAGGCCATCATAGACGCCGCTTGGGACACGCATATACGGTCCGCCCTTCTCAAACGCTTCCCTGAATCAACCCCAGAACAGCTGCGCGAGGCGCACGCATACGCTTACGGCGGCGCAATTATTCAAGATATGGGGTATTACCCGCACGGGAACAAGTTCTTCAGCGATCTTACACACTACGTGCGCAGCGGCGATTTCGTGGAAGCGCTGCTCCGGGATTCCCGAGACCTGGACGAGTATGCATTCGCAGTCGGCGCTTTGTCTCACTATGCCGCGGACAATGCAGGCCATCGGCTGGCCATCAACGTAGCCGTGCCGCTTCTGTATCCGGAGCTAAGGAAGAAATACGGAAATGTTGTCACCTACGAAGATGATCCTCTCGCTCATGTCAAAACGGAATTCGGCTTTGACGTCCTCGAAGTCGCAAAAGAGCGCTATGCCCCACAGAGCTATCATGATTTTATCGGCTTCGCCGTCGCGCAACCCCTCTTGGAGCGCGCGTTTCAGGAGACCTATGGGCTCGAGCTCCGTTTTATTTTTCACGACGAGGACCGCGCGATCGAGTCCTATCGGCACAGTGTCAGCTCGCTCATTCCGAAGGTGGCGAAGGTCGCCTGGCAATTGAAACAGAACGATATCAGACAAGACATCCCCGGAATGACGCGGCAGAAATTTCTGTATAACTTGTCACAAGCAAGCTACGAAAAAGAGTGGGGAAAGAATTATCAGAAGCCCAGTTTTGGAGACAGGTTTCTGGTCATCTTATACAGGTTGGTTCCCAAAGTAGGACCCTTGCGAGTCCTGGGGTTTCGTGCACCCACACCGCAAACCGAGAAACTTTTCGAAAACAGCTTTAACATCACGCTAAATCAATACCAGACTTATTTGGCCAGTTTGAGGCAGGACAAGCTGGATCTCCCCAACGACAATATAGACGTTGGCGAACGGACCGTGCGCGGCGAGTATCGACTGAATGACGCCGCTTACGCGCAGCTTCTGGAGAAGCTTGCGCAAGAGCAATTTGTTCGCGCTTCCTCGCCTTTGCGCGCCGATCTTTTGCGATTCTTCGAGACGCAGCCCGATTCTCCCAAATCAAGGCGGAACGAAAAGGCACGGATCAGATTGCAAGAAGATGTAGAGAAGCTGAGGAACGCGATGGCAATTTCCAGCGTCTCGAATCCTGCAGAGGGCCAGATCAGCTCGCACTGATGAACTTTGTCGTAAGTGGAGGAACTTATGGAAATGGAACACGCCTTCGAATCTCAGGGAGCAAGAGACATGTGCCGGCGGCTAGTTCGCCGGATAGTGCTGTTTTCCGTCGCAAACCTTTTGCTGGCAAGTTGCATTCTCGCAAACGAGCCCATGGTTTTGCTCTCTTCGAACGAACTCAAGTTCCAGGCTCAACCGCAAGGAACAGGAAGCACTCCGCAAGAGGTTCTTCTCACCAATAACGGTGGGGCCGAATTGGTTATCACCTCCATTATGATCGGTGGAGAGAATGCCGCCGAGTTCACGGAAACGCATACTTGTCCTGCCGCTCCCGCCACTCTGGCTGCGGGTGCCCATTGTGGCATCCTGGTGGTTTTCAAGCCCAAAGCGGACGGGGATTTGTCCGCGACCTTGACCATTTCCGATAATGCCTCCGGAAGTCCGCATAGCGTCAGCCTCACAGGACATTCCGGCGCGCCCGCGCCGACGGTAGCGCTTTCTCCCGCCACGCTCGCGTTCGGGAGTCATGCCGTTGGATCTTCCAGTCAGGTCCAGTTGATCGTACTCAGCAACACGGGAAGCGCAACGCTAAACATAAACTCCGCTATCAATATTACTGGGCCAGGAGCGGCTGAATTCCACCTACAGAAAATCAGCTCCGCATGTCCCGAGGGCACCGGTCAACTGGCGCCCAATGCGAGCTGTTCCATCGGAGTTATGTTCGTTCCAGTCAGCACGGGGCCCAAGACCGCGCAAATCATTATCGTAGACGATGCAGCAGGAAGTCCCCAGACGGTGGCCCTCAGCGGCGCGGGAACCGGTACCTAAGTCCAATATCCCGCGTTCGAATGATATTGAGCCGATGCATTCGTCACCGCAACTTCGCCGCTTATCTTTTGCTTCCCAAAGTTTCTAAAGCAAATTGGCAGACACTCTACACCGATTACCGGATGGCTCCGCAAACGACCTCCCCCTATGCTCTCCATCGTCCAAGTCGTTGTCTGATTTAGTCCAAGTACTGGTCGGATGACTTGAGAAAACAAGGAGGAGAGTATGGATTTGCTTTGGACCGTCGCCGTGATTCTTTTGATTTTGTGGCTCTTGGGCCTGGTGACTTCCTACACCGTGGGAGGGTTCATCCATATTCTTTTGGTCCTGGCGATCATCGTCATCTTGATCCGCGTCATCCAGGGACGCAGGCCGATTGTATAGACAAGACAAACAAAGACCGAGCAAGGGCGCGTATGTCTCGGCGCTCGGGTTGCTTCGAGCTTATGGGTTAGCGAACGGTTGTATATCTGAGATCGGTAGGAGAAAAAATGAAAAAAGCCAAAATAGCGACCAGACGGAATACTCTACGGATCCGAGCGAGACGCCGGCCAGCAAGAAAAGAAGAAACACTCCTGGCAAGCGTAGCTGAATCCATCGGCTCAACCCTAGGCGTAATTGCTGCCAAGGCCGGAGCTGCGAGAAATGCTCTGCGAACTCGTAAACCGCGCCAAAAGAGCCGCCGAAAATAGCCAGCGTTTTGCCAAGAATCGCCGCGTCCGATTCGCTCGAACGTTCGAGAAGTCAGATCACGAGCGTGGCGAGACCCGTGGCCACGAGCGCGGCTGCCCATACCAAGTCAAAGTTGACCCACGCCTTACGAAGAAGCGCGAGGCCGACCTTACGATACACCACCCAAGCTATCACCGCTGTGACCGCAAGATAAGAAGCCGTATGGACCCCGGTCGCAAGGCATCCCGGCCAGGGGACTGTTGGTCGAGACCATATGATTACGACCCGCCATGCGTCCCTCCGCTTGGGCGGTGTTGCTGCCGAGCAGCACGGGCACTACCATCAGACCGGCGCCGTGCGCAGAAGCCATCAAAAACGACCAGACGGTCAGGTCTCGGAAACCTACCTGCATACGAACCCATCGCGGGTGCCGATGCTGCACCAAGCAGTAAATTCCGAGGCTTATTAAGAGCGCAGCCACGCAGTAGCGGATAGCTATGAGCGGCAGCGTCACGCCGAGAAGCGCGGCGATCAGCACCACGCTGCCGATGGCCAGCGCGTGGCCAAGCGCAATGGGAACGAGCGATCTCGCCACTGCCGTCCCATTTTGCTCTTGTATCCCCAGCGCCACCGCGAAAAGCCGCCCCGTCCCGGGATTAAGTCCGTGGTAGGCGCCGAGGACCGGCATCAACCACAGCACGGTCCAGGTCATGCCCGCAGGTGTCATTGCGCGTCCGAGTAGCAATACGAGTCCGAGGAAGCATCGCCCCCTTCTAGCCGCACCTGATGCGCGCAAGCCGTCAAACTCGACGAAGAACTTCTCATCAAGCTTCATCCCGGCCTCGGGATTGGTGTCGATCTTCACCATCCAACTCTTCACCCCGTCAGGGTAGAACTGTTCGTCCCACGGAGAATAAAGCGAGTTAGTGAAGTAGACCCGCTTGCCGTCGCGGCTGATCTCGACCATCTGCGGACCGCCGTTGAGAGCCAGCTGGGGTTTCTTGGGGTGAGGCGCTCGGCGCACGATGCCACCGAGGTGGATCGATCCCGTCTTCTTCGGGTTGGTGGGATCCGAGACGTCATACTGAATGAACTCACCAGTCCCCCAGCACGAGACATAGAGGAAGCGGTCGTCGAGCGAGAGATTGATGTCAGACACCAAAGGCCGCACTGCCTTCAGGCCTCTCAGCAGCGGCGGCAGCTTTTCCGGATCGGCCGGCTCGGCGGGAATTTCGATCACCTTGCGGACTGCCATTTGCCGTTCTTGCCGCTATCGTCGCGGTGCCACATCCAAACCGACGACGACAGGTCTTTCAGGGAGACGACCACGCCGGCGAATCCGAACGTCTTTTTTGGGATCGTGCGCGGGCCGAAGCTCCAGCACCATTTGTTGCTCCGCGCCCAAGTCAATTTCCTGCAAGTGACGCCGCTTGTCCAGGTCCCAGATGTGCAGCGTGTGGCCATATTTTCCGCCGAGTAGCAACTCCGGGTTGAGGCCGTCCTTGACCATATTCGGTGTGCCCCATTCGGAGCTGATCAATGTGTCGTGCCCAAGGTGCCGCCAGAAATCGTGCGCCAAATTTTGTGGGCCGCGCTCCTTCTCCCATTGGCTCTTGAGCTCAAACGTGTCAGCATCCATCAGGGAGATGCCGCCTGGACCATCGCCATTGGCCGACCCAAGTGCGCTGCCATAAATGCCGTCAGGGCCACAGTGGATAGTGTGCGGCGATGTGTACCCAGTCTTCTTGATGAACTCTTCCGGCTCGATCACTTTCACGATCCTGGGATGCTTAGGATTCGCTTTCGTATCCAGGATGTGAATTCGAGATGACCCGATGCCCGGAACGATCAGGTAACGACGTTCCATATGCGGATGCGGATTCGGCGGGCACAAGCACGCACTGCACGCGTTCCAGCCGCTCGAACGCGTTCTGCCAATTTTCTGGTTTCCCAGATAAAAAAATCGCGCCGTGAAAGCTAGAAGCCTTCACGGCGCGAACGTGCTGATCTGTTACGTCCTTCAATGTGGCCGTGCAGGCGCAGCAGGGCGCGGTGCTGCCGCCGGCGGAGCCTGCCTTTGTTGTAGTTGCTGTTGTTGCTGCGTGTGTTTTTGTTGCAGCTGCTGAGTTTGTTGCTGGTGTTTCTGCTCCAGCTGCTGTTGTGCTTTATCATCGGCGTTTTTTGCTTGCCGGGCGTGGTCCCGGTCCTGTTTCTGCTGGAGCTTCTGCCGTTCCTGGTCCTGCTTCTGCTGAAGCTTGTCCTGCTGTTTTTGGTATTTCTTGTCCAAATCAGGATTCCCGGTATTCGGAGCTGCAGGGCGTTCCGCTGGTGGAAGATCCTTGGGATGAATTGGAGTGGCTGGCCGGGCCGCGCCGTTGTCTGCGGTACGCGCTGCGCCGTTACCATTGCCATTGGCTTCGCGATTGGCGGTAGCGTTATACGGAGTGCCCTCTTTTGCGGCTACGGCCGCGTGATCGGTGAACGCGCCCGGTTTTGGAGTTGCGGCGATAGGCGGCTTACCGTGGTTTACGGAAGCGCGCAGCTGCTGGTTGGAGCGAGCAGCCTGAATGTGTTCGGTCTGAGCGGCGACTGGTGGAATATGTCTCTCATTGGCAGCAGCCTGTTCTTGAGCGGTCGGGCGAGCGTTGATCCCGCCGTTGCCTCCGTTGAAGCTGACGCGGGTCTCGGTAACGTTCTCCACCTTGGTGTCGTACACGTTGTGAATGATATTGACGTTGATGTTGGCTACGGCGCGATTATAAAAAAAGTGTCCGTGGTCCCAACGTCCGCCGTCAAAACCATGGCCGAAGTAGCCGAATCCGTAGTTGATACCGCCGTAGAATCCGATTGTCGGACCCCAATATCCGTCATAGAAAACGAAGGACGAGCCTTCCCAGCCCCAATAAGCGGGAGTCCAGAAAAAGCCAACTTCCGGCGCCTCCACCCATGTTCCCGGAACCCAATAATAATCATCATCCCAGGCCCAATATCCAGGGGTCCAAATGTAACCATCCCCGGGACAAATAGGCTGTTCGTAAACGGGCAGTTCTGGGGGGGGCAATCGTGACGGATATACGTACTTGTGCGAAGGATGCCGCCGAAAAAGCCAGCATCATCAAAGCGAGTAAGAACGAACGAACGCTGATCATCGTGCGCATTGTGGTTCCTCTTGCCGGATCATCCTTTGCTTAGCCCGTCCCGGTTGCTGCGGGTTGCGCGGGATGTAAAGGCATTATTTTGATCCAACCTAGCCGAAAGATACGGCACCCCTGTTTTTTAGCCCATACGAGGCCTGCTGTATTACCACGCGGGAAATGTCCTATCCTGCGGATGCTGCAGTTGCGATTGGATTTTAGGACGTCACGTCCTATTCCTTGTTAGCCCTTGCCGAAGAGAATAGAGAGATTCAATCGGGTTCCTACTGGTTTGACCGGATAGCTTAGTTAGCGCACGTCAATATATTTTCGATTGGGGAATACATCCGCCAGGTCGACGTGGCGTCACGAATTCATACTTAAGATGATCCCATCGGAGTTTGTTTCTGAAGCGCGTGGCTTCTAGTTGCAAGCCGGCGTTCCGGTTCACTGAGGAGCACCGAAGCGAAGAGCACAAACAAGGAGGACTCAAATGAAGGCTGTCGCAGAGGCGAAGGATTCGAAAAGCGTATCAAGAGAAGAGCTGGTGGGTCTGTTGAACGAAGATTTGTCGCGCGAATATCAGGCGATCATTTCTTACGTTGTTTATTCGCAAGTCCTCAAAGGCGCAGAGTATATGAACATCGCTGGCGAACTGGAGAAACACGCCGCAGAAGAACTCAGTCACGCGCTCATTATCTCCAATCAAATCGACTACCTCGGGGGCATGCCGGCCGTTGCGCCTAAAAACGTCCGCACTTCCGAGAAGGCGAAAGAGATGCTGAAGTTCGACCTCGAAAACGAGACGGAAACCATTCGAAATTACCGTGAACGCGTGAAACAGTGCGAAGAATTAGGCGAATACGCGATGGCCGAGCACATTCGAGAGATTCTCAAGGACGAACAGGACCATCTGATTGCGCTGGCGACGGCGCTTGGAGAAGACGCTCCAGCGATTAAAGGTAGCGGGACGAAATGAATCTCCCCAGCCCACCAAGCTGAATGATTTCGTTTGGTAGTTAAGACGGATTGCGTAACCGGGTGCCGCAAACTTGCCACGCAACGATGCATCGCGAGGTCTCTCTCAGCTTGCCACTCTCATCGCCGCCATAATTGTCGTCGCTACATTGTATTTTGCGCGGATAGTTTTCGTACCCTTTGCCCTGGCTGTTTTGTTTGCATTTCTCCTGACTCCGATCGTGCGCTTGCTGGATCGAATTCATCTACCGAGAGCTGTCTCATCGGTCGTGGTCGTTACCTGTTCGGTGTTTGCTTTGGGTTTGCTCGGGTGGGTTGTGGCGGGCCAGTTGATCGAGGTTGCAGATCAGCTTCCGGGTAATCGGACTAACATTAAGCTGAAGATTGAATCCCTGCACGGTTCAAAAAATCAAAGCATCAACAAAGCCGCCGCCGCCGTTAAAGAGATTGGCAACGAATTGGCGGAGTCAAATCCTTCTTCGGGAGCCCCAGCGAGCCCGATCACACCCAAAGGACTCGCGGCCGGAACCTCCGCAAAGCCAATAGCGGTTGAAATGGTTCCGCCAGCAAGTAACCCACTCGAATCATTGAACAGTCTGGTTGGCCCCGTCAGCATCTTCGGAATCGTCACAGTCTTTACACTTTTCATGCTCATTCGTAGAGAAGATCTGCGCAATCGATTCATCCGCCTTTTCGGCCATGCACACCTTAATTTGATGACCCAGGCTCTGGATGATGCCAGCAGCCGCGTGAGCCGCTACTTATTCCTGCAATTGAGCGTAAACGTTGGTTTTGGCGTTATCGTTGGCATGGGCTTGTACTGTATCGGAGTGCCTCAAGCCCTGTTGTGGGGCGTCGTTGCCGCGCTGTTGCGATTCCTGCCCTATGTGGGTTCTCTGCTGGCCGCGGTGTTGCCGATTCTTCTTTCGCTGGCAATGTTCGACGGTTGGACCCACACTCTTTTGACGCTGGCGCTTTATGCCACAACCGAATTGCTCGTGGCTAATCTGGTGGAACCTCTTCTATTTGGAGCGCAGGTCGGATTGTCGTCACTTGCCATTCTGGTCGCCGCAGTTTTTTGGGCGGTGTTGTGGGGCCCAATCGGCCTGGTTCTCTCCACGCCCCTGACGGTATGCCTCGTCGTAATCGGCCGATATGTCCCGAACCTTGGTTTTCTCAACATTCTGCTCGGCGATGAACCGGTCTTAGCTCCTGAGTCGCATTTCTATCAGCGGTTGCTCGCGTCAGACCAGCACGAAGCGAAATGGGTTCTTGAATCCTATTTGCAGGACCATTCCTTGCAACAATTGTACGATTCCGTGGTTATACCTGCGCTGGCGCTTGCGGAACAAGACCGTCACCGCAATAATCTGGACGAGACAACCCAGCAGTTTATAACTCTCAGCACCAGGGAACTCATCGAAGAACTGGGCGACAGGGCGATCGAAGGAAATGCCCGGGAATCGCAGAAGTTAGAGAAAAAGAACGGCGCTGATGAAACTCCAGGGGCCGCCCGGGAGAGTTCACGAGACGTCCCTTCCCCAAGGAGAGTCATTTGCCTTCCCGCCAGGGACGACGCCGATGAAATCGTGGGAACGATGCTTGCCCAACTTCTGGAACACGCCGGGCATCGGGCGCAATGTCTGCCTACGGGAACAGCTGCGGAGATAATTGCCGCTGTCGAACGTGCAGGACCTGAGATCGTTTGCATCTCCGCGCTGCCTCCTTTTGTCATCTCACATGCACGTAACCTCTACAAAAGGTTGCGGGAGCGTTCTCCGACGTTTAAAATTCTGATCGGGTTTTGGGGCTTTTCGGTGGACACCGCAAGCATAGCGAAGCGCATGCATCTCGCGGAAGATGATCGAATCCTGAACAGCCTTGCTGAGGTGATTGCGGAAATGAAAGAAGAAGTGGAAGCACCGGAAAGTCCAGACGGCGGGGATCAAGAATCGCCCACCGTCATCCACGACTCCATCGCTAATGCTTAGTTCTTCGTTATAGAAGCCCAACCAGTAGTAACTTCTTGTCGCTTTGAGGCTGGAACAAATGGAACACACGTGGGCATGATCAGGCCGTTCTCGGCCCGGTAAACAAGTGTGCCAGCAGCGAAATGACGGCGAGTATCAGCAAGACGTGAATCAAAAAACCGGCCACGTGGAAGAAAATAAATCCACCGGCCCACAAAATGAACAAGAGTATTGCAATTCCGAGAAATGGCCCAAATCTCATAAATCCTCCCTTGAAGCTAGATTTGAAATGACTCGAAACCTTGAACTTTTTTGATTAGTCTCTTACTGTGATTTACAAAAGGAGACCTGCCGTGTCAGCAAGTCTCCTTTTGCGTCGGCTCGTCTAACTATTTGCACCGGCCCGTGACGCCTTTGCAGAAGAATCCACAGAGGATTCGGATGTCGAAGAAATATCTTCGGCTCCTGTTCCGCTCAGCAGGTCCTTGGCATGCTTGATCTCATCCGATGTATCGCAGTGAACGGACAGAAGAATCCCACCCTTCTGAAGACGGCCTTCATAACGCTTGGCTTCGTACTCGGGAATTCCCAAGCCCACCAAAGCGCCAGTCACGCCTCCCACCGCGCCACCGACTCCCATTCCCGCCAGTGCCGCCATGATCGGACCGGCAGCGATGAAGGGACCGAGGCCAGGGATAGCGAGAGCCCCAATTCCTACAAGCAGCCCGAGCCCGCCGCCGAGAACGGCGCCGGAAGTTGCACCAGCTGCGGCGCCTTCGGGAGCCTTTGTGGCCTTCTCTGTTCCGATAGACTTCGGACCGAGATTCTCAGGAAGCAGAACGGAAACATCGGAAGCGGAAAATCCCGACTTAATCAATGTGTCCACGGCGTTCTCAACTGTCGTACGGTTGCTGTAAATTCCAAATACCGACGTCTTCTTGTTGTCGCTCATTTGTTTCTCCTTTTGATTTGAGGGCTGGAATTTTGAGTTATTGTTTCGGTGGCACGACATCAAGCTGGTTGTCCACGTTGCCGTCGCCCGCCACTGCGATAGCTTTTGCGCCGATGTTGGCTTTTTCATCCTCGGAACGCACAGGCCCCTTCAACGTGACCTTTCCGTTTTGAGTGATGATTTTGACGTTGTGTGCGTAAGTGGAAAGCGAATTGTCGCCGTGGATCGCCATCCGAATCTTTTTGGTGATGTCGCGATCGGCGGGGTTCATTTTCTGTTGGTCGGCCGTGGGTGAAGTTTGGTTGTTGTCCCGCTGGTTCGTTTTCGTGTTGTCTGCGGGCGGCGCGGGTGGTGGATTCTGCTGGAAAGCTCTTGCTCCCACGATCGGTCCAGCGAGCAAAGAGAGTCCCAGCAGGGATAACGCTGCGACAGAGTGCTTTCTGAATTTCATTGTTTCTTCCTTTCTACGTGATGCCGACCTTGGAGGATCGGGCCGTTCTGCTCGTTCAAAAAAGTCGTTTCTATGCTGTAGCGGTCTTCTTCAACATCTTCGTTTTGCGCGCATTGCTTTCGGGCGCCTCCTGGCCTCCTTCTTCTTTCATGGCCTCGGCGTTGACCGTTTCGGCGAGCTTTGTCAGTTTTGCGTCGGTTTCTTTCTCTTCGTTAAATGTTTTATCCAGAAGCTCAGCCGCTTCGTTCTCGCCGAGAAGCCGCGCGTAGTTGCGAACGCATCCGTAGGCAGCCATCTCATAGTGCTCAACGCGCTGCGCCGCAGCGATTAGTCCTGCGTTTAATTCCGCCGGTTCAGGATCTTCAGAGATCATTTCGCTTCCTTCTTCGATAAGGCCTACCATCCCTTTGCATGGCTTGCCCTTTGGACTTTCCTGCAGCGCCTCGAAAATCTTCTCCAGGCGAGCGACATGCTCTTGCGTCTGTTTAAGGTGACCTTCGAATCCTGCTCGCAGGTCGGGAGATGTGGCGGCCTTCGCCATTTTCGGCAACGCCTTGACCAATTGGTTTTCGGCGCTGTACAGGTCCTTCAATTCGTCAACATACAGCTTTTTCAAATGGTTCTTTTTCATTGGATGGCCCCTATCATGACTTTTCCCACCGGGAGTCCAACGATTCAGCTGCGATGGTTGGCTCTCGTTGGGTTTCAGCAGGATGGAGCGTAAGCCCTAAACGATTTGGGGCCAATACACCGTAACGAGTAGGAATAAGGGGATCATCGTGTAGCGCAACCGGTCCAAGCCTTTACTGGAAGCTGCGATATCGTTCCAGCCACGGCCTGGTGATCATTTCAAGAGCATTCATGATCGCGAAAAGTTGAAGAGAGTGCGCAGTCTGCGACGCTCGACCTGGCTAACTGCGCTGGCGCCACATCGTTCCCGCTCAATGAATTACAGTGTTTCCCCGATGTCGAATGAAGGTCTAGCGGATCGACAATGCGTATGGACGTTGCAGCGTCAATTTGCCATCAAGGACTTAACCATGAGCGTGTCAACAGCCAGACAAGCCATTGGAATGGGCTCGACCCCTCACGAAACCGAAGTTTCTTTCCGACTTTGGGCTCCTCATGCAGAATTTGTTTCGGTCATCGGAAGTTTTAACAATTGGGACAAGAAGGCCAATCCAATGAGCAAACAGGAAGAGGGCTATTGGGTCGCCGAAATAGCCGAAGCCAAGGCCGGCAATGAGTATCGCTACTTCCTGAAAAACGGTTCGTTCGAAGTGACGCGCATTGACCCGTACGCCCGCGAAGTCACTAATTCCGTCGGCAACGCAATCATTCGCGACTCCGGTTTTGACTGGGAAGATATGGGCTTCGAACTGCCACCTATCAACGAACTCGTTATTTATGAAATGCATGTCGGAACCTTTGGTGAAGGGAAGGGCAATACGGTTCGAACGTTCCAGGCGGCCACTGAGAAGCTCGATTATCTGAAGCGGCTGGGGATAAATGTTATCGAAATCATGCCTGTCTCCCAATTCGCCGGCGATCGAAGCTGGGGTTACAACCCTTCTAATTTATTTGCCGTCGAGACAAACTACGGCGGTCCCACTGCTCTCAAGGAATTCATTAAAGCGGCGCACAAGCAAGGCATCGGTGTGCTCATCGATGTTGTCTATAACCATTTCGGCCCCAGCGACCTCGATCTTTGGCAGTTTGATGGCTGGTCGGAAAACGGCAAAGGCGGCATATATTTCTACAATGATTGGCGTGCCGAAACTCCGTGGGGAGAAACGCGCCCCGACTATGGGCGCAAAGAAGTCCGGCAATTCATTCTCGACCACGTGATGATGTGGCTCGAGGAATATCGCATGGATGGCGTGCGAATGGATGCAACAGTCTACATGCGCACAGTCCGCGGTCCAAGCGATCCGGGTTCAGACTTGCCTGACGGCTGGAACCTCGCACAATGGATCAACGGCACGATTCGCGAACGATATCCAAAGAAAATTTCCATTGCCGAAGACCTGCAGGACAACAATTGGCTGACCAAGTCTGTTGGAGAAGGCGGCGCCGGGTATACGGCCCAGTGGTGCGCGCAGTTTGTTCACCCGGTCCGCTCGGTGGCAACAGCCGTTTCTGATGAAAACCGCTCCATGGGAGCGCTGGCTGGCGCTATAACTCAGCGTTTTAACAACGATCCATTTCAACGGGTCATTTACAGCGAGTCTCACGACGAAGTCTCGAACGGGAAAGCCCGCCTTCCGCACGAAATTAACGCCGGAGACTCCGAAGGCTGGTACGCACAAAAACGTTCCACTCTGGCCGCGGCAATCATGTTTACCTCGCCGGGCATTCCGATGCTTTTTCAGGGGCAGGAGTTTCTTTCAGGAGGCTGGTTCGAAGACAGTGTTCCGCTCGATTGGGATCGGCAAAAAGAATATCGCGGCATCGTGCGCCTTTATCATGACCTTATCGATCTTCGCCTCAATCGGCAGAAAAATACGCGCGGTCTCACGGGCTCCAACATCAACCTGGTCTATCTCGACGAAGCGAAAGATCTTTGCGCCTATCACCGGTGGTACGAGGGCGGCGCAGGAGACGACGTCTTGATCGTCAGCAATTTTGCGCAGACCGGGGCAATAGGAATTTCTGTAGCGTTCCCGCGCCCTGGTCTTTGGAAACTGCGCTTGAATTCGGATTGGTCGGGGTACAGTCCGTCTTTTGGATCAGAAGCGCAAGACGTAACCGCCGGGGAAGGACCCGATGGATTTCGCGCAACACTGAAGATTCCGCCCTATAGCGCGCTCATTTTTTCTCAGGATCCGCAGGATCTTGAGAAAAAGTAAGGAAGTACTGGAAGCAGTGCAGGACGAAGTTTAGTTCGTTCGAAGCGAAAATAATGTAAAGAAAGGGCCCATTATGAGTGGCGAAACACCAAGAATGCCCACGCAAGCAGATATCGCGGAGCGCGCTTACCAAATATTCGAGCGCCGCAATCATCAGCACGGATACGACGTCTCCGATTGGACGCTAGCCGAGCAGGAGCTATATCAGGAGTTCAGGCAATCGGTGAAAGCGATGAACAGCAAGAAAGAAGAGCCAACGTCGCAGGCGCCGCAGGCTAAGAAAAAGTCAGCCTGAAGTTTTGGATAAGGGTGTGGGTGGAGCAGCAGCTGAAGTTGGCCGCTCTACAAGCGGGTTTTCCGCCGGCGGATCGAACTTTTTTTTCACTTCGATGGTCAGCATCCCATCCTTTACATAACCTGCCGCCGTCGACGGATCCACCTCCTGCGGCCACTTTGCCCAATAAAATACGGGCACACTCCCATCCTGCGGAAAAAAGTTCGGATCGATTCCTCCGCTCAAGTTAATCAGAACCTGCGTCTCGTCAAGTGCCACTCGAGCCTCTGCCTGCTCGATGCCGATGACTTCGCAGTTGCAATGAAACCACGGTCCGGATTCGCGTATCTCTATGGCTGTTCCCATCAGCTTTGATTGCGCTTCTACCCAATGACCCAAATCTCTGCCAGGTTGTTCGCCGCTGTTTTGATAAATAAAATAGGCCATATCTCTAGCCTTGGCGCTGAGCTCGGAGCGTAGTTGCTCGAGCGAACCAGCCTTCAGGATATTCACTTTCTTCGGGGGTTCCGTTTCCTGGACCGTTTTGTTCGTCGTACTCATCGCCGCCTCACCTTCGCAGAAGAATCTCAAACGATCTGCAATGCCCACTCCGTACGTTTGTCGCGTCATCGATGAACTATTCGCGAACGCCGGCCAACACCTACGCTCTCATCAAGGTATGACTCCCGCATCTGGGGTGAAATACGCTTTTCCATGTATTTAGCCGATGGAGTTAGAACGGAATCCGATCGCTCCTGGAACCGCTCGGGGGCGTACAAAACGTTATTTCGCCCGCTGCGGGCGATTCTTTGCTCTCGCGGGACCCAAATTTTAGGCACGCCACAACAGTTATCGATATGGATATATAAGCGTCCGAAGGAGCAATCTTTTCCATCAACGCCCTAGTGCAAAATCCCTGGCCTCCTACCGACTTCCCCGGATAGCCACTTTTAGCGCTTTGCCCCACACTCGTAGCCTCAGCAAAAGGTGACGAGTCACCAAATCTGGACCACGGAGGTTTTGGCAATGAAGAGATTCGCGATTTCAGCAGCATGTTTCACCCTCGCAGCAGGCACACTGCTTGCCGGGGACTTAAACAAGGAGCAAAAGCGGCTCGAAGAGTGCGGCACTGTTCTCCAGGAAGTACTCAACATTCCGGAAAATATTCCCCAAGCTGTTTTGGATAAGGTCGATTGCGTCGTGGTGTTCCCGTCAGTCAAGAAGTTGGCTTTCGGAGTTGGCGCAGAATACGGCCGCGGTGCCATGGTTTGCCGCACCAAGGAACGCTTCAATGGACCATGGGGGGCACCGGCCATGTATGCGCTGGAAGGTGGAAGCGTGGGCTTCCAAATCGGCGGCGAAGCAACGGACCTCGTCCTGCTGGTCATGAATCAGGGCGGCATGAATTCAATTCTGAGCAGCAAGGTTAAGCTCGGCGGAGACGCTTCTGTCGCAGCCGGCCCTCTTGGCCGTGATGCCTCCGCGGACACCGATGCGTGGATGAAAGCCGAAATCCTTAGCTATTCGCGATCCCGTGGTGTCTTTGCCGGAGTTTCTCTTGAAGGCACAACTCTTCGTCCCGATAACGATGCAAGCGGCGACGTCTACGGCCACCCCATCAAGGCGCCTGAAATCGTGCGCGGCCACAGCGTTCCAGTTCCCGAAGGCGGCCATCTCCTAGTAACCGTTTTGGAGAAGCGCGCACCCTACAACGACTCTAAGTCAGCCGAACGCCACTAGTTGGTTGCGAAGACGTTACGCATCGCGGCTTATATTGCTAAAGAGCTTGCCGGGATTTCTTTCCCGGCAAGCTTTTGGCTTTAATAGAGCTGGGTCACCGGCCCAAGTTTCCACGGAGTTCGCGTAAATTCAATGCTGCGGTTGAGATTCGGGCAGGAATTTTGCTAAGAAGGCGGTCAAGAGCACGCCTAAGTTCCTCAATGGTATCCGGCTTAAGAATCAACTCCTGAATTCCGATTGCTCGCGCCTTCTCTTGATGCTCGCTGCGGATGTATCCGGAAGTCATGACGATGGGGATGTCCGGCCGTACGCTTTGCACCTGCTTTGCCAGGTCAAAACCGGATCGTCGCGGCATATTTGAAGAAATGGGGGGCCGGGCCAGGACACCGTTAGTGGCCCAAGAATTTGCCTTATGGCTTGCCAAGCGGCTGAATGGTCGCATTCACGAGAGAGTCGCTGTCGAGTTCTGTCACGTCCCCCGCGCCCTTGCCTTGTACCGGAAACAAGCGGGCCGAAAGCGGCTTGTGCCACTTCACCGCCAGGCTGGCCATATCGCCGATGATGAGCGATAGCTGCTCCGCGCTGATGTCGCCGGGGAGCGGCACCGTATCGAGCCCTGTCCCGCAAACGGCGCTATAACTCAGCAGAGCGTCGAGCGAAAGGCGTCCCTCGCTCCACCGCTGCGCCAGACGCGAATCCTCGAGAATGGGCAGCATCAAGCCCGAATAACCGGTCTGTTTCACTCGGATGTCGCGCAGCGCCGCGGTAATCGTTGCCGCCGCAGTCAGCGTTCCGCTGGAGCCTATTGGCTGTGTCGTCAGATTTTCAATCGCGGCTCCAATGGAAACATCCTTCAGAGGAGCGGGCGAAAGATCCATGCCCACGTACGCCCAGCCCGTGTCGCTGTCCACGCGCCCTGCTTCGGACTCTATGGCAAATGCTTCCTGGCTCAGGCTATCCATCAGGCGCCGCCGCGCGGTGGCCAGATCGGGTGCGTCCTGGAAAGCGTCGGCCACGACACTGGCAGACTCCAGCGCGACGGCAAACTGGTGGCCGAAACCATTGTGATACGCCGCGGGGAAAAAAGGCGTCAGAGGCTTGACCATGGCGATGGCCGCAAAACGAAAATTGCCCTGGCTGTGCTCAGTATCCTCGAGCTGTTTCATCACCCGCGCCGCTGCGCCCACCGCGGGCCATCGCACGCCGTCGTCGCCTGCCACCACGAGACTTGCATACAATGCTTTTGTGTTTTTCAAAATCTCGGCGAGCAAATCCGCTTGCGCGGGACTGTCGGTTGCTTTCAGCATGGCTGGCCCAATCGAGGCGGAGAAACCCTGGTCGACGGCCAGCGCGTCGTAATTCTTGAAAAATTGCAGGGCCTGCTCTCGGGAAAGTCCCTCGATGTACTCCGGAAAAGGCTGCGTGGCAATGCGAATCGTTTCCACCGGGAATCCGCGCGACTCAAAAATGGTGCGTGCCCGCTTGAGCATCTTCATCGCGTCGGTAATCTGGATCTGGTACTGCGTCCGGTCAAGATTTACAAACGCAGTGATGGCCCGAATCTTTACTTTCGATTGCCTCACCACCGTTTTCTGGGCAGGCGCCGCCGACCTTTGCGCTGGCGCTGAGGTAGCTTTTGTCTGTGCGAGCGCCGTCCCGCAAACCGCGCCGACGAAAGTCAGCAGCATCAAGAGGTAGCGAAGAAACGAGCGAGAGAAACCGATCGGGGACGCATTCATAAATCTGTCTCCTGCAGGGGCACGATACATCTTGCTTTCCGCGGCTGCGCCCCTACAGCATACAAGATTCGGCAACGCGCGATACGGGTTGGCTGGGGTGGGACAGACTTCCGTCTGTTTCCTGGTTTCGACTAGAGAAACAAGAGCCTGAAAATCTAAAGCTAGAAAACGAGTCAGCTATCAGTTAAGGGGTGCCATCCTGACGCGAATCTCGTACCGGGCGCAGCCAGGCTGCGCCCCTACAAAAACCCAAATCAGTAAAACGCGGAGATGCCGGTAATTTTCTCTCCAATCACCAGCTTGTGAATGTCGTTCGTTCCTTCGTAGGTATAAACGCTTTCGAGGTTGTTCATGTGCCGCATGATGCAGTAATCGTCGACAATTCCGTTCGCGCCTAAAATATCGCGCGCCTTGCGGGCTGTTTCCAGCGCGACGCCGACGTTGTTCATTTTCAGCATGGAAATGTGCGACGGATCCGCCTTGCCTTTGTCTTTCAACCGTCCTATATGAAGCGCCAGCAATTGCCCTTTCACAATTTCCGTGATCATCCAGGCCAGCTTTTCCTGAACCAACTGGTGCGAAGCAATGGGCTTGTTGGCAAACTGCTTGCGCGTTTTGGCATATTGAAGCGCGGTATCGTAACAAGCCATCGCCGCGCCAAGCGCGCCCCAACCGATTCCGTAGCGAGCCTGATTGAGGCAGCCAAGCGGGCCCTTCAGTCCCACGACGTTGGGAAGCAGATTTTCTTCGGGGATTTCGCAATCCGTGAAGGCGAGTCCGGAAGTGACGGACGCGCGCAGCGACCATTTTCCGTGCACGTCCCAGGCTTTGAATCCCGGCGTACCTTTTTCCACCAGAAACCCGTGAATCTTTTCATCCTCGCATTTCGCCCAGACCACGGCGACATCCGCGAGCGAACCGCTGGTGATCCACATCTTTTCGCCGTTCAAAACGAACTTGCTGCCCTTCTTCACCGCGCGCGTCAGCATACCACCGGGGTTTGAGCCAAACTGCGGCTCCGTCAAACCAAAGCAGCCGATGGCTTTGCCCTGCTGAAGCAGCGGCAGCCATCTGTCTTTCTGGGCGTCGCTTCCATACGCATAAATCGGATACATCACCAGCGCGCTCTGCACGGAAACGAAGCTGCGCAATCCCGAATCTCCGCGCTCGAGCTCCTGCGTAACGAGGCCGTACGCCACGTTAGACATGCCCGCGCAGCCATAGCCCTGCAAGTTCGCACCGAAAAATCCCAACTCGCCAAGCTGCGGAACGAGATGTTTCGGAAAGGTTCCTTCGCGGCTGTGTTTTTCAATGATGGGAATGATTTCGTGTTCGACGAACTCCCGCGAAGTCTGGCGCACCAGTTTCTCTTCGTCGTTCAGCTGCGAATCGAAGTCAATGAAGTCGACACCTGCAAATCCAGCCATGCTCTCTTCCTCGTTTCCAGGCGGCTGCGGGGCAGCCGGATGACAGGCGCCGGCGTTGCGGAGCCCGGCTCATCATACCGGAAATTGAGAGCGAGCTGCCCGCGAGGCGACTTTCTGGGGAGGGAGATGGAAGGTCGGAGCGCGCTTGCGCCACTTTGGAACACACGATTGTCCGCGACGCAAATTAGGAAATCGAAGGGCAACCATCCTTCGCTAACTCCATGAAAACAGGGATCTTGGAGTGTATTCGAGGCCTTCTTTTCGGTCCCAGAGTTGCATACCAGAACTCGGGGGAAAGCTGTGTCCAAAAAGGGTGGAAAAGCGAGATTGGGCGCATTGGGGCGGACAAGCGCCGGCGCGCGAATTCTTGTGCTCCCGCTGCTCGGATGCAGGCCGGCCTGGGTCTTTCGTCGAAACCGAGGTTACTTCCACGTTCATTAAATTTTCGATACTCAGTTGCGTCAGATCCTGCGGCGGGCTCTCTTTTTCTGTGGCTGGTGGAACCTCCGCCGCCGGAGGCGTGGGAAGTGTCTGCGGCGGGGCCGAAGTTCATTTCCGAGGCGCTGGCAAATTTCAACGGGAATCCTGTCCTGACTGGGGGAGAGAGGGAGCGCTTCGCGGAGGATGGCGGGTTTATCAGGTTCACGCTGGCGGATAACAAGGTGCGATTCGAAAATCAACCTGGACGTCGCAGAACACGCAGGATTGAAAATCAGCTCAAAGCGGCTGGTGCTGGCGAAGAGCGTGATCGGCGTTCCGAAAGGAGATTGAGATGGATTTTTTCCGAAAAGCGTCCATTCAACGTAAGCTGACGTTCGTGATCTTGTGCACGAGCCTGGTGGGCCTGAGCCTGGCGTGCGTGGCATTTGAGGTTTATGAGCGAGCCAATTTCCGGGCGGCAATGACCAGCGAACTGTCGGTTCTCGCCGATACTCTGGGGACAAACAGCGCTGCTTCACTGGCTTTTAGCGATCACAAGTCCGCGGCAGAAACGCTGGAGGCGCTTCGCTCCGACACGCATATCGTCGCTGCCTGCCTGTACGACGGCCGTGGAACGGTTTTTGCGCAGTACCGGAGGGCTGGGGTTGCCTTCCATTATGAACTGCCTGTGCGCCAGGAAGACGGAGCGCGGTTCAGCCCCGAGGAACTGATTTTGACGCGAAGCGTTTTCCTGGGAGGGGAAAAAGCAGGGGCCATTGCCATTATTTCGGATCTGACAGCACTGCACGCAAAAATGACGCAGTACACAGAAATCTCGCTGGGTGTTTTGATTGTATCCACGCTCGCGGCGTTCCTGGTTTCAAGGAAATTGCTCGGGCTTATCACTCAACCCATTTTGCAACTGGCTGGAGTGGCCAGCAAAGTTTCCCTGGAGGAAGACTACACGCTGCGGGCGATTGGGAGCGGAGATGACGAGGTGGGAACGCTCATCGGTTCCTTCAACAAGATGCTGGAACGAATTCAGGACCGGGACGCGGCCTTGCAAGGAGCGAAAGATGAGCTGGAAGTGCGAGTTCAAGCCCGGACGGAGGAGTTACAGATGGAGGTTATCGAGCGCAAGAAAGCCAAAGACGCTCTCATGGAAGAGCGGAAAGTGTTGCGCGCCCTGATCGATAATGTGCCTGACTTCATGTACGTGAAAGACACGAAAAGCCGTTTTCTCGTCGCCAACGCTTCTTTGGCCCGCTCTTTGGACTTGAGGGATTCGGAGGCATTGCTTGGGAAAACAGATTTTGACTTCTATCCCGAGAGAGAGGCAAGCGGGTACTTCCAGGATGAGCAGAAGGTGATGGAGACCAGGGAGGGGCAGTTCCATCGAGAGGAAGCCTGCCTAGATCGCAGAGGAAGTCGAATCTGGCTGCTGAGCACAAGGGTGCCTCTATACGACATGGCCGGCCAGGTTACCGGAATCGCCGGAATCGCCCGCGACATCACCAAACGCCGGGAAGCCGAAGTGGAGATGCAAACAGCGCGAGAAGCAGCCGAAGCGGCGAGCCGGGCCAAGAGCGAGTTCCTGGCCAACATGAGCCATGAAATCCGCACGCCACTGAACGGGGTATTGGGAATGACGGAGCTGGCGCTGGAAACGGAGTTGACGCCGGAGCAGCGGGAATACCTTGAGACGGTGAAGATGTCGGGGGATGCGCTGATCACGGTGATCAACGACATTCTGGACTTTTCGAAGATCGAGGCGGGAAGGATCGATCTGGAAGCGATCGATTTCAATCTTCGCGATTGCGTGGAGGCGACGCTTAAAACGCTGGCCGTACGAGCAGACGAAAAAGGCCTGGAGCTGCTGTGCGAGATCGCGCCGGAAATTCCGAAAGTTGTACGCGGCGATTCGAACCGGCTGCGGCAAATTCTGATCAACCTGGTGGGAAACGCGATCAAATTTACCGAACGCGGAGAAGTGGTACTGCGGGTTTTCCGCGAGACCAAAGATGCCGCGGACAACATGTTTCATTTCTCGGTGACGGACACGGGTATCGGGATTCCGGAGGACAAACTGGCGGTGATTTTTGATCCGTTTTCGCAAGCGGATACTTCCACGACGCGCAAGTACGGTGGCACGGGACTGGGGCTGACGATATCGTCGCGGCTGGTGCGTATGATGGGAGGGAAGACGTGGGTGGAGAGCGAGGAAGGACGCGGAAGCCAGTTCCATTTCACGGTATTTCTGGGTAGTGCGGAGGCCAAGCCGGTCCAGACAGAGAAGACGGCGCCGACAGAAATCCTGCGCGGCGTGAGGGTGCTTATCGTGGACGACAACCGAACGAATCGCAAGATTCTGGAAGGAATGCTTTCGCGCTGGCAGATGAGCCCGTATTGCGTGGAGGGAGGCGAAGCGGCGCTGGAACAGTTATCCATCGCGAAGGGAGAATGCAGACCATTCGGGCTGGTCCTGACGGATATGAATATGCCGGATATGGATGGTTTTACGATGGTTGAGAAAATCCGGCAGCAGCCGGAATTATCCGCGGCCATGATCATGATGCTGACGTCGGTGGGCCATCGGGGGGACGCGGCGCGTTGCCAGGAGCTGGGAATAGCCGCGTACCTATTGAAGCCCATCCGGCAATCGGAGTTGCGCGAGGCGATTGCGCGGGTAATTGGGGCACACGAGCCGAGCGCCGCGAATCCACTGGTTACGCGATACGCGGTGCAGGCAGCGGTGGAAATGCAATCAGGGTTGCGAGTGCTCTTGGCGGAAGATAATGCGGTGAACCAGCGGTTAGCCATGCGGATGTTGGAAAAGAAGGGGCACCACGTCACGGTAGCGGAAAACGGGAAGGAAGCGGTGGCCGCGCTCGAGAAGGAAAAATTTGACGTGGTGCTGATGGATATGCAGATGCCGGAGATGGACGGATTTGAGGCGACTGCGGCGATTCGCGAAAAAGAGAGAGCCACAGGGCTGCACCAACCGATTATCGCCTTGACGGCGCATGCGATGAAAGGCGACCGGGAGAAATGCCTGGCGGGAGGAATGGATGGTTATCTTACGAAGCCGATCCGGTCGCCGGAATTATTCGAGATACTGGATGGGTATCTGGCGCGTAGGGAGGAGGCTGGTAAGCAGAGAGAAACAGTGTCTCGGGAAAAATGAAGTGCTTGCTAGTTCGTGCGTTTGAATGTTCGACGGCTGTTCCGTGGACGTGCTGGAGAGGGCGGCGAGGGAAACAAGAGATTTGCCCGGGAGGAAATTTTCTGCTCCAATTCTGTCGTGCCCCCGTTAAGGAAGCTGCTGCCGAAAATTCTGATATTCGATGTGGACGGCGTGCTTGTGGATGTTCGCCGGTCGTACTGGCTTTCCGGTTTGGAAACGATGCGTTTTTTAACCGGGAAGCGCGTGGGCTGGGCGGAATTGCATCAGTGGAAGAGCAAGCCGGGAAATAACGATGACTGGATGATGGTATCGAACTGGGCCACGGCGCTGGGGCGGCCGACGTCATATGAGGAAGCGCGTGACGCGTTTGCGCAATTTTATTGGGGCAAGGATGGCAAAGTTGGGAACGTGCGTAAGGAGCGGATTTTGGTTACGCCGAGGCAAATGGAACGGTGGGGACGGCGGTTTGAGCTGAATTTGTTTACCGGGCGGACGCGTCAGGAATTTTCTTATTCGTTTGAGCGATGGCCTGGCGTCAGATACTTTCGTGAGATCGTGACGATGGACGACGTCAAGCGGAAGAAACCTTATCCGGATGGATTGCTGAAGATTCTTGGGGAGCGAGACCCTTCGTGGGCTCTATATGTCGGGGATAATATTGACGACGCGCTTGCTGCGCGTGATGCACGAGTACCTTTTATGGCGATTTTACCCACGGGTGCACATGCGTACCGGAAACATGCCAAGCGGTTTCGCGAGCTTGGAGCGCTGGCTTTGCTTCCGCGGATTAGCGCTCTGAATGCCCGGCTGTCTTCCGGCTGAGACGGTTATCGGGTGAGATATCCTGCGCGGTCGCCGCATCTAACGTGATGACGCTCAGGAACTTTATGCCTTTCCCGGGGGAAGCCCCTTTTATAAGCAAGGTGCCTTCATGAAGTTGCGTTGCAAACCGAACTTGCTCACTGCCGGAGTTCTGGCTGTTTTCGTTCTTGCGGTTCCTTTCTTTGTGCGAGCGCAAGCGCCTCCAGGACCTTTGCCGGCGGCGAAACCGCAGGATGCGCCGCCGAAGACCGTGGAGCAGCCAAAAGCGGAGACCAGGACTTCCATCCTGGGGCGGTGGAAACTGAATCGCGACGACAGCGACGATGCGCATAAGAAATTGCAGGACGCGCAAAACAATGCCAGCAGCCGCAGGGGCGGGAGCGGCATAAGCATCGCGGGCTTTCCAGTTGGCGGCCGCGGCGGCGGACGAAGTGGTCAGAGTGACGCGGACCAGCAGCGCCTGCAGGACGTGGTCGCGCCCGCGAATTCCCTTACGCTGGCTCAAAAGGATGCGAAGGATCCAGAAGTGGATCTGACCGACGACCAAAACCGGAAGTTGGTACTGTTCACGGATGGACGGAAAATTGAAAAGGCAGACTCCAAGGACGACAGCTATCAGGAGATTGCTGCGCACTGGGACGGGGCGCGGCTGGCGACGGACGAGAAGGGACCACGCGGCGGAAAGATGAGCCGGACCTTCGAGCTTTCTTATGACGGGACGCAGCTCTACGAAACGCTACATTTGGTGACAGGGCGTTCCAATACGCCCGTTGATGTCCGTTACGTCTACGATCCCGCGCCGCCAGTCGGCGAGCGGCCAAACTCATAGTATTTAAGGTACCGCTTTTCCCTTTGCAGCAGCCCACGAAGTCAGTTTCGAGAATGCCAAAGGGTACGGCTTCTCCTCTGTTGACCTGCGGCGGAGCACGGTCTAATATCCGCGCATCAAGCGCCCCGAAATCCAGCAAGCGAGGAGTTCCCCTTGGCAGACGGAAACGCAACAAATGTTTCATCACCCGGCCGGCTCGTACTGCGATGGTTGGGCCGCATCTTCGTCGGACTGCTGATTCTTGTCGCTGCTATAGCGATTGTCGGATTGTGCTACCAAGCCATCGGAAACAATGCGGATGCGCGGCGATTCCCGCAGCAGGGAAAGTCTGTTTCGCTTGGGGCGGCCTTTAACAATATTTCGCTCAACCTCGATTGTCGCGGGCAAGGCCGTCCCACAGTGATTTTGGATACGGGGCTAGGCGTCCCAGCGGTGGGATGGAATCCCGTCGAGACCGAAGTCGCCAAGTTCACGCGTGTTTGTTCCTATGACCGCGCGGGATATGGCTGGAGCGACGGGACGACACTTCCACGGACGAGCCGCGAGATCGTGAAAGAACTGCATGCACTCCTCGAAGCGGCTCATGAAAAAGGGCCGTACATTCTGGTGGGGCATTCGTTCGGCGGTTACAACGTGCGGGTTTACAACGGGACGTACCCAGCCGACGTGGCGGGAATGGTGTTGGTGGATGCGTCGCACGAGGACCAGAACAACCGGATGTCCCCACCGATTCAGGCGTTCATGAAAAAAACGATGCAGGACATGCAGAAGCAGGTAAAGCTTGCGCCGCTGCTCATCGAATTTGGTGTCGTACGTTTCACGCAGCGCAATCAGGGAGAGTCGCCGGGCGTTTCCAAGGAGTTTGGGCAGGAGATGCTCTATCTGCAGAGACAGACCAAATTCATTAATGCGTCTGCGGCGGAATTAGGCGCGTTTGAGGAGAGCGCCGTCGAAGTACGGGCGGCGGGGAACCTGGGGGATAAACCTCTGATCGTGCTGACCGCAGGGAAATCGGCCGATGCGTCACAACTGCCGCCGGGGTTTCCGAAGAAGGAGTTTGACGACTTCCACGAAATCTGGGTTAACGATTTGCAGGTGAAAGAATCGCAGCTTTCCACGCGTGGCAAGCGCATCATGGTTCCGGACAGCGACCACATGATACCGTTCGAGCGGCCCGACACGATTGTCGCGGCGATCCGCGAAGTTTGCACGGCGTCCAACACGGCGACGCCGGCCAAAAGCAGCGAAACGGCCGCGACTGCGGCGCACTAACCTGAAAGTAAAAAGGGGAGCAAAAACAGCGTGAGACGGATCGAGCCAGGCGAAGAAGTGCGTTGACATACTAAACTAAACCGTTTAGTATGTCCGCTTCGTCCGGCGCCTTGCCGGAAAGCTCGAATCCCAGCCGCCCAAGTGGAGGAACGGATCCAATGGAACCCAGCATGATCCGCGTGGAAAATCTGATCAAGAAATTTGGGGATTTGACAGCTGTCAACGACGTGTCGTTTGACGTGCAGAAGGGCGAAATCTTTGCGTTTCTAGGACCGAACGGAGCGGGGAAGACGACGACCATCAAGGTGTTGACGACGCTGCTGAAGCCAACGAGCGGAAGCGTGGAACTCGACGGGTTGAATCCAGTGAGTCACCACAACGAGGCGCGGAAAGCCTTTGGGATAGTGTTTCAGGATCCCAGCCTGGACCAGGATTTGACAGCCTGGGAAAACATGAATCTGCACGGCGTGTTGTATCACGTGCCAAGCAAGATTCGCCGCGAGCGGACCGAGACGCTGATGAAGCTATTCGAGTTGTGGGAGAAGCGCGACACAGTGGTGAAGCAGTTTTCCGGAGGCATGAAGCGGCGGCTGGAGATTGCCCGAGGATTTTTGCACACGCCAAAGATTTTGTTCCTCGATGAGCCAACACTCGGACTCGATCCGCAGAGCCGCAACCAGCTATGGACGCACGTTAAGCATCTGAACGAGACAGAGCGCGTGACCGTTTTTCTGACGACTCACTATATGGACGAAGCGGACCGTGTGGCTCACCGGATCGCAGTGATTGACCATGGGCGAATCGTGGCGATGGGAACTTCGCAGGAGTTGAAGCAGCAGACCAATACGGAATCGCTGGAAGGAGCTTTTCTGGCGCTGACAGGATCTTCGATTCGCGAAGAAAGTGCCGGTTCGGCGGACCAGTTGCGGCAGATGGCAAGAATGTTCAGGAGATAAGGTTCAGGGAGAGAGACGATGAGCGCCATTTACATTTTGTGGCTGCGCGAGCTGAAAAAGTACTCGAGGTCGAGAGCGCAAATTATCGCTTCGATGGGACAGCCATTGCTCTATCTGCTGGTACTTGGATTCGGTCTCGGACCGGTATTCGAGAAGGCGGGCAGCGGGAACTATCGGCAATTTATATCACCCGGCATCATGGGAATGACGGTGCTATTTACATCCGTATTTTCTGGGATTGCGCTTTTGTGGGACAGGCAATTTGGGTTTCTGAAAGAGACTCTTGTGGCGCCTGTGCCGCGGATTCAGGTCATGATTGGACGGACACTGGGCGGAGCGACAGTCGCGATGATCCAGGGGACTCTAATTGTTATCGTTTGCCTGCTGGTGGGGTTTCGTCCCGTAAGCCTGGCTATGGTTCCACTGGGTTTTGTTTTCCTGGGTTTGATCGCGACCGTCTTTGCGGCGCTGGGAACGGCGATCGGTTCCAGTTTGCAAGACATGCAGGGATTCCAGCTGATCATGAACTTTCTGGTGCTGCCGATTTTCTTCTTATCGGGCGCGCTTTTCCCGCTGAATAATTTGCCGAAAGCGCTTGCTGTCGTAACCGCGCTCGATCCCCTGTCGTACGGCGTTGATGGGCTGCGCGCCACCCTGATTGGCGTATCACACTTTGGAGCGGTCACTGACGCAGTGGTTCTTGTATGCGTTGCCGCGGCGCTTCTCTGTCTAGGCGCGTGGCGATTTTCGAAAATCGAGATCTAAGCCATGGCTCGTGGACTCAGCCAGAGAGCGCATCGGGAAGTTTTGGAAGCGGCGACCAATCTTTTTGCCGAGCGCGGGATTGATGCCACGAGCATGGACGCGATTGCGGCGGCCTCCGGCGTCAGCAAAGCCACGGTCTACAAGCACTGGGCCGACAAGGATGCGCTTTGCCTTGCTGTGATGGTGCATGTACATGAACTCGACGAAGGCCCACCGGAAGTGGACTCCGGCGATTTGAGGGCGGATCTGAAGGCCTACCTGAAATACCAGCCATCCCCCAAGAAGGCGGCTATACAGAAGAGGTTGATGCCGCACTTGATTGCGTATTCGGCGCGCAATGAAGAATTTGGCAGGGCCTGGAAAACGCGAGTGATGGAACGGGCGCGCGACAGCTTAAAGAAATTGTTGCGCCGGGGCGTAGATCGCGGAATTTTCCCCGCCGTTCTGGATGAAGAACTCGGCGTGGCTTTGCTGCTTGGGCCGATGATGTACCGGCATATCTTTGGACCGAGCGTGAATTTGGAATGGCTAGCGGAAGGTACGGTAGAGTCGTTTTGGCTTGGAGCATGCGCGGCGAGACGCTCCGGGCTGCAGACCGAGAACCAGAGAGCGCAGCGGCGAGCCAAAAAAGATGCGGCTGAGGTGCGCGAACAAAAAAAGAAAATCTCTTGATGGGTATTTACGACGAGAATGAACCAAACCGATCGTTTGTTCGTCGATTTCAGAGAGGACGACCAGTAAGAGACCACCATGCGCGCGCGTGACGTCTTCATAGCTTCCTCTAACTAACCTACTAGTCGATTCGGGGTCGCGTTGACGCGAGGCAGAGTGAATGATATAAAATATTGTTTCAATAGGCAGCGACAGGCCCACCGTAACGCCTCTTCCAGGGTAGAGGGGCACCACGGCGCGGCTGCCAACCTGGTGGCCGGTCCGGGGCCCCAAAAGCGAGTGTTAGGCTACTCAATTTAATGCAAGAAATTGTTCAGCAACTGGGAGAACTGTTCCTTCAGGCTGTGCCTACAGTCCTGATCATCCTGCTTTTTTACTTCATTTTAAGGGCGATTTTCTTCAAGCCGCTGATGGCGGTGATGGCAGAGCGGGGTGCGCGGACGGTTGGCGCGAAGAAAGCTGCCGAAGCGGCGCAGGCTGCTGCGGCCGAAAAGGTCAAGCAATATCAGGATGCTTTGAAGCAGGCGAACGCGAAAGTTTACGGGGAGCAGGAGGCGGCGCGAAAGAAGCTGCTCGATGAACGCGCCGAGCTGATTAGAGAGGCGCGCACGGCTGCCTCAGCCCAGGTTGCGGCGGGGAAAGAGCGGATTGCAGGAGAACTTGCTGCGGCGCGCCGCGAAATTGATGCAACGGTCGCTCAGTTATCCGCTGAGATTGCGCGGCGGATTCTGCAATTGCCGACGCCGCGCCCCGGCAGGCCATCGAAGGAAGTGCGATGAGACTCAACAAACGACTTTTTATTGGCTCGGGTTTTCTCTTTGTGTTTTTCTGCGCCGGCCTGACGGCTTTTGCAGCCGCGGAAGGCGGAAGTTCCGCGGGCGAAAACGCGAACGAAATCTTCAAGTGGATCAATTTCGCGATCGTTGCTGCGGTTCTCATTTGGCTCTTCGCGAAGAAACTGCCGGGGTGGTTCCGCGGAAATGCGGAAACCATTCGTTCGGCCATCGCGAAGGCGACGGCGGCTAAGGAAGAAGCAGAGCGCCAGGTTCGCGAAGCGGAAGGGAAGCTAGCGCGGCTTGAGGAGGAAATCGCTGCATTACGTGCGACCGCGCAGCGCGAAATTGGCGAAGAGGGCGAGCGCATCCGAACGATGGCGCAAAGTGACGCGAAAAAAGTGGGAATCGCGGCGCAAGCGGAAATTGACGCCGCGGAGCGCGCTGCTCGCATCGAACTCAAGGCTCTGGCCGCATCGCTGGCTGTGGATGGCGCGGAATCCCTGCTTGCCAAACAGCTTACCCCGGCGGCGCAGGAAACGCTGGTGGACACCTTTGTGAAGAGTCTTGAAGGAAGGCCGAATTGAAGTCCGCGAGCCTCCAGTACGCCAATGCGCTGGCGGACGTGGCGCTGGCGCAGGGCGCCGCCGATCCCGCGCTTAAGCAATTGGCGGATTTTGGTGCGGTTGTCGCTGGGTCTGCCGAGCTGCGTAATTTCCTGACCAGTCCCGCCGTGCCGCGGGAAGCCAAGCACGGCGTCATGGAAAAAATCGCGGCGCGTCTGGGCGCAGGGAAAATTATTCGCAATTTTCTATTTGTGATCGCGGATCATCATCGTACCCACATTCTGCCGGAAATTATCGCCGCTTTTGAGGGCGTCGTCCGGCAGCGACAGGGCATTGCCGAGACGGAAATCTCTTCGGCAGTGGAGTTGAGCGCAGCGCAGAAGAAGCGATTTGCGCAAACACTCGAACGAATTACCGGCAAGAAGATCCAGGCAAAATATTCGCTGGACCCAACGCTGCTGGGTGGCGCGATTGTTCGTGTAGGCGACACGATTTATGACGGCTCGGTGCGCAACAGCCTGAACGAGATGCGCGCGCGTCTTACGGCGGAATAGCGGAACAGAGGTCAGGAGCAGGCATGGCGAACATCAAGGCAGATGAAATAAGCAAGATCCTGCGAGAGCAGATCGAGAATTATGAACAGACCGTTTCCGTTGACGAAGTGGGAGCGATTATCAGCGTCGGCGACGGCATTGCGCGCGTGCATGGTCTGGCGAAGGTCATGGCCGGAGAGATGCTTTCTTTCCCGCACAACATGTTTGGCATTGCGCTGAACCTGGAAGAGGAAGAGGTCGGCGTGGTGCTGCTTGGCGAGTCTTCGGAATTGAAAGAGGGCGACGTCGTCAAGCGCACGAATACGATTATGTCGGTTCCGGTCGGCGAGGGGCTGATTGGGCGCGTGGTGAATCCGCTAGGCGAACCGCTGGACGGCAAAGGGCCCGTTGTTGCAAAACAACGCAATCCGCTGGAACGGCTTGCACCTGGCGTGCTGGACCGGCAACCTGTGCGCGAGCCTCTTCAGACGGGAATTAAGGCTATTGACGCCATGATCCCGATCGGACGCGGGCAGCGCGAGTTGATTATCGGCGACCGGCAGACCGGCAAGACCGCGGTCATTCTCGATACCATCATCAATCAAAAGGGTGGCGACGTTATTTGCATTTACTGCGGCATCGGGCAGAAGCGCTCGACGATTGCGCAGGTGGTGAAAACACTGACGGATGCGGGTGCGATGGATTACACGATCGTCGTCGCTTCATCGGCCGCGGAGCCTGCTTCGCAGCAATACATCGCGCCTTACGCGGCGTGTGCCATGGGCGAATATTTCCGCGATACGAAGCGCCACGCGGTTGCGTTCTACGACGATCTTTCCAAGCATGCTCAGGCTTATCGCGAAATCTCCTTGTTGTTGCGGCGTCCTCCGGGCCGCGAAGCTTTTCCTGGCGACGTGTTTTATCTGCACTCGCGCTTGCTGGAACGAGCCGCGAAGCTCAACGATAAACTGGGCGCGGGTTCGTTTACCGCGTTGCCGGTCATTGAAACGCAGGCAGGCGACGTTTCCGCGTACATTCCGACAAACGTAATTTCGATTACAGACGGGCAGATCTATCTGGAAGCGGATCTTTTTAACGCCGGCATTCGTCCGGCCATCAACGTTGGCATTAGTGTGAGCCGCGTCGGCGGTAACGCCCAGATCAAGGCCATGCGGCAGGTGGCGGGCACTTTGCGCTTGGATATGGCGCAGTACCGTGAACTCGCGGCATTCGCGCAGTTCGGTTCCGATCAGCTCGACAAAGTGACGCAAGGCCAGCTCGCTCGCGGCCAGCGGTTGACGGAAATTCTGAAACAGGACCAGTATGTGCCGCTTTCCGTCGAGAAGCAGGTGCTCAGTATTTTTGTGGCGACCAGCGGCGCGATTGACAACATTCCCGTGCCGGAAGTGCGGCGCTTCGAAAAGGAATTTTTGCAATTCGTGGAGACAAGTAATCCGAGCATTCTAAAGGGCATCGCCGAGAAGAAGGCTTTGGACGACGGGATCAAGGCAGAAATCAAGAAGGCCGTGGACAACTTCAAGGAACGCTTCACGGCCGCGGTAGAGGCCGCTGCCACCAAGTAAAAAGCAAGAGCCATGCCTACACTTCTCGATTTTCGGCGCCGTATTCGCTCGGTGAAGAACACCCAGCAGATTACCCGCGCGATGAAGTTCGTCGCCGCGGCACGGCTGCGCCGAGCGCAGGAAGCGGCACTGGCCGCGCGGCCTTATGCGACGGAATTGGCACGTGTATTGAGGTCGATTATGTCGCGTATCGACCAGCCGGAACATACATTGCTCGCACGTCGGCCGGAAGAAAGGATCCTGGTTGTGATCCTGACGGGTGAGCGGGGTCTTGCCGGCGCGTTCAATTCTAACATTTTACGCAAGGCCAATGAGTTTCTTCGCCCCTACAAAAGCAAAAAGATTTCGGTGATACCAGTCGGAAAAAAAGGCCGCGATTCCTTGAAGAAGGCTGGATTCACGTTTGCAGCGGAATATGTAAACGTTCTGGCTCGCGTTAATTTTGGAACGGCGCGTGACATTGCTTCGGTAATTACGGAGCTTTACGCGAAGGAAGAAATCGACGCCGTCTACATTGTGTTCAGCGAATTCAAGACGGTGATGACGCCGAACCTCGTCGTTGAAAAACTCCTGCCGGTGGAACCAACTCGTCCCGAAGAAGAAACGAAGGAAGAGAAGGCGTCTGCGCAGGTCGACTACATCTATGAGCAGCCCAAGGAACAACTGCTTGATAAGCTGTTGCCGCGTTACGTCGAGACGCAGATTCTTCGCGCGATGCTGGAATCTTCCGCGGCCGAGCACGCTGCGCGCATGACCGCGATGGAGTCGGCTACAAAAAATGCAGGCGACGTCATTGAAGCGCTCACCCTGCACATGAACAAAGTACGGCAAGCGGCCATCACCAAAGAAATTATTGAAATTGTCAGCGGAGCTTCATCCACCGCGTAGGAGAAGGCATGGCAGAGCAATACAAAGCAACGGGACACATCGTGCAGGTCATTGGGCCCGTGCTCGACATTCAATTTGAGTCGGGGCATTTGCCGTCGATTTACAACGCCGTGCAAATTACCAGCGAAGGCTTCAACGTTCCTACAGCTGTCGACGTCATCGCCGAAGTACAGCAGCACCTGGGCGAGGGGCGTGTTCGTGCCATCGCCATGGAACCGACCGAAGGCCTCGTTCGCGGAATGAAAGCGTACGACACTGGAGCGGGCATTACGGTGCCGGTGGGACGTCCAACTCTTGGGCGCGTGATGAACGTTCTTGGCAAGCCTGTGGACCAACTCGGGGAGCTGACCAGCCCGCACAATTATGCCATTCACCGTCCGGCGCCGTTGCTAGTTGACCAGTCCACCACACTTGAGATGTTTGAAACCGGAATCAAGGTCATTGACCTCATTCAGCCATTCTTGAAGGGCGGAAAAATTGGATTGTTCGGCGGAGCCGGCGTCGGCAAAACGGTTTTGATTCAGGAATTGATTAACAACGTCGCGATGCAGCACGGAGGCGTCTCGGTCTTCGCAGGCGTCGGTGAGCGCACGCGTGAAGGAAATGACCTTTGGCTGGAATTCCAGGAAGCCGGCGTCGTTGTGCCCGGCAATTCGGAAAAGTCCCGCGCCGCTTTGATTTACGGGCAGATGACCGAACCGCCCGGTGCGCGTTTGCGCGTCGGACTGACGGGGCTGACAGTCGCGGAATACTTTCGTGACGAAGAACATCTCGACGTGCTTCTCTTCATCGACAACATTTTCCGTTTCGTGCAGGCAGGTTCGGAAGTTTCCGCGCTTCTCGGCCGCATGCCTTCCGCCGTCGGTTATCAGCCGAACCTGAACACCGAAATTGGCGAATTGCAGGAGCGCATTACATCGACGAAATCCGGTTCAATTACTTCCGTGCAAGCGATTTACGTCCCGGCCGACGACTACACGGATCCCGCGCCGGCTGCGACGTTTACGCACCTGGACGCGACCACAAACTTGAGCCGTCAAATCGTCGAGCGCGGCATTTATCCAGCCGTTGATCCGCTGGCCAGCTACTCGCGTATTCTCGATCCACGCATCGTTGGCGCGGAGCATTACGGCGTGGCGCGCGGCGTGAAGTCGATTCTGCAGCGTTACAAGGATTTGCAGGACATCATCGCGATTCTCGGTATTGAAGAACTCTCTGACGAAGACAAGCGCACCGTGGCTCGCGCGCGCAAAATCGAAAAATTCCTTTCACAGCCCATGTTCGTGGCCGCGCAGTTTACGGGCCTCGAAGGCAAGTACGTCAAGATTGCGGACACCGTGCGCAGCTTCAAGGAAATCGTCGAAGGCAAGTATGACGACATTCCGGAGCAGGCCTTCTATATGGTGGGCACGATTGATGAAGCCCTCGCGAAAGCGGAGAAAATGAAGGCGAACGCTTAGAACCGAACATGCTTCCTGATTCCATCGAGCTGATCATCGTCACGCCGGAGAAGCAATTGCTGCGCGAAAGCGTGGTGGAGGTTGTGTTGCCAGGTGCGTCGGGACAACTGGGCATTTTGCCGGGGCACGCACCCCTTATCACCGAGCTGGGCATCGGCGAACTGAATTATCGCGGCGCAAATGGAAACGACAGCGGGGTTATGGCAATCATTCAGGGTTTCGCCGAAGTGCTGGGAGATCGCGTCACGGTGCTCGCGGAAACCGCGGAGCGCGCCGCGGAGATTGACCTGGCGCGGGCCGAGGCCGCAAAAGCCCGCGCGGAACAACGCTTGTCCGCCGGTGATCCGAATATCGATTTTGACCGAGTCAGCATTTCCCTTCAGCGCGCCCTGATTCGCATCCAGGTCGCGCGCAAATATCGCGGCGCTCCTGTCGAAACCCATTGATATCTTTTTGGAACCCGCACAGATCTCTGCGACCTGGTCCACTGCCCGGCATCTAATCGTCCTGGAGCAAAGATGGAAACGGTAACCATGTACACGACTCGCTGGTGCCCGGATTGCTGGCGAGCGAAGTCCTTCATGAAAGAGCGCGGGGTGGAATTCCGCGAGGTGAATATAGAACAGGATTCTTCAGCCGAAGAAATCGTCTTGAAGGCCAACAACGGAAAACGCAAAGTGCCTACGATCGAAATAGGCGGGCGTTATTTTACTTGCAGTCCCTTCGACGCGGAACAATTGGCCGAAGGTCTGAATATTCCGTTGAATCCCTAGTCGGAAGCAGATTGTGAATTTGCAGGGGCGCAGCACAATGCTTCCTGGTTGTGGTGGGCTTTACTCCATTGCCGCGCCGCGTACCCAAACGTTGGTGATCTGCAATCCCTGATCGAGCAACACAATATCTGCGTCTGCTCCGGTCCGCAGGGCTCCCTTTTTGAATTCGATTCCCAACAAAGTCGCCGGGTTCAGTGTCAGCATACGCACCGCAGAGGCCAGGGGAACGCCCAGCGCAACGATGTTTCGCAGCGCGCGGTCCAGCGTCAGGGTGCTGCCAGCCAGTTTTCCTTCCGCGTTTCGGCAGATTCCGCCGCTAACGGTCACTTCAAATTTTCCGAGCATGTATTTTCCGTCCGGCATGCCTGTTGCCGACACGCCGTCGCTGATCAGGATGACGTGTTCCGGACCTTTGGCCTGGAGGAGCATCTTCATCGCCGTTTCGTCCACGTGAACGCCGTCGGAGATCAACTCCGCGCTGACTTCCGGCGAAGTAAGCACCGCGCCAATCACGCCGCTGTCTCGGTGCGAAAACGGGCGCATGGCATTGTAAACGTGAACTGCATGGCGCACTCCGTGTGCGATCGCAGCACGAGCCTGCTCATACGTTGCATCCGTATGGCCCATGGCGACTACCATGCCTGCTTTGCGCGCAGCGTCAATACAAGGCAGTGCTCCGAGCAGTTCAGGCGCAATGGTCAGGATCCGCGCATTGCCTGCAGCAGCCTGCAAAAATTTGTCCAGGACTTCCGCCGAGGGCAGTTTCAAGCATTCAGGCGGGTGCACTCCTCGCCTAACCGGGCTGATGAACGGCCCCTCAAAGTGGATGCCCAGCACTTCCGCCCGGACATCGGCTGTTTCGTGCTGCTGGGCGATGTAGTGCGCGATGCCTTCGACGCTGCGCACCGTATCTTCCGTACCCGCTGTAACCGTGGTGGCCACAAAAGAGGTTGTGCCGTGCCGCGCCACCATCTTTGATACGGCCGAGATCGATTCCTCGGTACCCTCCATGACGTCATGCCCGCCGGCTCCATGGATGTGTATGTCCAAAAACCCAGGAATCGCGGTCTTGTCCAGAGCGGAAATCTCTTCGGCCGAAGGCGGGAGATGCATGCCCTCCCGGAGTCCAAACTCCTCAATCACTCCATCGCGAATCAGGATGCCTGCGTCGGGAATTTCGGTCGCGGGTGTCAGCGCTCGTCCCACGTGTAATAGTGTCGTCGTCATGGCGAGGTTCCATCGTAGCGGAATCCTGCGCTCTTTCAAAAACGAAAACGGGCGGAGTCAAAGCTCTGCCCGTCTGAAAGTTCCGTCACCGAGAAGAAAAAGGGAGGGCCCTCTGGAACCCTCCCTCTCCTTGTCCCCTCATCGAGAAGCGTTAGGTATTTACCTGTCTTACTGTCCCGAGTTGGCAGTGCTGGCAGCCGTTGTTGCAGTTGCCTTAGGAATGCTCAAGTAGCCCGTCGCCGTCGTTTTGGTGACCTTGTTAACCACCAGTTCCAGCGCGGTGCGGGTGCCACCGGTGTAGAAGAAAATTGGCTCGTTGACGGAGCGGTTCTTTTTTTCGAAGTTCTGGTCATCCGCCAGCACATTCATGGTGAACTGGTTTTTCTTGGTATTGGTGTCCTTCAGTTCAACCTGGATCGAGCCCACTTTTTGTTGGCCAGCCTTGCGAGTCACGGTGAACTCAAAGTAGTCGCGCTGACCCATGCGGCGAAGCTGGTCGATCTCATCATGGTTGCGCGCGATAAGCGTGCCCATCTCGCTGCGCGCCATTTGCAGGTTGTTTTTTTGAGCGTCCAAATCAGACTTCACACCGCTGACGTCGCCATTCAGCTTATTCACGTCCTCGTTGTTGGCCTTGTTGGCAAGCTCGGCCTTTACTGACGACGCCAACCCATTGACCTTCTGATCCACGGCGGCGGTCGCGTTCTTGTCCTGCTTGCGCGCGGCGATCAGTTCGCCTTGCGTCAGGTTCAGCTTGTCCGTTACCACCTTCAGATCACTTTGCAGTGCCTGATTCACTTCATCCTCTTTGGCCAGCCGCTGCGCAAGTGCGTCATTCGACTGCTTCAAAGAGGTCTGCGTCGATTGCTCGATGCTGTTCGCGTGGTTGAGCGCGCTGTAGCCGACTCCCAAGCCAAGCAGGGAAACTCCGGCCAGCACCGCAACAGCTATACCCACCCAGCGTGGGGTTTCGGTAATGGTCTGATTCGAGGATTCCTGAAACTCGCTCATAACTTCATTCTCCTTTGGGGCTTTGCCCCTTGTGGCTTCAGAAAAGTGCATCCGATACGCCAAATGTCTTTCTTCTGGGGCTGACGGCTTAACCTGAATGAATCCATAGGGTTGTCGCGTCGATGGGAGCACGCTGGCGGAGGATTTATACGTACTAGTACTAGTAAAGATTACTTAGTTGGCCGTCCTTCGGTAAATTTTGCGGTTCTTCGAGGGGCCTGGTCAAGGGTAGAGAGTTCTGAAATGCACTAAACGCAAAAAGCGCGCATTGGCGCGCTTTTTCCAGGCAAGTTATTATACGGCTATGACTTACAGGAAATACTCTAGGCCGCTCGCGGCGCAGGCTCCTCGTCGGAACCCTTTACAGGTGTAAAATAGCGGTCCAGAGTGCTCATGGCCGCGTCCAAAACCATGTGGCAATCGGCGCAAGAGTCCAAGTGCCGCTTGATCTCGCTTGCCACTGGCGGTGACAATCTTCCCTCTAAGTACCAACAAATCAAATGGATAGTGTCTCGACAGCTCATAACTGCGGTCCCCCGTTGACCCCGCATGTGTCTCTATGCACGGACTACCACTGCACTTGATTCACCAAATGACCCACGGGACGCAGGGATTTTAACGAATGCAGAATCAGTAGCTTACAAGGCTACCAAGAGGTCTACGACAAGCCGCTTCAAAAGTCCCGGGGAAAGATTACTCAGCGAATTCACGAAATGGCCAAACAGGGTGCCCCTTATCCTTAGCGCTTGGGGACGACGGTCATTTCCTTGAGTATGGCGATGCGTTTTTCGAGGGGTGGGTGGGTGCTGAAAAGAGAGGACAATCCTCCCCCGCCAAAGAGCGGCTTAACGATGCACAAAGCTGAGGTGGATGGGGAAATCGCCGTCGTCGGGATTTGCTTGTTGTACGCACCGAGCTTCTGTAGAGCACTGATCAGCCCATAAGGGTTCCCGACCATTTGCGCTCCGGTCGAGTCTGCCGAGTATTCCCGCTGACGCGAAAGTCCAAGCTGGAGCAGCATCGCGCCAATGGGAGCCAGGAAAAACAGCAACAAGCCGAGAACCCCGCTTCCTCGGCGATCTTCCTCATCGCCACCGCCAAACCACATGCCCCAGTGGGCAATCCAAGTGATGGCTCCAGCAAGCGTGGCTGCAACGGAACTGATTAGGATGTCGTAGTTGCGTACGTGCGACAGTTCGTGGGCGATAACGCCTTCGAGTTCGTCATCGTTCATCAGTTCCAGCAAGCCTTGGGTTACGGCCACCGACGCGTGGTGCGGATTTCTTCCCGTCGCGAACGCATTGGGAGCTTCGTCCGGCACGACGTACAACTTGGGAACAGGAATGCTGGCTTTTGCAGCCAGCCGCTCCATGACCGCGTAGAGACGCGGCAACTGTTCGCGCGTTACTGGCTGCGCTCCGCTGGAAGCCAAGGCAATTTTGTCGGAATAGAAGTATGCGAACGCGTTCGTGCAAACGGCAATCCCAAGCGCGATGGTCATGCCATTGCGTCCGCCGATCACGGCGCCGATCACCATAAGGAACAGCGTCAGTGCGACCAGTAGAAATGTCGTTCGAAAAATTCTCATAACGTACCTTCTTCACCTAAAGAACCACAAACGCAATAGCGCTCCAACAGAGTAAGTGGAGAGGAGGTCTTTTGCGAGTTTCCTCTCCCATACTGTATTAGATTCTGGCAGCTGCTGCCGGTTGTTTCGCCTTGAAGCGCTCGAAACGCATGGCGTCCTTCTGGCCGTCGCGATCCACTTTGATGTGGTCTCCGGGCAGAACTTTGCCTTCGAGAATCTGCAACGCCAGCGGATCCTGGATCAATCGCTGAATCGTTCGCCGCAGGGGCCGTGCCCCGTAGGCGGCATCGTAGCCCTCGCGAAGTAGCAGATCTGTCGCGGCCGGGGTCAGCTCCAGTGTGATTTGCCGTTCCGCAAGCAGCTTCTCGACGTTTTTCAAGAGCAGCCCGACGATGCGGCTGAGCTGTTCCTTGCCGAGCGGATTGAAAATCACAATCTCATCAATGCGGTTGATGAACTCCGGGCGGAATGCCGCTCGCAAGGCCTCCATGGCTTCCTTGCGCGCGTATTCGGGATCTTTGCTGGAAAGCTCGAAGATGGCCGCGGAGCCCACATTGCTGGTCATCACTAGAACCGTGTTGCGAAAATCCACCGTGCGGCCTTTACCGTCGGTCAAACGGCCGTCTTCGAGAATCTGCAGAAGAACGTTGAAGACATCCGGATGCGCTTTCTCAATTTCGTCGAACAAAATCACCGCGTATGGATGCCTCCGCACCTGCTCCGTGAGTTGGCCGCCTTCTTCGTACCCAACGTAGCCTGGAGGAGCGCCAATTAGGCGCGAGACGCTGTGCTTTTCCATGTACTCGCTCATGTCAATACGGATCATGAGCTTTTCGTCGTCGAAGAGAAATTCAGCGAGTGCCCGAGCGAGTTCGGTTTTTCCGACGCCGGTCGGTCCGAGAAAAATGAATGAGCCGATTGGCCGCTTAGCGTCGGATAATCCAGCACGGCTCCTGCGAACCGCGTTAGCAACACGTCCGAGCCCATCTTCTTGCCCAACGACCCGTTGCCGCAGACGCTCCTCCATGTGTACGAGCTTCTGCGCTTCGCCTTCCATCAGGCGGCCAGCGGGAATTCCTGTCCATTTGCTGACCAGCTTCGCGATATCTTCCTCGTCGACTTCTTCCTTGAGCATCGGCGAATCTTTTTGCACCGAGGCAAAGCGTTCTTCGGCTTGCTTTAGTTCGCGCTCGGCGGCGGCAATCTTGCCGTAGCGAATTTCCGCCACCTTTGCCAGCTCCCCCGCGCGCTCAAACTTCTGTTCTTCTGTCTTAAGCTGGTCGATATTTCCTTTGAGCTCGCGGATTTTCGTGATGGCGTCTTTTTCCGCTTGCCATCGTGCCTTGCGGGCGCTGGAGTCTTCCTTCAATTTCGCCAGCTCTTGCTCGATCTGTTTCCGGCGCTCTTTCGAGTGCGCGTCGGTCTCTTTCAACAGGGATTGCCGCTCGATTTCCAGCTGAAGGATGCGCCGCTCGATTTCGTCAATCTCCACAGGAAGCGAATCAATTTGCATGCGCAGGCTCGCAGCGGCCTCGTCAATCAAGTCAATCGCTTTGTCCGGCAGAAATCGGTCAGAAATGTAGCGGTGCGATAGCGTGGCAGCAGCTAGAATCGCCGCATCCTTTATGCGCACGCCGTGATGAACTTCGTAGCGCTCCTTTAAGCCGCGCAGAATCGCGATCGTATCTTCGACGGTGGGCTCGCTGACGAGGACCGGCTGAAACCGTCGCTCCAGGGCGGGGTCCTTCTCGATGTACTTCTTGTATTCATTGAGCGTGGTTGCGCCAATCGCGCGCAAGTCGCCGCGTGCCAGCGCGGGCTTCAGGATGTTCGAGGCGTCCATCGAGCCTTCGGCCGCGCCCGCTCCCACGAGCGTGTGCAATTCGTCGATGAACAAAATGATTTGCCCTTCCGCTTCGCTGATTTCCTTCAAGACGGCCTTCAGGCGTTCTTCAAATTCTCCGCGGAATTTGGCGCCGGCCACCAACGCGGCCAAATCGAGCGCCACGAGACGCTTGGTCTTCAATACATCCGGCACATCGCCGGACACGATGCGCTGTGCCAGTCCCTCGACAATGGCCGTCTTTCCCACGCCTGGCTCGCCGATGAGTACTGGATTATTCTTGGTACGCCGCGCGAGGATTTGCATCACGCGGCGAATTTCTTCGTCCCGCCCGATCACGGGGTCGAGTTTGCCGCGCTGGGCCAGATCCGTCAGGTCGCGCGCGTATTTTTCCAGGGAAGCGTAAGTAGCTTCCGGATTTTGTGACGTCACACGCTGTGTCCCGCGAACGCTCGTCAGCGCCTGCAAAATTGCTTCATGCGAGGCGCCTTGCCTCGTGAGCAGCTGTCCCGCGGGATCGCGATCCTGGCCGGCAAGGGCAAGAAAAAGATGCTCTGTCGAAACGTACCCGTCCTTGAATCGCTCGGCCTCATCAAACGCGCGTTCCAGAACGTTGTTCAACGGTTTTCCCAAATGCTGCTGGGCAATGCCTTGTACTTTTGGCAGGCGCGCCATCTCCCGCCCAATCTCTTGCGCCAAAACTTCGCTGTGGATTCCCAGCCGCGTCAGCAACGAGGGAACTACACCGTCCGTCTGCGAGACCAGGGCCGCTAGCAAATGCACCGGCTCAATCTGCTGGTTTTCGTGATTGGCCGCGACCTCGTTCGCTTGTTGCAGCGCTTCCTGCGCTTTCAATGTCATCTTGTCAAATCGCAACATGATTCTTCCTCACTCCAAAACTTCATCGCTTGCGACAAAAAGGGGCCGGCTCTTTAAGCCAGCCCCTCTATACTACAACTCTGTCCTGCCTTACTTTGCTCCGGCAGCCATAGCCACCGCGGGCGTCCCGACGTTCACCTTGATCTGCTTTGGTTTCGCTTCCTCGCGCTTCGGAACCGTCAGCTCCAGCACTCCGTTCTGGTAGTCCGCCTTGATGGCTTCCGAATTCACGGTATTGGCAAGCGAGAAGCTGCGGCTGAACGAGCCATAGGCACGCTCGACGCGCAAATACTGCTCTTCGTTGACCTTTTTCTCGAACTTGCGCTCGCCGCGAATCGTCAGAATGTTGTTCTCGACCCGAATGTCGAGATCCTGGGGATTCACGTCCGGCAGATCGGCTTTAACGACCAACTCATGCTCGGTCTCGTAGATGTCTACGGCCGGCGCCCAAGTCGTGAGGCTGGATTCCTCACTGGAACGCTCCAACACATCACTGAACAAGCGATTGACCTGCTCTTGAAGGGTAGAAGTCCTTCCGGAAGGCTCCCACCGATTAATAAATGCTCTCATTGTTCTGTCTCCTGCGATTTGAACTTAATGCAGTTGGGATAATATTATATGAGTGTCGCGTTGTCAATATAAATTTTAGATCCCTTGGCCAATAATTTAAGCCATTTATTATCAATAGAATGCGAATATCCAAGTCTTCTTGGCTTCCCAGACTTTCTCAACCGTCCGTGAGTTCAGAGCGATGGACTGCCTCCCACTCGTTTCTCGCAAATCCAAACTAGAGATGCTGCTAAACTGCCCCTCTGATGCGCCTCGACGACTTCGATTACGATCTTCTTGCCAGCCAGATCGCCCAGCGGCCTCTCGAACGCCGCGACGCTTCGCGGCTTCTTACAATTTCGAGAGCCAATGGCGCGGTTCAAGACCGCCTATTTGCCGATTTCCCGGGCCTGCTTCGCGGCGACGAACTGATCGTCCTTAACAACACGCGCGTTATACCGGCACGGCTTTTTGGGCGCCGTGCCGGAGTCCACTCGCAAAGTCCCTCGCACGCCACGCGGGAAGAGCACCGGACCGGTAAAGTCGAGGTGTTCCTTACGCGTCGGCTTGACCCACGTACCTGGGACGCACTCGTCCGTCCCGGCCGAAAGATGCAAATTGGGGAACGCGTCTTGTTTGGCCAGGGGGAACTCGAAGCGGAGGTCGTTGCACGCGGGGAGCTGGGCTCGCGCACGATACGATTTGTTTCACGTGACACACGAGACGTCCAGGAGCATCTGGAAGGCCTTGGACACATCCCGCTGCCGCCTTATATCCACCGCACGGACGAGGTTTCTGACCGCGAGCGCTACCAGACTGTTTTTGCCAAACAGCCCGGGGCAATTGCCGCTCCGACAGCCGGCTTGCACTTCACGCCGGAAATTCTGCAAAAAATCCGAGAGCGCGGGGTCGAGATCTGCGAACTGACGCTGGAGGTCGGCTTAGGAACATTTCAACCAGTTCACGCCGAAGAGCTGGAAAACCACGTAATGCACTCGGAGGCCTACGAGATCCCGGAAGTAACAACACGCAGCATTATGCAAGCCCGCGCCGCGGGCCGGCCGATTCTTGCTATTGGCACGACGGTAGTTCGGGCTCTGGAAGCTGCCGCGTTGCGCTCCGCGGAATCCGGCTCAGCCGACCTATTGCTCGCGGGCAAAGCCGATGCGCGGCTATTTATCTATCCGGGATTTCATTTCCGCGTAGTGAACGCGCTTTTGACGAATTTCCATCTTCCGCGCTCGACGCTGCTCGCGCTGGTATGCGCATTCGGGGGGCGTGAAAACGTGCTGCGCGCATACAATCACGCCGTCGAAGCGGACTATCGCTTTTACAGCTACGGCGATTGCATGCTGATTCGTTAGCGGCTGCCAGCGGAAGAGTGTATCTGCAAAAGTGGACAAATTCTTCTGAAGCCTAAGGCAATTCGAGAAATCATTTCGCCAGCTGCCGAAAACGGCTACTGCCATTTCAAAATTTGCGCTGCGCATAAGACGAGAAGGGAGGCCACCATTGGGTGCAGCCTCCCACTCGTCGTTTCCATAGGACTCACAAAAACTCCTTACTTATTCGCTGAAAACAAAAACGCGAGACTGTCCCGAAAAACGAACTTCCTTTACCTGGCCATTGTCGCCAACCAGAACGGAGTCGTACGCCGCTTTTGTGTTGCGGTCTTCCCAGCGGCCTTCGGATTCAGCCAGAACCTGGCTGCCCTTCTGCACTGTGGCCTTGTTTCCATCAATCATCAGGCGATATTCCCCCGCGCGCAGGTCGGCCTTGCCGATCTTTGCGGATTGCGTGATGTTGATGGTTTTGGTGATGGGTTTCGCGAGGAGTGGCACGGTACACGCCAACGCCGCCACCAGCGCTGCACTGCGGACAAGCGAATTGAATTTCATGGGTGTCAACTTCCTTTCCGTCGGAATTAAGTCAGCCGCACTTTCAGCTGCCGGCGCAAGCGGAACAGAGTTGACACGGATGCCCGGGGCGAGTAGTCTCACCCGCAAGACACCTCGTTCTTCCTGGACTAACGGCCGGAAAGACTGCGTGTCATCGCCCCGCGGCTGCCACCGCGGGGTTTTTCTTGAAGTCTCTGGCTTACCTGCGCAGCTCCATCGGCTGCACTTGTATAGACGAGTCGGCCCACGCTAATGTTTCGTCGGTCATCAGATTTTCTTCTGGAATCTCGCTAATTATTTGCTTGGTTTGCAATGGGATGCTTTTTGCCATGCTGTTTGGGTGCCCCGATTTCTCAATTTTTGCTAAATATTCTTGATTTCCCGCAAGATCCTTTGTCCCATAACGTTATTTCCGAAACACCTTTCGTGATCGAAAGGTGCATCGCCTCCCGGCTTCATCTATACTCAATGGAATTTTGCGGACAGGGTGAATGCGCATACTTGTTCTGAGTGATCTTCATGCCAATGCAACGGCGTTTGCTGCGGCGCTCGACTGTGCTGCGGGGCGCTGGGACGTGTCTGTGTGCCTTGGCGACGTCGTCGGCTACGGACCCGACCCGCACGAGGTCGTCGCTCGGCTGCGCGAACTCGGCACGGAAACCATTCGCGGCAATCATGACAAGGCCGTCGCGGGCCTCATGGATACGAGCGATTTCAATCCCGTTGCAAAAGCTGCCGTGGACTGGACTCGCTCCCAATTAAGCGCCGAGGATCTTGCCTGGCTGTCTGCTCTGCCTCCCGGCCCGTTTGCCACCGACGGAATCGTTTTGGTACACGGCGCGTTTCAAGATGAAGATGAATATGTGTTCACGCCCGCGCAAGCTCTCGACGGGCTTCTCGATTCTTCCGCCGAAGTTACGTTCTTTGGCCACACTCACCATCAAGGTGGTTTCTCTTATGAGGACGCCAATCTCGAGGTTCTTCAGATTCGTCCGCGTCCCTCCGAGCCTTTTTCCGCATTGCGTATCGAGCAGCCGCGTCGTTACCTGCTGAATCCCGGTTCCGTCGGTCAACCGCGCGACGGCGATCCGCGCGCGGGGTTCGCCATTGCCGACCTCGAGCATCAAACCGTGGAATTCTGGCGCGTTCCTTATGACATTACTTCCGTGCAGGACCGCATGCGGACTGCCCACCTGCCTGAACCTCTGGTTCAGCGTCTTGTTGTCGGCCGGTAAAATGAGTCCGCTAAATTGTGGCCGGTAAAGGGCCCCTTGAGCTCGTTCCCTACTTTGCTCCGCACTCTTGACGCCCGCACACATTCAGGCCAGCATCTTTCTTTGGACGCAATGCATGCCTGAAACATTGCACAAGGAAACGCTCGATCAGCCGCAACCAAAACCTGGCCGTTCCTGGATCCTCTGGATGGGCGCTGCCACGATTGCGATCGCACTCATCATTCTGATGTGGCCCGGCACTGAACGGCATTCCGCAACTGCCACTCGCGAAGTACATCTTCCATTCGGCGCCGCGGAACAGGCCTACGCCCCGAAACTACTAATCGAAAACCTTACGATGAGCCGCGCTGAGAATTTCCTGAATCAGGAAGTCACCACGATTTCCGGACGCCTCACGAATGGCGGCGGTTTACCGCTCGCCAACGTGGAAGTGAACCTTGAATTTTCTGACCAGTTTGGCCAGAACGTTTTACGAGAATCCCGATCGTTGTTTCTGCAACCTGCGCCGCCGCTGGGCCCGGGCGAGGGGCGCAACTTCGAAGTTTCCTTCGAGCATATCCCTTATACCTGGAACGTTCAGCAACCCCGCTTGACGGTTTCCGGAATCCTATTTACTTATAATAAATAACACTTATTACATCTATCATCTCCCGCTACGGATATTTCCCTGGTAGCGAACTCCAGAAGGCTCCGCCTCTCGTCTATCTCGTTGCGCCGGCGCTTCGCTTTCATCCTGTAACGGACACGCTTCTCCGGTTTCTGCCGCCCGAACGGGAGGCAACGCGCGTCGGACTCGCGGAAAGCTGGCGTCGCCGCATGCGTGTCGTCATGCGCCAGTAAAGAACAATTCCGGCGAGCCGCCCCCTGAGCCACTGCCCTATTCCGACTTTTCGCCACAAATTTTTATTTTCGAAATAATCTGTTCCCGCTTGCCCCGCCCAAGTAGAATTATCCCTGCCAGCCACCAGGAGCGAACAGAGTGGAGTTTTCCGCGACCATACGGCATTCCCCGCAGGCTTCCCTTATCGAACTTCGCGGGCGCCTCACTTTTTTTGAAGTCGGCGTTCTCCGCGAAAATATCTCGCGTCTTCTCGCCGAAGGCCGCAAGAATCTCGTTCTCAATTTGAGCGGTTTGCACTATCTGGACAGTTCCGGAATCGGCGAACTCGCGCGCATCTACGTCACCGTCCTGAAAGGCGGCGGCGAAATGAGAGTGGTTGGACTGTCGCGCAATGTCCAGCAGGTTTTAAAAGTTACACATCTCTACGAAATGTTCCCGGAATTTCCCGACGAAGAAGCCGCTCTAAAGAGTTTCTACATGGCGCCGGTCGGCAAACCAACAGAAACCCTCTGAGGTCGATATCTGTAAGGGCGCAAGTCGTCTCGCTCTTGTTTGCGCGGCAACGCAAATTGCTCGAATCCTTGCTTCAGAGAAATAGCAGAAGTGAAAAAAGGCGGCCCAAAAGGAGAGAAGCAGCCAAGGTGTGTACCTTGGCTGCCTCCCGGGGTGTGTCCTCGAAGTGGTTAGTTGTTAATTTAGATGCATGCCAGCAAAAAAGGTTTCCATTTCTTCGAAAATTTCTTCTTAACTGTTTTTTAGGCCGAAATGCTTAGTAAAACAGGTACTTACGCCACCTCTCGTCGCGATGTCCGATGAGCCGCATCAGCTGCCGGGACGTATGCAACGTGAACGGCCGTGGCCGTCGTGCCAATTTAAACCCGGCTTCTTCCGGCGTCCGGTCGCCCTTGCTGTTGTTGCAGCGGTAGCAGCAAGCCACCAGGTTCTCCCAAGAAGACCGCCCGCCGCGCGATCTCGGCACAACGTGGTCCAGCGTCAATTCCGAGCTTGGGAAAATCCGCCCGCAGAACTGGCACGTATTGCGATCCCGCAGCAAAATGTTTTTCCGCGATAGCGCTCGGCTCTGCTGCGGAATATGCCGGTAAGCCAGCAACCGAATTACGGATGGCACTCGATGCGCGTGCGCCGCCGAATGCACTTCCGAGCTGTGCATCTCCTCCGCCTGCGCTACGCCCTTGAGCAATAGCACCATGGCGCGCCGAACCGCTGTCACATTGATAGGCTCGTACGTCGCGTTGAGCACAAGCACGGGCTCCTGCATCAACGAGGCACGCCTCGGTAAAATTGGGTTGTGGGATCTACTACCTGCGGGACTCTCAGCGCCAGGCACAGCGCCTCCGCCTACTTCAGGGGCAGGCCGCCCCCGGAAATCTCCCGACTTGGGCCGGTTTGCGCTCATCGCGCGACCTTAACTTGCGAACCGTCTCACCTAGGTTACCACGGACCGGTGCGGCCGTCGATTCTTTGCGGCTCGGGCTACCGTAAGTCCTAGTACCGACTTGGCTCCCGATTCCAAAAGGGCTCCCACACAGGCATCCAGCGTTGCCCCGGTCGTCATTACTTCATCTACCAGTAAGACGCGCTTATTGTCAACCTGGCTGCCTGGACGTGTGGCAAAAGCGCCACGAACCGACTCCCATCGCTCTGCCAGGCTGAGGATCTGCTTGTCCGGTCGGGGGCGGGTTCTCATCCGCGAGACGGCTTTATGCGGCAACCGCAGCTGAACTGGCCAACGGTTTGGAAATAAGCCGCTCCTGGTTATACCCCCGCTCTCGTTCGCGGTCTCGGTGCAGCGGCACGGGTACCACCACGTCCGCAGACATGATCCCGGACCAGGCGTTCCGCGAAGCACGCTCCCAGAGGCGCGATCTGCTCCCACTTCAATAGGAGAATTGAGCGCACCAGCGCCCCGTCGTAAATTCCCTAACTCCGCGCCCGCTCGAACGCGTAAGTCTTTTCCTGGCACGCGGGACACACCAGCTGTTCCTCTTCAGTCTCGGACAAGGCGGGGACGGGTTGCCCGCAAATCTTGCATTTTCTGTCAGGAACTGCCTCAAAGGAATCCAGGCATTCTTCGCAAATAGGAACCGGGCTGCCTCCCGTTAACAACGGATCGCAAATCCGGCACCGTGCGGGAAAAAACACGCTGACGACCGCACCGCTAGCTTCCGCCAGCCAAGCGCCCACACCCCTCCGCGCACGCCCTGCGACCGCCATGGAGGAGCGTTCTCCCATGCGCAGGAAGCAATCTACTCTTCGTTACTGAACGGAGAAAGAGGGAATGTACGCTAAGGTAATTATGCGGAATCGAGCTATAAAAGCGTAGGGCCAGCCCTCTCAGGCTGGCCGCTCGTCCCGTCTTTCCTGGTGGCGTTTACAGCAGTCCCTGCTCCATCTTTTCTTGGCAGGTGATGCAGTGCTTGGCCCAGGGCACCGCCTCGAGCCGCTTCTGCTGCATCTCTTCCTGGCAATTGGCGCACACTCCGTAGTCGTCCGTATTGATGCGCTTCAGCGCCGCATCAATCATGTTCAGGATGGTACGGTCGGTGTTGGTCATGCCAAAGAGAAACTCCTTGGTATAGGAGTTCGCCGCTTTGTCCGCGAGGTCCACCGTCGGATCTTCATCCGCGGTTCGCCCCTCTTCTTGCGTGCGGGCGATCGTCTTCATCAATTCTTCTCGCCGCACTTGTAACTTCTTTTTGTAGTAGTCGAGCCTTTTCTTGTCCATGGAAGTCCCGCCCCTCTGTCTGCTTTCGGGGCCATCTAAAAACTCCGTAGTGTAGACCTGACCTCGTAGAGTGTCAATAGAGGAGCCTCCTGAGCATGGTTTAGATGCTGGCAGGGCCCGGTAAGTCGCAACTCCCGGATCAGTTCACGGAACTACGGGCAGAATCAACGCGGAAGGATGCGCTTTGTCGTGATAAACCACATTCGTAGCTTTGATCATCCGCGTCCCTCGCGCTTGTGTCTCCCCGGTGTTGAGGTTCCGGTCAAAGCGCGGGAAATTGCTGCTGGAGACTTCGAGCCGCAGCTTGTGTCCGGCTAAAAAGACATTGCTCGTCGCCCAGAGGTCAACGGTGATGTGATACGTCTCACCCGGATTCGCCAATTCCGGCTTCTCCTGCGAATTCCGGTAGCGCATCCGCAAAATCCCGCTCGTCAAGTTTTGCGCAAATCCATTCGGCCACACGTCCACGAGCATGCCCGTGAAGTCCGTGTCCACCGCCGAGCTACTCACATATAAATCCAGTGTCACCGGCCCAGTCACTTCAAAATCTTTCGGAAACGCCGGGGTCGTGAACACCAGCACGTCGGCGCGTCCTTCGGCAGGCCGCTGATCTTGTGGACCGTTGCCCGGCGGTGGCGGTGCGCCGCAGCATAGCGATCCGCCTATCGTCGGCACTGCATCAGCCGGGTCGTAAACATACTGGTCGGCTTTTTCTTCCAACGGAGGTGTCGTGCTTAGAGAACCGCTTCCCAAGAGCCCGTTCGCTCCCCCGGCGGAATGCAGGTAGTACCGCGTGCTCTTCGCGCGCGCCAACGGCCAATCTTCCTCGTCACGCCACTCGTTCTTTCCCATCACGAATAGTTTCACCGGCTTCTCTTGTTCTACGCCGTTCGCTTGGCCTTTGAAAAGCCAGTCGTACCAGCGCAGCGTAATCGCGTCTTGATCGATCGGCAGTTTCTCGCCAAAATCCACCGCGCCGACCCATCGGTTGTCGTTACCTCCCGCGTGCCCGCCCACGTAGACCATCAGGCGCTGCCCACGCTTTGCTGCGTCGGTTCCGCCTTCCGTCTTCAGGCGCGAATAATTTCGCAGGGAACCGCCCAGAAAAATGTCATACCACGCTGCGAAGCTCAGCACCGGCACCTGAATCTTTGCGTAATGGTCCTCTATCGACAACTCCTTCCAATAATCGTCGTAGTTCGGGTGCTCTAGCCAATCCGTAAAATACGGCGCAATCCCCACAGCGGATGGCGATTCAATCGCCGGAAAATCTCTCAGTGGCAGAATCTTCGTCCAACCCAGGGCGCTGCTCTGCTCCAGGCGTCGGCGCATAGTGTTCATCGCCAAACCCGTCGTCCACGATTCATTGAACCACTGTTCGAACGCCCCACCTTGATACGTCCAACCATCGTGATAATTCGACGCCGTCACGGTCGGACAAATCCCCGCCAGGTGCGGTGGCTTCGCGATCGCGGCGAGATATTGCGTCGCTCCCACATACGAACCGCCGAACATCCCCACCTTCCCATTCGAATAAGGCAGCGCAGCCGCCCATTCCACCGTGTCATAACCATCCAGCGATTCGTTCTTGAATACATACCACTCGCCGCCCGACGTAAACCGGCCGCGCACGTCCTGCTCCACCACAACATATCCGCGCGCCGCGCCCTTCATTCCGAAAGACGATTCTTGCGTCTTGTCATAGGGCGTCCGCACCAGCAGCACGGGAAACTTCCCGTCAGCCCTGGGCCGGTAAATATCCGCGCGCAAAATCACGCCGTCGCGCATCTTCGCCGGAACATTTCGTTCCACTACGACGCCATACTCTTCCGCAGCAGCCACATCCCACGGCGTGGCGAGCGCCGCCATAGCCACGGCAACCGAAATGAGCAACAAACCTCCGTGCCCTCCCATCACGCCAAACGCAACGTTCAGAATTCGTCGGTTCCACATGACTCGCCTCCGTCGCTGCCGGCTTCCGCCACCGGCACGAACTGCGCAGCCGCAGCCTAGGCTTACGCCCCAAATTCTGTCAAGCGCCCAAACCCATTTTTTGACGATGCAAACCATCGCCGGGCCCGTTGGTGGCATTTAGCCGGAAGGTCGTCACTGATCTCCTCGGGGTGTCTCTACGGCTCCGATTTCTTCTTCTCTGTGTTTCGCCCAAACAAAAAATACGCACCCACCCCACCGGCCGTTAACCCCAACGTGATCCCCAAAACCCAATAAACATGCGCCGTCAAAAACGGCAACATCTTCCTTCCATACTTGCTCGCCAGATAGGCCAGAATCGAATAACGCACGATCCGCCCGAGCGTGATAGCCAACAAAAATTTTTTCACCGAATACTGCATCGCTCCGGCCGCCAGTACAAACGGCACCAGCGGAATCGGCGGCGGCAACAATGCGGGAATTGCAATGGCCGAAAATCCCCACCGTTCGAATATCTGGAAAATCTTCTTTTGTCTTCTCGCGGAAAGTCTCTTTTCGAGTGCCTTCTCGCCGCCCTTTCGTCCTAATCGGTACGTCAGGAAAGAACCCAGCACCGAGCCCACCGTCGCCATCACGGCGTAGTAAGGCCACAACCGCCCGTCGCGCGATGCCAGGACTATGGTCAGGACGTCCATGCTCCCCGGCACGGGAATCACGGAACTGTCGAGAAGTCCAAGGGGAATAAATCCTATCGCGCCGAGGTGCAAGATCCAGCGCCGGAAGGTGCGCGCGACAGTGGGCGCTGCGGCAAGGATTATCTGCAGGCTGTGCATTCTCGTCAGATGCCAGCGCCATTCTCGCATGCACAGGACTGCAGTCTATAGGGTCTTTCCTGTGCAGCAGGAAAGAAGACGGTACAGTCGGGCGAGGAGGCAGCGTTCCTGAAGAGGTTGCGGCTTCAGGACGTGGCTAGCATTCCGAATGCAGCCGCAACCATAAACGCGAACGTAATCCACCCCAAATACTTCAATATCGGCGAGTTCACGTGCTCGCCCATCACTTTGCGGTTGCTCGTCAGCAGAATCACCAGCAAAATCAGCGGCGGCGCCAAAAGCCCGTTAATCACCGCCGACCAGAACAGCATTTTTACCGCGTTTAATCCGATATAGTTCAGCACCAGGCCCAGCGCCATCGCTAACGTCATCACTAGATAAAACGCTCTCGCCTTTTTCGGCCGGTCGCTCATGGATCCCTCCCACCCGGCCGCTTCCGACACCGCGTAAGCCGACGATCCCACAAGAACCGGAACGCCCAGCATCCCGGTCCCAATCAGCCCCATGGTAAAAAGCAGATACGCGCCATTCCCTGCAAGGGGGCGCAGCGCTTCCGCCGCCTCCCGCGCCGTCGCAATGTTTGTCTGTCCACGCGCGTGCAAAGTTGCGCCCGTAGTCAAAATAATGAAATACATAATCAAGTTCGAAAAAAACATTCCTACGAGTGTGTCCGTCCGCGCATCCTTTAATTCCTCCGCGGTCGCACCCTGCCGCTGCTCCAGCGTCGTTCGTCCCTTGGCCCGTTCTTCTTCCACCTCTTCCGCTGCCTGCCAGAAAAAGAGATAGGGCGAAATCGTCGTCCCTAGAATTCCTACAAGCACGGCCAGGAAACCCCGCGACCATTCCACATGGGGCACGAGCGTCACGGCCAGCGCCGCTTTCCAATCTGGGTGTGCATAAAACGATGCCAGCACATACGCGAACAACGACAGTGTCAGCCACTTGAAGATTCGAGCGATCGATTTGTAGGAACTCCAAAACAAAAGCGCAAGAATCAGCAGTACATAGAAGGGAATCCAGAAAATGGGGCGTATTCCTGTAACGAGCTGGGTCGCCTCTGCCATCCCGCCCAGATCCGCTCCAATATTAATGACGTTCGCAATCACCAGGATCGAGCAAGCGCCCCACAGGACCCAGCGCGGGTAGTTGTTGCGCACCGCCGCACCCAGTCCGCTCCCGGTCACCATTCCTAGCCGTGCGCACATCAGTTGCACCGCGGACATCAGCGGAAACGTCAGCAGCGCAATCCAAAGCGTCGCATAACCATAAGCCGCCCCGGCCACCGAATACGTGGAAATTCCCGATGGATCGTCGTCCGCCGCCCCAGTAATGAGCCCCGGCCCCAGGGCCGCAAACGCATTGCTCACTGGGCCGCGTTTCTTCGCACTCTCTCCGCGGTTGCCGCTTTCGGTTCTCGGATCGGATTTCTGATGGAACTTTTTTATTTTCATCCGCATCACATTGAGCAGGTATAGATTTGCTCGCGCGAGTTTGAGAAGCGTTGGCTCGCAGTTTAGCCTCTGGAGCCGCTCGTCGCCTAACTTTGACTCGCGCTGGCGCGCGAAAGTGCCTCTCTCTTTGCATTTCTCAATTTTTTATAAATCTTTTTTCACCTCTTCATCGATCAATGCAAGCATCGGCGCCAAGCGTTTGCAATTGCTTTTGGGCATGCTCATTGAAATTCATAAATAAATCGCTCAGTTATATGGGTATCTGTATGAGTTCCGCTCAGCACAATCACAGAATTTTCCGCGTTGTCGGCACAACTTTAAGAAAACAAGGGCCTAAGTAATTGCCGCGCAAGAATAGTCGCGTTTGGAAAGCTGCTTGCACCTCAATCAGCGTCAGACTGCAAACGATTCTTCCGGCCGTTCGGTAAGATAATCGAAATATTGCACTCTCGGCTGGGCAACTCATAAGGTAGTGCCCAATATTGGTCACTGGGGGGATTCAATGATTTCACGTGGCAGCGTGAAAGGTTTTTTGTTTTTATTTTCCGCGGTTTTGTTTTTCTTTTTCTCGCCTTCGCTTTCCGCTCAAATCACTTCCGAGAAAGGCGCAATTCGTCTGGCGCTTACTGATCCTCAGGGCGCCAGCGTTGCCGGGGCTAAAGTTTCCATTTCCTCGAAAACAGGAGCGGGAGTCGCGCAGACGAAGACGAGCACGGGCGATGGCACCATCGTGTTTCCATTGCTCGATCCAGGCAACTACGATGTAACGGTCGAGAGCCCCAATTTCCGCCGCGCGGTCTTGCATGATGTTGCCGTGCATGTCACGGAAGTCACGAATCTTAACGTTGCGCTGGAACTTGGCGAAGTTTCCGCCGAGGTCGTTGTTTCCGCCGACGCCGTGCAAACCGTGAACACCACCAACGCGACGCTCGGTAATGTCCTCACGGAAAAGGTTTTGCAGGATCTTCCTCTGTCTACGCGCAATTTCACCTTTTTGTTGGCTCTCAATGCTGGCACTTCGCAAACGTTGCCGGACGCCACGCAAGCGGGCCGTGGAGAGGCCGTCATTAACGTGGCTGGTCAGCGCGGGACGGCAAACAACCTCGTTATCAACGGTACGGACTCAAACGAGCTTCTGGGCAACAACTTCAGTACTGTTCCCATCCCGTCTCCCGACAGCCTCGAGGAATTCCGCGTGCAAACGAGCCTCTACGACGCCTCCCAGGGGAAAACTTCAGGCGGTAACGTCGACGTACTCACTCGCAGCGGGACTTCGGCTTACCACGGCGAAGCTTACGAGTTCTTCCGCAATGACGACATGAACTCGAACCTCTATTTCTTCAATGCCACAGGTACTCCCCGGCCGGCCTTGAAACAAAATCAATTCGGCGGAAATTTTGGAGGCCCGGTTCCTGCGGTCGTCCCACAGTTAAAGGACACTTTCTTCTTTGTCTCCTACGAAGGCACGCGCCAGATCAACGGAGTCGCCGGAGCGGCGCAGGCAGATTTCCCCGTGTTGCCAGCGCAACGCACCGAAGCAAACATTGAATCCGCCTTTGGTCTTACACCAGGCTCTTTGGATCCCGTGGCCCTGGCACTCCTCAACGCCCCCGGACATTTCAACGGCTTCCTCATTCCTTCCGGCACAGGAACGCCCGGCACCTTCGGCGAAGCCACTTTCTCCGAACCACTTCGCTACAACGAAGATCAGTTCAACGTCAACGTAGATCGTCTCATCGGCACGAAAAACAAAATTTCTGAACGCTTCTTCTTCTCCAACTCCAACACGCTCAATCCTCTTGGCGGCGAGGATAGCCAAACCTCTACCAATAACAGTTTCGGCGCCGGAAACGTGGAGCCGGTTACTAACCGCCTCGCGACCATCTCCTGGACCTCGACCTTATCCCCGAACCTCATTAATGAAGCGCGTTTCGGCTACAACCGCATCACTTTCTCGAATATGGCCGATCCCACAGCTTCCCTGGCTTCCGTTGGCATGAGCAGGTTCAACTCCGCCACGAATCCTGACATCCCAGTCCTCGCCACCTTCGACATCAATCCCGAATTTGGCGGCGCCTCCACCAACTTCGACCAGCAGGACATCGACAACACGTTTCACTTCTCTGACACTCTCTCCTGGACTCGCGGCAAGCACACTTTCCGCTTCGGTGGGGAATATCGCCGCTACCAGATCAATCTCTTCAATAATTTCGCCGAGAATGGATTCCTTCTCTTCGATTCGTTCCAGAGTTTCCTGCTCGGCGATTTGAACAACGGCGAATCCTTCGTCGGTTCGGGCATCACGAATAGAGATTTCCGCGGCAACGATCTCAGCGGTTACTTCCAGGATGATTGGAAGATCACTCGGAGGCTGACCGTCAATCTAGGCCTTCGCTATGACTATCTCGGCCCTCTGACCGACACCAAAGACCGCGTCGGCAATTTCGATCCGTCTCGCCTGGACATCATCGCCCGCGAAAACGCCGGCCCCGGCCTCCTCAACGGATTCATCTTGCCTTCTGGCGCCAACTTCGGCGCCATCCAGGGCACTCCCGGTGTGTCCGGTTCGACTCTCTACAGCAATAGCAATCATAACTTTGCTCCCCGAGTCGGCCTCGCCTGGGATGTCCGCGGCGACGGGAAAACCTCCGTTCGCGCCGGTTATGGTATCTATTTCGTTCGCACCTCCGGCCAGACCCTCCTCCAGCTCATCACCAGCGAGCCATTTTTCCAACTCGCTCCCGATGTCTTTGGTGCCAGTGGTGCGCTACCCCTTTCCAGCCCGTTCCCCAATTTGCCGACAGCGAATCAATTCCCGCTATATTCGGCGCCTCCTGCCCTCACCGCCGTCGACGCGAATGGTGACCCAACGTTCAGCAGCACTCCTCTGGGCGTCAACCCGTTCGCTCGTAACTTGGTTACCCCGTACGTCGGCAATTGGAACCTCACTGTCCAGCGCGAACTTCCGCAGCACTTCTTCGTCGAAGTCGGCTATATCGGTTCCGAAGGCGTTCACCTCATTGACAGCCTCCAGCGCAATCAGGCTTTGTTGGTCAACGCCGCAAATCCCATCACCATCGGTGGCGCCAATGGCGTGCCCCAAACCACCATCACCACAAACTCCATCAACAATATCGAAGGCCGCGCCGGTGTTCTCGGCTTCGACGCTGGCGGCGGCCTCAACGAGGTCACCGATCTCGGCCACTCCAGCTACAACGCGTTTATCTTCACCGTCAATCACCGCCAGGGAAACCTTTTCCTCCAGGCTTCCTATACCTTTTCGAAGTCCATGGACAATGAATCCGGCGGCTTCGATCAGGATCTCGGCGCCGCCAGCAATAACCAGCTCGATCTCCGTGGGCAGCGCGCGGTGTCTGACTTCAACGTTCCTCAGCGCATTGTCGTAACCTACGAATATGCCATTCCGGGGCACAAGGAAGGCCTTCTCCGCTATCCGCTCGGCGGCTGGTCCGTCGGTGGACTCACAACTTTCCAGTCTGGCTTGCCCTATTCCATTACTTGCCAGAGTTGCCCCACCAATCTTTTTGGACCGAACGCGGGTGCCACGTATCCGAACCTTGTGGGCAGCCTGTCTAACGTAATGCTCGGCAGCCGTCCGGAAAATTTCACTGGCACGAGCGTCCTCAACTCCGCCGTTTTTGCCAACACAACATTCTTCGCACCGGGTACCGTGGTTTCCGGTCTCAATGTTGACGGTGGCCCGGGCAATCAATCCTTCACGATCGGTCCCGGCGGTGGCGCTCTTTACGGCGATCTTGGCCGCAACATCTTGCGCGCGCCCTTTGATCAGGTTTGGGACATGTATCTCAGCAAGAAATTCCTGCTCACGGAAAAATACAACATGACGTTCCGTGCGGAAGCCTTCAACGTCTTCAATCATCCGAACTTCACCGCCCCCAACAGCGCTTTCGGTGCGCCCGATTTCGGTTTCTATTCCAGCACCGTGGGCAACCCGCGCATCCTTCAGCTGGCTCTGAAGTTCGACTTCTAACCCAGCTCTCAAACAAGCGCGCCAAACGCAAAAAAAGAGGGGACGCCAATTGGCATCCCCTCTTTGCATTTCTGCCCTCCGTGCCTCTACGGTTTGCCTTCTTCGGTTTCACCCAGCACGCTGTCTTCTATTCTCCTAAATCTCGCGCGTATCCACTTCCGTAGCCATTTCTCGGTAAGCGCACAACGCATTCGCCAGTTGCATCTGCCGCGGCGTCCGGCATTCCGGCTCAAACAACTTCGGACTTCCCACGACAATCACCGCCGTCTTCGCCCGCGAAGTCGCCACATTTAGCCGGTTCAAGCTGTACAGAAACTCCATCCCCCGCGGCGCCTCCTCCGGCGAAGAAGTCGTCAGCGAATAAATCACCACCGGTGCCTCTTGCCCCTGAAATTTGTCAACCGTGCCGATTCGCATCTTCGGCAATCGTGCTTTCAAGTCCGACACCTGTGCGTTGTACGGCGCGACAATCAAAATCTCATCTTCTTTCAATGAGCGGCTGTTCCCGGCGCTGTAGAACCATTTCACCCCGATCTCCATCAGTCCTTCCACAATCCGCGCAACCACCTCAACCTCCTCCGCCGAAGAATTCCGGTTGCCCTCGTGTTTCGTGGGCACATACCACAATCCCGCTTTCTTAATCCATGGATGGCCCTCAAACACCCGGTTGCGCGCAGTCGCATGCGAACTCAATTTGCTGTCGTAGAAGAGATCCGAAGTGTATTCGCAGACTTTCGGATGCAGCCGCCATGTTTCTGGCAGCAAGAATCCAATATCCTCGGCAATGGTCTTCCGCCCGTTCAGCAAATGCTCCAGCGCCGACTTCTCCGCTCCATCCGGATGACTCCCTTTCGTCGGCCGCTCTAATTGCTGCGGGTCGCCCAGCAACACCAATTTCTTAGCAGCTTGGGATACCGCCAGTACGTCGGCTAGTGACATCTGTCCCGCTTCATCAATAAAAAGCACATCCAAAATCTCAAACGCCTTTTCCGGAGACCATACCCACGATGTCCCGCCCACAACGTTCGCGCTTCCGTTTTGCAGCGTCTCCCAGCCTTCTTCCTTCTCCTTCATCACTGCTACTCCTTCGTCCGCCTGTCCATTCTTGTCTACCTGCATGCAGCGCACATTCTCCATGCTTAACTCATGCGCCGCGTCCACCACTTCATCCAGCAGGTTGCGAATCACTTTGTGGCTCAGCGCGGTAACTCCGATCCTCATTCCTCGGCCAACCAGCTCGCAGATCATTCGCGCTCCCGTATATGTTTTCCCGGATCCAGGCGGCCCTTGCATCGCAAAAACCGAATCTTCCAGCGCCGCTGCGATACGATTCCCCGCGTCCACGACCGTCTCGCTCGCCAGTTGCCGCAATCGTTCTCCGCCTGCCAGCCGCGGTGGCTCGCGCAGCAACAAATCTCGCCCGGCCCGATACCGGCCAACCGCATCCACCCCGTTTTCCGCAACCCAAGCCCCGATTCTATATAGCGAACCCGCCTGCGCGTCCGTGGGAATCGGAGAATCCCACATGTAGACAGTGTAGGGATGCAACTCCTCGCTTTTCTTGGTCTTTTTGATATCCACGACGCCTTTTTTGTGATCGATCCTCACCACCGTCCCGAATTTCTCATCGCCGAAGTACAGATCCTTCTCCGCCCGCACATTGCTGCTGGGCTGCATTTCAAAAGAATATCGGTCCGTACAAACCTGCCTGCCGCTTCCCGCCTCCACTCTTTCGAGGAAGTTCATTTTCGTCAGACCTACTCGCTCGTCCAGCAAATCCTCGTCATTCATCTCCGCATATCGGTAGCCGTCCTGCCACGCTCGTTTGTCCTCGCGACGATGCCAGCTCAAAAGCTGTGCGAGGAGCCACCGCGCTGCCTGCTCTTTCGTACGCGCATTGGGATCGACGGGGACTTCGGCAGAAAGGAGTTCCGTAAGCGCCGCCGCGCGGTGCAGCTTTTCTTCCAACTTCGTGCTCGCATCGCCGCTTTTTTCGGGAGGACGCTCTACAATCTTTCCTGTCGCGGTCAGCTTTAGCCGCTCTTTCTCCAGCCAATCCCTCATCCTCGCCGTCGAAAAACAATCGTCCGCGTTATATCCCTCCATCGCCACGCGAATCTGTTCGGGCAACTCTTCGTCTCCCCAGTCCAGCTCCAGCCGATGCTCCACGTACCGCATCGCTACTCGCGATTCATCAAGCGCCGTAGCGCGCTGAAAGTCGTAAAACGCTTCCAGTTTTTTCAGCGAGTACTCCTCGACGCTCGCACGCAAACCCTGCTTGAACACCTGGTGTAAATCCACCATCACGCCAGCCCGTAACAACCGATCGATCTCGTCTTCCCGCGTCGCATACATCCCCATGAGCCGCTTTAGCGCACTCGGCTCGTAAGCCCCGAAGTGATACACATGCATCTTCGGGTCGGCCTCCCGCCGCCGTATAATTTCATCCACCAGCCACTCAAACCCGCGCTTCTCTTCTTCGCGATTAAACGCCCACCGCTTCTCATATTTCAACTCTCCGTGCTCACCCTTCACCGCAAACCCCAATAAATATTGCAGCCCTTGCTCGCCCACGAACGGATCGCCTTCCAAATCTAGGAACATGTCTTCCGTTGCCGGCTCCGGCAACCGGCAAAATCCCATGCCCTCCGTCACTGCCAGCGGCTCGTGCTTCAGCTTGTTCTCTGTTCGCCCTTCTACCTGCACGCGCGCCTGCTCGCGCACACGCTCATACCCCGACTTGGACCCGTGTGCTGGCCTTTCCTTCAACGGAATAGGGAAGACGGCCAGCTTCGCCATCGTCCCCGCATTCCACTTCTCGCACTGATCCCTCTGCTGCCGTCGAATCCCTGCCACCAAAGACAAGTGATCGTCTGCCCTCCTCCGCGTATCGCATTCCTTGAACCATCGGCAAACATTGCAATGCTCCACAGGCTCGGGATACGTTTCGTCTTCCGCACTCGGCACTCGCCACTCACCACTCGTCACTTCTTCAGTAGCAAAAATCTCCTTCCTAACCGCTCTGACCAATCTCTCCTTCACATACCGGTAGTAAGCCGCATATTCCGCCACTCGGTATTTTTCGCCCTTGAATCCCACGCCGGGCGGCACGACCCACAAAAATTCCGGCGCCGTCCCCTGAATTTTCGCCAGCAATTCCGAATATAAAGACAACTGCAAAATCGTGGTCGCCTTCGTCTCCCGCGCCAATTTCGTGTCCACCACTTCGTACGACCACTTCCACTGCTCGCTCGGCGTCGTCACGCGCTTCAGAACATCGGGCCGCCCAAACCAATCGCCGTCCCGCAGCGCCCCTTGGGCAATCACATCCGCACCCCATTCCATCAAGCGAAGCGTCTCTTCCACCAACCGCTTTTCATTCTTATGATCGATGTGCCCCAGGTTCTCGACGTTCAGTCCCTGAGACGCAAGATGCGCGAGGTAAGCCGCTTCATGCCGCAACCCAAGTTCCTGAATCACCTTCAAGTCCGGGGCGGCCCAGGCTGGCTCCGTCAGCTCTCCCCGCGCAACGCCCAAATCCAGAGTGGTCAAATGTTTGCAAGCCAGATGATTGCTTAAATCGGAAGCGCTTAACCGAATTTGGCCTGAGGAGAGCTTCATGGGAGGCAAGAAGCAATAAAGTAACACAGTCTTCCTTGGAGTGCGGGAGCCTTGTTCCCGCTTTTGAAGAAGCGGCCTTCTCCCACCTGTCACGAATCACAAGTCACCGCCTTCTTCCCGTTGACTTTCCCCCCAATCTCGTTGCAAATGGTCACTCCGGAATCGCTTCAACTTTCGGACCGAGCCGCCCATGAACATTCTCGACCTACTCGTTGGCAAGCCCATCAAGACCTCTGACGAACGTGCGGAGCAGATCGGCCCGCTCCAAGGCATCCCCATTTTCGGCTTGGACGGCCTCAGCTCGGCCGCCTACGGCCCGGAAGCCGCCCTCAGCCTGCTCATTCCATTGGGTTTGCTCGGCGTTCAGTACATCGTTCCCGTGAGCGCCGCGATCATCACGCTGCTGATCATCGTCTACTTTTCCTACCGCCAAACGATTGCAGCCTATCCCGGGGGCGGCGGTTCCTACACGGTTGCCCGATACAATCTTGGCGCCTACCCCAGCTTATTGGCAGCAGCCGCTCTGCTCACGGACTACATTCTCACTGCCGCGGTAGGTATTTCCGCGGGAGTTGGCGCACTCGTTTCCGCAGTTCCCTCACTACTCCCCCATACCGTCGTGATCTGCGTCGGCATTCTTGTCATCATCACGGTCATCAATCTTCGCGGAGTCCGCGAAGCCGGTTCCATCTTCACAGTTCCCACGTATCTCTTTGTCGGCACTCTTCTCATCACCATCGGCGGCGGTTTGATTCGCACATTCCTCAGCGGCGGCCATCCTGCGCCCCTTGCGCCATTGCCTCCGCCTCCAGCCGTAACGCAAGCCGTCACTTTATGGCTCCTCCTGAAGGTTTTTTCCAGCGGTTGCACGGCGCTCACCGGTGTCGAAGCCGTTAGCAACGGGGTAAAAGCCTTCCGCGAACCTGGCGTGAAGAACGCCCAGCGTTCTCTCACGGTCATCATTTTTCTCCTGGCTGTTCTGCTTGCGGGAATCTCCTATCTGGTCAAGGTTTACGGCATCGCCGCCACCGATCCCGGCCAGCCTGGCTACCAAAGCCTTCTATCCATGCTCATAGCCGCTGTCTTTGGAAAAGGAGTTTTCTACTACCTCACGATCGCCTCGATCCTGCTCGTACTATCTCTTTCAGCGAACACCGCTTTTGCCGACTTTCCGCGCCTCTGCAAAGCCATCGCTCAGAACAATTACCTGCCTCATGCTTTCGCCTATCGTGGGCGCCGTCTCGTCTACACCTACGGCATCCTGGTTCTGGCAGTACTTACCGGAGTCCTGCTCATCGCCTTCGGCGGCGTAACGGACAGGCTCATCCCGCTCTACGCCGTGGGCGCGTTCCTGGCGTTCACGCTCTCTCAGTTCGGAATGGTTGTGCACTGGCGCAAAAAACGAGGCCCGCACTGGTTCAAAAGCGCCATGGTGAACGGCCTCGGCGGCACGGTTACGGGAATCACCGTGATGGTCGTCCTCGTCGCCAAATTCATCGACGGCGCGTGGATCACTCTGCTCTTCATTCCTATGTTGATCGTTTTCTTCCGCATCGTTCGCAGCCACTATCACGCCGTCTTGGTCGCCACTAACGCTTGCGTGCCCGTCGTCCCCGCGAACCACGGCCGCCCTCCTATCGTGGTGGTGCCCATCGACCGCTGGAGCCAGGTCAGCAAGCAAGCGCTGGAGTTCGCGTCGCGCCTCTCGAAGGAAATCATCGCCATTCACGTCGAACCGGGCGAGCACGCAGAGTTGCTGCACGAAGACTGGGAGCGTTACGTCGAACGTCCCTTCCGCGATGCCGGAGCCGAGCCGCCGCAGTTCCTCGTACTTCCATCTCCGTATCGCTTCATAATCGTTCCGCTGGTCCAGTACGTCCTCGAACTCTCGGAAAAGCATCCGGATCGCCGCATTGTGGTGGTCATTCCCGAGCTGGTCGAGGACCGCTGGTACGAGTATTTCCTGCACAACCAGCGCGGCCGCCTCCTCGAGTGGACCCTGCTGGTCAAGGGCAACCAGCGCATCTTCACCGTCTCTTCACCCTACCACGTCTCCGAAAACCCACCGCGCGAAAAAGTCACGAGCCAGACACTGGCCGAGAAAGGCTGAACCTCGATACGCAAACAGGTATATTTGCGTATTGCGGACTGCCGGGAAACGATTCTGGCGCGCCGCGCACTACCCAGAGTAGTTAGGCCCATCCCAATTCAAATGCCCCTGTTCTAACCAATAGGGGCACCGTTGTTCCAGGTGCCAGTAAGTCGTGGGGGGTAATTGGTCGGGAGACGCGTGGGGAGCACTTCAGGGAGAGTTGTGCTCCTCCCGTGTTAACCGCTTTCCGTTCTCAAATTAGCTCAATCGAAACTCAGATAACCGCTACAACTCCAACCCTCAGCCTTTACGGCGTCGAAGGGATACTTCACCTGAGTGCACTGTGGTATGGTCTGTCGCATCATGAATCCAAGGCTAAAAATAATTCTTCTTTCTTTCGCGCTGGCTCTTATGGGCACTCATTTTGCCAGCTGCCGGCTGCATGCCGCCGGCATACCTTCGGCATTCCAGGCTCCTCCGCCCCAGACACCTGACCCTGACGCATTCTATAAATTAGGTCCTGATTCCTTGCCTCAGGAGGGTGTACCCAAGGGCGAAATCCGCGGCCCCTTCACGTTGCCAAGCAATGCGTATCCCGGCACGCAGCACACGTATTGGGTTTACGTTCCCGTGCAGTACGATCCTGCGGTTCCAGCGAGCCTGATGATTTACAACGATGGGCAGGCTTTCATGAATCCTGACGGGGACATGCGGGCGCAGAACGTGATGGACAATCTCATTTTTCGGCGCGAACTGCCGGTGATGATCGGCGTATTCATCAATCCCGGGCGGCGGCCCGATCAGCCCGAGCCTAATGCGACCGAGTGGGGCGATAAAACCACCAACCGGCCCACGGAATATAATTCGCTCGACGACAAGTACGCTCGCGTGATCGTGGATGAGCTGATGCCCGTGCTCTACAAGGAATACAACATCTCGAAGGATCCGGAGCGGCACGGAATCGGCGGGTCAAGTTCCGGCGCGATCGTTGCGTTTACGGTTGCGTGGGAACGGCCGGATGAATTTCGCAAGGTCCTGAGCAATGTGGGGAGCTTTGTGGATCTGCGTGGCGGGAATGCCTATCCCGATATCATTCGAAAGAGCGAGAAAAAGCCGATTCGCATTTTTCTGTGCGACGGTCGGAACGACAATCGCGGGCAGCGGGGCGACGAGGCATATAACCAGGCGCGCGACTGGTTCTATCAGAACGTGCGCATGATGCAGGCGCTCACGGCCAAAGGCTACGACGTGAATTACGCGTGGGGGATGAACAAGCACGGGCAGAAAATGGGTGGAGCGATTTTGCCGGAAATGATGCGATGGCTCTGGCGCGACCACGAGTTCTCGAGCGATCCCAAAGACGCGGTGGAAAGATCCTTTAACTTTCCGAAAAAGAGCGCGGAAAAGCAGTAGCGGCTTTTGCAAATCCGGATTTGTCCTGACAGCTCTTCCGTGTTTCTCGCGGTAGTCCCTTCGAGCTACGGCCTTTTCAGGCTTAGCTCTCAACGAACGATTTAAGCCTGGACAGTGTGTTGTCCCATTGCCGGGAGACGAGATTGAGGTAGGTTTTCATTTCTTCGATGGGTTGAGGATCGAATTCGAAGAGGCTCTCGCGGCCGGTGCGGACGCTGCGAACGATTTTTGCGCGCTCTAGAACGCGAAGATGCTTCGTGATGGCCTGGCGTGTGAGCTTTGAGCCACGAGTTAATGCAGAGATGGAGTGCGGCTTGCCGCGGCTGAGTCTAGCGACAAGTATTAGCCGCGTTTCGTCGCCAAGCGCCGCAAAGATTAGCGCCGGGGTGCGGCGCGGTGTCCTTCCGATGCTACGGCCTCTTTGCGACATAACTCTCGATGTTCTTTATCTGCTGCGTCCAGCCGCGATCGTTCATGCGGAGAGCGTCCGGACGACGGCCGGCGGGGACTTTCTCAAAACCGGTTTCGGTGACGGTGAGAAGCGTGCCTGTAGGAGTGGCTTCCAGTGTAAATTCTACGAGAGTGGGAGTCTCATGCGAATAGTCCACGTTGGGGTCCGCGGCATAGGGGTGCCAGGTGTAGGAAAAATAGCGCTCGGGCTCCATCTTTTGGACGACGGCTTCCCATTTTACGTGTTCGTAGCCGGGATAGGTGATGTGGCCGGTCGAGACCTGGCCGGGAACGAAGGGGCCATCGAGTTTTACGAGGAACCACTCGCCGAACTCGCGGTAGTCCGTGAGGGCTCGCCAGACGCGGGAGATAGGGGCTGCAAGTTCGATGCGCTTTTCGATGCGGTCGGCCATTTAAGCAACCTCCGGGTTGCATATTAGCGCTGTTCGCAAAAAAGGGCAACCTTTTTGTTGCACATTACTTCGAGGGCGGGTTGCCCGGCGGCGTGCGAAGTCAATTACCACAGTTATTGCGGCCTGCTCAGGCGCCGTGAGGGAAGAGGGCTTGCCTTCACTCTCGGAGAAGTCTCCCGAATCCATCGATCTAAACAATCGGTATGCGGCCTCCAAACTCGAGGCCCGGGCACCCGTGCAACCAGCTACAATTGGTGTCTGCGATGGAACCCGAGGTACAACGGGTGTTGCAAGCCATGACGCCGGCGCAGAAATTGCGCGCGACCGAACGTCTGTACGATTCCGCCCCGCAGCTAAAGGCGGCTGCGTTGCGCGCGGAACACCCGGATTGGAGCGAGGAAGCCATTCACCAGGCCGTCCGCGAAATTTTCCTGTATGCCCGAAGCTAATCTTTTTCTGATATTCACGCAGCGGCTAAACGCGCTGGGCGTGGCTTATATGGTCAGCGGGAGCGTGGCGGTCATCGTTTATGGAGAGCCGCGGCTGACCCACGACGTGAATTTGATCGTGGTGCTGGCTCGGGAGCAGATTGCGAGGCTGCTCGAGTTATTTCCGCCAACGGAATTCTATTGCCCGCCAACAGACGTGATCGCGGTGGAAGCGGCGCGCGAACAACGCGGGCACTTCAACATCATTCACGAGGAGAGTGGCTTCAAGGCGGACATCTATTTGAGCGGACGTGATCCGTTGCACGCCTGGGGCTTGGCGCGGGCGCGGCGGTTAGAAGTGGAAGGCCAGGAGTTGGTTGTCGCGCCTTCGGAGTACGTGATCCTGCGCAAACTGGAATATTATCGGGAAGCCGGCTCCGAGAGGCACCTGCGGGATTTTCGCTCGATGCTCGATGCATCCCCGAGGGCCATCGACCGCATTGAACTTGAAAAACAAATTGCCGCCCGGGGTCTCGAGGAGGCATGGCGACAGGTTGAGCAGCGCAGGAATTGAAAGTCAAAAATCCGCACCCTGGGATGAAACAAAACCCAAGGGTTGCGCCAGCGGCCAGTTACTTCAGGAGATCTTCTTCATGAAAAGTGCAGCGCATCAATTTCCCATAGCGGTATTTATTTTTCTCGCCGCGGCTGCGGCCCTGTTTGGCCAAGGGCCGGCAGGACGCAAAACGCGGAACATTATTTTCGTGATGACCGACGGCCTGCGCTGGGAAGAGGTTTTTAACGGGGCCGAAGCGAGCCTCACGGACAAGCAGAAGGGCAAGGTTGACGACGTGGCCGCATTGAAGAAGGCTTATTGGCGCGATACAACGGAAGAACGGCGCGCGGCGTTAATGCCGTTCCTCTGGAGCGTGGTCAGCAAGAATGGGCAAATTTATGGGAATCGCGAAAAGGGTTCCGACGCGTACGTCACGAACGGGCTGAACTTTTCCTACCCAGGCTACAACGAGACGCTGTGCGGTTTTGCGGACGCCCGCATCAACAGCAACAACAAATTCTTAAACCCCAATGGAACGGTCTTCGAGTGGCTGAAACAGAAGCAATCCTTCCAGGGAGACATCGCGGCATTCGGAGCGTGGGATCTCTTTCCGTATATTTTCAACGCAGAGCGGGCGGGATTCCTTGTGAACGCGGGCTATGCTCCGCTGACCGCAATTCCTCAGACGCCGCGCTTGGAGCTTTTGAATCGCCTGAAAGCCGAGACCCCGCGCGTTTGGGACGATGAACCCTTCGACCCGATTACCTTTTACACAGCAATGGAATACTTGAAAGAGAAAAAGCCGCGGATTCTTTACCTCTCTTTGGGCGAGACGGACGATTGGGCGCATGCGGGTAACTACAAGGAATATCTGAATGCCGCTCATCGCGCCGATGATTACGTGCGCGTTTTGTGGGAGACCGTGCAGTCCATGCCGGAATATCGCGGGAACACGACCCTGATCTTCTCTCCCGACCATGGACGCGGAAAGGCCGAGCACAATAAGTGGAGAGACCACGGCGAAAAACTGCCGGATTCGAAATACATCTGGATAGCGTTTCTTGGGCCGGATACGGCCGCGCTGGGTGAACGCTCGCACATTGCAGCGGTAACGCAGAATCAAATTGCGGCTACCTTGGCTGCGTTGCTCGGAGAAGACTATCCCGCGGATGTTCCGAAGGCCGGCAAACCGATTGTGGACGTCTTGCCTCATTAGCCTCAATAAAAATCAGCCAAGGCCCGTGGTTTTGTGCTCCCACTGAAAACTTCTAAAAGTCAGTGAAACCCTGTATCGCTGCGTCTCACAAACTGTGTCATTTAAATATAACGAGCATAGAGAACCTCTGCTGCGCGGCAGCACGAATTTTCTTTGCGCGGCAAGGCCATCTAGCTTGCACAGACTGAAAAAGGCGCCGGATTCTTACGGGACAAACAAAGTGAAAAAGAGTGGCTCCAAAGCAAGCCCGGAAGGAAAGGTCTTACTAGCTTTGGCTACCCTTCTGGCCTTAAGTCTTGATTCCTCAGGCTGGGTAGTCCACCCGGTGCAAGCTGCCACGCAAGCCCAGTCGGAAAAAGACTGGTCTCAAACCGTGCGCGACGTTCTTACACACGAAATCGACGCCCAGATTCACGACACCTCGTTGTGGTGTTATCGCAAGCTGACCGAGAAAAACGGCAAGGAGTTGTTGTTCTCGACGTGCCAGTCACGAGACTTGGAGCTCCAGCGATTGATCGCCGTGAATGGCAAGCCTCTGAGTGAACAGGAGCGAAAAGTCGAGGATGAACGAATAGGGGATTTACTGAACAACTCAGGCCGCTTAAAGAAGGAAGAGCGGGAGCAGCAGGAAGACGCAAAGCAGGCAAGAAACCTGCTCGAACTCATTCCCAACGCATTTTTGTTTCAAAAGGAAGCGGAGGAAGGAGACCTGCTCCGGCTGCATTTTACGCCCAACCCAAAATTTCATCCTTTAGGCCACGAAGGGAACGTTTTTCACCACATGGAGGGAACGCTAACCCTGAACGTCAAGCAAAAGCGGCTTGCCGAGATGAACGGACGCCTCACAAGCGAGGTGAAATTTGGCGGCGGCCTATTGGGGCATTTGGATAAGGGCGGGACGTTTATGGTGAAGGAACAGGAGATGGGGCCGGGCTGCTGGGAGATGATCATGCTGGACGTGAAGATGGACGGGAAGGCGCTGTTCTTCAAAACAATTGGCGTGCGGCAGAGGGAAGTAGACACTCGGTTTCAACGTTTGCCGCCATCGACCACTGTCCAGCAAGCCGCGGATATGACGCGGGAACGGGACGCCAAAGTCGAAGCTCAGAAACAATAGACAGTCTCGAAACGGCCGGATTGAGCGAAGTGCATTGCATAGGCGCGCACAGCCGTCATAAACGTGGCGAACTAGATGACACGTTTCCAGAGGGATGAGCGGAGAAGCCCGGCGAAGGAGTGTTCGTCGCATTGGAGGCGGAAGCCATTGGCGGCTAACGCGGCTTCGTAATTGGGCAGATGCGTGATGCGCAAGCCTGTGGAGATGCGAAACGCGGCGTAAAGGGCACGAATGAGAACGCGGCTGGCGAGGTTTGCGAAAACTCCGGGCGCTTCCTGAAACTCGGAGACGATCCATTGCGTCTGGGGAGATGCCCAGGAAGCCAGACGCTGCGAAAGTTCGGACACTTCAGATTGCGAGAAGCAGTCCAGAAAAAAATGAGTGGCGATCAGATCGTAATTCGATTGCCGTGGTTTGAAGTGTCGCAGATCGCAAGCCTCGAAGCGAACCCTCGCGCGGAAAGCGTGTCCAAGGGCCCGGATGCGGCGCTCGGCCAGTTCGATCATCTTGCCGCTGGCTTCGACAAAATCAACACGAACCAACGGATTGGCCAGTAAAAGTCGGGCCAGGAATCGGCCGTCACCACCGCCGCAGAGGATAGCGCTACGGGCCGCTACAGCCGCGGAAAGAAACGCAAAGCGGCGGCGTTCCAGGGATTTGCCAAACGTAAGATATTCCAGCGATTGGTAGTGGGGAGCGATGAGGTCGCAGTTCATGTGCAGAGTCCTTCGGAGCGTCAGTAAAAGAGTGCCAATAGCGCCGGGACGACTAAAGCGGCGTCCACCAGGACGCGCAAGGATTCCTGCGAGAGACTTTTGCGGCTGATGTTTAGAAGCAGGATAAGGATAGCTGCTAGAGAAATTGCCAGAAGAGGCAGTTCGCGAGAACCCGGAAGAAACCTGGCGAGTTGCGCAGCAATCGCGACGAACGCTGCCAATTGGTTTAGATGAAGATCCGTCCAGCCGATCCAAGGAGTTGGCTTAAGAAGAGAGTTCTCGGGAGAAGACGACTCCCAGCACTCAATCGCGAGACAGTTCAACGAACACAACAGTCCAAAAAGCAGCGTGACCATTGCGGAATGAAGCGAGATTCGCTCCCCTAAGGACCAGAGCGGGACACTTGTACCTGCGGCGAAAATCAAGCCAACAGCGATTTCTTTAGGCATCAACCCCGCCGCGCCGCGCGCCCCAGAGTGAATGAAGCAAAGATAAAGAAGGACAATGGCTCCCCAGAATAGGCCCGCTCGCAAAGCGGCGAGTGGTAGATACTCTTTGCAGAGAAAGAGCAGCACGACGCTTGCTGCGACGGCCATTGCCGTAAAGGCGAAACGATGACGAGCGCAGAAAAAGTGGCGCTTTTGAAGGAGCAATTCGTTGTGGCTGCGCGATGTGCGGCTGTCAAGCAAACGGTCAAATGTGTAGATGAGCCAGACGGCGATGGCAAGAGCGGAAAGAGTGGAGAGCGGGGGACGGATTCCAGCGGAACGAAGAAAAAGTATCGCCCAGAGGCACGCAACCGCGGGAGCGTCGAGACTCAGAACATTCCACCAGAGCCACCACGCTATTGGCGCGGAGTGAACTCTACGAATGAGGGGCAAGTCGGATGATGGTTGCAGGAGGTAAGGTGCCCGCGCATCCCGGCGAAAAGCAGCTGGCGGGACGGGAGATGCCTGAGGTGTGGAGGACGGCATTCTGGGAAGCCTGTATTGTATCGCTGCTGGCCTTCGCAAGGTGCGGAACGATATGGCACTTACAAAGCCATGCACGCCAGGTTTGATGAGAGAGAGGTGCTTGGAGGTCAGAGAAGATTAATGGTAGTATGGGGCTCGCAAAAGAGAGCATGAGATTTGCACATTAAAACCACAGGCTACCGAAAATAATTTGTTACAGGGACTTGACGAATACAGAAAAGTGGGTATACTTACAAATGGCTCGGGGGTAGCTGAGCCAGCAGGGGCATCACAGTCGGGTCGAAGAAGCGTCTTCCCAGCGTAATACCAAGCGAAGGCCAAGTAGTAGATCCTATAGTGAGGTTCTTTACGAGCACAGGCTAGAAATATGTCGAGCATCGCGTGGAGCCACCTAAGTGTGGGTGGCTGTACCCGGCGCTCGACGCCGGGTTTTTTATTTTGTGGAAGTGAGTAGTGGAGAGTGAGTAGTAGGTAGGCAAGAAAGCCCTCCTGCGGTCACGATTCATCTAACACGGAAGCAAAAGCAGAGCTGGAAGGCAAGATCGCGGAACGCGATCAGATAAGACCCGCCAGACAAGCCTCAATGCGATTGAGGCATTCCGATGGACTCGGAATAAAACGCTCTTTGACAACAGAAAGGCTGGCAAGTTCGCGCCGATAACTCGGCAGGGATTACGGTCCCTGCTGGGGCAATGGTGCGGATTATTTACAAGTTTTGCTCGAGAATCGAGCAATACTGTGGAAGAAAAGGCGGCTTATTCAAACCGCCGCAGCGCAAGCTGCAGCGGAGTCCGAAGATTTCAGAATCGAAAGCCTGCAACGAATACCTGAGTGGTTTTCCAAAAAAAATCATAAAGACTTCTTCGCGGCCCATGCCCGGGTTGCGAGAAGATTTGTTGCGAGGATGTATGGAACTGGAAGAATCGGGACGTTGATGGCAGGATTTAAAAAGCACGGACTAAGCACCGTGTGAATCGCGCCGGATGAAAGTCCGGAGCGGAGTCTGGCAGAAGACGGATTGAGTAAGTTTTATGATTAAGCTACTAAGGGCGTACGGTGAATGCCTTGGCGCCAGAAGGCGATGAAGGACGTGGCTAGCTGCGATAAGCCTCGGGGAGCCGCAAGCAGGCTTTGATCCGAGGATCTCCGAATGGGGAAACCCGACGGGATGAACTCCCGTTACAGCCCGCTGAATACATAGGCGGGTATGAGCTAACCCAGGGAAGTGAACCATCTCAGTACCTGGAGGAAAATAAATCACAGAGATTCCGAAAGTAGCGGCGAGCGAAATCGGAACAGCCCAAACCGTCGTGCTTGCACGGCGGGGTTGTAGGACCGCATAAGTAGAGTTACCAAACCGACAGTTAGATGAACCTGCTGGAAAGCGGGGCCATAGAAGGTGAGAGCCCTGTAATCGACAACTGATCGGACTCGAAGCGGTATCCTGAGTACCACCGGACACGTGTAATCTGGTGGGAAACTGGGGAGACCACTCTCCAAGGCTAAATACTCTCTGGCGACCGATAGTGAACAAGTACCGTGAGGGAAAGGCGAAAAGAACCCCTGCGAGGGGAGTGAAATAGAACCTGAAACCGTATGCTTACAAGCAGTCAAAGGGCCATGCGTGGACTTCGGTCCATGAAAGCCTGATGGCGTGCCTCTTGCTTAATGAGCCGGCTAGTTATTCTTACGTGCAAGGTTAAGCGCAAGCGAGCCGTAGCGAAAGCGAGTCCGAATAGGGCGACAAGTACGTAGGAATAGACGCGAAGCGGGATGATCTACCCTTGGCCAGGTTGAAGGCCGCTTAACCGCGGCTGGAGGACCGAACAGGTGTGAGTTGAAAATCGCTCTGATGAGCTGAGGGTAGGGGTGAAAGGCTAATCAAATTCCGTGATAGCTCGTTCTCCCCGAAATGTCTTTAGGGACAGCCTCGTGCGAATTACCGCGGTGGTAGAGCTCTGAATGGACTAGGGACCAACTCAGGTTACCGAATCCAATCAAACTACGAATGCCGCGGATAACTACACGGGAGTGAGACTACGAGGGATAAGCTTCGTGGTCAAAAGGGAAACAGCCCAGATCGCCAGCTAAGGTCCCTAAGTATGTGCTAAGTGGGAAAGGAAGTGTATTCGCTCGGACAGCCAGGAGGTTGGCTTAGAAGCAGCCATCCTTTAAAGAAAGCGTAACAGCTCACTGGTCAAGCGGATATGCACCAACAATCCAACGGGGCTCAAGCACATCACCGAAGCTGCGAAATGGTATTCCTTCGGGAATATCTTTGGTAGGGGAGCATTGCGTGGAGTCTGAAGGTAGACCGAGAGGACTACTGAACACTACACAAGAGACCCTGCCGGCATAAGTAGCGATAAACACGATGAGAACTCGTGTCGCCGAAAGTCTAAGGTTTCCTGAGGAAGGTTAATCCGCTCAGGGTTAGGCGGGTCCTAAGGTGAGGCCGAAAGGCGTAGCTGATGGACAACAGGTCAATATTCCTGTCCCGCCTGGTGACGTTATCACGATGGGGTGACACAGAAGGATAAGAGATTCAGGTGATGGATATCCTGATTGACCACTGTAAGCCGGATCCCGGAGGAAAATCCCCGGGGTCGTTAACGGTGAGAGTGGGCACGAGGTCATACGACCGCAAAGTCTCTGATTTCACGCTGTCGGGAAAATCCCCTAAGGAGTCATCCAGGTGCCCGTACCACAAACCGACACAGGTAGACGAGGTGAATATCCACAGGCGCTCGAGAGAACACTCGCTCAGGAACTAGGCACATTAGTCCCGTAACTTCGGGAGAAGGGACGCCGCGGTAGGGTTTATAGCCCGAAGCGGTCGCAGCGAATCGCGCTCTGCAACTGTTTAACAAAAACACAGCTCTCTGCAAAGTCGAATACGACGTATAGGGGGTGACACCTGCCCGGTGCCGGAAGGTTAAAGCAAGGGCTCAGCCCGCAAGGGCGAAGGCTTGAACTGAAGCCCCGGTGAACGGCGGCCGTAACTATAACGGTCCTAAGGTTAACGATCGCGCAGCCTTAGTAAAACTGAACCATATGCGGGAAACTCCTCGCACAGCTGTCCGGTACTCGTCGCGCTAACCCGCGGCAGTCAAAATCCGGCGGACAAGGGGACGATCCGCAGGGAAGGCTCCAGGAAATATGGAGAACCCTCAGAGACTTAACGTTCAGTCGCAACCTGAGAAGCTAGAAGCTCTATGGGTGGTTGGGTTTGTTGACGGCGAAGGATGTTTCTACGTCGGCATCAATCCGCATTCAGAAATGTCCTCAAAGTTCCAAGTACTCCCCGAATTCACCGTTGTTCAACATCAACGTGACGTTCAATTACTTCACGCGCTGAAGAAGTTCTTCGGATGCGGCGTCGTAAGACAAAATCACGGAGATCGAATGGCGTACCGGGTCCGGGGGCTGAATCACCTCACCGAAAGGATTGTTCCCTTCTTTGAAAAGCATCCGCTTAAATCAAAGAAGAGGGTCGACTTCGCGAGGTTCCGAAAGATTCTGTACCTGATCAATCAGGGAAAACACTTGAAACCAGAAGGTATCGAGGAAATACGAGCCATAGCTTCAGAAATGAACACAGGCAGCGGAAGATAAAGTCCGGCTTCTCTGGAAACAGAGTAAGAGAATCCGAGCGAAATTCCTTGTCGGGTAAGTTCCGACCTGCACGAATGGTGGAATGATAGAGCGACTGTCTTGGCGAGTGACTCGGCGAATTTGTGGTTCCGGTGAAGACGCCGGATGCCCGCATCTAGACGGAAAGACCCCGTGCACCTTAACTGCACTCTGGCCATGAGTAACGGATTGATCTGCGTAGAATAGGTAGGAGCCTGTGAGACCTTGGTTTCGGCTGAGGTGGAGGCATCAGTGAAATACTACCCTGACTAATCTGTCGCTCTAACCTACCACCCGTGACGGGTGGGGAGACACGGCCAGACGGGTAGTTTGACTGGGGCGGTCGCCTCCTAAACTGTAACGGAGGCGCCCAAAGATCGGCTCAAGCGGATTGGAAACCCGCTGTGGAGTGCAAGAGCATAAGCCGGTTTGACTGTGAGACTTACAAGTCGAGCAGGAACGAAAGTTGGGTCTAGTGATCCGGTGGTCCCGCGTGGAAGGGCCATCGCTCAACGGATAAAAGGTACGCCGGGGATAACAGGCTGATCTAAGCCAAGAGTTCACATCGACGCTTAGGTTTGGCACCTCGATGTCGGCTCATCGCATCCTGGG
>CAJCHZ010000055.1 GCA_903970165.1 Betaproteobacteria bacterium
CGGTCTTGAAAACCGTTAGGCCCGAAAGGGTCTCGGGGGTTCGAATCCCTCCTCCTCCGCCACTAAACCTAGGTGTACGGTCCGAAGAGATCCTTTACAAAACGTTCCGGAGACATAGTTTACACTTTAGGGCCAAAAGGATTATTTAAGGGCTTAAGAGTTTTTTCCTCCAGGTCGATGTACCCTAGATCGTAATCCATGAAGCTGACCAGCCAAATACCTTCCTCTACTTCTGTCACCTATGTGTCGGGCCGCTCAAGACGCCACCCAAAACAATTGGGTGCCGGGGCGGCGGTTTGGGAAACCGCTCACCCTTTGGATCCAGTGAGTCTATAGGTCGAACACAAACAATTCATTGGAAATGGGCACCTCATCCGCGCACCGCATTTTCTAAGAGTGCCACAGGAAAGACCGATGTATCATTCGACGTCCAGCCCGCGCACGTCACGCTCACCGTCCGAGGAATTACGGGGACCGAGGCGCAGACCTCCCCAGACTGGGTCAGCACAACTACACGAAATCCCATGGCAGATTGGCAAACACGAGAAAAGCGGCCGCTCCGAGAACCCGTGCGAGACGAACCGGGGCCGACGCCCAAAAACTACATCACGCCCGCCGGGTTGCAGCGGCTGAAAGACGAGCATTCGTTCCTGCTGCGTCGCGAGCGGCCTGCGGTCGTGGAGGTCGTAGCATGGGCTGCTAGTAACGGGGACCGCAGTGAAAACGCCGACTACCTCTACGGCAAACGACGGTTACGCCAGATCGATTCGCGAATTCGCTTTCTCACGAAACGCATTGACGCGGCCGTGGTCGTCGATCCCGCCGCTCCGCGGCCAGAGTTAGCCGCTACGCGCGTCTTCTTCGGCGCAACCGTCACCTACAAGGATGCCGCCGGCCTCGAACACGTCGTCTCGATCGTAGGCATCGACGAGGTGGACCTCAACCACGGCTACATCAGCTGGCGCTCACCTCTCGGCAATGCGCTAATGAAGGCGTCCCCCGGCGACCGCGTGCGCCTGATTGCGCCAGCAAAGTCGGAGCATCTCGAGATCATCGATGTCGAGTACGCCCCGATTCCGATGGATCCTTTCCGTGAACCGCTCGGAGCTCAGTCGACGCCCAAGGTCGAACGTTCCTAGAGGGTAAAGCCGGATCGCGGGCAACCTGCATCCTGCTCCCAATTTCCTAAGCTTTTCCTAAGACTTCTGAAGAAATCCCACACCTCAGATTTCCCGGCTTCAACCCGTCCTTCTGGTACCAATACGCTCCTGCCACGGAGGCAATTTCCGCTTCGTTTACGCTTACGTCTGCCGCAATAAATGCTACGCGCCCGATGCGCTTTGACGTTTTAAAATAGTGTCTCTTGGCTTATGTCTTCTTCCAGACCATTCGTGAGGATGGCGGGTGTCTCGCTAGTCTTCCTGATCATTTACGCGTCCGTTTCCCTTGCTCTTCCCAAGGGAAACCACGCTCTTATCACTTTCTCAAACCTCGCCCAGTGCATTCTTCCTCTTCTCGCCAACGCCGGCCTGCTTCTAAACGCTGGCACACCGCATTGGCGCAGAAACCTCTTCTGGATGCTGCTCGCTATGGCTTGTACCCTCTGGATGGTCGGCCAATTCGAGTGGACCTACTTCGAAATATATCTTCACAAGCCGCTGCCTGACATTGATCCCTGGGACGTCGTCTACTTCGTGCGCGGCGTCCCTCTGATGGCGGCGCTGTCTCTCCGCCCGCACCTGAAGCGAGGCGAGTTGGAGTTTCGCTTTGGATATCTCGATTTCGTGCAGCTTCTGACCTGGTGGTTGTTCCTTTACGTTTTCGTCGTCATGCCCTGGATGTATGCGGAACCGAGCGTCGGTCAATATACCTACAACTACATCCTCCTCATCAACGTTCAAAACGTGATTGTGATTAGCGGCTTCGGCTACCTCTGGTTCCGTTCGGCGGGTGCGTGGCGGGCCGTCTACGCTCATCTCTTTGGAGCCTGGACCTTATATTCGCTTTCCTCACTAACCATCAATGTCGCGCTACAACTTCATCGTTACTATACCGGAAGCTTATACGACCTCCCCTTGATCGGCTCCTTTCTTTGGTTCGCGTTGGCCGGTGTCATCGCCTACCAGAAACGCGACGCGCTGGACGCTTCATCGGGCGAGGCGATCGAGACAGACTCGTCGAGCACTCGCGGAGAAAGTGCGATCCCCGCGCGGATGGCCATGGCAGCCGTCCTGTCCTTGCCGTTGTTTGCGATTTACACGTTGCGTTTTTCCCATGAGAGTTTCGCGGTCCGCGAGTTCCGCCTCATGACCGTTCTGGTCGCCTCCGTTCCCTTGGTCTTGCTCGTCTTCCTTAGAACGTATCTGGCCGATGCCGATCGCACGCGCCTGCTCTCCCACTCCGAACGATCGATAGAAAACTTGCAGCGGCTACAGACACAGATCGTGCAATCGGAGAAGCTGGTTTCGCTCGGGCAGCTCGCCGCTGGCGCCGCGCATGAAATCAACAACCCGCTGACCGCAATTCTCGGTTTCTCCGACCTGCTGGCTGACGACCCCGCGCTTCCGGAAAAAGCCCGTTCGACGGCGGCCAAGATTCGCGAGCAGGCGCGGCGCACAAAAACGCTCGTCGGCAACCTGCTGAGCTTTGCCCGCCAGGTTCCTCCCGAACGCACACTCCTGGACATCAACACCGTGGTCACCAATGCGGTGCAGTTGCGGACTTTGGATCTGCGCTCCGGTTCGGTTCGCATCGAGCTCCAGCTCGAATCTGTCCTTCCCGGGGTTCGCGGCGATGGCAATCAGCTCATGCAGGTCTTCTTCAATCTCATTAACAACTCTGTCGATGCCATGGAATCGTCCAACGGCGGCGTGCTCACCATCAAGACCATGCGTGATCGCGCTTACGTCATCGTGCTTTTCCTCGACACGGGCCCGGGCATCAAGGAACCTTCCCGCGTTTTCGATCCTTTTTATACGACCAAGCCCGTTGGCAAAGGCACCGGCCTCGGTCTCAGCATCTGCTTCGGCATTGTGCAAGAGCACAGCGGCAGAATTCACTGTTATAACAGGCAGGAAGGCGGCGCCGCCTTTCGCGTTGAGTTACCCGCGGTGCTCGCTGCCCTTCCCGCGAAAGAGTTGCATCCTGCGGCCACCGCGGCGGCTCCAGCCAGCCAGAAACCTTCTTGACGCGCTCACGCCCTCCCGCTTGGGCTTGCCTGGCATGCCTTGTGCGCCGGAAACTCATGTTAGAGTTTTGATTCGATTTCAAGACAACCTTTGGGAGAAGCGATGACAGACTCGGCCATCGTGACCGAAAAGCTAACCCGCCGCTTCGGCAATTTAATCGCGGTGGACGGCGTCGATCTGACCGTTGCTGCCGGACAATTCTTCGGCTTTCTCGGCCCAAACGGCGCCGGCAAATCCACAACCATAAAAATGCTCACAGGCTTGCTCGCGCCAACCTCCGGCCGTGCCACGCTTCTAGGGTTGGATTTCGCCTCGAATCCCATCGAGGTTAAGCGCCAAATTGGGGTCGTCCCGGAAGGCATGGGCCTCTTCGAGCGATTGACCGGCGCCGAGTACCTCGAGTTCGTCGGACGCATGTACGGCCTCGATCGTCCGACCACGCAACGCCGCTCCGAGGAACTTCTCGATTTCATGCAGCTCGCCGACCGCCCCAAAACACTCATCGCGGACTATTCCCACGGCATGCAAAAAAAGATCGCTCTTGCAGCAGCTGTCATCCACGGACCGCGCATACTCTTTCTCGATGAGCCTTTCGAAGGCGTGGACGCGCTCGCCGCCGGCGCTCTGAAAGCTCTTCTCGGGCGCATGACGGAACGGGGCGTAACCATCTTCCTCACTTCTCACGTCTTGGAAATCGTAGAGCGTCTTTGCAGCCACGTCGCCATCATCGCCAAAGGCCGCCTCGTTGCCCAGGGCTCGCTCGAAGAGTTGCGCGCCGGAATTGCCGGCGAAGAAGGCAGCAAAACTACTCTAGAACAAATCTTCCTCTCCATCGTCGGCCAGGACGGCTCGCAACGGCCCAATCTAGAGGAGCTTTCTTGGCTGATGTAGCCCGCATTCCCGGTCTCTGGGAGCAGATCCGCCTCGTAGCGGGTCTCCGCCGCCGCATTCTCATCAACAATCTTCGCAGGAAGAACAATCAGTGGGACTTGGTCGGCATGGTGCTTCTCGGTATTTTCGGTGCGTTCCTGGTCATCGGAGTCGCCATCGCAGTATCTTTCGGCGCTTACTCGTTTATCTCCAGTGGCCGCGAAAACTGGATCGCCTTGCTTTTCTGGGGAATTTTTCTGTTTTGGCAGTTGTTTCCCGTCTTCACGGCTGGCTTTGGCGCGGGTTTTGAGTTTCGTACGCTCCTGCGGTTTCCATTTAATCTCCGCGCCTTTTATATAATCGGCCTCGCCTACGGCATCGCTGATTTCGCCGCTCTCGCCGGCATCTCCTGGCTGTTGGCCTTAACCATCGGCGCTACCGTCGCGAACCACGGCCTTTTTCCTACCCTGCTCATCATCTGCGGCCTGTTTCTGTTCATGAACCTCACGCTCGAGCGATTAGTTGGTTCCTGGCTGGAGCGCATCCTCGCTCGCAGACGCACGCGCGAGATTTTCTTCGCGCTGTTTATTCTGCTCATCGTCTCCGTGCAACTCATCAACCCGGTGCTTCAGCGCTACGGCCACGCCGCTCAGCCCTGGGTCCGGCAAGTGCTCCCTTATCTCTCGGTTTTCCCGCCGTCGCTTGCTGGTCGAGCTGTCGCCGGCGCCTCCCGGATCCACTCTTTCGACGCGCTCCTCGGTGAAGCCGGTGTTTTACTCTATCTCCTCGTCTTCAGTGCCTTCCTTTGGATGCGCTTTGCTGCCGAATACCGCGGCGAGGAACTCAGCGAGACCGCTGCTCCGGCCCGCGCGGTAGTTCGCCCAGTCTCCCGCGTTGCCGAACGATCCGACGCGCTTCGCTTGCTCGGCCCGCAGGTCGCTGCAGTTCTCCGTAAAGAGTTCCGGTACTTGACCCGCAACAGCTTCGCCTTCTTCCTTTTGATCATCCCTCTAGTCATGGTTCTCGTATTCGGCACTCAGTTTGGTGGCACGCACCACACGGCCATAAAGCACCCTCCTCCGATTGATCTTTTCTTTCCCGGCATGATGGGCTATCTCATCCTCATTCTCATGAGTCCGGCATACAATTGCTTCGCGTTTGACGGTAAAGGCATTCAAACCTATTTCATCTCGCCTGTGAGTTTTCGGCAAGTTTTTCTGGGGAAAAATCTGGTGCAGGCGGTGATATGCCTGTTTGAGCTTGCTCTATCCATGGCCGCGTTTATTTACGTCGTGGGGCGGCCGTCGTTACCAGTCCTTATTGCTACGTTTGCGGCGATTATTTTCGCGATCGCGGGTCAATTGACGATCGCCAACTGGTCTTCGCTGAACTTCCCGCGCAAACTGAACTTCGGCCAGATGCGTGGCCAGCGCCAATCCGGCATGGCCGCGCTCGTCTCTATCGGCTCACAAGTGCTCATGGCTGGCATTAGCACGCCAATTCTCTTTCTAAGCCGCTGGACCGGCAATCCGTGGCTCCCTGTCGAAGTTTTTGCGTTCCTGGCCGCCGCAGCCGTCGTGGGATACACGTCTTCGCTCGATCCCCTGGCCGCGCTAGCCGAAAAAAAGAAAGAAACTCTGATCGAAGCGTTATCGAAATGAAGAAACGCAAGAGCCACGGCAGCCCAGGCCTTTGCCAGCTACTCGCCACTCATCACTCGCCACTTCCTCTGAAAATAACTCTTTGAAGTTCCCCGGACAATCGTTTAGCCCGCTCCCAAATCCTCGGACCGCAAAGATTCCGCATACCGCCCTGCAATCGCCTTCCAGGAAAAATATTTTTCCTGTGCCCTCTGGCTCTTCTCCCCAAGCGCCTCACGGTACTCCGGATCGGACAGAACTTTGAGCAGCGCTTCTCCCAACCCGCACTGGCGTTTCCGGTCCGCAAACACCACTCCTGCTTCCACAATCGGCGACGCGGTTTCCGGCCCGTCAAATGCAACCACCGGCAATCCGCACGCAATCCCTGCGATAGCGCTTCCTCGCCTCGAAGAAATTCCTCCGCGCACAAAAAGCAGCACGTCGCACTCACCCATCTTCCGGACAATTTCTTCTCCGGGCAAAATTCCCAGCGAGCAGACCTCAATCGGCTGTTTTTCCATCAGGCTTCGCAGCGTTTTCTCCGCGGTATCGGAGTGCCGCCCCATCACCACCAGCCGCAGTTTTCCCAATCGTTCCGCCACGATCTGCAAAGCCTCCGAAATGCTGGCAATTTCCCAAATCCCGCCCTCTCCGCCGGTAATCCCGAAGACTGCAATCGTGGGCGGCCCACTCGTTCCGCTCTTTTTATTTTTCCAGGCCGTTTCTGGTTCCGGCAGGTTTGCGCCGACGGGAATGAATACGGCTCGTGTGTGTTTTTTCCCGATCCAGGGAATCTTGCTCACCGGCACGGTGAAGACGCCAAGCTCAGAAAACCTCAGCGCTTCGTTCATCGCATGAATCTGCGCCCGCCGGCGTAGCTTATCGATCGTGCGCCCGCCGTGGTAAGGCAACACGTCGTGGTAAACCATGGCCACGCGCGCTCCTGCCTGCCGAAGCACCCGCAGCACTCGCAAAAATCGCAACGGGAATCCTCGCTCGGACCACGACAGCGCCGTGTATTGCACAAGCACCCAGCACCCGGCCCACGTCGCAGCCTGACGCTCAAGCTCGCGTACGGCAGCAGGCCACCCATCTTCGAGCCACGCGACTCGCACAAGCTCCAGCTCAAAATCATGCGCGCGTAGTGCAGCTCCCAAATACTGACAATACTCTTCCACCGCATCCGTCGGCGCATCCCGCCGGCCGAGCAGCGCGATGCACTTTTTTTTCATTGGGGAAGCGCCAGAATGTGGCCGGCCCCGCAGGGTTTGCAGACATACGCCAAACGCGAAAACTCTTCGACCAGCGTGCGGTGATTTTCTTCACTGTGCATTTCGCAAATGATCCCTGGCCGTTTTTCCTTCAGCAAACGTGCTGCTCCGCGAAACACTTCCACTTCCGCACCTTCCACATCCCACTTCAGAAAATCCGGCAAGGGCTGTGTCCGGGTGTAGTCGTCAAGGGACACTGCATCCACGTGAATCGTGTCGCCTGCCGAAACCTCAACGACATGCCCCAACCCGCGATCAGGCGAAGTCGCGGGATCGGTCCGCGCAAAAAACACGGTGCGCGGCTCCGACCATACCGCCTGCTGCTCAACCGTAATCCAGTCAAACTCATTTCGCGTCACATGCTCCCGCAAACGCGCGGCAATTTCCGGATCCGCCTCAAACGCAATCACGCGCCCCTCTTTTCCAACCAGCCGCGCTGCTAGCAACGAAAAAAATCCAATATTCGCCCCTACGTCGTAAAACGTCATTCCTGGGCGCAAATTCTGACGCAACACCTCCTGCACTTCCGGCTCACCGCCGCCCTCAAAATAATTCTGCCCCGTCCGCGGATTCAGATGCAGCCACAAACCCTGCGCCGGCCCGCTCTGCACTTGCACCCATGCCAGCGAGTCCCGCGGCACCAGCTTCGCCCCCGCCCAGCTCACACATCGCCCCAGAACCGGCACGCGCCGCAACCCTGCCAGCGGCGACGCAAACCTGAGCAACAATCGCCCCAGCGTTCCCTGCGGAGCGCTCACGTCACTTCTCCACAACAAAACTTCCGATGACCAGCGCGTCCATCCCCGAGCTGAAAAAAGTCCGAATCGCATCGGTGGGCGTATGCACAATCGCCTCGCCGCGCAAATTGAACGAAGTATTCATAATGACCGGCACGCCCGTCCGCTTCCCAAACTCATCAATCAACCTCCAATACAGCGGGTTAATCTCTTTCTCTACTGTCTGCGGCCGCGCGCTTCCGTCCACATGCGTCACCGATGGAATCACCGCCCGCTTTTCCGCCCGCACTTGCGCCGTCAAAATCATAAACGGCGAATCTCCCGCACTTTCCAGATACTCCGCCGCGGATTCTTTTTTCATCGACGGCGCAAACGGCCTCCACCATTCGCGAAACTTAACCGCGTTATTAACTTTTGCATTCATTTCCGGATCGCGCGGGTCCGCCAGAATAGAGCGGCTTCCCAGCGCCCGCGGCCCAAACTCCATCCGCCCCTGAAACCACCCAAGTATCTTCCCCTTGGAAAGCAACTCTGCTGCCGCTGCTGCCACATCGCTCAAACGCGAATATTTCAATTTATATGTCTTCAGCGCGCTCTCAATCGCGGCATCATCAAACTCTGGCCCCAGATAAGCATGCCGCATCTCACGCATCGGCAAACGCCCTCCGCTATCCAGATAAGGCGCCAGCGCTGCCCCAAGCGCCACTCCATCATCCGAAGCCGCGGGCTGCACAAATATTTTCTCTATCGCTCCCGAAGCCAGAATCTTCCCATTCGCCTTCGAATTCAGCGCCACTCCCCCTGCCAGACAAACATTCCTGGTTTTCGTCTTCTCCACCGCCATTTTCACGACGCTCATCATCGCCGCCTCGCAAGCGTCCTGCACCGCAAACGCCACATCCTTGTGCCGCTCCTCGATCTCGCTTTCCGCAACGCGCCTCGGCCCCAGCAACTTCACCATCTCCGCAAATGGCGCGCCATTCGCCACCAATTTCCGCGCATGAACTCGATAGGGCGCGGCATCCGAATCAATGAACGCGCTCACATCGACTCCCGCCTTTCCATACGGCGCCAGCCCCATCACCTTCCACTCATCGCTATTCCTCTGAAAGCCAAGATATTCCGTAAACTCGCTGTAAAAATATCCGACCGAATCCGGAAACGGTATCGTCAGAACATGCTCCAACTTTCCGTCTCGCCCATGCCATATCGATGTCGCCTCAAACGCACCGCGACCATCCATTACCACAACCGCCGCATCCGCAAATCCCGAATACGAGTAAGCGCTAATGGCGTGCGCCAGATGATGCTCTACAAATCGCATCCGCGCGTTCGTCTCTCCAAAAATCTGCGCAAACCTTTTCGCCCCGCCCCTCTGATGCCACATGCTCACAAAATGCAGGGTCGAGTTCAGCCCGTTCAAATAATTCGCAGGCATTTTCCCTGAAGCGTAGCACTTCAAATCATGCCGAAACGTCTCCCCCGGCACAGGCCACCCAAAACATACTTCATCCAACTGCTCCACCTTCACTCCCGCAAAATCCAAACAAGCCCGAATCGCATTCTGGGGAAATCGCGCATCATGTTTCGCCCGGCTGATCCGTTCTTCCGCTACCGCAAACACTAACTCTCCGTCGCGCACCAGTCCCGCCGACGAATCATGCATCTGCGAATAATTAATCCCCAGTGTGATCATGCCATCCCTGAAAGTGTCCCGTGACCAATCGCAGTGTCAGGCATCAGCGTCTCGCCTTACTACACAAAGCGAATGAACCTCCTCCACAATCGTCCACCCGGCAACCCGGCTCCCTCGAAAAAGCCGGTTCACCAATTTCACTGGTCCATAGTCAGGCGTTGTCCAGCCCTTAAGGCCTAGCCTAATGCCCAGCGTTCCTCACGGCGAGCGTAAATACCGCCTCCATCTTCTGCGCCACCACCCCCCAGGTATATCTGCGCATCGTTTCCTGCCCCGCTAGTCCAAGCCGTTTGCGCAACTCCACGGATTCGCACAGCCGCTCAATTCCGCGCGCCAGCTTCTCAGCATCCGCCGCCGGCACAAGCAAACCATTCCTCTCATCTTCCACAACATCTGCCATTCCGCTCGTATTCGTCGTAACCACCGGCAGCCCCGTCGCCATCGCTTCCAGCAAAGTCAGCGGCATGCCCTCCACTAGCGACGGGAAAACAAAAATGTCATGCCGCGCGTAAACCCCCGCAATTTCCTCACGCTTCACGAACGGCATCACATTCACCCGTTCGCGCACTTCCACTGGAAAAATTCGCTTCACTTCTTCCGCCGGAACCGACGACCCCGCCACGGTCAATCGCACATCCGCATTCTTCTTCGCCACCATGGCAAACGCCTCCGCAAGGTAATACACGCCCTTGCGATCCAGCCACGTCCCCACAAACAAGAGCTCTATCGCCCTTTTCTCCGTAAACTCACGCGGAATAAAAAATCTCTCTTCCACTCCGTTGGGGACATACCAGAATCGTCCCGATTCTCGTTTGTAGTTCAATTCGCAGCAGATCCACGCCTCGCGGTTTGCCACCGCCCCGTAGTCCGCTGTTTCGATCGACAGGTCATACATCCTCTGGTGGTAAACGCGGTGCCACAACCGGTTCTTCCAGCCAAAATTCGTCGCCCGCCCTTTGCGATCTTCCACGCGCATTGCTTCGACGTACCGTTCTTCGCTTCCCTGCATCGTCAGCACGTACGGCGGTCCGCTCCTGGCCCCCGCGCCGCGCCGCCAGCTGCCGTACTCCCCTCCCCACGGCGCGTGTATGTTCGCAACCTCATATTTTCCCGTCTCCTGCCGAATCCTCTTCGACACCCCCCTCGCAAATCGCAGCGCTTCAAACCGCTTCCACCCCGCGCTGCTCTCTGGCACGTCCTCCAGAAACCAGCAATCCACCGTATGCCCGCGTTTCACCAGCTCCGCCGCGTGATTCAACACCACTCCCGCCGCCCCGGCTTCCTTCTGCCGCGACACACCAATCGCAATCAGTATCCTCAAGGGACCCGCGCCTTCCACGTGCGAATCGCAGCTTTGATCATCATCCGGCTCGCCGTTCTTTCCCGATATGCTCCATCTTGGGAACGGGAAGCCAGCGCTCCCTGGCACGCCGATACGAGTCGCTCTCCGTGAACGCCCGCTGGATACGGTAAAACCCCCTCGGCGGAGTAATCAGCGCTCCCATCAGGATCATCACTTTGAACACACGGTGCGAAAGCCGGGCGTCTGGGTGCTGCACCCGGTAGAGAGTCCATTCCGTTCTTACCGTCTCCCACGGCCAGCCTCCCTCGAGCAACAGCCGGAGTTGGTCCGCGCTGCTCTGCGTAAATTCCAGGACGGTTCGTCGTACTTGCGAATCTACTCCGGCTTCCTCCAGCTTCTGCGACAGTGTCTTCGCAAGCGCTGCCAGCGATTTTTGTTTGCGCCGCAGTTTCTCCGGTTCTGGCTGGCCCGTTATCTGAAAACTGTTTCCGTCGTGTAGCCGGTAGTAGGTGAGCGGCTCCGCCAAAATCTGCGCTTCCATCAGCACCGCCGCCATCGTGAACAGATATTCATCCGCTTGAATTTCGATTGTTTCGGGGACACTCCCAATGCGCCGCAGCAACTCCGCGCGAATCGTCATCCGGCTCGTTCCGAGAAACGCGCACCGCCGTCGAAATAGCCTCGCACCCTCGATCGTATTTGCTTGAAAACGAAATCCCTCTCGCAAAACTTCTTCCTGCTCGCTCCCGTCGCGTCCAACCACCACGATCCCGTGCCCCACGATGCCCACGGTTGGTTCAGCCGTCATCATCCCCACGACGCTCGTTAATTTCCTGGGACCCCACCAATCGTCCCCATCCAGGAACGCAACGATCTCCCCGTGGCACTCCGGTATCCCCGCATTGAATGCGGACGCCTGTCCCCCATTTTTCTTCCGCAGCATCCGCACACGTGGCTCGAATTTGCGCACGATTTCCGGCGTACCGTCTGTCGAGCCGTCGTCTACGACGAGAATTTCGCGCTCCCCCGCAGAAAAATCCTGCTCCAGCACGCTCACAATCGCTTTTTCAATAAAGCGCTCGTGGTTATACGTATCAATGAGTACGCTGACAAAAGGCTTCGCCATCGGCTCGCAATCGTTGGCTGGCAGGTCTCTTCCTGAAAAAGGAAGCTCGCCTCTACACACGGATGTCCCTCGTTAAGTCTACGATAATTTCGGAGGCTCGGCCTCTGTCTCGCGCGTGTTCATATTCGACACAGCCGCGCGCCGCGTTGCCACAGTGTCTCCCTGCTACTTGCGCCGCGCCCATTTGGCACAAACCGCCTTTTATACTTGTTTCGTAGAAAACGTGCTCAGCTTGTGGCGCCAGCATCCCTGCTGGCGTTTTTGCTTTTATAGGGTCTATACCTCAAAAATGAGGGCTCGCAGAAAACGTAAGCTCTTTAGAATCAACACTTCTAAATGTGTATCGGAACAAACGACGTTAACTATCCTTGGAATGAAAACTTATAAAAAAGTAGGGGGAAGGGGGGCCAGGCTTTCATCCCGTCTCTTTCCGCAAATCAATCCCGGACGAAATGTCTAAACCGCCCGAGTCCGTAACTTCTTCCCAACCTCATCCTCATACCACGCAATGGTCTTTCTCAAACCATCCCGCAAAGAAGTCTTCGCCTTCCATCCAAACTCCGCCGCCCGCGAAGTATCCAAACACCGGCGAGGTTGTCCATCCGGCTTGAAAGTATCCCACCGCACGCCACCCTGAAACCCCGTCAGCGATCGGATCGATTCCACCAGATCACGCACGCTGATCTCTTCCCCCGACCCCAGGTTCACCAGCTCTGGCTTCTCATACTTCTCCGCCGCAAGCACAATAGCCTCGGCAGCGTCCTCAACGTACAAAAATTCCCGCGTTGCGCTCCCAGTCCCCCACGCCGTAATCTCCGCCGCCCGCGCCTCCCGAGCCTCCAGGCATTTCCGGATCAGGGCCGGGATCACGTGTGAACTTTCGAGATCGAAATTGTCCCGCGGCCCATATAGGTTCACCGGCGTAAGATAGATCCCGTTGAACCCATACTGTTGCCGGTAAGCCTGCAACTGCACGAGCAACATTTTCTTCGCGAGCCCGTAGGGTGCGTTCGTTTCTTCCGGATACCCGTTCCAGAAATCTTCCTCGCGAAACGGAACGGGCGTGAACTTTGGGTAGGAACAAATCGTCCCTGCGCAAACAAACTTCTCAACCCCGGCAATGCGCCCAGCCTCGATGGCGTTGATGCCCATCACCGCGTTGTCGTAAAAAAATCGGCCCGGATTCGCCCGGTTCGCTCCGATTCCGCCAACCGTAGCCGCAAGGTGGATAAAGACATCCGGCCTCAAACTCTTGTAAAGGCGCAGGGCATCGGATTTTTCGCGCAGGTCGTATTCGTTGCTGTGCGGTGCATGAATTTCCGTGCACCCGGCCTCTCGCAATCGTTCCACCACGAACGACCCAAGAAACCCGTTCCCCCCGCTCAGCACCACCCGCCGCTTTTCCCAAAAGCCCATCCACGCCTCAGTTCTCGTGCCTTGTGCAGCAAAGCTTGTTTTCTTTTTTGCGGATCGCTCTCGCGAGTCGTTCCCGCGCATCGGCCTTCAAAGCCGCCGCTCAGTGCTGCGAAGCCTGTCCTTCCACTGCCTCCATCACGCGCGTCACCGAATTCTGCCAGTGGTTCCAATGGCTGAATTTCTCTTCCAGAATCGCGCGCCCACGGCCCAGCGGCGCAAGCCCGGCCGCTTCCAGGTCCGCATCCACCATGATCGCAACCAGATCCTTGAATCCAATGCGCGTCTCCCAACCAAGTTTCTCGCGCGCCTTCCGCGTATCCGCAATCAGGCAATCTACTTCCAGTGGACGCATATAACGCTCGGACATCTTCACATGCCTGCGCCAGTCCAGCCCCGCGTAGGAAAACGCCTCTTCCACGAACTCACGCACCGAGTGCGCTTCGCCCGTGCCAATCACAATGTCCTCAGCGGTGTCGCGCTGCAGCATTTTCCAGATGGCTTCCACGTACTCGGGCGCGTATCCCCAGTCGCGCCGCGCATCGAGATTGCCCAGAAACAGGTCGCCCTGCTTCCCGGCCACAATGGCGGCCACCGCGCGGGTAATCTTTCGCGTCACAAAAGTCTCGCCGCGCCGCGGACTTTCATGGTTGAACAAAATTCCGTTGCTCGCAAAAAGCTGGTAGCCCTCGCGGTAAATCCGCGTCATCCAGTACGCGTACACCTTCGCCGCAGCATAGGGGCTGCGCGGCTCAAACAGCGTGGTCTCGCTTTGCGGCGGCGCCGCGGAGCCAAACATCTCCGAGCTGGATGCCTGATAAAACCGCGTCTTGCAACCGGCCCGCCGAATCGCTTCGAGCAGCCGCATCGTCCCCAATCCGGTGACGTCGCCGGTATATTCCGGCGCGTCGAAACTTACGCGCACGTGACTCTGCGCCGCCAGGTGATAAAGCTCGTCCGGCGCATAGCTGTACACCATGTTCAGAATCCATTCGGAGCTGCAAAGATCCCCGTGATGCAGAAAGAGCCGCGTGCTCGGTTCATTCGGATCTTGATAAATATGATCAATACGCTTTGTGTTGAAGGTGCTCGCCCGCCGGATAATCCCGTGAACTTCGTAACCTTTGGACAGCAGCAACTCGGCGAGATAGGAGCCGTCCTGGCCGGTGATTCCTGTGATGAGTGCGCGTTTCATCTGCGATCTTTCCTGCCACATGCGTTTCGGCGGCAGGCCCTATGTTTTCATGATTTCGCGCCGGGAGCGCGCACTTATTTTATAAGGCGAGCCAAAAGATACAAATATGTTCCTTTGTAACCGCGCAGGCGGATATACGGGTAAGCGGCAACAGCAACGGGCAAACAGGCAGTGTATTTAAGGCGGCCAAGCAGTTGCATTGCGCGCTGGCGCGGAGAAGGCTCGGAGTGCAGCACCGCGGAAGCTGCTTCCGGCGCCATCTGCATCACCTCACGGAAACTTGCCGAACCATTCCCGGAGGCCTTGGCGGACAGCCCCGTGCGCAGGGACATATTGATCATCTGCGCGGTATGCACGATTCCAGCGGGTTGTTCTCGGATCGCGAGAACCTCGAAATCATTGGACCCCAACACATGCCGCAGAGCAGCAGCATTCCAGCGCAAAAAATGATTCGGCGGATAATCCAGAACATCGGGTCCGGTAAGCCAACGCTCCCGGTTGGGCACGCTCAAGGCAATATAGCCCTGCGGCCGCAGGCACGCTCTTACGTTCCGCAGAAACTGCAGCGGAGCAGCCTGATGTTCGAGAACCTCAAAGAAAGTGACCACGTCGAACTTCTCTTCCGGATATTTTTCGGCGAATTCCGAGATGGTCAGCCCCAGTACTCTCAGCAAGCCAAGTTGTGTCTTTGCAAATTGCGCGGCGTTTCGATCGAGCTCCGTCCCGGTAACGGTGTAGCCCGCGTCCCGCGCCGCCCTGAGGAAATTTCCTGTGCCGCAGCCAATGTCCAGCAAGGCCCCGCTCCCGGGCGCGAGCGAATCACGCAAGAAATATTTGTGGCCAGGCTCAAGCGGCATGAGCGTTTCATCGCGGCCGCCATACATCTGTTCGTACCAGCTCGCGTCCGGCATCACGCGCGGCTCCCAGAATTGCAAGTCGCACGCAGCGCAATGAAAGAGCTCGTACTTTCCGTATCGTTCGACGGAGGAGCTGCGGGATACGCTGCTGCACGCGGGACATCGGAGACGCGGTGTGGCGCTTTCAAGCACGCGCCCCGCCGCTCAATCCCAGCTTTTTCCTCACGCCAACCGTTTTATGCACCAACACTTCCCACAGAAATTCTCTGACAGCGGCCAACTCTCTCCGCCAGAAGACCCGGCGGATTTCGCCCGTTCGGCTCATGCGGTGCGTGGCGCTCAAAATCGTGTAACGGTGAGGGCGTTCGCCGTAATATCTCAGGTTTTCCTCGGCCTCGACGCCGCCATAAGTGCCCAGCTCCCGCCCGCCAGCCACGTGGTTGTAGTCGTGCAACTGGTGCGCGATCGGCGCGAACTGTGTCATGTCCACCACGGGCAACCCATTTTTAAGCGCATACTTTATGCACCATTGGTCAAACCACACGCGGCCAATGGCGAGCGGCGGTACGTCCCGGTAAGTACCGCGGGGAAACACAAAAAAATCGATGCCCGTGTGACTTTCCAGCTGGCCTTCGTTCCGCAGGCGCGCTTTGAGTTTTTCTTCCCAGTCTTCGCCAAAGTCCAGTGGCTCGCGCACTTCGATGTTGGTCCTGCGCCCTACGGCCAGGAACTTTTCGAATGTTTTGCATACTTTCTCGACGCCGGCGGTAAACTCGCGCGGCAAAATAATGTCCGCGTTTACGTAGGCAAACACATTCCCGCTTCCATATTTTTGTGCGCGCTCTAGAATGTCCGCGAGCAGAGGCGTGCCGTGGCCGTTTCGGGCTACTTCCGGGATGTGCAGAAAACCAAGCTCGCGCGCTATTTCCGCAGTGCCTTGCTCGGTGCCGAATAAAATAATTTCCGGCTTGGGGCTAAGGTTCGTCCAGCTGGCGATAGCATTGCGTTGAATGACGGCGATATGGCCTTGGAAGGGTTTTGCCACCGCGCAAATGGTCAGCTCAGGAGCGCTCATCGTCTCCTCGCTCGCTTCGTTGGCGCCCTGGAAGAATTTGTCAATTCGCGCTCACCATATCCCCATAAAGCTTAGCGTAACGTCTCGCTTGTATTTCGAGTGCATATTCCTCGACGGCTACGCGCCGGCATTCTTTGCCCGCCGCGGCGCGCAAGCCACCATCACCAAGCATTTTTTCCACCGCGGCTGCCAGCGCTCTGGCATCCCCTGCCGGAGACAGAAGCCCGGTCGCCCCTTCACGAACAATTTCAGGAATCCCTCCGGCGTCAGAGCCAACCACCGGCGTCCCGCAAGCCATGGCTTCGAGCGCCGTTTGTCCAAAAGCCTCCTGCAACGACGGAATAACAAATACGTCCGCGGCGCTGTAAATGATGGCTTGAAATCGCTCGTCGGTGACGTAGCCAAGGTGCACATGCGCAAAGCGTTCCGGAAGCTCAGGCTTGCTGCGGCCCATGGACAGCAAAAGCAGTTCCGGCCCGCCAGGGAGCATCGCAAGCGCTTCGGCCAAAATCGCAAACCCTTTCCGCAAAATCCTAGGGTGGTCTGCCACGAACAATATAATTTTCGCATTGGCCGGCAATCCAAGCACGGAGCGCGCCGCTGCTTGCTCGCGCGGCGCAAACGTCTCCACGTCGAGCGCGTAGTGAATCGCCGTTACGGGAAACTCGCGAAAGAGCGAACTCCGCTTCGCCTGCGAGGCGAGCCAGTGGCTGTCGGCCGCAATCTGCAAACGGCCGCGCGGCACGCCAGCAAGAGCGGCCTTCTTCCTTTGCCAGATGCGACGCGAGAGATCCTGCTCCGCATTCGAATTCAATTCCGGACACGCCCCACACGCCGCGGCGAACTTTCCGCAGCTGCGATCGTAGTGGCAGCCCCCCGTAAATGGGTTCATATCGTGCAATGTCCACACCACGGGAGTTTTCTGTGGAATTTGCGCCAGGAAATCCGAGTAATCAACAAAGCCTGCGACCCAATGAAGATTCACCACGTCCGCCGCGGGAAGCTGCCGCAGCAACTCGCCGCCCAGCACGCCGCGGTCATCGCTGAAAAATTCCTGCCCCTCCGCCCGCTTTTTTCGGTATGGCGCAAAGTCTGCTTCGATCCGATTGCGCCGCGCATTGCGCAAAGCGCGCACAAACAGTCCCGCCCGCGCATCGAACGCGACAATCCCTTCTCCAGCCTCCGCGAGGTCGCGCACAAAAAAAATCGACTCGTGCCCAATCTGCCGGAGCCCGCGGTGCAAGCGCATCGCCGCACGTCCCGCGCCTCCATCCTCACTCGCGCTTACGTGGACAATCCTCACGGTTTCCTGGCTTCCATGCACAGCGAACCCGGCCGGTAAGCGGATCCATCCGGTTCATTATCGAGCCCGTATTGCGTCCAATCGGCGATTTGACTCTGCGTCTCCCGAAAACGCAGTGGATTTACAAATCCTACTTCTTGCAGCAATCGTCCCAGTGAATATCCGTCATACATCCATTGGTGGATTTCGCCTTGCCTGCGAAAGCGCCCGACTTGTAGCGCATCATAATCGGCGCGACTGAGAACGATCCTCGCAAGCTTGTTTCGAACCACAGCTCCGGGATTTTGCACAATGTAAGCCCACTTGGCGCGCATCCGTGCAGCTCGGCTCTGCGGCGAAGCCTCTCCAGCGCGCCCTGCGGCCGCACGCGCGCGTTCCGCCTCGGCGCCCACGCGCCGCGCCACAAAATCCCAATTGGGTATCGGATTCTGCCGCAGGTATTCGAACCACGCGCCGCCGGGCGACTCGCGCACCGCCTGGTCCAGCATTTCCATCACCACCCAATCGTAATTCTCGCGCCAGCCCGGAACGCCGCTGGCCGCTTTTTCCATCGCCTGCAAATACAGCCGTGCCACTTCTTCCAGGTCCGGCACGACAACGCGCAAAATTCCGCCGGGCTTCAGCACGCGCAAACATTCCGCCAGAACCTGCCGCGCCAGCTTTTTCGGGAAGTGTTCCAGCACATGCGAGTGATACACGACGTCAAACGAATCGCTCGCAAATTGCAGCGGATTCTTCAGATCCCATTTTTGAACCGCCGCGCTCGCTGGAAATAAATCGAGGTTCACCCACTGTGGATGGAACCGCTCTCCGCAGCCCAGGTTGAGCGCGCGCAACGCCGCGTCATGCCCTTTTCTCTCCACCGCTCTTCGCGCCGCCTCCATCATCTCGACGTGGACGGGCTGCCGCCGCCCGCCATCCCCCGCGAGCGGGAGACGCGCTGCGCCATGCGTTCGAACCAGCCTCGCACCTGCTCGCGCCGTTTGTAGCCGGCCACAAGCGTCCCCAGCGCCGCGGCGTAATTTATGGCGCGAAGACGCCCGCTGATGTGCCGTTCGAAGCACTCGTTATACAGCAGCAAGTGCCGAAAATAGCGCAGCCGCCCGGGTGTCTCCAGCAGAAACTGTTCTTTCTCCCGGTAAAGCAGCACTCGGCTCACATAAGCGCGGGCCTGCGCGCTCCCGCTGAATTCCGGCTTGGCCAGCCAACTCTGCATTCCCTCAATCACGATCTGCGCCATGGCGATGCGTTCGCGCCGCGACTCCGGCGACAACCGCTCCTCTTCCGCGTAGTAGAGATTTTTTCCGTGCAAACGGTACGCCGTGAGGCATTCCGGAATCGCCTGGATAGGCGCAGCGAACGGAATCATCAGCCCGATCCACGTGTCTGCCAGGATGCGCAGCCCGTCAGGCACGGGCAGAATTTTCTCCAGAAACACGCGCCGGTACGCCGTGCACGAAGTAGGGCACGGCTCATACCAAAAAATGTTGTCTCCAGGCGAAGTGAAACTCCCCGAAACGTCGTGAAACGTCGCCTCCTTGCTGCTTTTTGTCGCGTCATCCACTTCCAGATAGTTGTGATACACCATGCCCAGCGCCGGATTTTTCTGAAACTCCCCAACCACGCGCCCCAGCTTTCCAGGCAGCCAGTAGTCATCCGCGTCCAGCAGCGCAATGATTTCCCCGCGCGCTTTCGCAAAGCCAAAGTTAAACGCCGAAGCCTGCCCGCCGTTTGGCTTGTAGAAGTACTGAACCCGCTCGCCGTATTTCTTCACGCGTTCCGCGGTATTGTCTGTTGAGCCGTCGTCCACCACCAGAATTTCCATTTGCTCGCGTGGAAACTCCTGCGCCAGCACACTCTCCACCGCTTCCTCGATAAAGCGCCCGTAGTTGTAGGCGTCAATCAGAACGCTGACGAGAGACTCTCTCATCGTGTTCCGCTCTCTGGCACAGGGATAAACGTTTGCGGCGCCCCCACGTTAAAAGAATAGCAGCACTGGCGCGCTTTTGAGCTTTAACGTTTCAGGCAGGCTGGAAAGGAACAATCAACTTTGCGGTTGCCGGGTCGTTCCGGGCACGGACGGTTCTTTCATGGGTGTCGTCAACCTGGTGTGCTGTTTTGAACTCGCATCCTTCGCAAGCCGGATACGAAAATGCCGCTCGTAACAGTCGGTGCAGCGGTACGGCGCGACGTGAACCGCGTTCAGGAAAAATCGTTCGAACACGTTTCGCCTTTTGGAAAGGTGCAGTTCATTGCTTCCGCAGTGGGGGCAAAAGGGACCACGCCAGCCAAATTTCACAGGGATACCTCCCGGGTGCAGCCCTGGTTCGATCTTCACACCCGGGCCGGTAAGGTGAGACCGCTGCACTTAAGGTCACTACTATACACCGTAAAGCCTCAAAGGGTCAGATGCAATGGACTCGCTCGAGGTTTCGGCAGCCAGCCCTTGACCGCAGGAACGCACTTTTTCACTTGCGCCGCAGCCCAAGAGCCGTCCTCAGCGGCTTGGTGGTATTCAGTACAAAGTGCCAACTCGGAAGCCATACGTCAAAAGTCAGAAAACGGCGTACTTTTTGCGCCCACACCGGCATGGACGGCACAAATCGTCGCAGATTAGGTCCCACTCTTCCGTCGGTGCTAAGGCGGTGGGTGGCCGCTTTGATAGTCCTGGTGTGTCTAGTACCGCCGATAAGCTGAAGATTGTGCAAGGAGAGCGCGTCTGTAGGCATTCCCTTGATGCGGCCAAGCTCGGGATTATATCCGTGGTTCTGATGAACTGGCACAGTGCCATCGGAAAAATCGATGACCGGCACGCCTAGCGACAGCGTTTTCCATATCATCCAATTATCCCAGTAGCAGTGGCCCACGATAAGCGGCGGCATATCCTTGTACAAGCCTTTGCCAAACAAGAAGAAATCGATCCAGTAATCATCCATTTGCTTGCCCTGACCCAAAGCAACGGCGCGCAAATCTTCGTCCCAGCCACTGCGATGGAAATCAAGGGGCTCCGTAATGTCAACATCCCACCGGCGCCCGACGCCAAGGAAATTCGTGCGCGCCAGGCATGCTGCTTCAAAAGCTTTCCGGAAGCTCGGCAAATAGATAATGTCGCAGTTTGAATAGCAGAGGTATGGGTGCCGTGCAATTTGCTGCGCACGGGCGAACATGGAACTCACGTAGGGCAGCTTGGAGTTGTAGCGCTCAATGTGCGCCTCATGGAGCAGCCCGAACTCGGCGCAAACTTCGGCTGCGCCTTCGTCGCCCCCGAAAAGTATCACTTCAATGTCCGGATGCAGCAGCGTCCAGCTCTTCAATGCGTTTCGCTGGATGACTCCGTCATGGCCGCGAAACGGTTTCCCCGTAGTGAAGAACGTAATCATTGTCCCGAGCTATTTCGACTCCAGGTTCGTGACTATCTCCTTCACGCGCCCGCGAGGTACGGCCGCCAGATTAGTGTCGTGAAGATCCTCGTCAGGTCTCAACGGAGCTAAGGTGCCATCGGCTCGAATCGAGAACCAGTCGTATCCCAGGCGCTCTAGAGTCTGAATGGTTTCTCGCGCCGAATATCCCCAAGCAGCCGTTCGCAGTTCCGCGATTTCGCTCATAATAACCGGTTGTGGGTGGGTCGTTATAAGGCGGCTCGCACCTCTCAGCACTTCCAACTCAGCGCCTTCCGTATCTATTTTTACAAAGTCCACAGGGCCTATGCCTTTGCTTGAAAGATACTCATCCAGTGCCCTCACCTCAACCCGCACCATGGACGTTGGGGCTTGCACTGCAGGAAGCCGGAGGCTATTGCAATAATTTTCCGGACCCTCAACAAGATAAAAGTCGGCCTGTTTATTGTCACTTCCGAGCGCGAACGGCGCAATCTCGACATTCGAGCACTTGTTAAGGCGAAGATGGTCCTCGAGACGGACCCGCTCACGCGGTGAAGGTTCAAACGCGACTACCCTCCCTTTCTTCCCGACGCGATTTGCAGCGAGGAGAGTGTAAAGTCCGTGGTGGGCACCGATATCGAGCACAGTCATACCGGGTCGTAAAAGACGCTCTACGAAACGAATCTCCGCGTTTTCGAAGCTTCCGGAAGCGAGATCATGGTCGAGTGCTCCGTCTTCCAGTTTCCATCGGGCACCGAAGGGGAGCGTAATGACGCGCGAATCTCTGCCGAGCAGGCGCTTCACTCTGTAACTGAGGCTCGCATATTTTTCACTTACCGGCTTTGCAGCGAAGCGCCTGACTCGCTCCAATCCCCCGATCGAACTGGGAGCGCTTTTTTTCCACGGATCAGACGGCTCAGGGGGTTCCAGGAGACGGACGAGTCCCGGCAACCCGATCGGCTGTTTAGTTGCGAGGAGAACGGTTCGACGGCGCGCGTGTTCGGACGTTTCCCGAAAATCATCATGGTCGGGCAGCAGTGCGACGCGATGCACCTCAGAGAATCCTGCCCGATAAAGCATCTTCACCAAACAATTCTCGCTAGGATAGAAGGCAACATCGGTAAGACTCTGGTCGTCCAAAGAGCGTTCCCCCCGGAGCAACATCACGGGATCGTTTCCGGGGACACACATGCTCTCAATCAAAAGGCACTTTTTTGTCAGTGAATGGAGATTCCGTATGGCGAGCAGCGGACTTTCTAAGTGGTATAGAAGGCCAAAACAGAGCACCAAATCGAAGGTGCCCAAATTCAGAATGCTCTGACTCTCGATGTCACCTTGATCGAAAGATATGTTGGGATACCGTTGCCGGGCTTCCTGAACGTTTGCCAACCGGCCATCAAAAGCGCGGACCGTTAGTCCTCCTTCCTCCAGAACCTGAGAAAAAAAACCAAGCCCACAGCCAACGTCGAGACTTGTTGATAGTTCTATTGTGCCCTTCAAGTCGCCGATGATCCTGCGGATAGTGTGACCACGAGCCTCAATGTGCTGTCGATAATGAACCTGGTCAAAGATCGACTGTGTCGTCTGTGTGTTGGCTTCCACTGTCGCTCTCTCTTGAAAATTCGGTAGCAAGATTCAGTATACCGTTCCATTCGTCCATATAGTGCTGTAGAACTTCCGTCGCGATGGTCATCTCGGGCACACAATCCCAGGTATCCAGCATCTCTCCGCCATCCCAAAGGCTAACCTGCCATTGATAGGCTCCCGGGCGCAAAGGTATGGACGGAAAGGAATGAGAGAACACATGAACGCCTGGTTCCAGCGAAAGGTTCCTCTCTGCGGTCCCCCACATCAACTGCCGTTGCGCATTATAAAGAGCTAACCCGTGCTCACCCCTTGTGACAGGCCCCCCCACCTCGACGACAAAGTTGGCGGTGACCGGGCCTAGCGACGACAAGACATTCGGTCGATCTACCCCCGGCCCTGCGATCCCCCAGCGGAGGAACTGGGCTTTAGTCCCGGCCCCGCGCTGCAGCCCCTTCGCACGGTCCCCGGAAAACATAGCGGACTCGTAAGCAGCAAGAACTTCGTGAGCCGGACCGTCTTGACGGACGGAGCCCGCATCAATCCAAGCTACGCGGTGACACAGCCGCCGGATCTGATTCATTTGATGCGTAACGAGAACAACAGTGCGCCCCGCTCGCGCCACATCCCCCATTTTTCCCAGGCACTTTTTTTGAAAATTGATGTCGCCGACGGCCAGCACTTCATCCACCAGCAGAATCTCCGGCTCCAGATGCGCCGCCACCGCAAACGCCAGACGGACGTACATCCCGCTGGAATAATGCTTCACCGGCGTATCAATGAACTTCTCCAGCTCCGCGAACGCCACAATCTCATCGAACTTCCGCGTGATCTCGCTCTTCGGCATTCCCAGAATCGCCCCGCTCAGAAACGCGTTCTCGCGCCCCGTCAATTCCGGGTGAAATCCCGTCCCCACTTCCAGCAGCGAACCGACGCGCCCGTGAATCTCCGCCCAACCCGTGGTCGGCTTGGTGATCCGCGAGAGGATCTTCAGCAGCGTCGTCTTGCCCGCCCCGTTCCGCCCGATCAGCCCCAGCACTTCGCCTTCTTTCACTTCCAGCGACACGTCCTTCAACGCCCAGAACGTCTCCTGCTTCTGGCGCCGCAGTGCCGCCAGCGGCGACTTCACGAACCGGTCCAGCGCATGCCGCAACCCCGGGTCGACAATCGTCCCCCGCGTGTACCGCTTGCCCAACCCCTCTCCGCGAATCACGACTTCACTTGAACTCATGTGCCTTTCGATCCCTTTAGTTGCCTTCCACTATTCCGGTGGACAGCCCCACGGAACCTTGCTGCTTAACAAAACGATAGTTAACTCTGTGTCCAATTTTCACCAAAGGCTTCTCAAAGTTAATCCATGAGAGACGGCATATAGCTAAGGTGACGCCAAGAGCAATCACCGTGACGCAAAACTCCGATAGCGAAGACGTGAGAGGAGGTCGAGACCAAATGATGCCGTGAAGAAGTCCAAGGACGAATTCATGCAGCAAGTACGTGCCGTACGCGATCGTACCCAGCCAACCCAGCCAACCCAGCCACGCCCACCTCAAACACCTGCTGACCCAGCTCTCGCGCCAAAGAAGAGCATAGAGCAGAACAACCAAATAGTAAACAGCCAGCCAGGTAAATCCCACTGATAGCATAGGAAAATCTGCGGCGCTTGCGGCTTTCAGTGAGAAAATCGCGAGGCCGACCAGGAGAACCGGCAGGACGATGTAGCTGAAAAGCCTTTGCCGCCCGGCCAACCAAGCGCGACACGTCGCGTCCCGCATCACGAGCGCACCGGTCACGCCGAGCAGCAACGAATCCGCCCTGCAGGGCATAAGCATAAACCACGAATAGTAGAGGTGCGGATGGGTGACGTACAAGCCGACGCGCAAGGCGGGGGCAATCATAACTCCTGCTGCCAAAGCCGCGAGCAGGCCTCGTCGACTTAAGAACCGTACAAGAAGTGGAAGCGTCAGGTAAAACTGCTCCTCAACAGCGAGGGACCACGTCACGCCAATCCCGAACACTCCAGCAGCCGTCAGAAAACTCATCCAAAAATTCTGGAGAAAAAACAGGTACGGCCACCAAGAGATCGCCTCACGTGACATCCAGGCAATTCTAGGAGCGACTCCCGTCTTAATCAGGTAGTTGAGCCCCCACGCCAATGCCAGAGTCGCCGCGTAGATTGGGACAATCCTGAAAAATCGTCGTCTGTAGAAGACCTGGAAGTAGTTCGCAGAGCTCTTAGCATCGAGTAGAATTCCTCCAATGAGGAAACCCGAAAGGACGAAAAACAGATCGACGCCGCTCCAAGCAAGGCGCGCGGGCACCTGGAGATATGCAAAGACTGATCCCGGGCGAACGCTTGCGTGGTATATGAAGTAATGTTGGATTAGAACGAGGCCGATCGCCACCCCGCGCAGTCCGTCAAGCTCGGGGATACGGCCCGTAAGGTCAGCAGGAAGTGAGGAGGCGCTCATGCGCAGCTCACGAGCCCGCGCCAGCGCCTCACTCAGTGCTACCGCTCCGTCGGTCATCGCTTTGGCGTCATCCCCGCTGCTGAAAACCCCCGGCGTCATCGTTTATATTCCCGTTTTTCTGTGCCATCACAAAATACGTGTAGGCCAGCGGGCTCAGCAGTTTCCGTATCGCGCGCTTCGGGTCCAGCGCTTTCCATCGTATTGGGTTGCGGCCCGGGAGCAAAGGAAATTGGTGCACCGCGCCGTCCGTTCGGAGGAATCTTCCAACCCGCTTGCCGCACCCACTTCAGAATTTGCGGGAACCACTGGCGGCGGTCAAAGGGCTGGTCGTCCTTATGCGCGGGATGACGGAATAGCGAGTAAATCTCGTACAGTCCCATGAAATTCGCATAGTTGGGAGTGGTCAGGAGCAGCCTGCCGCCGGGACGGGTGACACGATGCATCCCGCGAATTGCGGACTTTACATCCGGCAGGTGTTCGATCGTCTCGCAGGAAACCACCACATCAAAGGAGTCGCTCGCAAAGGGCAAATTTTGTGCATCTCCCTGAATCAGCGTAGCCGGGAACCGCAAGCCTGCCGCCGGAAGCTTCGTACGCGCGGCGTGCAACGCTGCCGAGGAAAAGTCACAGCCAGTCACGCAAGCTCCCGCACGGGCTAGCTGCCGGACAAAGCCTCCGCGCCCGCAGGCCACCTCCAGAATCCGCAGCCCGGCAATCCCCCCGATGTATTCGCTCACAAGCTGGTACCACGGGCTGAACACGTCTCCGTAACTCGGATCGGCGTCGTGGATCCGCTGGTGCCAAACGTCATATTCCGACTGCAAGCTCATATCGTTGTAGTGGCGGGTCTTTAGACCCGCTCCCTGCATTTCAACAAACATTCCTCATCGTCTGAACGTCTTGTAAGCCTATGGTTTTCTATAGCGGATTTCACTTAACAATTTAGTAATACAATGCTATCATTCATTCGTGTTTAGTCGTTACGCGTAATGCTTTCCACCCCTTCTTTTCTCGAGCCCACAAACCCCTTCATTAACGATAACCCACCCCTCCCCCCCCTTTTTTCTAAAAGTTTTGATTCTAAAGGACTTAAAGTCAGGTGTCTGCAAAAACAGTGATTCTAAGGGAGTTACGGACGGTTCTTCGGAAGTGCGGAAAGTTGCCTTCCGCAATCAAACCCGATCCGCTATCGCTCCTTCCATCCGCTGGAAAAAGAACAACCCGCCCAGAAGGATCAGAAGGACGACCGCCGTCGAAGCGAGCAGCAGCGGCCCGGGCGGCTGGCCATGTCCCGTCAGCGCCCAGCGGAACCCGTCAATCACCCCGGCCATGGGATTCAGCCCGTACAGCCACCGCCAACGCTGCGGAACCAGCGACGTGGGATACGCCACCGGCGAAGCAAACATCCAGAACTGGATGAGAAAAGGAACCACGTAGCGTACATCGCGATACAGAGCATTGAGCGCGGACATCCACAAGCCGACGCCGAGCGCCGTGAGAATGGCGAGCAGCAGCAGCGGCGGCAGCCAGACCATATGGAAGCCGGGGCGAATGCCATACACCCCAAGCACGATGCTCAGCACAACGAACCCGATCGCGAAATCCACGAGCCCGGATACGACCGCCGAAAGCGGAAGCACCAGCCGCGGAAAATAAACCTTGGTGATCACGCGCTGGTTATCCACCACGATGCCCGTGCAAGACTGGAGAGCGGTGGCGAAGTAAGTCCACGGAACGAGCGAGGAGAAATAGAAAACGGGATAAGGAAGGCCGTCGGAGGGCAGCTTGGCGAGGCGGCCGAAGAACAGCGTGAAGATGCCCATGGTGAGCAGCGGCTGAAGTACGACCCAGGAAACGCCGATGGCCGTCTGTTTGTAACGGATTTTGACGTCGCGCCAGACGAAAAAATAAAGCAGTTCGCGGTAAGACCAGACTTCGGCGAGGCGGAGGTCGAACCAGCCGCGAGGCGGTTCAATGCGCACGGTGGCGGGAGCGGGATGCTCCACCGGAAGGGGAGAAGCGGGTGCGGTGACCGAAGCCATCCGATTTTCGATGCCCTCCTGCCAGGAAAATGCTTCGCCAGAGGGAACACTCCTGGCGGCGACAAAGTTTATGAGAGTGGGACGGAACCCACAATTAGATTAGCAGAGAAGCAGCCATGCAACGAAGCTTGGAGACGGCGGGCCGTGTCCTGATTGTGGAGTGCGGGAGCTTTTCGAGCCCTCACGGGAAAGCGCATCGGCGTAAGCACATCATGGTACGCAAATCGTGGTACGTAAATCAGGGTAAATACATCGGGGTACGCAAGCCAGGGTAACGAACATCAGGGCGGCGGAGGCTGCTTTTTCAGCTGCTCGACGTCCCGCTGTTCGATCTGCTGCATCATGGCTTTGCGCCGGAACAAGTATTTTTCGAGCTGCGAAGTAATCTGCCGCGGCACAACCGTGAACTGATTCCGAGCCATTTCCGAAAACGAAATGGGGCCGCGCGCGGGGATAAGGTGAGAGCCCCACTGAAGCATCAGGCCAACGTTCCAGAAAACGAAGCATGCCAGGAAAATGCAGGCGGCTGCAAGCGCAACGCGGCGCGCCTGGAAAATGCGGGTAAAGCGATCGAGAAAAACCGCCAGCCCAACGACAAAGAGAGCCGTTAGCGAAACAAAAAAACGGCTGCCGTAAGAAGAAATGCCCGCCCAGTCCGGATAAGCTGCGATGAAATAATAAAATGCCAGCGCGGCGATAAGAAAAGCTCCACCGGCCCTCGGCACGCTTCGCCAGAACGCGAAGAGCCCGATGATCGAGAAAAGAAGAATGGGCGTCCAGGAAATCATCCCGTGGTTCGCGGAAAAAAGTACGGCGAGAAGATGCGGCGAGGTCCAATCCCACTGGCTGATGGGAATATAGCCGGATTCGAAGATGCTGCCGTAAACGATGCGATGCGCGATGAAAGTTGGCAGCAAGCAAACAAAAAGAGTAATCGCAAAAACGGCATGCCGCGCGAGGAGTTGCGGGACCGTAGGAGTATCGGGCGTCGCGCGGCGAAAGGCCGCTGCGTATTCGCGCAAAGCCTCCAGCGGCAGAATCACGAACAGCATCGCGTTCGCGTAATACACTTCCAGCATTAATCCGGCAAGTGCGCCTAAAACCATCCATTGCGCGAGCGTGCGCGAGTCGCGCGTGGCGTGCCAATACCACAGAAAAAGAGCGACGACGAAAGCGGACGGCGCGTGCGACCACGAAGGATTGAAGTACATATAAACAGGAAGCGAACTCGCCCACCATATCGCGAGCGTCGCGAGCAATGCCCAGCTTTCGTCCACATATTTGCGCGCAAGGCAGAACGAAAGGAGCAATCCGAGGAAACCGTAGATGGCCGTAGCCAGAGCCATGGCGATGCGATAAGGCGTGGAAAAACCGTCCGCCGCCACCGTGGAGCCGAAAGAGCGCGCCAGGAGAACGCCTGCGTGGGCAACCACGAGGAATGGAGTCCAGAGGATTGCGGGGCCCACGGTGAAATGATTTTCTATGTGGCCGGTGCGCGTGCGGAATTCGGGGCGAGGCTGGCCGTTTTCGTCGAGACGATTTTCGCGGAAGCTTTCGTTAGCGTGCTGATAATCGTGCGTGAAATCGAGGCTGTGCTCGATGAGAGGGGCACGCGCGTACGCGTAATAACCGACGCCATCTCCGCGCACCCAGGGGTTCAGGACCGGAAGAGAGAGCAGAAAGAGCACACAGAGAACAAGTTCCGCTTTGCGCGGGCCTGGCTGAGGTGAAGAGGTCAAACTTTACGGCTCCATGAAACGAACGCCGGCGACACGAGCCGGACGTTCCCCCAAAGTTCACGGCAAGAATCTGAAATCCGTAGATGCCCCGGGACCTAGACGATGTTGCTTCGAGTAAACATCCCGTTCGCGTTGCAAGCATTATCTCTTTTTCAATTGGCTTTGTCTTGCGCAGAGTCGAGATTCGAAAGCGGAGCGGCCGATTCCGACGAGTTTCAGTTTCCGACCGCGAGCCGGAGACGACTCTTGTATACTTCGCGCTACATTTTTGCGGGTTTTTAGCGGAGGGACGAACAATGGCTGTACAGCAACCAACACCGGAGCAAGTGCGCGCGGCGGGCGCAGAGATGGGACTCTCACTTACGGATGCGGACGTGCACTCTTTTATTGGGCTGATGAAGGGCTGTGTGGACGCGTACGGCGTAGTGGACGCGATGCCGGACCATCTGCCGGAGGTGAAATATGCGCGTACGCCAGGGAGATTCCCATCGGCGGAGGAAAACAAGCACAACGCGTGGTATGTGAAAACGTCGATCAAAGGCGCGGAAAGCGGGCCGCTGAAGGGGAAGAGAATCGGGGTCAAGGACAACATCATGGTCGCGGGCGTGCCGATGATGAACGGGAACGCGGTGCTGGAGGGATACGTTCCGGAAATTGATGCGACGGTTGTGACGCGATTGCTGGATGCGGGCGCGGAGATTGTGGGGAAGACGCATTGCGAGTCGTTCTGTCTTTCTGGGAGCAGTTTTACGGGTGCGAAAGGGCCGGTGCACAATCCTTACAAGATGGGCTATTCCGCGGGAGGGTCATCGTCGGGATCGGCGGTGGTTGTGGCGATAGGCGAAGCGGATATGGCCTTGGGCGGGGACCAGGGCGGATCGATTCGAATGCCAGCGGGGTGGTGCGGAATCTACGGGATGAAGGCAACGCACGGGCTTGTGCCATACACGGGGATTATGCCGATTGAGATTTATGTGGACCATACCGGGCCCATGACAGCGACGGTTGCTGACAATGCACTGATGCTGGAAGTGATCGCAGGTGCGGATGGATATGACCCGCGGCAGTATTCACCGAAGGTGGCTAAGTATACGGAGGCGCTCGGGAAGGGCATCGAGGGAATGAAGATTGCGCTGGTGAAAGAAGGATTTGGGAGGCCGGAATCCGAAAAAGCCGTGGATGAAAAAGTGCGGCAGGGCGCGCAGATGTTTCAGAAGCTTGGGGCGACGGTAGAGGAGGTTTCGATACCGCTGCATTTGGCGGGAGCGGCGCTATGGACGCCGATCGGCGTGGAGGGACTTACGCAGACGATGATGTTTGGCGACGGGTACGGGCTTTCGCGGCAAGATCTTTTTGTAACGAGCCTGATTGACAAATTGCACGGGTGGAGGCTGCGCGGAAATGAAATGTCCGAGACGACAAAAGTGTGGACGATGTTTGGCGCATACGTGAAGAAGTATCACGGGACGCATTATTACGGGAAAGCAGTGAATTTGAGCCGGCGGCTGAGAGAAGCATACGACTTAGTGCTCAACCAGTACGATTTGCTGCTGATGCCGACGCTGCCGATGAAGGCACAACCGATGCCCCCGGCCGATGCTTCGCGGGAATTGTATTTTCAACGCGCAACCGAAATGATCGGCAACACCTGCCCCTTTGACATCACGCATCATCCGGCGATGAGCGTACCCTGCGGGATGATCGACGGACTGCCAACCGGGCTGATGCTCATCGCCAAACACTGGGACGAATCGACGATTTACAGAGCGGCACACGCTTTTGAGCAATCTGGTAATTGGAAACAAATGTAAGAGGCAAGTTTCCGCGCCGGCGATTCGTGGAGAGGGTGCCGGGGTATTCTTGCCGAGGAAATTCATTCCTCGCGCAGCAGCCTGGCGGGATCGATGGATAGCGCGCGTTGCGCGGGAATCCACGTCGCCAACACTCCGATCGAAGCCATGGCCAGGACGACGCCAGCCAAGACGAGAGGATCGCGAGGGGTGGCCTGGTAAACCATGGCCGCCAAGAGACGGCTCGCCAGAATGCCGAGCAGCAATCCCGCAGTCGAAGCAAACGCCAGCAGCTTGATCGCCCGACCCAAAGCGGCTTGCAGCACTTCGTTGCGGCGCGCGCCGAGCGCGACGCGAATCCCCAATTCGCGCAACCGTTTGCTGACGGAGTACGCGGCCATTCCAAAAATTCCAGTCATGGAGAGGATAGCGCCGAGCGCGCCAAGCACTCCCAGTGCCACGGTGGCCAGACGCGAACCGAACAGCACGCGATTCAAAGCATCGGGCCATGTTTGGATAAAAACCGGCATGCCCACATCCAAGTCTTGCAGCCGGCTCCGGACAGCCGCGGCCAGCCGCTGGGGATCGCTTTTCGATCGCAGCATTAGGGAGCTGGCGCTCGTCGGCGCTTGCAGAATCGGCAAAAACATCACCGACTGGGAATCGTCCGCGAGACTCTTGTATTTACCGTCTTTGGCGATGCCCACTATTTGAAGGCGCGTTCCATTCGAGACCTTAAAGTACCGTCCGAGCGCCTTCGCGGACGAGCCAAACACCTCGCGCGCGAACACCTGGTTGATCACGGCCACGAGCGGCGCGTTTTTGTCGTCATGCGGTGTGAAGATTCTCCCGGCCAGGACCGGCATCTCGGCCACAGCAAAAAATTCGGGCGAGATTTGGAATTGCAACGGCGAAGCCGCCACGGTCGAAGGCCGCAGATCGGATGTTTCGTCGGTATAAACGGATGTCATCGACAGGCGGCCGCAACTCGATAACGGCGCACAATTTGTCAGGGCGACCGAAGCCACACCGGGAATCGTTCGCATCGCCTCGAGCATGCGCTTCTGCATGGCGGGCACGGCTTCGCCCTCGTAGCCCGCCATGTCCAAGTCGGTGTCGGCGAGCAGCACGTTCTCCGGTTCAAAACCGAAATCGCTGTGCAGCGAACGTAGCAACCCACGCACGGCCACGAGCGAAGAGGTGACCAGCACGGCACAGATGGCAATTTGCACCGCCAGGAGAATTTCTCGCAAGGTAATGCGGCGCCCGAGTTTTGCCAGCGAGCCGGACTTGATGATGTCGTAGGGATCGGAGCGCATGACCTGCCGGACAGGCACGGCCCCGAAGAGGATGCCGCTGATAAACGCGAGCAGCGCCGCAACGGCATAGACGTTTGCGTCCGGGTTCAGAGGCACGTTGGTGGGAAATTGCGGGAAGGGATTCCACGCGCTGAGCCGACGCAAGAGCATCGCACCGCCGAAAATTCCAACGGCGCCTCCGGCTAGCGAAAGCAGGAGCGCTTCGGTGAAGAGCTGCCGCAAAATGCGCACGCGGCTGGAGCCCAGGGCGAGCCGTACGGCAATTTCCCGGGAGCGATCGGCGGCGCGCACAGCAAACAGGCTACCCAAGTTGGCGCACGCAGCCAGCAGAATCAGGCCCGCGAGGAGCATCAATGCTGCAACGAATGCACGGAGCGGCCGCTCGAACGTTTCGCCATAGAGACCTGCGCGAGAGAGCGATACGTTCATTTTGCCGTTTTCTTTGGGATAGGTCGTTTGCAGATAATCGCCAATGGAGTTGAGGTCCGCGGCGGCCTGCGCGGTCGTCACGCCGGGCTTGAGATGGCCGATGGTCTCGAAAATCCAACGCCCCGCGCGCGTGTTCAGCGTATCGGCATCTTCGAGGCTCACGATGGGCACAAAGAAATCCGGCGAGAGCAGCAAAAATGTTCCTTGAAACTGCGGCGGAGCTACGCCGACGATGGTGAAGGGACGCTTGTTTATTTCCACCATGCGTCCGACGGCACCAGGGTCATCTTGAAAATGGCTATGCCAGTATCCGTAGCTGAGCACGATGTAGGGGGCGCTATGCGCACCCTGTTCGTCGGCGGCATGAAAGAAGCGGCCAATGCGCGGCTGAATTTTCAGGATGTCGAAGTAGTTTCCGGTGACTTCATAGAGCCACACCCGGGTAGGATTTTTGCCGGTGTCCAATCCCACGCGGGTCATGTGATATGCGGCTAAACCCTCGAAGCAGCGGTTGCGGTCGCGAAAATCCAAATAGTTTGGATAAGACTGCGCGCCCTTGACGCCTTCGCCAAACTGAAGTCCGTAGAGGCTCTGCGGTTCGGGGACGTTCAGCGGCCGGAGCAGAGTAGCGTTCAGCGCGCTGAAGACCACGGCGTTTGCGCCGATGGCGGCGGCCAGCGTCATGACGGCAACGGCGGTAAAGCCGGGAGATTTGCGCAACAGGCGCAGAGCATGGCGCACATCCCGGAAAACCGATTCCAGAAGAGTTCCACCCGCTGCTTCGCGGGATTCTTCTTTGTAGCGGACATGTCCGCCGAATTCAATGCGCGCTTGGCGCTCGGCCTCGGCACGAGGAAGGCCGATACGTTCGAGGTCATCCGCACGGTGCTGGACGTGCAAGCGAAGCTCTTCTTCCATCTCCGCGTCCATCCGCGAGCGCCCGAACAAAATAGAGATGCGGAAGCGGAGCGAGTCGAGGAATTTCATACTTCCTCCGGCTGCGTGCCGAGAGCGGCAGCGATGGCGCTCACCAGGCGATTCCAGTTGTCGGTTTCCTGGCGCAAACGCTTGCGGCCGGCGGCGGTAAGTTCGTAAAACTTGGCGCGGCGATTGTTGTCGGACGTGCCCCAGCTGGCTTTGAGCAGGCCCTGGCGCACGAGGCGGAACAGACCGGGATAGAGCGCGCCCTGTTCGATCAGGAGGGCATCGCCGGAAATTTGTCCGATGCGCAGAAGAATGCCGTAACCATGCAGCGGGCCGAGGGAGACGGCGCGCAAGATGAGGAGATCGAGAGTGCCGGGAAGGAGCTGCGCTTGCTCGGACAACGAACCCTCCTAAGATAGTTAGGAGACTAGCGGAAACACTCCTAAGCTGTCAAGGGGAGAACGCGCAGAAGCCTCGGCGTCGCGTTATTCGTAGCGGAGAGCTTTCATGGGGTCGAGGCGGCTGGCGCGCCAAGCTGGAATGTAGCCTGCGGCAGCGGCTACGGAGGCTAGCGCGATGGTGGCGATGGCCAGCGTCGACGGATCGTGCGGGGAGAGGCCGAAAAGCTGGCTCTGCACGAGCCTGGTGAGAGCGAGCGAGGCCGGGACGCCCGCAGCTACGCCAATGGCGATGAGGATGAGGACTTCGCGCATGACCATCCAGATTACGTTGCCTTGGGCGGCGCCGAGGGCCATGCGAATGCCAACTTCACGGGTGCGCTGCGCGACGGTGTAGGCCATGACGCCGTAGAGACCGATGACGGCGAGCAATGTGGCGAGAAAGCCGAAAACGGCGGACAGGCTGGCTATCATGCGTTCGCTGGCGAGGGAATTGCTGATCTGGGCTTCGGTTGTACGCAAATTGGAAACAGGAATGTTGGGATCAAGGTCGCGAAGCTTGGAACGGATGGAGGACATGAGCAGGGTTGGATCGGCAGTGGTGCGGACGTAAATGACCATACCGCCGAGGAAACGGTCGGACATATATGGCAGATAGGCCTGCGCGGGAATTTCGTCGCGAAGATTTGTGTACTTGATGTCCTTAACGACGCCGATGATTTCCATATCGGTGGGAGTGCCCGGGTCTGAGCCGAAACCGATGTGCATGCCGACAGGATCGCGTCCGGGGAAATATTTTTTTGCGAACGTTTCATTGATCATTGCAGTGGCAGGCACCCAGCCCATGTCGCCTTGCTCTTCGGGGTTGTGCTTGACCTCGCCGGTATCGGAGGGCCGAAAATCGCGGCCGCGGACGATGGGAACGCCGAGGGTGGCGAAATAGTTGGGGCTTATCGCATTCATATAAGGTTCAGGGTGGGCATCGGGAGTAGGAGGAGTGAAGCCTTCGACGGTCATGCTGCTGTCCCACTCGTTGTCTTCAAGAATTCGCATGGAAGCGAGGCCGGTGGATTGCACGCCGGGAAGGGAAGAAAGGGCGTCCAGTAGCTGGGGGTAAAAAGCCTTCAGGCGCGGGACATTGTATCCGCTGTAGGAAGGATCGATCTCAAATGCGACCAAATTTTGCGGGGCGAAGCCCGGGCCGAGGTTGCGAAGGTTGCCAAGACTTTTGGTGAAAAGACCTGCTCCGATGAGCAAGAGGAGAGAAAGCGTGACCTGGGCGATGACAAGCGATTTGCGCAAAGCGCCGTGGCCGCCACCGACGACAGCTGCGGCTTCGTCTTTGAGTGTGCTGGCAACGTTCGGCTTTGTGGTTTGCAGCGCGGGCATGAGGCCGAAGAGGGCGCCGGTGAAGACAGTAACGGCGAGAGTAAAGAGAAGAATGCGGAGATCCGGCGCGGTTGAAATTTTGAGGCCGCCGGAATCAGAAGGAAGATAAGCAGCCATTAAGGCCTTATCCGCCCAGTAAGCGAGAGCCAAGCCAGCGAGAGCGCCGGCGGCAGAGAGAGAAAGGCTTTCGATCAAAAGTTGCGCGATGATGCGCGGACGCGTGGCGCCCATGGCGAGGCGGATGGCGATTTCTTTTTTGCGAGCGGAGCCGCGAACGAGAAGAAGATTCGCCAGATTGGCGCAAGCGATGAGGAGAACCAGCCCGGTGGTCGCCATGAGAACCCAGAGCGGCGTGGAGAGAGCCTGTCTCGTATAGGAGCGCCCCTGGGAACCGGGCAGGACGTCTATAGAGCATTTGAGGAATTGCTCGCGGTCGTAGGGCGAGGCGTGTGCGAAGGCCTTTTCCTTGACCTCCATTTCGAGCATGGAGTGCATGAAGGGCTGCAAAGAAGCCTTGGCTTGTTCGCGCGTGATGCCGGGTTTGAGGCGGCCAAAGGTGTTGACCCAACGGTTGCGGCGGTCTTTCAACATGTCGTTGGGATTGCCGACCAACATTTCCTTTTCCATCATGATAGGTACGAAAATCTTGGGGGAGCGGCCGAGTTCGACGCCATTGAAGCCGGGTTGGAGAACGCCGACAACGGTCATCTTATAGTTGTTGACGATGAGATTCTTGCCGACGACTTCCGGATCGGCGGAAAAACGCGACTGCCAATAGGAATGGCTGAGAATGACGTAGGGGTAAGCATCGGGGAGGCGATCGTCTTCGGGAGTGAAAACGCGGCCGAGAATGGGATTGACGCCAAGCGTGGAGAAATAGGCGCCGGAAACCATTTCCATTTGAACGTGTTCCGACTGGCCGTTGAAGGAGATACTGGCGTCAAACGGAAAGCGGGCAAACATATCGGAGAAGACTTCGTTGTGAGCAGCGAAGTCGCGGAACATGGGATGAGAGATGGCATTGCCGCCCCAGTTGCTGCCGTAGTGGCGGCCGCGCATCGTGAGGAGGACGAGTTCCTGGGGATTTTTGACGGGGAGGAGACGGAGCAGTATCTGGTCGAGGAGAGTGAAGATGGCGGTGTTCGCACCGATGCCGAGGGCCAGCGTGAGGATGGCGATTGCCGTGAAGCCGGGAGTGCGCCCGAGGGTACGAAGGGCGTATTTTAGATCGCGGAATGCGGTGTCGAGCGAGGCTAAGATATTCATTTCACAGACCTTTGCTTGGTAAAAAAATCCCGTCGGCACATAGGAATACGCTTTATGGTTGGAATTGTTCCCGCAAAATCGCTTGGTCTCAGACCACGGGGCAAATCCTCCGACTTGGTTTCCGACTGGGTTCTAGTAGTGACGAATGCGGCTGGAAAAGGTCTTGTTTACGAGCGACGAAGCTTTTTGAGGGAATCTTTTTGGACGTTCTGCAGGCCCAGTCTATTCAAATCGGAGGGCGACCGTGGGGTCCACGCTCATCGCTCGGCGTGCCGGGAGAAACGCTGCGATTCCAGCGATGAGAAGCATCAAACAAACGCCGAAGCCGAAGCTGAGTGGATCAGTTGTCTTTACTCCCCAAATGATTCCCTCAAACATCCGTGCTGCGGCGACGCCAGCCCCCGCGCCAAGAGCCGCGCCAAGGCACACCACGCGCATCGTCTGGCCAAGTACCATGCGCAAAACGTCGCCTGGTTTCGCGCCCAGTGCCATGCGAATACCGATTTCGCGGGTTCTTTCACCCCGTAAACGCCCATCATCGACAGCAAACCGACGAACAGACCGAACGCCGTCGATATCAATGCCATGGCACGATTTCGGTGGAGGACACTGTCCATCACATTGCTCAGCAGGCCGAGCTTCAAAGAAACGCGAGAGTCAACCACCGAAGCCGCGCTCTCCAGACGTTTCGTCGTTTCGGCGATGGGACCGGCTGCACGAATTTCGTAGAAGCCAATCCCCCAGCACAAAGATGCGCATTGCGAGACCGGGCGGTACAAGATCGTGAGGGGACCGTAATCGGGCCTTCGGTATTGTATGTCTCTGGCGACCCCGACAACTTCCACGAGGTAATCTCGCCCGTTGGCTTGCCCATCGTTTTCACGAAATCTCAGCCCAATGGGATTCACTCCTCCGAAAAGTACTTTCGCCAGATCCTCGCTAAGAACAGCGACGGCAGGCGACGCGGCGCTGTCGCCTGCGTTAAAATCCCGCCCCGCCAGCATCGGAGTGCGCCTGGTACTGAAATAATCGGGAGAAATGAAGTTGAGATAGGAACCAGATCGTCGCTCAGAACCTCCTGGCCCGGGAACAACCAGCTGTGAGAGCTTGGTGCTGGAAGAGATACGGCCCCACGACGCGGACTGGACGCCGGGCACAGACCGAAATGCCGCGAGCAATTGCTCCCCGACGGATGCATTGCGTTGCGAGTCCATACCCGATCCATGCAATGTCGCCTGAGCCGTCAAGACTCCTTTGGGATCGTAGCCCAGATCCGCGGTCAAGAATGCCTGGAGTGACCGCGCCAATAGGCCGGCGCCGATTCCCAGACCGAGGGACAGGATGGCGACCGTGGTAAGCCCCACGCTGTTTCGCATCGCGCGGACGGCATAGCGAATGTCCTGGAGTATCGATTCACGCAAAAACATGAGAGGTCACCTCTCAACGGGTATTGTTCTAAACCGGCCGCTTGGCGAGCCGACTTAGACGACGGAGGTTGTGGCGGCGCGCGGCGTGGAGGATTCGTTTTTCTCCTGAAAGAAGGCGGCGACGCGGTCGATGATTTCGCTGAGTGTGGTTTGGGGACGGAAGCCGGTGAGGTCGTGGAGTTTCTCCACGGAAGGGACGCGGCGCATCATGTCCTCGAAGCCGGGTTCGTAGGCTTGATCGTAAGGAATGAATTCGATGGGCGAAGAGCTGCGCGTGCGCTGCTTGACGAGCTGAGCGAGGCCTTCGATGGAGATTTCTTCGGTGTTGCCGACGTTGACGACTTCGCCTATGGCGCGATCGGTATCCATGAGCCGGATGAGTGCTTCGACGGTGTCGCGAACATCGCAGAAACAGCGGGATTGTTTGCCGTCGCCATAAACATGGATAGGCCGGTTGTCGAGCGCTTCTTTGACGAAATTCGGGAGCACCATGCCGTAGCGGCCGGTCTGGCGGGGACCGACGGTGTTGAAGAGACGGACAACGATGACGGGGAGCTTTTTTTCCTTCCAGTACGAGAGGGCGAGAAATTCGTCGAGGGCTTTGGAGGCGGCGTAGCTCCAGCGGCCTTTTGTGGTGGGGCCGAGGACGAGGTCGGCGTCTTCGTGGAACGGGACGCAGGTATTTTTGCCGTAGACTTCGGAGGTCGAGGCGATAAGGACACGTTTCCGTTTTTTGCAGGCGGCTTCGAGGACCATTTGCGTGCCGTTGACGTTGGTTTCTATGGTGTGAACGGGACTTTCGACGATGAGCTTGACGCCGACGGCAGCGGCGAGATGGACGACGACGTCGGCATCATCCACGAGCTCGGCAACCAGCTGGCGGTTTTCGATGTTGTCGAGATGATATTCCATCAGGCCAGAAGCTTTTAAATGGCGGATGTTGTCCATGCAACCGGTCGAAAGATTATCGAGCAGGACGACGCGATCGCCGCGAGCAAGAAGGCGCTCCGCCAAATGAGAACCGATGAAACCGGCGCCACCGGTTATTAGAAAACGCAAAGGGCCTCCTTACAAAACCTGGTCGTCGTCACGGTCGCGGGTAGATCTCTCAGAGACGGAAGACTCTTCTTCGGCTTCGTGCGCGAGATTCGCATCATGGGCATGGTCATGATGGGCGTGATCATGGGCATGCGGAAATTCGCCAGCTTCCTGAGGGCCGTAGCCATAGGAATAAGGATAATACCGGTAAGAATAGTAGTAGTCCGGAGCGCTGGAATCCACAGCGTTCAGAACGACGCCGAGGATATGGCACTTGACGCTGATGAGCAAATCACGAGTACGGGTGAAGGCTTCCTTGGGGGTCTCGCCGCTGCGGACCACGAGGAGCACTCCGTCGGTCTTGACGGAGAGAATAACCGCGTCGGTGGCGGCCATGATGGGTGGCGAGTCAATCACGATGAACTTGAATTTGGAACGGAGTTCGGCGATAGCTTCGGCCAGTTTGCTGGAAGAAAGGAGATCCGCAGGATTGGGAGGAAGCGGACCAGTGGGAATCGCGGAAAGATTTGGAACGGATGGATGTTGAATCGTGACCAGATCGAGGCTGGAAACACCCGCAAGATAAGAACTGAAGCCCGCGTATTTGCCACCGCCGAGGTTCAAGAGCCGGCCGACACCGGGCTTGCGCAAGTCCGCATCCACCAGGACCGTTTTGTCACCGAGTTGCGCGAGAGTGACGGCGAGATTGGCCGCGGCGGTTGTTTTGCCCTCGCGCGGAAGGGCGCTGGTTACGAGTATGACTTGCGGCGGACGGCCCGGCTGCGAGAGAAGCAAAGATGTGCGCAGAGCGCGGAAAGCTTCGGACATCTGCGATTTGGGCAGATGCTGGGCGACAAGTTCGATACGTTTGTCGTGGCCGTTCGTGGAAATTCCCTGGAGAAGCCGCTTGCGCGAGCCGTTGCCATTGCTGGCGCCGAATTGAGGCACGACGGCGAGAGACGGAAGGCGGGCGAGCGTCTCGATATCGTCAGGAGTTTTCACGGTGTTGTCGAGATACTCGCGCAGAAGGGCGAGGCCAATGCCACCAACCAGTCCGACAATGAACGCCAGAGCAATGTTCCTGGCTTTGGCAGGGCGCGAAGGGTATGCGGGAATCATCGCAGGATCCACTACGCGAATATTGGAAGACTGAAGCGCGGAAGAAATGCTGACTTCTTTTAGCTTGGTCATCAAGCCGTCGTAGAGGGCTTTGTTGGCTTCGGCTTCGCGCTTGAGGATGTTGTATTCCACGAGGCGCTCAGCCATCTGGTTGGCTTCCACTTTTTGATCGTCGAGTGCCTGAAGCATCATGATTTCGCGCTGCTTGGCCTCGCGATATTCGTTCTCGATGCGGCTGAGGGTATTCTTATCTTCCTTCTGAATGAGCTGGTCGAGATCCTTCAACTGGGCCTGGAGGCGCTGCACTCTGGGGAAATTCGGGCCGTACTGGTTGACGGCTTCGGTGTAGTCCTCCGCAAGAGTCTCGCGCTTGTTAATGAGGCCCTGCAAAACGGGGTTGTCGCGGAGCTGAGGAACTTCATTGATGTCTCCGGCCTTGGCAAACTGATAGAAGGCTTCCTTTTTCATGCGCTCTTGTTGAGCGTCGGTATAGGCTCTATTGACGTCGGCGAGGCGCTGCGTGGTGATGTTCTGCTTGTCGTCGAGGGTCCAGATCTGATTTTTTCGTTCGTAGGCAATGCGCCGGTCTTCGGAATCCTGAACTTTGATTTTGAGGTCGTCCAGCTCTTCCTGCAGCCAAAGGGTGGCCTGTTTGGTTTCATCGATTCGGGATTGGATGTTCTGCTGCTCAAAATTTTTAATGTGCTCGTTGACGATGCGCGCGGCGAACTGCGGATCGGTGGACTCAAAGCTTACATCCATCAGACGGCTATTGGGGACGCGTTTGACGCCGAGGCTGCCCAGAAAGGCGCCAAGTTCGGGTGGGCGCTTCTGGTTTTCAAGGCTGCCGATGGCCACCGCTTCGGAGGGGCCGTTGGGAGAAGCGTACTCCGGACGCGCACCGAGACCGCTGCTACGGATGGTCTTCAAGGCGAGCGTTTCGCTTGTCAGAATTTTGGACTGCGTCTCGATGTAGTTCTCGGTGTCCATCATGTAGTCGTACGACTCCATACCCTGGAAAGGGAGAATGGAGCCGTTCTCGCGGTCGATTTCGATGCGAGCAGTGGCGACATAGACGGACTGCATGCGGAAGGTGGTGATGGTGACGATGGTGACCACAGCAAGCAAAAAGGAAAGAATGAGCCACTGATGCTTGCGGAGGATCAGCAAGTAGTCGTAAAGATGCGGCTCGCGGGGCGAGAGATCCCAAGCCGGGAAGCGCGAGGAGGGAGGAATCAGCTCGACGGCGCCATTAGTGCCGTTTTGTCCGGGAACGAGTTTATTGTCTTCTGGCATGATCCCTAGTGATACGCGATGCGATAGAGGGCCACGGCCGAGCCCAGCAAGATACCCAACTCAACCGACCTATAGATAATCTGCTTGGCGGCGCTTTGCGGCACGTACAGGATGTCGCTGGGCTCGAGCTGCATGTCTTCTGCCTGGCGATTCTGAATTTTTTTCAGGTCAACTTGCACTTCCTGCCGCTTGCCCTGGGCATCCGTGCGGAGGATTACGGCGCGATCGGTTTTTGCGGTGTTAGTGTAGCCGCCCGCGAGCGCGAGAATTTTCAGAGTGCTCATTTTTTCGCGATCATTGGTAAGGACAAATCCGCCGGGTCGGCCGACCGCGCCCAAGACGTACACAATGCCTGCGTGCGGAACGGTGACCACGTCGCCGGCTTCGAGAACGATGTTGTTCTTCGTGTTCCCTGCTTCCATCAGCTCATACAAATTTACGGTGATGAGGTTGCCGGCGGGTGAAGTGGAAAGACCACCTGCGCCATTCACGGATTGTTGCGGCGGACCATTTACAGCCGGCAATTCTGGAGGCTCTGCCGAAACCGGGTTACCGGTTGAACTGGAGGGCGCGGCAGCTGCAGGTTTGGCTTCCGCCTGAAGCGGCTTCGATTTCTGCGGAGCAGCATCTGCTGGCCCGTTTGCCGGGGTGTCGGCTTCACTAAAGGTCATGTCCGGCACAGGCCGGGTCACGATGACTTCGTTGCCGGCGTCGTTGGCAAGGCCACCGGCTTCGGCAAGTACTTCGAGAAGAGTAATCTGGCGATCGGCCTGATAAACCAGCGGGTGCGTAACCGCGCCGACCACGGTAATGGGTTTGCTCTTTCTTTCGCGAATGGTGATGTTGACTTCCGCGTGGGAGACCAAACCGTTGGCGGCGAGGACTTCGGAAATTTTTTGTTCGGCCTGGATTTCCGTAAGGCCGGAGATGTGCAAACGCACCGGTACAAGCGGAATGCTGATGGTACCGGTCTGGCTAACGCGCACCTCGCGGCTTAATTCCTTTACGTCAAATATCTCAATGTCGAGCAAATCGCCATTGCCGATGACATAATCGCGCGGTTCAGCGCGGGCGGCGGTGGAGAGCTCGCGAATGCGGTCGTTAGCTTGCTGTGGCGTCTCGAGAACGGCCTGCGCGCGGGTGGGCGGCGCCAGAACCAGTAATCCGAGCAGAGCACTGGCGACACACAAAGTCGCCGCACCCAGTCTCGCTGGTTGCATACGGATAGAAGACCCCCAAGCTTGATTATACAGTGCAAGCAGGGGAAGAGCATTAGTGTTTTCGACGCTTAATACGGGAACGTTCCATGATGGGAATCTGCGGAAAGGTTTGGCGCATATCGCATGTCGCTAAATTGGCGAGGAGGAAGAAGAGGAGAGCGTTGCCAGGGATATGCAGGTTGAAATCCACGAGACTGTGCGTCAAAAAGCCGGTGCAGGCGACGAGGCCAGAGAGCTGGAAGGTCGAAGCAAACGCGCTGCTCGGTTGTGAAAGGCGGCGAAGGGAATCGAAAAGTAGGACACCGAGGAACCAGGCGCAACACAGACCGCCGAGGATCCCCGCTTCAGCCAGACCCTCCAGGTAGTCATTGTGGGTGTGATTGACAACTTTCCCGTCGTACAACGTTTCGTAGGGCGGGAAGACGATTTGGAGAGTGCCAAGGCCCGTTCCCAGCAGGGGATGGTCCAGGAAGATGTGCCAGGTGTCGGCTCGCATGGAGGCGCGCTTTCCGATGGTCACCTCGAGAGCCTGCAAGGAGGAGAAGCGCTCAACGAATTGTTGTACGCCGAGCCAGGTGACCATTAGAAATGCGAAGAGCAACACAGCTCCCGCTGAAAGCAGATGCTTTCCAGCGGTACGACGGACGGCCAGCCAGAGAACGAGGACTCCGACCTCGACGGCGAAACTAACAATGCCGCCGCGAGAGGCGGAAAGAAAAAGCGCGCCGATGGGAATGACAGCGAAGAGACTGACCAGAAACCAACGCTCGCGGCGAACTTTTCCGAGCGCGAGGGGAACGAGTGAGACAGGGATGATGAGCTCGACAAAACCCGCAAAGTGATTGCGATTTACGTAGGGGCCGAAAGGAATGCCTCCATAGCGCATCTCGCGAAACCAGTAAAGCTTTCCATTGAAGGTAAAGTGCTGGAGGATGCCGAAAAGGGCCATCGCGAATCCAAAGAACATCACAAACCAGACGAATTCGCGCCAGTCTTCCATGGTCCGGAAGGCTTGGCCGGCGAGGAACAAAACGAGGATGTCCGCGAGCAGAAGCTGAAGTTCCATCCGCGTGGCGTAGGAAGAAGCCGTGCGGTGAAACAGCCATTGGGCTGCCCCAAGGAGAAAGAAAAAGCCGAGGGGTAAAAGCAGCGGAGAGATGATGAGCTGACTTTCCTGGGCGAGATAAGAGCGCACGGCCCATGCTAGAAAGAGCAAGGCGGCGCCGATTTCGAGGACGGCGCGGGCCCAATCCTCGACGGCGCCGTGAGCGGCGATGCCGAAGACCACGAGCGCACAAATTCCGATGCGGATGAGCTTCATGGCTTAGCGGGCTCCGAGGCCGGCACGAGGGCAACATCGTCGATCCAGGCGGACCCGCGAATCTTGCTGTCGAATTTTGCGCTGGGCCTGCGGGTCACACAGAGGCGCAGAGCCTGCACGTCTTTGCCGGAAGTCCAGGGCATCTCGATTTGCGTCCAGGGCTGAGTGCCTTCCGCGTCCTCGGTCCAGGCAATGGAATTTGTGGTGTAGCTTAGCGACTGAAGGCTAAAGCGCACGCCCTGGTCCGTGGAGAGAGAGCGCGTTTGCACCCACGCCGAAAAACGGTAGGAGGTTGAGGGCTGCACAGCGATGTATTGGCATACATCGTTGAAGTCCACGTTGCTCAGTCCATTGAAGGTCAAGCGGAGCGAACGCTTGCCAGAGTGCTTTTCCTGGGAATCGAGGCCGGCTTGCACGCCATGGGTAAAGGAGGAGTAGTACCAGTTCAATCCGCCGACGGGAACATCCGACTCGAATCCGCCATCCCACACGAGAGAGTCCGGAGGGTCGGCGGGACGCGAAAGTCCTGCAAAACCGATCGCCTGATCCCAGACTTGCTTCGCTGCGAGCATCTGCCTTTTGCCGGTGAGCGCTGTGAGCAGCTCATAGGAGTCGATGAGACGGATCCGCGGATGCAGATCGGCAAGCGCAGCCCAGACCACCATCGCTTGGTCCGTTTGGCCTTGCTGCGACAGCGCGGTAATCACGTTCAGGTACGCGTCCTGGGAATGGGGGAAGACGCGATCCAGAACCGCGTGAATGTCCGGAAGCAGGCGCATGCTGAGGGCGAAAGCCGCAGCGCCGCGCTTTGGATCGGATTGAACGGCGATCCGGAACTGGGCCATCGCGGCATCCGTTTCGCCGCGGCGAAGAAGAAAATTTCCGTAGCGCCAGGAAACTTCCGGGGAAAGAGGATACGCGCGTTTGGCTTGAAGGAATGCGCTCCTGGCCGTTCCAAGATCGTTCTCAGACTCGTAGGCCGCGGCCAAATCGAGCCAGGTATCCGCGGAATGGGGGTCGAGAGAAATAGCCTTTTGGTAAGCGTCGATGGCGCGCTGCGTAACGGGGTCTTCCAAGTTGTATTGCCAGTAGCGGCCGAGGAGATACCAGTTACGCGCGTCATCCGGCTCGAATCGGGTGGCGCGTTCGAAGCCTTCTGCGGTGTTTCGCCCGGCGTATTCCATCGCCAGAGAATTGCGGATGCCGGAGTAGGAAAGAGCCGCCACGAACACGAGCGCGAAAAAGACGAGAAACAGGCGCGCGGCGGGCGTCGAGAGGCGAAGAATCATCCCGCGATACTGTGCATAGACGAAGACTCAGATGCAAGATGAAAGTCTCGGGAAAAGAGGCGGAAGGCGGAAATCCCCCGCCAAACGACCGTACCGGATGAATTCAGAGTGGCTACTTGCCCACAGAAGCAGAGTACGTTTCATCGCCGCGACCGCGGCGGCGGGCGTCAATGCCGAGGCGCTTGATTTTCTGGTTGAGCGTGGAAAGCGGGATCATGAAACGCTCGGCGGCTTCGGTCTGGTTCCAACTGGTGCGTTCGAGCATGTCCATGATGATGCGGCGCTCGATTTCGTCCATGATTTGAAAGAGCGAGGGCTGCGGACTATCCGCGCCGGAGCGGGAGCCGGGCTCGCCGGGCAGCGGCGGCAGAAATTCCGAGAGCTGAAGGCGGACGCCGCGAACGATTTCCTTGCTGCGAATGCTTTCTGGGAGCAGATCAACGTCCACGCGCTCCTGTGTGGAGAGAACGACGGCGCGTTCGACGACATTTTCCAGTTCGCGGACGTTGCCCGGCCAGTCGTAATCCATCAAGAGCTTCATGGCGCCAGGAGTGAAGAGACGCATGGGTTTGGAGTTTTCCTGGCAGTAGCGATCGAGGAAATGAGCAAGCAAGGCTGGCACATCTTCGCGACGATCGCGTAGCGGAGGAAGGCGGAGATGAATGACGTTCAAGCGGTGATAAAGATCTTCGCGGAAGCGGCCTTCGCGAACAAGGGTGAGCAACTCGATGTTGGAGGCGGCGACGATGCGGACGTCCACCTTGATCTGCTCCGTGCCGCCGAGGCGCATGAATTCGCGCTCCTGAATGACGCGCAGGAGTTTGGCTTGCGTTTCCGGGCTGATGGTGGCGATCTCGTCGAAGAAAATGGTGCCTTGATCGGCGACCTCGAAGAGTCCCTTTTTGGAAGCGACGGCGCTGGTGAAGGCGCCCTTTACGTGGCCGAAGAGCTGCGATTCCAGGAGGTCGACGGGAATCGAGCCCGTGTTGACCGGGACGAAAGCTTTGTCCGCGCGCGTGGAGGCCGAGTGAATGGCTTTCGCGATGAGCTCCTTGCCGGTGCCGCTTTCTCCGCTGATCAGCACGGTCGAACGCGAAGGGGCGACCTGCGTGACCAAGTCGAACAGCGTGAGCATTTTTTCGCTTTTGCCGATGATGTTAGGGAAAGTGAAACGCTGCTTGAGCGCGCGCTTGAGCTGGACGTTTTCTTCGCGGAGATGGCGAGATTCGACGGCTTGGGCCACTTGCGCGAGGAGCTCGTCATTGGACCACGGCTTGGTGATGTAGTCGAGCGCGCCGCCTTTGAACGCGGCGCGGGCCATTTCAATCGAGCCGTAGGCGGTGATCAGGACGACCGAGAGGCCGGGATCGCGCTTGCGAATTTCGCGAAGAAGCTCGAGGCCATTGCGGTCGGGCAGGCTGACGTCGAGCAGCATTAAGTCAAAAGGATGCTCTCCGAGTTTGGCGAGGCCGGATTCGCCGGTCTCGGCGCTGGAAACACCGTAGCCCTCGCTGGTGAGCAGAAGCTCGAGACCCTCGCGAATTTCCGACTCGTCGTCAACGACAAGAATGGAACCTTTAGACATGCACTGACTTCCTGACCGCGGGGAACTCTACGTGAAACGAAGTGCCTTTGCCGGGGGTGGAGCGCACGTCGATCTTGCCGGAATGCTCTTTGATAATGCCGTAACTAACGGAAAGGCCTAGACCGGTCCCGCGGCCGCTGGCCTTCGTTGTGAAAAAAGGATCGAAGATGCGGTGAATGTGTTCCCGAGGGATGCCCGCGCCGGTGTCGGCGACTTCGATTTCGACGCTGCCGTTGTGTGCGTTCGTGCGCACTTCGAGCAAGCCGCCGCCGGGCATAGCATCGCGGGCGTTTAAGAAGAGATTGAGAAAAACCTGCTGCAGCTTGTTGGCGGAGCCGCGGACCGCGGGGAGAGTTTCGCCCAGGTGCTTTACGACTTGAATCTGGGAAGTTTTCAGCGGATGGGAAACGAGAGAGAGCGTCTCTTCGACGACGCGGTTCACGTCAATATCAATCGCTTCGCCGGCTCCGGTTCGAGAAAAATTCAGCAGGTTGTTGACGATTTCGCTGGCGCGAAAGGTCTGCTTGACGATTTTCTCGATGATGGATTGCCGCGGATCACCTTCGGGCATCTGCTTCGCGAGCATCTGAATGTAATTGGAAATGACGGCTAGCGGCGTATTGACCTCGTGCGCGACTCCGGCGGCGAGAAGACCGAGCGACGTGAGCTTTTCCGTTTGCGACATTTGCTCTTCCATGCGTTCGCGCTGGGTGACGTCGTCAAATAGCAGGAGCCGCCCGATGCGTTCGGCGGACTTGCTCACCAGTGGTGTGATGGAAACATTCAAAGTCAGCGCTTTGCCCTGATGATGCAGACGTTGTTTATAGATGCCGGTAATCTGCTCTTCGTCACCACGGGCGGCAATTTCTGTCGCCAGCTCTTCGGGCAATAGGGAACTCAGCTGGCGTCCCACAGCGTCCTGCCGCGCGACTCCAAAGAGCTGCTCCATGCGCGAGTTCCAGGATTCGACGATGCCTTCCAAATCCACAGCGAGGACGCCAACGTTCAGCGATTCCACGATGTTTTCGCTGAAATCCTTGAGGCGCGCGATCTCGAGGGCCTTTTGTTCGAGCGAGGTATAGAGCTGAGAGTTATCCAGCGCGACCGCAACGTAGCCGGCGATTGTCTCGACCAATTCGACGTCATCGCTCGATAGATAATCACCATCCACGGTCTTGCCCAGGCCAAGGACAGCCACGGTGTGCTCGCGTATGCGGCAGGGCACGAAATAATTGAGATCGAGCTGCTCGATCGTGCGGCGAACGGAGTCGCTGACGTCTCGCGCAGACCGGGGCGACTCAAAAAAGAGCGCACCACGCGCGAACTCAGGCCGCGCCGGCCCGAGGAAGCTGAGATCGAGAGGCTCCGCAAGACGGACGCCCATGGAGCGCGCCAGCCGCAGCGTGCCGGGGGTCGTGGTGTCCTCGACGAAAATGGCGAGGCGGTCTACGAGCAAAGTTTGCGACACGCGATCCATGACGGAGCCGAGCATGGGCTCAAGCCGCACTTCGTTTGTGAGCGTGCGGCCAAATTCGATCAGCGTGCGGCGGTAATCCAGGCGGTCGCGGTAGAAAAAGCGGTCGAGGCGGCCCTGAATCCATTCGCGGAAAGGCTGAAAGAGAAGCGCCGCGATGACAATGGCGATGATGCCGCCGACGGGACCGTTCGCCTGCGCGTGGAAAATTTGCGGGATCAGGGCGACGAAGAAGAAATAAATCGTGGCGATGGCCGCCGTCGCCGCCGTGTACGCAAGACCGCGCTTGAAGATGATGTCCACGTCCATCAAGCGGTAACGAATGATGGCGTAACCGAAACAAAGCGGCAGAAAGATCAGGCTGAGCGTCGAATATTTCATCCACGGCCTGGAGGCCGCGTCAAACGCAAACGGAACGATATACAGAAAAACAAACGGAACCGTGCCGATGAACGTGCCCGCGGTAAGCCATTTCAATTGCTGGCGCAATACTCCCGGGGGCGCGCCGCGATAGTTGTGATAAAAAACGAATCCCGCCGCGAGAAAACATGCGCCGAGATAACTGTAAGCGATTTTGTCGAGCAGAATGCGCGAGCCGAGCCAGGGAACCCAGCCGAGCGCCCCGAGCGCAGTGCTGGTGTGAATAAAAAGGATCGCCAGCGGCGGCAAGTAAACAAAACCCAGCTTCGAAAAAGATCGCGTTGTGCCTTCTGTTCGCTCCGGGAAGACCAGCGCGAAATGCAGCAAAAGAGCGGGCGTCAAGACTTGCGCGATGATCTTGGCCCAATAGACCTCGTAGTCAAAGGTGTCCAGCTTTCCGCTGTAGTGGAAGGAATACAAAATGAAGGACACCAGGCAAAAAATGTAGAAGTGCACCGCGCGAGGCGCGTTCCAGCGACGCGCGAAGATGAAGAGACCAATAAATAAATAGATAAGGCCGACGGCGCGTGTGAAATTTTCGATCGAGATGGGCTTTTCCGCCGGTGCGGTGACCATCCGCGTCTCAAACTCTTTGCCGTCGCGGGAGAGTTTGTAGCGTACTTCGGTCCACAATCCCGCGCGCCACAGCCGTTTGGTGACCTGAACTTGCCGGGTGATAGGGGCGCCGTTGATGGCCAGCAGAGCGTCTCCTTCGCGCACCCCAGCGTGGGCGGCGGGGGAGTTCGGCGCTACCTGGCTAGCCTGGACGCCTTGGGTGGTGTCGAGCCAAACCACTCCGTCATCGGGAGAGTCGAATTCGGTTCTCTGGACAAAGTTCAGCCAGGCGAAAATCATGGCGGCCAGCGTGGCAAGCGCCAGCACGACGGCCCCGAGACTGACTCGCAGATTTTGCTTCATGACCGGCCCTGGTTGGGGTACACCGAAACGCTGCAACTTAAGTGCAAGCGAACGTCCATTCTTTGGAATTGGATAAAATCTAGTAACTCATTTATTGTCAATACTTTGCAAAATGTTACGGGAGAGGGTTTCTGAATCATCCGCTTTATGGAAGGAGCCATACAGCTTTCCAAAGCCCAATCTGTGGCTAAAACTGCAGGCTGAGACCACCCCGGAACGTGCGAAAAGCGGGCATGAGGGTTATCCGGCCATCCGGGGTATTCAGAGTGACATATCCCTGGGCAAGAAGGTTGTCGCATTCCGCGTTGGCTTCCCACCGGCCCGGGCCAAACTTGGGCAACCGCTGATGTACGCCGATGTGCAAGTAGGGCTCCATGTCGAGGAGAGATTCGCCATAGCCATCCACGCGCGAGAATGTAGTTCCGCTAATCCACTGGTAACCGCCACTTACGCTCGTGCCGAAACGCGACACCCGAGCGGATACTTTCGCACCGAGAGTGTGCCGGTCTGCGGTGCGAAGAAGCTCGCGAAGAGGCCCCGCGGCGCCGCTGGAAGGAGTCAGAGCGCCCGCAAACGCATAAAGCACGGTCAGTTCGACGTCGTCGGTCAGCTTTTCCTTATAGGCGGCTCGCGTGCCCCAACTGCTCGAAGAGCCTCCGTCATACGAAAACCCGTTGGAATAAACGTCCTGGAAAAAATCGGCCGGCGGCAGATTGGAGCCACGTCCGAAGACGGCCACGTGACTATTGTCCTCGTGGAAAGCGGCAATCTGCAATTTGCCGCGTGTTCCTACCTTGCGCACCGCGGCCATCTCCTCATGAAAACCGCTCTCAAGGACGGGACGCCCTGCGCGCCACATGAGAACGGGAAATGCATCCAGCTCGTTTAGTGCGGCCGCCATCGCGCTCGTGCTTTCTCCATCGATCCCCTCAAGCGGCTCTGGGCCCGCAGGCACGGAGGCAAAAATAAGGGAGGCGGTCCATTCTTCGGAGATTCGCTCATCGATTTGCATGCGCGGCCGGATGGAAGTCGCAGGTTTGCCAAGGCCCACGAGAACGTATTCACCGCCATATTGAAGAACCGTTCCGGTCCCCAAAGTCATGGAACCGCCCTGATCGACGCGAACGCCGCGGAATGACGGGCCGATATCCCCAAGCTTTGATTCGCGCAAAACTACAGCCGTATGCGGACCAGCGCCCAGCGATCCGGAAGGCAGCCAGACCGTAGCGATTCCCCCAGCGGGAGAATCACCGTCATCGCTCATACTCATAAGTCCGGCAAGGAGTAAGCGGCTTGCCGATCCCAACCGCTGATCGTAGGCAAAGGCAGTTGCAGGGCTGGCAGGAAGGTTGGAAACCGAGCCTGGCTTTCGAGCGCCGTCGGTGAAATCAAGTCGCCCGTGGGCTGCATCCGAAGAAGCGGATTCTCCGTCGGCATTGACCGTCCCGAGCGGATCGGGATCGGCCCACTGAAGAACGGGACGCGCCGAAGCAGCCGAACGCAAGACCCATTTCCAGTCATCCGCTTCACTGGCGGCAGCGGAAGGAGCGCGCCGTAACTGTTCGAGCGAAGCAAACATGGATTCCAGCTCGATGCGAAGGAGTGTCGTCAGATTGGCACTGACGCGGACATGCTTCTCAAGGGTGGGAAGAAAGCCCGCCAGAGTGACGCGTACGGTGTAAAAGCCCGGAGGCAGCTTTTCTCCGCGGAAGATTCCTTGGGTGTTGGTAAAAAAATCGACGGCTTTGGCAGGCGCATCTGCTTCGGGGATCACTTGGACGCTCGCGCCCATCTGCGGAGTTCCCGCTGCGTCGCGCACTACGCCCGAGAGAATCCCCTGGACAGACTTCAACTGTGCCAACGCCGGATTCGCTCCCATGGCTGAGAACGCCGCGGCCAGTACGAGTGCCCCCCAGACTCGGACCTGTCCTCGATTCACTTCGTACTACCTCCCTGGACCTGTGTTGGCGGCTGCTTTCGTCGGTTCTTGCGGCCCCTTCACGGTAAAGTCCGCCGTCTTGGAAAGGGTTTGTTTGGTAACGCCATCCGTGGTCAGGACTTCAATGGTGTACTTGCCGGGCGCCATGCTGGCGAGCGGCAACCATCGCTCGATGGTGACCTGGTCACCGGTCTGCTTCATATCCGCCGAAGTCTCTTTAAATTGAAAGACCTGCTCGGTGCCCTTCTTCACGGTGTACAGGAATGTGGCGTTGGACTTGTGCGTTGTGTCGTCCGCTTTGAGGTTGTAAACCTGAAGATAAATCCCCAAACGGTCGGCGGTCGAGAACGCGTTATCAAGGCGCGGCCGCACTTTTGTGGAGCCCAAAACGAACTGACCTGTGCCAATCTGCTTGGCCGGAACATGCTCCAACTGGTCCGCAAGAATCAGAGTGCTGGCGTCCAGCTTGTCATCCTCGTAACGGGGGACGCGCAGCGCACTATTGATGACGCCCACGTTCCCGCTCTGGACGTCCTTAACAACGATATCCAGACGGTACAGGCCGGGGCGCAGCGGAACCGCTTTTTGATAAATGGATTGCAGCTTAAGAGACTGTTGGAAGAGTGAATCCGGAAAATCCTTGCTGACGGGATCTTCGAAGGTCTGCACGACTTTTCCGGTCAGGGTGCTGACGCGCCCAAAGACGTTGAGCGTTGCGGAATGGATGCCGTCCTTGGACTGGAAGGAAAGCTGGCCATTCGAGACCTGCACGGTGATGGGCACGAGCACGGTGTCATTCGTAACCTTCAGAAAATCCGTGCGCCAGTTAAACTTGAGTTGGTCGCGCACGATGCGCGCGGTGACAATGGCTTCGAGATCCTTGAACTTCACCTCTGGCGGTTTCTGGACCTTGGCATAGAGTTCAAGGCGATTGAATTCGTCCATGCTGGCGGGAGTTCCACCCATGGCGGTCGGCAGGTTGGTGCCGTCCGAGCGGGTGAAGCGGTCGGTCTTCGAGGCCAGACCCATGGATTCCAGCAAGCTCAATCCGGCGCCAGGGACGTGAAGCAGAGCGTCCTTTTCCGACGGATCCATCGTCAGGTGATATTCACCAGAGCCTGTCGTATCTACGAATTCCAACTCGATGTTCTCGCCAATTCCTTCGAGATACCGCCAACGCCAGGTTTCCCATGGATAGGTCGTCGTGGAACCGCCGCCGTCTTCCATCGGTCGATCCCATGTGCCGCCCATGGGGTGCGAATCGACTTCGTCCGCCGGCCCCCACATGATGTACATGCGGCCGCGGTCGGTCTTCCAGCCAGGAATGCCGGAAGCAAAATGTTCGTTGGCGTAAGCAATGCGCCGGTAGTGCTCATCTTTAAAGTCGTTGTCGGGCAAATCCGGATTGTTGCTGCGTCGCAGCCAAAAAGCTTCGATAAATTGTTCGCGCTCTTCGTTGGTATCGAGCTGAAGGAAAGCATTCCGCTCATCGGGCGAAATGATGTAGATCACGTCTTCGTTCAGCCATTGCTTGTACTGGCTGTCGAGTTCTTTGAGGGTCCTTTTCGCCTTTTGCTTCTGCTCCTTCCTCTGCTCTTTGGTGAGCGTCTGAGGAGCGGGCGTCGCGGTAGGATCCTGAGCCTGTGGGGATTGCGAGGAACCTGGTGGTACAACGATGACAAATGAGAATGCGGTAGCTATCAGGGTACGGATAACCCGTGGCATGAGTCACACCTCAACTTCACTTCGGACGTCTGAATTCTACCCCCGGACAAGGTGCCCGTCAATCGAGGAATGTCCTGCGTTTTGTGGCACTTGTCCCCTCGACTGCCGTTAGAACCGGGGAGAAAGCAAGAGGTTGCCTGAGAAATTCTGACAAATTTTGACCTGAGCGAAAGAACAGGCTTTTCTTGAAGGACACGAGAGTACGTAACAGGTACGCGAACCGGGCGGTTGGACCGGGGGAGAGAAACAGTCGGGGGAAAAGCTACTGCACGCGATGGTTGTGAACGTCCGACCCTACCAGAGTGTCGAAGATGGCCAGGACGTGCCTGCGGTATTCCACCATGCGGCTGAAGATATCGCGCAACTCCGGCTCTCTCTCGGCCTCGCGGTGCCACTTCGCCAGCACCACGGCAGGCACTTCGATATCCCTGCGCAAGGCTTCCGCGGAGTGGCCACGCAGGAAGAGTCCGTAAAAGAAGGCCGCCTCTCGCTGCGGAAAGTCGAAGTCGTGAACGACTTCTGACGGAACGATTTGGGGCAAGGTCGCCATAGAGAAAAATGCAGTTTACCGAAAAGATTTTCCGCGTCAAGTAGTACGCTGGTTTGCAAGCAGCTATTTATGCAACTCCGCCTTGCTAGGTCAGAACCCTGGTACCACTTGGGGGTTGCCAGGCGCATCTAACCGCCGTAGGATGCTAAAAGGCATGGCAGGGTTACACAATTCGGGTGGTGGAGGAGTTCTCGGGCGAATAGCCCGGTTTGGGCTCCTTAAAGGAATTCGCTCGGTTGAAATCGATGCGGAAGACTTTCGCCGTCAGCTCAAAAGGAAATATGGACTGGACGTCCCGAACTTCCGGAACATGCACCGAATCCCCGTAGAACGCCTGGATGCCATCGCCAAAGCATTGATTCGCGACACCGAACGGCTTGCGCTCCTTGAAGGTGCGGGCTTTGGTCTCGGCGGGATGATCACTATCATTCCCGATGCTGGGCTGTTAACGATCTTCACTCTCCGGCTGGTCCAAAAGCTCTGCCTGCTGTACGGTTTCGAGAACCGCGGAGAAAACGAACACTTGGAGCTTTGGATGGCGGCGGCCGCCGCGATGGGCGTGGACTACGGCAAGGATCTCGCGGAAAAGCAGCTCATCGAAAGGCTGGCCCCGCGTATCGCCGAACGCTTGGCCCTGAAGCTCGGGCAGGAGACGGCTGAGAAATGGGTGGGCCGCTTGATCCCCCTGGCCAGCTCCGTAATCGGCGGCGGATTGAATTTTATGTTTGTGCGCGCTTGGGGACGCCGCGTTCAGAAAAATCTGCGCATGCGGCATGTGGATGGACGGCCGATCACTACGGCTCCCTCTCCCGCCGCATATGTTCGACCGCAAGCCCTTCTCGCGTAAACTCGTCTTCAGGTTTCCTCAGCCGCTGTGCCATGAAACTTCGCCGCAAACCTCTTCGATTTTTTCTGGTTATTTTTTCTGCGTTCGCAGCCTTATTGGCGCCTGTTCCAGCACGTTGCCAGGATCCGGAAGATGTTAAAGGCGCTCCCGCCGAGCCCACGGATGCCGAGGAAGTGCGCGCCGAAATTGCCGCCTTGGAAAAACTGCGGAGCACCTTTCCTGATCGTGGCGCCGTACTCTATTCCCTGGCAGCCGCAAAACAGCACTTGCGGGAAACACGCGAGGCTCTGGCGCTTCTGAAGCAATGCCTGGCATTGCATGAAGGGTTCGATCCATCCGGTGAGCCGCTTTTCCTGGAGTTGAAAACCATGAAGGAATTCACCGCCATGATCGAGGGTGTTCATCAGGATTTCCCCGTGGTGGCGCAAGCGCGCGAAGCGTTCCGCACCAAGGAGAAAGACCTGGTTCCGGAAGGCCTGGCCTATGACCCCCAGCGCAATCTTTTTTACGTGGGTAGCCTGAACCGCCGGAAAATCGTGGAAATTGGGCGCGATGGAAATGAAAGCGACTTCGTTCCCGCGGATCGTTTTGCTCTTCTGCCCGTGCTCGGCATTCGCTTGAATGCAAGCGACGACACAGTCTGGGCTGATTCGTTCACGGATAGCACCGGCCAGAGCGAACTCTTGCACTTTGATGCTAGCGGGAAACTTCTGGGGCGTTTCAAGCCCGCCGGTTCGGCAAGACACGGCTTCAACGATCTCGTCGTTCGAAAAAATGGCGAGGTGATTACCACCGATAGCCTGGCGAACGAAGTCCTGCGATTCGACCCGTCTGCGCAGACCTTTGCGACATTGCCGCTTCATCGGCCGCTCTTTTATCCAAATGGCGTTGCCTTGAGCGACGACGACAATACTCTCTATGTCGCGGATAACCTGGGCGTGCTGAGGGTGGACCTTGCGAACAGCCAGAGCCACGACCTCGATCCCGGGCCGCGTAGCACGCTAGCAGGTATTGATGGTCTTTATTGGCACCGTGGCAGCCTGATCGGCATTCAAAACGGAATCGGAACGCCTCGCATTGTAGCGTTTCATCTTTCGAGCGATGGGCTTCGCGTAACGCGCGCGACAGTTCTGGAAAACCGAACGAGCCTTTGCGTGTTGCCGACTACCGGGGCGATCCGAGGCTCTGATTTCTACTTCATCGCGAACAGCCAGATCGATAACATGAACAACGACAAAGTCATGGACGTAACCAGGCTGGAAGTGGTGCGCGTTGGTGTCCTGCGGCTGCCCTGAGAAACTCTTTCAGGCACCCCCAGCGTCGGAAGTGGAATTTCCTGCGCTGCCGCCGTACAGTATTAAGCATCCGGATTCGGGCGACGTGACGTTGAAGTCTGCGGCTACCAAAGAGGGGCGGCGAACATGCGTGGAACACAAAAGTTTTTTAGTGGGACAATTCTAGTGGTTGTGGCCCTTGGCGTGGCCCTGGTTCCCCAACTCGCTTCCTCGCGATCCGTTAGCCACCTGGCCCAGGAAGCAACCAGTGAGCCTGTTCCGGCATTTCACACGACGCTTCCAGACGGACCGTTACCGGCAACTCTTAGTCCTTCGCTCTTCGACGACGCGACTGCCCAGAACGCTTATAGCCTGGCGGCGCGCATCAAAAAAGTCCTCTATCAGCAGCCTTGCTATTGCCACTGCGACCGCAGCCAGGGCCACGGCAGCCTTCTGGATTGTTATGTGAGCAAACATGCAGCGGTTTGCGGCGTCTGCGAGCGCGAAAACTTTTACTCGTACGAGCAATCCCGCAAGGGTAAGACGGCCGCACAGATTCGCGAAGGCATCGAGCACGGCGACTGGCAACAACTCGACGTCACGAAGTACCAATCCCCTTTGCCTGCGCCCGCAAAATAGTTTCGTTGATCGCAGGCTGAACCTTTTCAGGCGGGTGCTTCCCAACTTCTCCTGCGGAGTGCCGATATCTGGTAATCTCACTCGGCCAAAGTGCTTTCAAGACACATGGCTAAAAACGCCTGCTTTTACTTCGCCAGCCTCTGCCTTGCGCTGGCGCAGTTTTTGCTTGTACCGCGTGCGTCCGCGAAGTGGAAATATTTCCGCACGGGAAATGCCGCTGACAGCACCGCCATTCCGCGCGGCGGATTCGCGTTGATGGGTGGCGGCGACCAGGACCCTGCGCTGAAATTTCTATGCGAACGCGCCGACGGCGGCGACTTCCTGATCCTCCGCGCCAACACCGAGGACGATTACGCCCAGAAAGTGAACGAAGAAATCCGCGCGCTCTGTCCGCTGAACTCCGCGGCAACCATCGTCTTTTCGGAACGCGAAGACTCGGACGATCCAAAGCTTCTGGGACACATCGCCCAGGCAGAGGTCATTTTTATCGCTGGCGGGGACCAATCCAACTACGTCCGTTTCTGGCAGGACACGCCTGTCGAAGACGCACTGAATCGCCACATTGCCGCCGGAAAACCAATCGGTGGCTCCAGCGCCGGTCTTGCGGTACTCGGTGAATTTTCTTTTTCTTCCATGATTGACACGCTTCATTCCGCGGACGCGCTCGCCGACCCTTACGGCAACAAGGTGACTCTCGCGCGCGATTTCCTGCGGATTCCTTTGCTCACCGGGATCATCACCGACACACATTTCGCAAAGCGCGACCGCATGGGCCGGCTGCTCGTCTTCCTGGCACGCATTTTGCAGGACGGCTGGGCCAAACAGATACGCGCCATTGCGGTAGAGGAGGGTGCCGCTGTCCTTATCGAACCAGACGGCGAGTCGAAGATTACCGGCGCAGGGCCCGCCTATTTTATGGAAACAAGAAATCCACCGGATGTTTGTCGAAGGAAGACTTCGTTGAGCTTCACAGGAGTTGTCGTCCACCGCGTTCCGTCAGGCGCTACGTTCAACATTAGAAATTGGAAAGGGGCGGGTGGAGACGACTATCAACTCTCCGTCGCAAACGGAGAAGTCAAAGCCCAAGGTTCAACCCACGGAATTTATTAGAGTTTGGAATCAGCTGCTCGTCAGAAGTGGAAAACCACTCCACCCATCAGCACAAAATTGTTTTGCTGCTGGCTGAAGAAGTTCGTACGCACCCAATCGCCTTCCAAACGTCCTGACAAACGAGGATTGAAACGATAGTCCGCACCGCCTCCCACCTCCACAGCGAACGCCGTCCTGCTGTTGCCCGCGGTCTGCGGCTGTTCGTGCGCTCCTCCAAGGATGGCGTGCAGCCAAGGTTCCCATTTACGCTCACGCCAGGCGACCTTCGGCCCAGCGCCAAAAGTCAGGAGCTTTACGTGCTCGTTCTGGAATATTTCCGGCGCGAATCCGGTGTTAATGTTTCCCTCGACTCCGAACCACTCGTTGGTGAAGTAGGTTACCGAGCTGCTGACGCCCACGGCGCTGGCGTTAAAGATCGAAGACCGGAATCTAATCCAGTCGACGCCAAGCGCCAGTTGCCAGCGGAAATCGTCGCGGCCTCCGTAAATAAACTTCGGATCGGGCGCGGGCGAAGGAGCGGCTTCGGGTGAGGCGTTTTCAGAAGGCGATGCGAAAATAGGCACTGGCCCGAAGTTGGTGGCGAAATCGGTGACTGAGTTCGCAGCGAAGTTCCCGGTGAAGTTCGGAGCGAACGAAACGGCTGCGCTCGTGTCAGGCTGATAAAGCGTTGCACCGGCGGCCGGCGCAGGCGAATATCCTGCCGCGACATTGCGGCCGGTTGCAGCGGCTTCCGAGGTCGTATCCTGCCCGCGCACCGCGCACGCCGCCCCAAGCATCAAAAACACTACTGCAAATTGCCTCTTCATGATTCTCCCCTCAGAGGTTTGACCCCACGCCTGGAATCAGCCACTCTTTTACGGTAATCAAGACCATAGGCCTTTGTCTACGTTCTTTCGTGGGCAGGTGCCGAAAATAGGGGCAGGGTGGGTTTGCCCGGCAGAGCAAAGCTGGGGTTTTGGGCCTGCCCTTCAGCGGCCATGCCGCAGGTAATCGTCGGTTTTGTTAAGCCAGTCTTCCCGCGGCGGGTTAAAAACGTCCAGGTCCACGGTGTCTTCGAGCGCCCACGCTTCGTGCGGCATGTGTGGAGGAATGCACAGCACTTCTCCCGCGTGCACCACAATCTCTTTGCCGTCGATCGCGAACTTTAATGCCCCTTCGAGAATGTAGGTCACCTGCTCGTTGTGGTGATGATGCATCGGCACGTGTCCGCCCTTCTTGATAAGCACGCGAGCCAGCATGATTTTGTCACCGACCACCATCTCGCGCTCTATCAGCGGATTCAGCTGCTCGCGCTGCACGCTCTTCCAAGGGATGTATTTCATTTCCGCAGGGTTGCTCATGGTTTGGCTCCGTACAGTTTTGCCGCAGTATCGTGCAGGTACATGTGCGCTAATTCCAGAGCTCTGTCTTCGCTGAACGCCCCTTCGGAAACCAATTCCGCGAGCGCCGCGGCAATCGCCATGCGCGCGGAACGCGACGCCAGCCAGAACGTTTCCTCCGCGCCCACCGCATCGTTGAACGGAAATGCGTCAGAACCAAACATAATCCGTTCCGGGTACAGCGAAATCCACTGCTTCAAAATATTCTTTAGCTCCGACGGATAAACGTAATAGCCCATCAACGACGAATCCGTGTACACGTTCTTCGCCGCTGTCATCCAGATCATATCGAGCGTGTACGGATAGCCGCCATGAATCAGCACGAAATTGATCTTGCTGTTGCGCGGGTCCCGCACCACGTTTTCCAGATTCAGTGGATTCCCGTTGCGCATGCTGAAGTAATCGCCAATGCCCACCGCGCTGTGAAAATGCACGGAAAGGTTCTGCTTGCCGGCTTCGTCAATCAGCACATGAAAAATGTAATCCTGAAATGTCCGGTACTCGTCTTCCGTTGGAACGCCGCCGGAATGGAAGCGGGAATAGATGGCCGCTGCTTTTTCCCAAGGGGGATCCTGAAAATACAGCGAGCGGAAGTAAGCGGCCTCAAATTTCATGGCCACTCCGCCCTTTTTCTTGTTGTCGCGAACGGTCTGGCGGACGAACGCCTCGTACCCTGCCAGATCGGCAGGCAGTGCACTCACATTTTCCTGCTTCATGTAGCGATGCAAGACTTTTTCCTGCAAGGGGATGTACACGCCCATGTCCGGGTTCTTCCCCGTCTGGTCGCGGTTGTCGAGCGGAAACAGGAAAGAATCCACGAAGAAAACCCAGTGAAAACGCTTCGGATCGAGATAGGGGGCCAGCGCGACGCGATTCGCAAGACAAGTTTCGATATTTAATTTGTCCAGGATGCCGTCCCAATACGCCGTGCCACCCGCGGCCTCGGCCGCTTTTTTCTTATCGATGAGCCATTTGGCGTGTTCCGGCTTGAAATCGTCGTAAGGATAGCCAAACAGCGCTTTGGCCGCGGCCACGAACTCGGGATTCGTGTCGCGCAGCCGCATCACAGAACTTTCATCCGGCGGCGCCGCCTGGGCGTCCATGTCGGAATCGTCGGGGAAAGTGGCGTGCGAGTGGTTGTCGTAAATTGGAATTTGGTCGATCTGCTTCAGAAGCTTCTCGTAAATTTTGGGCACATCGGCACCAGCGAGCGGCTTTGCCTGTGCATCGGCCAGCGGCGCACGGAAGAAGAGCGCAGCGAGCACGAAAACAAAAATGACTCCACTCGAACGAATCAAATTTCTCATCGATTTCCTCGCAAAAAGGTAGGACAGGCGTTCCTGTTAACCCTGAGTCTCCAAGATTCCGCCTTCTTCTTTATCTTGCGCGAATGCAAAAAATGGACACGCTCGAAAGCGTGCCCTACCGCGCCACAGCAGCCCGCCACTTGGAGGACACTCTCTGCATTCTACCCAAAGCCTCATCAAGCAACTCCAGCGCGCTCGCCAGCGAAAACCGCAAGTAATTCTTCCCGCCAGCACCAAACGCCGCTCCTGCAATCCCGGCAACACCGGCTTCTTCTAAAAGAATCTTCGCCACTTCCTCCGCCGGCAGTCCGGTCTCTTCAATATTTACCCAGGCATAAAACGCGCCGCCTGGCGCCATACAACGAAATCCAGGAATGCGATTCAGTCCAGCCACAAACAAATCGCGTCGCTTGCGGTACTCTGCCACCATCGCGCCCACAGCGCCTGTGGAATCACGCAACGCTTCCATCCCTGCTATTTGTGTGAATTCGGCCGTGCAAGTGAATGTATTGAGCACCAGCAAATCCATCGCATCGATCACATGCTTTGCCGCCACCGCATAACCCAGCCGCCAACCCGTCATCGCAAAACTTTTCGAAAATCCATCAATGATGATCGTTCGCTCCGCCATCCCCGGCAGCGACCAGATCGATTCGTATTCCCCGCCAAACAAAATCCGCGCATAAATCTCGTCGGAAATAATCCAAAGGTCGTGTTTCTCTGCCAGCGCCGCGATTTGTCGCAGCGCATCGCCGCTAAAAACCGTTCCTGTAGGATTGTTGGGCGAATTGAAAATCAACGCGGTGGTTCGCGGAGTAATCTTGCCAGCGATCTCGCCAAGATCAGGCTGAAACCCGTTCCTCTCTTCCAACCCGAATGGCACCGCCTTCGCGCCTAACCCACGCGTGAACGACGGATAAATTGGAAACCCAGGATCGGGATAGAGCACCTCATCGCCCGGCTCGATGAGCGCCATCATCGCGAGCGATAGCGCCATCTTGCACCCGGGCGCGACAAGCACCTGCTCCGCGGTCACGTCCAATCGCCGCGTCAGCTGCAAATATTCCGCAATGGCCTCCCGCAGCGCCGGAATCCCTCGCGTCGACACATACCGATCCCGCCCCGCCGTCACAGCCTCGCAAACCGCCTGCACGACCGCCGCAGCCGGATGAAAATCCGGTTCGCCGAGTTCCAAATGGATAATCGATCTGCCGGCGCGTTCCAATTCCTTGGCGCGGGCAAAAACCGAGAGCGCTCCTTCGCCATTCAATTGAGAAACGCGCGATGCAATGCGTGGCATAGTCGTCCGCTGAATCCTATCATTTTGCCGCACCAAGCGCCCAGGCGGATGCGCGCAAAGCTCCGCGCCAAAATGTCTCCTGCAAAAAAACAGAGGCACGGTTTCCCGTGCCTCTTTCCCGTGCCTCTGGCCATTCGCCGGTTCGCGACGGTTTAGAACGAATACCGCAGCGAAAACTGGATCAAGCGCGGCGTTCCCACCATGCTGGTGATTTTGCCGAACGGACTGCTCGCCGGGTTCGCCAGGTTAATGGTCTCCACGTCCGTCACCGTCGGATTCGCAAAATTCGCGTGGTTCCACAGGTTGAAGAAGTCGGTCGTGAACCGCAGATTCTGCCTCTCGGTGAGCTTGAAGTTTTTAATCAGCGAGAAGTCCCAGTTTTGCTGTCCGGGTCCACGGAAAGTATTTCGGCCAAGGTTGCCGAATCCGGTTGTGCAGAAATTGCTGTCCGTCAAACATTCTGTGGGATAAAGCTCCGCGGCAGGCGTAAAGGCCGAGGGATTCAAATAGCCGTTAGCGACCCGGTTCCCAATGCCGCCGCTGCTCAGCGCGCTGGATAGTGTGGCGCCGCCGGCCAGGCTCCCCGTCAAAGTTCCCGGCGTAAATCCAGCACCCAAAAAGGCTGTCCCGGCTCCGGAATCCAAAACAGAGAAAGGCTCGCCCGACTGCACGATGGTGATTCCGCTCACTGCCCAACCACTGAGCGCGATCCCCTTTGCTCCGGTCTCGCCCTTGAAGAACGGCAGTTCGTACCGATAGCTCACGACCAGCCGATGGGTTCGGTCGAAGTCCGAAAGCCCGTAGGAATCCGCCAGGGTGCTTTCGTTGTTGAACGCCGAATTGAACGCCGTGTTACCTGTCGAAGTGGCGTCAGTGGAACGCGAGAACGTGTACGCCGCCTGGAAGTAACCTGCGCCCCAGCGGCGTGACAGTGTGGTTTGCAATGAGTTGTAATGCGAATAGGCGTCATCAGCGAATAACTGGAACCCGGAGTATCCGTTGATGCCTTGATCCACAGAACGTGCAATCGCATTGTCAAACGTGTTCGTCGTGATGACGCAAGGATTGGGGTTGCAGAAGGTTGGGTTGTTAATGTTCACGGGGTGAGCGGGACTTGCGTCCTGCGCTTCCAGGCTGTCGCGCGTCTCGCGCAGGTGTACGGTGTGGGTGCCCACGTAGCCGACTTCAAGCACCCATTGTTTCCCCAACGAACGCTGGAGGGTCAGGTTCCACTGCTGGGTATTTGGCACGACAAAGTGACTTGGAACCTCCAGTCCGAAAATGTCCTCGGATGGCAGTGGTCCCGGGCAAGCGCTTCCCGTGGCGGTCCCGTAATTTGCGGCTTGGGTGGTGTCGCCGCCAGGGAAGCCTTGAAACACGGACAAGCACGGAATGAACGCACCGCTCAGCGTCCCGGCCGTCGGCAAAGCGTTCAGATTTGGCGCGCAAGCTCCCGTCGCATTTGACGAAAAGAACGTACTCAGGCAACCCGGAGGTCCGCCTCCGAAAGCCACCGGCAGAAACGGTGTCTGGAAGGAAAGCTGGTCCACGTTGCCTACGTCCTCGCGCACGTAGTAAATCCCGTAGCCTGCGCGAATGGTGGTGTTGTGGTGCCCCAGGACGTCGTATGCCAAACCGATGCGCGGCCCGATCCCTGTAGAGTAATTATTTCTGAGAGTGGTGTCGTTCGCATTCCCCGTCAATCCCGACAAGCCCAGACTCTTCACGCACGAAGGATAAACAAACGGGAATTCTCCCTCATTCGCGAGCGCCGGATTCAGGTTTCCGATGTGGCAAAGGTCGTCATGGAACGCGCCGAAAATTTCCGTACGCAGACCGAGGTTCAGTGTCAGATCGTTTCGAATTTTCCAATCATCCTGAGCAAACACCGCGTAGTTGTTGCTCCGGTATTGGTGATTGTAAACTCCACCACCTCCGAAGCTGAATTGCGGTGCGCCCACCAGGAAATTCTGGAAGTCCGTCGTAGCCGTCGGCTCCGGACCGTTCGTCGGCGTATTGGTAAAGAACAGCTCGCCGTTGAATACCTGCGGAAACAGCTTGTTGAGATTCACTCGCGTGAATTCGCCGCCAAATCGAATGACATGCCGGCCTTTGACCCAGCTCAAAGTATCCGTCACATCGTAGTTGTTCTGGTCCTGATGCTGGTTGGCAAAGGGCGCTGGTCCAAACTCAAAACCTGAAGTGGACAGCACGAACTTATAGATCGAGCTCGTAACATTGTTCGTCGGCCGGTCAATGCCGACATCCTGCGCCGTCACAGGGTCCACGTTATTCAGCTGGTCGTTGATGTGCACGAACCCAAAGCGGAACTCGTTCACGAGCGTTGGGGAAAACAGATGCGTTTCCGTAACGTTCAAAAATCGCGCGCCCACCGGAGTGTCGAACGGGAAATTCAACGACGCCGAGCTGATGCTGCTCGCCAGCGTGCTTCCCAGTGACTCCTGGAGGTCGCCCCCGCCGAAGGGCAACACGCTCTCCGAATTGGAAAAGAAAAAGCGTGCCGACAGTTTGTCCTGCCCGCCGCGAAACTCGCGGTCCCAATTGCTGGTGAACTGGTCATCCGTGTACGTTCCCGGCTTGCTGACCACGAAGGGAACGGAAGAGCATGGCGCCACGGCCGGGCCGCTCAGCGCACTCGTCGGCGCCGGAAAGAGATACCCCCCGCTTTCGCCGCCGAACTGATTGCTCTTCGTGTTCAAAAGCGCGAAAACCACGGGATCAATGCTCGGAACGCCGCAGTCGGCCTCTAGGGCGGTCATGGACGAGCGGTCCGCCGCCGGAATGTAAGGAATGGTCGTGCTAATGATGGTTCCGGGTGAATCCCCACTCCTCTGCCGCGTGCCTTGGTAGTTCACAAAAAAATAGCCGAACTGACTCTTCACCACGGGACCGCCGAGGCTTCCGCCAAAGATGTTCTGGTTGATCTCCGGGCGGGCTTCGCCTTCGCGATTCAGGAAGAAATCGTTGGCGTTCAAAGCCGTGTTGCGGAAAAATTCGTAAGCGTCGCCATGCAACTCTCGCGTCCCCGATTTAAGAATGGCGTTGACGTTTCCTCCGCCGTCTCGTCCCTGGCTCGCGTCATACAGCGAAGTCTGCACCTTGAATTCCTGGATGACGTCCGGATTGGGCAGCGGAACGTAGGTAGCTTGCGCCACGTTGTAGTCCGTCGCGCTGATTCCATCGATTAAAAAGTTGTTGTTATCTTCGCGCTGCCCGTTCACGAACAGCTTCACGCTGCCGCGACCCAGTTGCGAAGCGCTGTTCAAATCGGCTTGTGCGCCGGTGGAAAGCGTGAGAAGTTGCTGATAATTCTGCGTCGCCAGGGGAAGTTCGCGCACCGTGGCCGTTCCCAGGGACTGTCCCGTCGTGGCGTTGCTGGTCTCAACGTTCGTGACCTGCGCTGAGATTTCGACTTTTTCTGTTACCGATCCGGGCTTCAACGTAATGGTCACGCGCGTCGTTTCGGTCACGCGTACTTCGATGTCCAGGGCTTTGGCTTCCGCAAAACCCGATTTGTTAACAACAACGACGTAATTTCCTGGCGGGAGCAGCGTCGCGAAGAATAATCCCTCTGTTCCAGTCGGCAGCTTTCGCACAATCGATTCGGTGCGCGCATCGATAATTTGCACTTCCGCACCACTGATGGACGCGCCGCTGGTGTCCAGCACCGCGCCGCTGAGGGCCCCCGTCGCGCCTCCCTGCCCATAGGCATGCGGGCCCGTCAACAACCCTGCCAGTAACAACACCCCTGCCACCATTCGAAATACACTTCTCATAACTCACCCCCCAGGTGATCGAACTTCCGGACCTTGACTCCACCGAATAAATGAATTTCAGCGAACAAAGTCTCCTATCGTGCGACTGTCCCCGGGACACGCTACGATAGCTAACGGATATTATCTCCCTCCGAAACTAGCGATACATCTGCGGCGTGTCAATACTCCCTTCGCGAAAAGTTTTCGTCATATCCATTCGCTGGATCGAATCCTACCTCCGAAGCTTTCGCACGACATTGTCATGCAATTCGCATCTCCCGCCAATTCAACGCTTGACGCAGACTTTACGCGGCGAGACCATGCCCTTGGGGCTAAGGCTGGCGCAACCTGTCCCGTGTGCCGTCCGTCTAAGAAGTTAGCAAGCTGGCATCGTCACCGATGGGGGTGACTCATGAGTTTCAATGCTGTATTTCGTTCCATCGTATCCATCTCATTCCTCGGTCTGTTCGTTTGCCTCCAACCGCAGCCTGCGGAAGCCGACTCCAGTCACGCCCGCGTCATTCGCTTAAGCGTTGTCCAGGGAGATGTGCGCTTCACGCGCGAAGCTCACGGCGATCCTCTCGCCGATCAGAAAGCGGTCTGGGAAAGGGCGCAGCTTAACCTGCCCATCCGCCAGGGCTATGTGGTCTCGACAGATAACGGCGGCCATGCCGAAGTGGAATTTGAAAATGGCGTCATGGCGTTTCTGAATGAAAACACCGTTCTCGATTTCTTCGACCTTTCTCTCCAGGACGGCGCCCTCACCACTCGTCTCGTCCTCCGTCAGGGGTCCGCGTCTTTCTACGTCAATCCCTCGGGGGGTGACTACTTCAGCGTGACCGGCGGGGATTTCACCGTCGAGGCCAGCGGCAGAGGCTCATTTCGCATCAACAATTTCGACGACGGCAGCAACGTCGCCGTCCTGACCGGCCGCATCTCCGTCCTCCACAAGAAAGAGACGACTCCGCTCAGCAAAGGCCAGTCGCTTTCGATGAAAGCCGGTGACGACTCCATCAGCCTCGGCACGCTTCCCGCCGGCGATGAATTCGATCATTGGGTTTCCGGCCGCATGGATACAGTTTCCTCCGCAAATAGCGCTTCCACGCAATACACGAGCGCTGGCGGTTACGTGCCGGGCATCGCTGACCTTTACACCTACGGCAACTGGTCTTCCTGCGGCGGTTACGGTTATGGTTGGCGGCCCTTCGGCGTCGGCTTGGGCTGGTCGCCGTTCAGTTCAGGAGATTGGTTCTGGGATCCCGGTTTTGGCTGGACTTTCGCGAGCTTTCAGCCCTGGGGCTGGGCACCCTATCACTATGGGGGCTGGCTCTTCGATGCTTCCTGCGGCGGCTGGTTCTATTCGCCGCCCATCTATTACCAGGGCTCTCCTTACAAGCGTTTTACACCATTCGTTCATCCTCCTCATCCGATTTATAGAGCCTCCACTGCAATGTTCGTTCGCCAGAATGGCCAGCTCGGCATAGTTCCGATGCACCCTCTCGACAAGGATGGCAAGACCCCGCTGAACCTCGAGCACGGCATATTTTCCACCGATCCCCGGCAAGCCAGCAGAGGCCCAATTCCTTCGGCAAGCAGCGGACAAAAATGGGAGACCGTGAAATCGCCCGCGCGTGAAGCCCTGAGCACCGGCCTCGTCGCCACAACACCCCCCACGCGCACCTCGCGCACGCTCGCCGAAGGCACCGCCGGAACGCGCCTCGTTGCGCTGAACCGCGATTCTTCGATCGTCTACGACCCGCAACAGCACCGGTTCACCAAGGCAAATTCTGTTGCAGCGCGCAACGGTTCGCAGCCGACGACCGAAAAGAACCCCTCCGTCGCTGCGCGAAATGGTACTTCCGTTACGACGGCGCGTGTTACCGTCGCTCCCACTTCTGCACGGGCAGGTGCTGCGCCGCCGCGCAACATACCGACTCCACCCGCGCCACGCTCAGGAGGCGGCTACAGCGGTGGCGGTTTTTCTGGCGGCTCATCGGGGACCTCGGGCTCGTCCGCAGCCTCGTCTGCTTCTCACGCTCCATCCGCTCCAGCTCCGCCCTCCGGAGGTGGAGGCGGCCGTCCGCACTAAAACATTCTTAATTCTTAACGCAAAAACGGCTCCTCACCGTTTTTCTTTTCTGACAGGAATTACTGGAAGACTGCGTTTCGATGAATTCTAAGAAAAGGACATTCCTGCGTACCCCACCACCGCGCTGAAATCCCCGGAAATATCGCCGGAGGTCGCGTACTTCACCAATTCCGCGCGTGCAACTCCCAAACTTTTAATGGCGGTCAGCATCGCCACCGTCGGCCCCCATCCGCACATGGAGATTGCTTCCTTGCCGCACGTGTCATAAAGCCCCCGCGCATCCATCGCCAGGATTCGTTCCACCGCTTTCTGATCTTTCACTCGTGTGGTGGCGTCGTCTTCATAATGGTTCAAGTCCGAAGTCGTCACCAACAATATCTCTTCGGGCCAAGCGGCAAGCACTCGCCCAATGCCTTCGCCCACCGCAACAAGCTCGTCGAAATGCCCCGTTCCGAGTGCAAGGGGCACAAATGCAAATCCCGGCCGCAAAACCTGCAAGAACGGAATCTGCACCTCCAGCGAATGTTCGGCCGCATGCGCCACGCTGTCTTCCCGCAGCAAAGGACAAGCCGTGCGCAGCGCCTCCGCCAGCGCCTCATCGATCAACGCGTCTCCCAGCGGCGTGCGCCAGGCCCCCTTTGAAAGAATCGCCGCCTTCTCCCCGCGCGGCTGGTGCCTCACGCCAAGAATCACAATTTTCCCCGGAAAGGCAATCCGCCCATACACAGCGCCGGCCACATGGCCCGAGTACATGTACCCAGCATGCGGCACCAAGCACGCTTTCACCCGTTCCGGCGCACTTATCTTCCCTTGTGAAGTAAATTGCTTGACCAGCGAAGTTAATGCAGCAGGATCGGCGGGATAAAATCGTCCAGAAACAGCGGGCAGGCGAAGCATGCCTTAGCTCCGCAAATCAGATGGCCTTCGAGGGTTTACCTTTAATTCTGAGAGCTTTTAAGTTTGTCTGATCGTAATAAATCGTGACCTTGTCGCCGTACTGGTAGCCGCCTTTGTCCACGATTGCCTGCATTTTCGCCGACACTTGTTCCGACAGCGCAAACGTCTGCAGCGCCATATCATTGCCCTTCGCGCGCACCGTGATTTGGGCGATGTTCGCGTGCATCACGAAACCTTCAAACTTGGCCACTCCCGGCAGGAGCTTCGGTTTGATGGCGTTCACCGTGCTCACCACGATGGGCACCGCCGTATCTACTACCACAGGAACAACCGTCGCCGGAGTCTGTGCCCGCACAGGCGCACTCGAAATTCCCGCCAGCATCGCCGCCGCGAATACTAATCCCTCGATTTTGTGCAAGGTCTTCATTCGATATCGTCCGTCGCAATCCTGAGCGACTTCAAAAACCGCACGTCCTGCGGCGTCATCGTCAAACGCGCAGCCGGTTTCTTGTCCGGCACCTGGTCAAACGACTCCTGATCCACCTGAATGCGCAGTGATTCCAGGAATCGCCGGTCCTGCGTCGTCAGCTTCGCGGCCTCTGCCGCGGCTGCGTCCCGCTTCGCCAATCCGATCGTCGCGTCCAGCTTCAGCACGATATCGTATCCGTGCGCGCGCACTCCCGCAATGGCGCCGGTGATCCGGTCAGAGTCGGACACCGTGTCATTGATGGCGTGTCCCAATTCACGGAGCAGGTTTTTCAGGTGATCGTCGAGTTGCAAGGGCGCTCCCCTTCACTACACCTGTCATTTTAGGCCCGCGTTTCTCTGGATACAAGTAGCCTCGTTTTACATTGTCTCCAATCCGTTCACAGTCCCTTGGTTCAAGCAAATAAATGCCCAAGGGAGGGCACGCGTAGCGACGGCTTACGCCGGCGAATCGACCTCAAACTCATTGACAAGTGGCCCTGGCGAATCTGCCCCAGCTCACTCCCGACGAATCCGCCTGAATCTAATTCCCGGCATATCCAGGAACCATCCGGCAAAACCAACCGCAATTTGCGCTAAGATGCTCTCATGTCATCGGCAACAGCATCCCCGGCAACGGTTCCGCGCAAGGGAGGCTTCCATCGATTCTGGCGTGCCCTGAAGCAGCTCTTTCTCGAAATAGTGGGCGCCACTTTCGCGTTCCTAGCCTTAATCTGGCTGAACGCCGCGCTTCGCTCCTGGAACCGCGACACAGCCCGTTGGCTAATCGCCGGCGCGATAGCCTTTGCCATACTATTTTTCTTCTTCGCGGCCAGTTCCTTCCGCCGCGCGCGAAGGCTGTGACCGTCTCTGTAGTGGCGGACCTTTAGTTCCGCAAATCATTCCCAATTGCACCATCCGGCTGGTGCTCAGATGGGGTAGAGGAATGTCCGACAAAAAAACAAACTCCCCCGCCGAATCCCAAGAGCGCAAGGCGCAATTCACAACGCTCTCCGGCCAGCCCATCCGCCGCCTCTACTCCCAATCCGATCCCGCCGTTCAAAATCCCGACTCCACCATCGGCTACCCCGGCGAATCACCCTACACCCGCGGCATTCAACCCACCATGTACCGCGGCCGCCTCTGGACCATGCGCCAATACGCCGGCTTCGGCACCGCCACCGAATCCAACCAGCGCTATCGCTATCTCTTGAGCAAAGGCCAGGCCGGCCTCTCGGTGGCCTTCGATCTCCCCACGCAAATCGGGATGGACTCCGATCATCCGCTTGCGCTCGGCGAAGTCGGCAAAGTGGGCGTAGCCATCGATTCCCTCGAGGACATGCAAACCCTTTTCGACGGCATCCCTCTCGAAAAAGTCTCTACCAGCATGACCATCAACGCCACCGCGGCAATCCTTCTCTGTCTCTATGTAGCGGTCGCCAAAAAACAGGGTGCCAATCTCGCCAAAATTTCTGGCACGGTTCAAAATGACGTCCTCAAGGAATACATCGCCCGCGGCACCTACATCTACCCTGTCCGCCCCGCCATGCGCATCGTCACCGACATCTTTGCCTGGTGCCGCCACAATCTCCCCAAGTGGAACACCATCTCCATCTCCGGCTACCACATCCGCGAAGCCGGCTCGACGGCCATCCAGGAAGTCGCTTTCACCCTGGCCGACGCCATCGCCTACACCCAGTCCTCCCTCGACAGCGGTCTCAACGTCGACGATTTCGCCCCACAGCTCTCCTTCTTTTTCAACGCCCACAGCGACCTCCTCGAAGAAATCGCCAAGTACCGCGCTGCTCGCCGCCTCTGGGCCAAAATTATGCGCGACCGTTTCCACGCTCAGGATCCGCGCTCGCTCTTACTGCGCTTCCACGCCCAAACCGCCGGCTCCTCGCTAACTGCCCAGCAACCGGAAAACAATATCGTCCGCGTAGCCATCCAGGCGCTCGCGGCAGTCCTCGGCGGCTGCCAGTCCCTCCACACCAACTCGATGGATGAAGCTCTTGCTCTTCCTACCGAAGAGGCAGCGCTCATCGCGTTGCGCACGCAGCAGATCGTGGCCCACGAAACCGGCGTGACCAACACCATCGACCCGGTGGCGGGCAGCTACGCCATCGAACACCTGACCAACGAAATCGAACAGGGAGCCATCGCCTACATCGAAACAATCGACGCGATGGGAGGAATGCTGCGCGCCATCGAGAGCGGCTTCGTCCAGGGCGAAATCCAAAAAGCCGCCTACGACTTCCAGCGCTCCGTGGAATCGAAAGAACAAATCATCGTGGGCGTCAACGACTTCATCGCTGAAGAAGAACGCACGATCCCGACTCTTCGCATCGAACCAGAAATCGAACGCTCCCAGGTAGCCCGCCTCAACGCATTGCGTGCCAAACGCGACAACCCAAAAACGCAGTCTGCCTTAGCCGAACTCCAACGCCGCGCCGCCACCACAGAAAATTTACTTCCCGCTATCCTGACCGCCGTCGAATCCTACGCCACGGTAGGCGAAATCTCCGACACCCTCCGCCGCGTCTTCGGCGAATACCAGGAATCTGTTATCATTTAGTTGCGCGGCGGGAGGAGTGCACGTGTATCTGCGCCTTCCGTCACCTTCTTCCAGAATTTCTTTTCTTCCTGTTCTTCTAACCCTCGCGGTGACACTTTCCTATCCGTCGGCAAGCAGCGCGTTCTGTCCCGTCCCTGAAATTCGCGCCAATGGCGAATTTTTCAAAAGCGATGCAGTCTTTGCCGGAACCGTCGTTGCGATTCGCAAAACCCCGGATACGGACCATGATTTCGGAGGCTGGTTCTACCGTTTGCAAGTCGAAGAAATATTTCGTGGGTCCATCGTGAATGAGCTTACGGTTTACACAGAGGACAGCGATATCCGATTTCCGCTGGAGAAAGGCCGCAAATATCTGCTATTTGCTTATAAGCGCCGCGGCCGGCTGGAAATCGATGGTTGCGGTAACTCGGATTCGTTTGCGAACGCCACAGAAGCTTTGCGAATTCTGAATGCCCTGCGCAAGGGAGTGCAGCCAACCGAGATTGAAGGCTGGATCGCAGCCGAGACCAGCGGAATCGATGTGTCCGGCATTTTGGTCACCGTTCAGGGCGGCTCGAAGTCGTACACCGCCGTCACCGACAAGGATGGCTGGTTCCATTTCCTCGCGCCCCCGGGCAGGTACCACTTGGATTTCTCGTCCAAGGAATACTACCTAAATGGCGGCGACGACTTCTGGTACAAGCCAGAAGGCTTCGTCCTGCATCCAGGTGAATGCGCTTCTCTAGAAGCGGTGTCCGTCCGTCATTTGAGCAAATAGTCTTTCGTCCAACTCTTTTGACGGCCCACTCAGGCTTCCTGCTCTGTCGACCTGTAGTATGCTTCCGCGAGTGATCTCCGCTATGAGTCTTTGTCTTCGCTACTCACTACCCACTACTCACTACTCACTCTCCTCATGAAACTCATCCTCGCCTCCGCCTCCACCCGCCGCGCAGAGATCCTCCACGCCGCCGGCTTCTCGTTCTCCATCCTCTCTTCCGCCATCGACGAGACCCCCTTCCCTGGCGAATCCGCCCACGACCTGGTCCAGCGCCTCGCCGTCGCCAAAGCCGAACTCGTCGCCGCTCGCGCCGCGGGTCCCGCCATCGTCATCGGTGCCGATACCGAGGTCACTCTGGAGGGCCGCATCTTCGGCAAGCCCCGCAACTCCGAGGACGCCCGCCACATGCTTGAAAATCTTTCCGGTCGCACCCACGCCGTCCTTACCGGCGTCACTCTCATCCGCCTCCCCGACGCCGAGCGCCGCACCTTCGTCGAATCCACCCTCGTCCATTTCTCGCAGCTCTCCGCCGACGAAATCACGCGTTACCTCGCGACCGGTGAGCCCCGCGACAAAGCCGGCGCCTACGCCATCCAGGGCCGCGCTGGCCGCTACATCCCCCGCATCGAAGGCGACTACTTCAACGTTGTCGGCCTGCCCCTGGCCCGCGTCACACAAGCCCTGACGGGCCTCGGCTGGTCTGAAAACTAACCTCCCTAAAATAGCCCTTAGTTTCAACTCACAATCCACCATGCGTGTCCGGTTGAGCATTTCGATTTTTTTTCCTGGAAGTTGTTGTGACATATGAATTTAGCAAAGGAGAACGCCGTTTTCGATTTGAATGGGGGCGACCTGATTGGCCATCCTTCTGCCTCGGGAGGGATGGGAGATGAACGCTGGCAGGACGGTGTTGCGCAGTTGATGGATTTCATTCCCGCTCACGAATTTCGGTGTTGCGTGGCGCGTTACCGAGGCCAGTATCGCGTGCGGAGTTTTTCTTGTTGGGATCAGTTTCTCGGCATGGCTTTTGCGCACGGATCACGGGATCACGACTCGGAAGCACCCGCAAAAAAAGAGGTGCCCTCCTCTCGAAAGGCACCTCTTCTGCTTCAGGGGGTGGAAAACCGAACTATTTGGGCTTCGCGCCAGCCTGCGTGTTGGCGTTGTGCTTTTTGTTGTAAATGTTCCTGGAAGCACCGTTCTGCTCCCGGTTGACCTGCTGTTTCTCGCCGCTCGTCAGCTTGCCGCCGTTTGCCGAACGGTCCGCCTTCACTTGCTGGTTTATGCCCTTCTGCTGATTCTCTAGCTTCGCGGTTTCGCCGGCCGTCAACTGGCCGCTCTTGACGCCCTGCGCAATGCGCTGCTGCTGATTCGTCTGCCGCTGTCCCACTTTGCTGTTGCCATAGTTCTGTGTATTGGCGTTGTGTTTGTCCTGGTAAATCTGCTTGGAAACCTGATTTTGCTGCTGATTGATCTGCTTCTTCTCGGCACCCGTCAGCTTCCCGCCGTTCGCCGCGCGGTCCGCTTTCGTCTCGCCGTTAATCGCCGCTTCCTTATTCTCCAGATGAGCGGTTTCGCCGGCGGTCAGCTGTCCGCTCTGGACGCCGTTGCCGATGCGCTGCTGCTGATTTTCTTTTCGTTGCGCGATCGAGGGATCTGTTTTCTGCGCTGGCGCAGTGGACTGGGCCGGTGCGGGCGCCGGTGCAGGCGCCGGCGAACCCGAAGATCCTTGTTGCTGCGCCACGGCCAATGTGCCCGCCATCCATACGGCCGCGGGCAAGGCGCACCATTTCAACCATGTAGGTTTCATTTCTCTCTCCTGAGTGTTTCTACTTTGTTCTGCCGGGACACTCTGTAATACCCAAGTTAGCGGAAAAAGTTGTGTCGGAACTACTGGTCGAAAGTGCAGGTTTGCTGCGCTGGATAAGACTTTTCCTTTATTCTTAAGGAACCACCCAGGCGCTTTAGCGTTGCGCCAGCATCCCTGCTGGCGGTCTTTCTCAAGCTCAGGCGTAGGTAAAATCGAGTCTGCATTCGCGTCGCGTCGGTAAAAATATAGGGCGCGATTTTCCTCTCGATCAATCCAGCGCTCCATGCTTTCTCAAGAGCTCGTCAACTTCCGCATAGCCAGACGGAAATTCAACGCCGCCAATGCTCGCTCCGGCGTCGAGCAGCGCTTCCACAGTTTCCGGCGTGCGCCGGTTCGTCCAGTACGAATCCACGCAGGCTCGCACAGCAAGCACAAGTGCCGTTCGGCCTTTACTGTCTAGCGCATTCACAGACGCTCCTCGTTCGAGCAACAGCTTCACTGCGCCAGGCCGGGCGCGCCAGGCCGCTGAATGCAGTGCCGTGCTGTTCTTTGCCACATCGAAATACGGATCACCGTGCTCCGTAACGCCGTTCACAGGAACGCCCAGATCCAGCAGCAGGCGAACTCCGTCCGCATTGCCTGTGCCTGCAAATTCCGAAAGCAGTTTTCCACCGTCAACCACAAGTTCGCGAACCAGTTCGGGCTCTTGCTGCTTTATCGCTTGCACCGTGGCAGCATCGTTCCGCGCGCATGCCGCTATGAGCCGCGCCACTCCATGCAGTTCAATCGGAATGCCCCGCGTTTGCAACAGTTCCAGGACGTCGCCACGCCCTCGCCGCGCTGCCAGGTCGATGCCGGAAATGCCGCCGAAATGAACCTCGGGCCGGTGATCAAGTCGTTCCGCGATGAGCGTCGGATCGGCTCCATGCTCAAGCAGCGCCGAAACAATCTGGGTGCCGTTGTCGCGCAATATCGCTTGGTGAAACGCTGTTCTCCCCCAGCGAGTTTGCCGGTTCGGGTCGGCTCCATGTTCCAGCAGCCATTTCAGCCCCTCGGTGTCGTGCCAGTCAGCTTTGCGCACAAGTAAGGTCGTCAAGCTCGCTGCGCTGAGGCTGCCGCTTTCCACCAAAATCTTCATCACCGTGTTGTCGTAGGTTTCCGGCACATGATAAGGAGTCTCGTCGTCATTCGGATCGGCTCCCCGTTCGAGCAGCAGCCGCGTCACTCCCGGGTGTTGCGCCAGTCCGGCCGCGCCGTAAATGACGGGCTCCCACGAGGGATACGGCGGATTCGGCTCCCTCCATCCGGTATTCGCGCTTGCTCCAGCGTCCAGTAAAGCCCGTGCCGCCGTAACGAACCCATCGGAGCGCGTGCGATCGAGCCGCAGGTACCGCGAAAAACACAGGTGGGTCAGCGCGTCCCAGCCGTAAGGGCCGCCCTTTGCCGTGGCATTGCCGGCGTCAACCGCAAGGAATCGACGCACAAGGGCAGGGTTACCCAGAATGGCTGCCGTATGAATGTTGGCGGCAGCCACGCCGGGATGTGCTGCAAGAATCGCCTCTGCCCGCTCCAGTGTCCCCGAAGCATGCCAAGCGTCCCGCGGGACGCACGCAGCCACCATGAACGCCGTCAGGGGATCGTCCACCGTAGCCGCAAAATTCGCGGCGGCTTGCTCTTCGATGTGCTTCGCAAACTTCGGCCAGCTCTCGAACCCGTGTTCGCGGGCAAGGATGAATTGCGCATCCGCTAGCGCGAACTTTGAATTGCTAACTTGCTCGTCCGGCAAATCCGCAAAATGTGGATGTTGTTTTTTGACTCGTTGAATTGTTTCGGAATGAATCGATTCGGAATCTGTGGACTTGCCGGATTGCGCTGCTCGAAATAATTTTACTAACTCTTTGGCTTGTTTCTTGTACTGCTCAAGGCTCGGGCGGGCCGGTAGCGGCTTGGGATCCATCACGACCTTCCTTTCGTAAATGCGCCTGGAGTCCGCCCGAATCAGGCTGAAAGAAAGTTCGTAAATCTGTTCGAGTACAAAAGGTGGGCACGGCCCTTTCCGCGGACTGGATGCGCCCTTCGCGCCGGAATGAATTTAGCGCGCCCAGGCAATCACGTCAATCGCCGTAACACAGACAATCCCGTCTGTGCAGTGCTTGCAATTTTTCAGGGAGACCGACAAAAACAAAAAGCGCGCCCCTGCAGGGCGCCTGGAAAATTCAAAACTTATAAGCCGTCAGCTAAAGCGGTTACTACGACTTCTTTTCTTCGGCCGGTTTTTCGGGAGCAGGGGCCGCAGCAGGAGGAGCCGGTGGTGGCGTCGAAGATGCCTGCGCTCCCGACATCCCTTCCTTGAATCCGCGCACGCCCTCGCCAAGTCCACGCATCAACTCAGGGATCTTGCGTCCCCCAAAAAGCACGAGGATCACGATGGCAACAATCAACAAATGCATTGGGCTGTCCCACACAGGACACCTACCTTTCACGCAACGGCTGAACGCACCCGCACGCCGGGGCTACGCGGCACGCACGTCTAAAAGTATAACACGCTCATCCCCGGCCCGCCGCGTCGCCCGCTCCCGGTCCAGATATTCCAGCAAGGGAATGGCGTACTTGCGGGTAATCCCGGTCAACTCCTTGAAAACAGGCACGGAAATTCGCTCGCCCTTCGCCTTTTTATACGTAAGGAGCTGCTTCTTCAGATGAGCCAGAGCGTCACGGTGGAAAATCAGGTCAGCGCTCACCCGAACCAGGGTCTTCTCGCGCAGCAAAATTTGCAAGAGCTTCTCCGCACGCTTGGCCTCGACTGCAAGTGTCGCGAGCACTTCCTTTACCGATGGCACGGCTAGTCCGGCTTCAGCAAATGCCCTCTCGATCTTGTCTTTCGCGATCGCTTCGTCCGGCAGCAGTAAAATCTCCGAGCCGGCCTTTTTTACCAGCTCTCCCTGAAGGTCCAGTTTTTTCTCCACGGCCAGTTCGGCGAGAGCCGCCTGGAAGGTTTCCGCGCGAAAGCGCCGTCCCAGGCTCGAGCGCAAATCCTCGCGCAGAATTCCAGGCAGCAGGGGATTCTCCTTGTGAAATCGTTCTACGCGCTCGATAAGCTTCTTCCGCGCCTCGTCGAATGCTTTCTTGCCGAGCAGCAGCAACGGTTCGGCAGAAACAATTTTGATCCTGCCGTCCTTGGAGAGAGTTTGCGCGACCTCGCGAACCTCTTTCGCAAACCAACCGGTGCGCGCCACAATCTCCTCAACAGCAATTCCCAGCAAGGCTCGCTCCGTCATCGCCGCGAGCACGTCCTCGCGCTTCCCAGTTTCCACAATTTCGAGAAATGCTGCGCGTCCCGCATCCTTCAGCGTCGGCCGCCGCGCAAGCGGATCGAGCACCTCACCTCCGCCAATCGTAATCACCGGGGAAAATTGCCGCACGATGAATCGGTCGCCGGGCAGCAAGAGCACTTCGTCCTGCAAGCGCAAATGAATCAGCGCATTCTGCCCCGGCGCGAGCATGGCGGACCCGTAAAGAAAAACCTCCGCAACCGTCTCGGATGTTCCCGAATGAAAGTGCACGCGCGCACGATGCTTCATTTTGCGCGCGGCTGGCAGCAGCGTAAGCCGGGCATCCACTCGCCGCGTGGCGCGAAAACGCCCCGGCGCGGCCAGCGCAATACCGCGTTTCACGTCTGTGTGATCGATGCCCGCAAGATTCACCGCGGTCCGCTGGCCCGCGATAGCGCGTTCCACGGATTTCCCTCCTGATTGCACACCGCGCACTCGCAGCTTTTGCTTTCCGGGAAACAACTCGACTTCATCTTCCGCGCCGATGCTTCCGGAAATCAGCGTTCCAGTAACTACCGTTCCAAAGCCCTTCATCGCAAAGGCCCGGTCAATGGGCAGCCGAAAATATCGCGCTGCATCTTTTCCGGGAACTTCTCTTGCCACGTCGTGCAAGGCCTTCTTTAATTCAGCAAGTCCCGCGCCGGTCTTAGCGCTAACAGCAACAATCGGCGCGCGTTCTAGAAACGATCCGCGCAGAAACTCCTCCGCCTCCAAGCGCACCAGCCCGAGCATATCCGCATCCAGCAAATCACTTTTCGTCAGCGCCACGACGCCGCGCTTCACGCCCAGCAGACGGCAAATATCAAAATGCTCTCGCGTCTGCGGCTTGATCGATTCATCCGCGGCAATCACGAGCATCACGAGGTCGATCCCCGC
>CAJCHZ010000056.1 GCA_903970165.1 Betaproteobacteria bacterium
CAATCTCCGCTTCCAGTCCAGCCACTGCAAAAAGCTTCTTGCGCACGGACTCCGCCTGCCATTTCGCCAGCAAACTCCCTCGCGTCCCAATCCGCAAATGCCTCACGGCTTCTCCCGGTTCGACAAAAACAAATCCCGTAACGCTTCCACGTTCTGAATTTTCCGCCGCAACTCTTTCTCCCCGCGCAATCGCTCCGCAGGTTCCACCAGAAGTTTTTCCAGCAACTCGTCCATCATGGACTCCATCTGCGCCCGTTCGCTTGCTCCCAAATGCCCCATCGAGTCCATCCGCGCCCGAATAAAACTAGCCCGCTCCTCGCGCATTCGCGCCCGCAGCGCCTCCACCAGTCCAACCAATTCCACGCTGGCTTGCCACGAAAGAAATTTTCCCACATGCTCATCCACAATGGTTTCCGCTCGCGGCACTTCGCTTTCCCGCGCTTGCCGGTTCTGCTCCACGATCTCCGTCAAGTCATCCAGGTTGTACACATAAACGTTGTAGAGCTCCGCCGCACTCGCCTCAATATTTCGCGGCACTCCCAAATCCATCAAGAAGAGCGCCCGATTTCCCCGTGCCGCCATCGCCCCCTGTAAAATTTCCCGTCTCAAAACCGGCTCTTCCGCCGATACAGAAGTAACCACCACATCCGGCAACGTCAGCGCCGTCTCCCACTCTCCCCACGCTGCGACCTTCCCGCCAACCCGCCCCGCCAACTCCTCCGCACGCTCCCGGGACCGGTTCATAATAAAAAGCCGCGCAATTCCTCGGTCCCTCAACTGATTCACAACCTGTTCGCTGATCGTCCCCGCACCCAGTACCAGCGCGCTCCGCTCCTTCATCTTTCCAAAGATCCGTTCTGCCAGCTTCACTCCCGCCGACGCCACCGACATCGGCCGCGTCCCCAACTCCGTCTCCGTCCGTACGCGCTTCCCAACCTCAATCGCCCCCTGGAACAAACGATTCAAAACCGGCCCAGTCGCGCCGTACTCGTGCGCAAACTTATAAGCCTCCCGTACTTGTCCCAAAATTTCAGCCTCGCCAAGCATCATCGAATCCAGCCCCGCCGCCACTCGAAACAGATGCCGCACCGCCGCCCGGTCATAATGGTGATAGAGCGACACATTCAACACATCCGCTCGCACTTCGTGAAACTCGCTCAAAAATGACGACAGCCCTGGTGCGCATTCATGCGACGATTCTGGCGGTACTCCATAAATCTCGCTCCTGTTGCAAGTCGAAAGCACGAGCGTTTCCGCGAGTATCCCCCGCGACCGCAACTCCTCAGCCGCTTTCCGCGACTGCTCCACTGTAAACGACACCCGTTCCCGCACCTCCACGGGCGCCGTCCGATGATTCAATCCCACTAGAACAATTTCCATCCCAATCGCACCAATCACCACGAGTCACTCGTCTAGTCACTTGCTACTCGCCGCTAGTCGTTAGCCGCTCGTCACTAGCCACTCGCTTCTAGCCATTAAAAATACCGGTGGCTCTGCGACAAATACAAATTCACCACCGTAAAACTCATCACCACCACAAAAAAATTAAACACGCACAACTTCGAGGCCCGCGCCCCTCTCCAAGCCGCCGTCCTCGCCAAATGAAAATAAGCCACGTAAAGAGCGAGCACCAAAAGCGTCACGACGTATTTGGGATCGTAGTACCAGATCTGCCCATGCAAGCGGTCGACCCAAACAAATCCCAGCACAGTCCCGACAGCAATCGACAACAATCCGACAAACACGCTCGACCGGCTCATCCTCTCCAGCAATTCCAGGGGCGGAAGCCGCCAGACAATGCCTCCCAGCCTGCGGCTGCGCAAAATTCGCTCCTCCGCCAAAAAAATCAAGCTGAACACAAACGAAAGCGCAAACGCCGCATACGCCAAAATGCTCAACGTCACATGAAACGCAAAAACAACCCCCTTCGCAGGCGGTGGTGACAACCGGTCCGCAGGCGCCAAATGGGCCGCCACAAAAAAAACCAGAATAAACGGCAAAACAAACGCACCCACCGACCTCTGCCGGTGAAACAATTCCAATCCCAGGTAAGTCAACGCCAGCAACCATCCAAACAACGACATCGACCCATAAAGATCGTGATAAGGAACGGTATGCATTCCCCGCGATCGTTCCAGCAGCGCAAAATAATGGGCCACAAGCCCTAACCCCAAAAAAACAGTCCCCAACCGCCCCATCAACTCCTTGCCGCTGTTTAAGAAACGCACGTAGAACGTCAAACTCGCCGCATAAGCCGCAATCGTCAATAGCAAGAACAAATCTTTCATGAGTTCAGAAACCAGTTTTCCCTGTCGTCAAAGTATAGCCCACACCACGCACGGGTAGTGCGGGAGCCTTGCTCCCTATCTTTACGACTTCGCGCCCTCAAAAGCCCACGTGAACCCTCCGACTCAACCCCGCACTCTCAGCATTCCGCGAAGGGATTTGCTATCCTTTCCAAGTCAATGACAATGACCACTCCCGCTACGATCAACCGAAAAGAATTGTTTCTCTGCGCCTGCCGCGGCGAAATAACTCCCCGCCTCCCCGTCTGGATGATGCGCCAGGCAGGCCGTTACCTCCCCGAATATCGAGCCATCCGCGCAAACCACGCGTTCCTCGAAGTTTGCAAAAGCCCCGACCTGGCCGTCGAAGTTTCCATGCAGCCTTTCCGTCTCCTCAACGTGGACGCCATCATTGTCTTCTCCGACATCCTAATTCCCGCTGAAGCCATGGGCCTAAAACTCGAACTAACCGACGCCGGCCCCAATCTTCCCGACCCAGTCCGCGACAAACGCGACGTGCAAAAACTAAGACTTTTCGACCCGGAAATCGAAACCGCCTTCCTCCCGGAAGCTATCCGCCGCATCACCAGAGAAGCCGGCCCCACAGTCCCTGTCCTGGGCTTCGCCGCTGCCCCTTGGACCTTGGCCTGCTACATGGTCGAGGGCCGCACAAAGGAAGGTTTTGCAGCCGTAAAGAATTTCCTGCTCAGCGACCCGAAGACCTTTCGCGAACTCCTCAACAGAATCGCCCAAGCCACTATCCCCTACCTGAAGGCCCAAATCGCCGCGGGCGCGGCAGCCGTCCAACTCTTCGACACCTGGTGCGGCGAACTCTCCCTCCAGGACTACGAGAATTTCGCCTTACCCGCGGTCCAGGAAATAATCTCCGCCCTAAGCGGCAGTTCCACTCCCGTAATCTATTACACGAAAGCCTCCCATCACTTGATGCCAGCAGTCGCCCGCTCAGGCGCAAATGTTTTGAGTGTCGACTGGCGCGTAGATCTACCCGCTCTTCGCAAAGTGCTCGGCCCAACGATCGCCCTGCAAGGTAACGTGGACCCGGCCGTGCTCTTCAGCCCGCAAGAGCAAATCCGCCGTATTACGCAAGAGACGGCAGCAAGCCTAAACGGCACAGGCCACATCCTCAACCTGGGCCACGGTATCCTCCAGCACACTCCGGTCGAAAACGCGAAGCTCTTCATCGAAACCGGCCAACAGTCTCGGCTGCAAGAAGCCAAACCCGCAGGAAGGACTGCGTAGGGGCGCGCTTCAGCGCGTCCCCTGCGCCAAAGCCGCACATGGCACAAATCGTGACTCTCTCCAACCCCAACCTAAGGCAAGCGCGCGAAGAGCTTCGCGTAAGCGAAGCCTTCCTCTCCCGCTACAACCGTCCGGGCCCGCGCTACACAAGTTATCCCACCGCCCCGGTCTGGAACGACTCCTTCGGCCCGAACGATCTCGAAAAAGTTCACGCCGAAGCCAACGCCGCCAAATCCCCCGTCTCTCTTTACATGCACATTCCCTTCTGCGAAAGCCTCTGCCTCTTTTGCGCTTGCAACGTAATCATCCAAAAAAACAAATCCGTCTCCCCTCCCTATCTCGACATCCTGAAACGCGAAGTCGAACACGTAAGCCGCAATGTGTCCAAAGATCGCCCAGTCGTTCAATTCCATTGGGGCGGCGGCACTCCCACCTACCTGACTCCCCCACAAATCGAAGACCTCTTCCATTTCACTCAGGCCCAATTCCATTTCGCCCCAGACGCGGAAATCGGCATAGAAGTTGATCCCCGCGTAACGTCCCGCGAACATCTAGAAACTCTGCGCAAACTAGGTTTCAACCGCCTTAGCATGGGCATCCAGGATTTCAACCCGCTGGTCCAAAAAACAATCAACCGCGTCCAGCCCTACGCGCTGACTCGCGAACTCATCCAGTCCGCTCGCGACCTCGGCTTCCAGAGCGTCAACGTCGACCTCATCTACGGCCTTCCCTACCAAACCGCCGAAACATTTGCTTACACAGTGGATCAAATCCTCGAACTAACTCCCGATCGCATCGCTCTCTTCAGCTACGCCCACGTCCCTTGGTTAAAGAAACAGCAGAACTCCTTTGAAGGCCATCTCCCCGAAGGCATACAAAAATTCGACATCTTTCGCACCGGCCTTCTTAGATTTCTCGAAGCCGGCTACCTCTACATCGGCATGGACCATTTTGCAAAACCCGGCGACGAATTAGCTGTTTCGCAGCAAAACCGCACGCTCCATCGCAATTTTCAGGGCTACACCACCAAAGCCGGCGCCGACCTCTACGGCATGGGCATCACCGCCATCAGCGGCATCCAAAACGCCTACGCCCAAAACCAGCGGGACCTCCCCGCCTGGCAAACCGCCGTCGAACACCGTGGCATCGCCACCATGCGCGGCTACCACCTCTCCGAAGACGATCGCCTCCGCCGCGCAGTCATCAGCCGCCTCCTCTGCCACATGGTTATCTTCAAAGAGGAAATCGAGCAAGAATTCAAGATCGACTTCGACCAATATTTCGCCGGTGAACTCCGCGGTCTCCAATCGTTCCAAGACGACGGGCTGATCCTTCTGGACGCAAACGAAATCCGCACCAGCTGGCTAGGCCGTATCTTCATCCGCAACGCCGCCATGCTCTTCGACCCATACCTCGAAAAGCAGCAACTCGCCTCCAAACCTCTCTTCTCGAAGACGCTCTAGCCATATTTCTGGCAGGTCCGAGACTGCCAGTCCCGGTACCCGAGCCCAACTGTTTGGCGGAATATTCACGGAAAATTCAACTTGGCTCCCGCCCCGGTCACTACTATCGCCCCTCGGAGGTATCACATGAAGGGGAAGCGGTTATTCTGGGGTGGAGTTGCGTTTGCCACAGCGCTCACGTGTTCCACATACAAAACGTCAGCGGATACAAGCTCTTGGGGCTGGGGCAAAGTCAAGCACGTCCTGTTGATCAGCATCGACGGCATGCACGCCGTCGATTTCTATAACTGCGCGCACGGCATCGCGGGGGCAAACGGCGGCGCTCCCTACTGCCCGAACTTGGCTGCCCTCCGCCATACCGGCATCAACTACGTGGCTGCCGTGTCGTCGAAACCCTCCGACTCTTTCCCCGGCATCGCCGCCTTAGTCACCGGCGGCACTCCAAAATCCACGGGCCTCTATTACGACGTAGCCTATGACCGCTCGCTTGATGGACCCACCATTACGACCGGCACTGGTCTCGCCGCCGCCACGTGCACGCCCTACGCTCCACCCACTGGAACAACCACAGACAACGACCAAGGCGTGGACATCGACGATACCGCGCTGAACGGTGGCGCTCCCAATGCCTCTCCGACCGAAGGCGGCATTGCTTCGCTCGATCCGAAAAAGCTCTCCCGCGATCCGGCCAAAGGTTGCGCTCCCGTCTATCCGTGGAACTTCGTTCGCACCAACACCATCTTCGGGGTAGTCCATGCCGCTGGCGGATACACGGCGTGGATTGACAAGCACCCTTCCTACTCGATGGTGGGCGGACCGGGCGGCCACAATCTCGATGACTACTATTCTCCCGAAGTGGACTCCAACGTAATCAATCTTCCCGGCGTAACCACTCTGCAGGGCGTTTCCTGCGCCACGCCTCCTGACCCGTCCAGTCTCTCCGGCTGGAACAGCAGCTTCGCCAATATCCAGTGCTATGACCAGTTGCGCCTGAACGGCCTGCTCAACCAGGTCGCCGGCAAAACCCACAACGGCAGGCCTGCGCAAATCCCCGCGGTCTTCGGAATGAACTTTCAGTCCGTATACACCGGCCAAATCCTCATCGAGCCCAACCTGGGCGTCGGCGGCTACCAAAACGCGGCCGCTGTGCCGAGCCCAGAGCTGGTCAGTGAAATTGAGTACGTCGACATTGCAATCGGTAAACTCGTCAGCGCGCTAAAAGAAGCAGGCATCTACGACAGCACCTTAATCATCATTACCGCAAAGCACGGCATGTCGCCCATCGACCCGAACCTGCTGGTCACCGGCCCTCCAACCACTCCAGCAACCTTGCTGAGCTCGGTTATTCCATCCACCGAGTCGCCGCTCACACCCGGCGGCATCGGCGCAACGGAAGACGACGTTTCCGTACTTTGGCTGAACCCGGGCGCAAGCATTCCGGCAGCCGTCCAGTTGCTCGAAAGCAACGCTGGACCGATCGGCCTCGGCCAGATTTTCTATGGCCCGACACTGGCACTGAACTATGACGTCGGCGGCCTTGGTCCAGGTTTGGATCCTCGCTCGCCGGACATCATCGTGACGCCCAACGCCGGAGTGACCTACATCGGGCAAGGCTCGGCTTTAGGAGATCACGGCGGCTTCGGACATGACGACACCAACGTTATGATGCTGGTATCGAACCCGCATTTCTCCCCGCAGACCGTCTCCAACGCAACTACCACAACACAGGTCGCCCCCACCATCGTGAAGGCCCTGGGCCTTGATCCGCAACTCCTGGACGCAGTACGCATCGAGGGCACAGCCGTCCTCCCAGAGGTTGCAGCCCAACTGGATAAGCAGCCGTAACCGCACCGGCCGGACACGTGTTTGCAAAGCGGCGCGCGTTTTAGTTCATGCGCGCCGCTTTGATTTCCCGCAAATCTGAAGAAGCCTTTTTTAGAATCAACACGTGTGAGCCCGCTCACGCAAGTCCTGTGTTGTTAAGACCTTAACCTCCGAGGGGCCCCTCATTTTTTGTAAGTATTGCATCTAAAAGAGTTAGCCGAGCTGCAACGGCACGTAAAGGGTGGCGATTGTCTGGGCGGAGGCTGGCGGTGTCGTGGCTCCCTGTGCCAACCTGGTGTACGGATTTCGTCCACGTGTCGGGCGGGCGCAGACTCAAATGATAGTATGGCTCGGACCATGGCCACGCATACCCAAGTCCTGATCATCGGTGCCGGAATCTCAGGCTTGGTCTGCGGCTACACCCTCCGCAAATCGGACATAGACGCGCACGTGCTCGAAGCATCACCGTGCCCCGGCGGCGTGATCCTCTCCGAGCGCCGCGACGGCTACCTGCTCGAACTGGGCCCGCAAAGCTTCAGCGGCACTGCGCAGATCCTGGACCTCTGCCGCGACTTGCAAATCGAAAACGAATTGATCTCCGCCCCGCCGCAAGCCCCGAGATTTCTCCTGATGGACGGCCAGCTGAAACAAGTCCCACTGACCCCGCCAGCATTTCTCACTACTTCCCTCTTCAGCCTTCGCACCAAAGCGAGCATGCTCCGCGACGCCCTCGGTGGCAGCACTCCGCCGAACGCCGACGAATCCGTCGCCAGCTTCACGCGCCGAAAATTTTCCGCAGAACTTCTCGACAAACTCGTCGGCCCATTTGTTTCCGGAGTGCACGCCGGCGACCCGGAAAAACTCAGCCTCCGCGCAGCCTTCCCCCAGATTTACGAAGCCGAGCGAACTGCAAGCAGCGTGATCCGCGGCCTCACCCGCGCAGCAAAAGCCGCTAAATCAAAAAACAGCTCGCAGCAACCTCGCACGCTGCAAGCATTCCGTGACGGAAACCAAACTTTGATGAAAGCCCTCGCAACAAATCTCGGCCCGGCTCTCCGCACCGAAGCGGCCGTAACAGAAATTCGGCCATTCATCTCAGCTGGTTCAACACTCAACTCTCCGAAATTTGAAGTCTCACTGAACGCGCGCGGCACGGCCGAACAAATCACCGCCGATCATTTGATTCTCGCGACACCAACGTACATCTCGGCCTCTCTCCTCCGAGGCTTTCATTCCAACTTCGCATCCACGCTAGGCCCTATCGAATACGCGCCGCTCGCCGTTGTTTCGTTAGGCTACAAAATCGCCGACATCGGCCACTCGCTCGACGGCTTCGGCTTTCTCGTGCCTCGCTCGTCCGGCCTCCGCACACTCGGCACAGTCTGGAACTCTTTCCTTTTTCCCAATCGCGCCCCTGACGGGCATGCCTTGCTCACCAGCTTTATCGGCGGCGCAACGGATCCCCATGCCATCACTCTTTCGCCCAAAGAGCTGGTCTCAATAGTTCACAAGGAAATTGCGCCCGTAATGCAAATCCGCCAAGCGCCGACCTTCTTCAACGTCACGCTTTACCCTCGGGCGCTTCCCCAATACAATCTAGGCCACTCGGAGCGTTTGGCGTCGCTGCAAAAGCTGCGAGCGGAGTTTCCGAATCTTTGGTTGGCGGGAAATTATATGCGAGGGCCTTCGGTTGGAGCGTGCGTGGAGCAGGCTTTGGAAGTGGTAAAGGAAATACGTTTGGTGATTTGATTTGGGCGGCAGGGTGCGGCCAAGGGCGCCTCCATGCCCGCGCTACAGGCTAAAACACAAGGCGCAAGGATAATCCCTGGGCTACATGGCTTGCGCATCTGTTTCTTTGTTTCTGACGTATATTATTTTAAGGAGAGGAAGAAGCCGACTCTCGTGATGTTCCTGGCGGCTTTTACATCCAGAAGTCCCCGCGAAGTGTCGCCTGACGCGACGCTATTGTCGCGCCTTCTTCAAAAAGACGTGAGCGCCTTCGAACAGCTCTACGACCGCCATTCGCGCCTAGTTTATGGGCTGGTTCTGCGCATTCTGCAACACGCTTCTACGTCCGAGGAAGTCGTGCAGGACGTTTTTCTGCAGCTTTGGCGCAACGCGGCGCAATATGACGAGTCCCGCGGGCCGTTCGTCCCCTGGCTTTGCACCATGGCGCGCAACCGCGCCCTGGATCATCTCCGCCTAAAAAGCGAGCGGCAGCGCCGCCGCGAGGATCTTCCCGAAGAGCTACCCTCGATTGCCGTAGCTCCCGAGTACGAAAAAGCACTCGACGATCAGCGCCGCGCCGAGCGCGTCCGCGCGTTGGTGGCTGCCCTGAACCCGCAGCAAAAAAGAGCGATCGAACTGGCGTATTTTGAAGGATTAAGCCATTCGGAAATAGCGGCGACCTTGAAGGAGCCACTCGGAACGGTAAAAAGCTGGATTCGCAACGGTTTGCTTCGCTTGAAAGAGGGATTGCAGGCAACAACGTGAACAACTGCGACCAATTCCGTGAGCTGCTAGAGGCTTACGCTCTCGGTGCGCTCGATCCGGAAGAACGCGCTGCGCTCGAAGCTCATCTCGCCACGGGCTGCCACGATTGCGCGCGCTCCGTCGAAGAAGCGCGCTGGCTCGTCTGCCAGCTCGCCTACACTGCCCCCGAAGCGACGCCTTCAGACATGCTGAAAGGCCGTCTGATGCAAACGGTCCGCGCCGAAGCGCAATCGCACGCGGAGGCCAAGCCGCAGGCGCTGCCGGCAAAGCGCTACGTTCCCGTTTGGATGTGGGGGCTGGCTGCCGCGATGATCGTTTTCATGATCGTGGTCACCCGGAATGTACGCCACCTCCAAGACGAAACTCGCGAAGCGGAGCATCTCAACGCCGAGCTCATGGAAGGTAACCATAAATTAGAAAAAGAGCTCGCCGAAACCAAGCGCGAAGCCATGATCATGATGGATCCCAAATCCGTAAAAATCATGATGCCAGCAAACGGCAAGCAGGGCGCGCAACTCGAAGCCAAATGGAACGCACAACTTGGCGTGCTGGTCATGGGCGACAAAATTCCCATGCCCGCGCCGCATCACGTTTTGCAGCTCTGGCTGATTCCTAAAGATCCAAAAGCCAAGCCCATGCCTTCGATGATGACTTGGCCCGACGCTGACGGAAAGTTCATCTTGCTCGTTTCCAATCCCCCAGACTCCATGGGTAACACCAAAGCGCTCGCGATTACCGAAGAACCCGAGGGCGGGAGCCCTGGGCCTACAACGACGCCGATCTATGTGGGCGGCGTCAGCTAGCCCGGCACCGACTAAATTTTCGCCTCATCATTAGCGGTTACGACAATCGCCCATCCGAGTACTATCCAGATTTCGCCCATCGGCCAGCGAAAATAAACGAGCACGTGGGCACGACACGCGGCCCGCGCGAAAGAGGCCGCCTGTGCGAGCGCCCTTCAGAATCATCACCATACTGGTTGGATTTGCGCTGATTATGATCTATGGCTGCCCCTCAAAGCAGCCGCTGACGAGCGATAAAGCCAAGGAATTGCTGGAAGCCTCCAACGTGTTCCGCCCGCAATTCCCGGTTGTCAATTTGACGGAAGCGGAAGTTCAAAAAGGCAAGGACTTCGGCTATTGGGCCCTCGCGCCGCAAGCCGAGCACCACAGAGAAAACGGCGGAATGCTCCTCGTCACGCCGGAAGCAACACACTACTTTCAGGGCAATCCCATGGTGAAGAATCCGGTCATTACACTGAGAACAAAGCTTGGCGGGCGGCTCATCGAGGTCAAGGACATTCAACCCAATCCCGAAATTCCGAACGAACAAATCGTGACCTACACATATACCTGGAAATTCGAAAACGACGTTCCCCAAGTCGCCGACCTTTTCAAGGATCACCCGCCCACAGAAGGCAAGCAAGGGTTTGCCTATGGAGACAATGGCTGGCAGCTCTCGCAATAACAGTTCACTGCTGTACGTTTTCTTCCGCCCGATCACTTGCCATACCGCAATGCCAAGCGTACCTCACGGCGTTTCAGCGCGTCGCGGAATCTTCGCCGCTCCTCCGCAGTCTTCACAATCAGCGGGGCCACAAGTTTCGGGCATCGCGTGAACTCATCGATCGCCACAAACGTTACGTATGCCGTCGTCGTGTGCTTCTTCTCTCCCAACATCACATTTTCGGAATAGACCTCGACGCCGACCTCCATCGAAGTGCGAAAGACGCGATTGACCTGCGAAGTCAGCGTAACGATTTCGCCCAAATTGATGGGATTCCGAAAATCGATATAGTCCACCGAGGCAGTGACCACGTAGCTGCTCGAATGACGGTGCGCGGCCATTGCCGCAACCATGTCCACAAGGTGCATGACCTGGCCGCCCAAGAGTTTTCCCAGCGGATTTGTCTGCGCCGGCAAAACGATTTCGGTCATTTCCGACCGTGATGCGCTCACCGGTTTCCCTTTCAACGCCGCTGCCCCGCTTTTGCCATTCTTCGCCATCAAGTTTTCCTTTGCGCTTCTTCAATCCTGGAGCCAAATTTTAGCAACACGTGTCCCTGTCCGGCCTCCTCCCGTATAATACAAACTCAACCATGAACGACCAAAAGAAAACGCGCCGGCAGATGCTTGAGGAGTTTGTGGCGCAAAAACCGAATGATGCGTTCTATCGCTACGGGTTGGCCATGGAATGCATGAACAGCGGCGATGCAGCCGCGGCTGACACCCACTTTCGGATGCTGCTCGAGCGTAGCGCCGACTACGTTCCCGCTTATCTCATGTATGCCCAATTACTGGCGCGCGAATCCCGCGCCTACGAAGCTCGGCAAGTTCTGACGGCCGGCATCGCCGCTGCCGACAAAAAAGGCGACTCGCATGCGCGATCGGAAATGGAAGCACTCTTGAACGATCTCGTGTGATCTCGATGAAATGAGTGCAACCCTTCCCAACAGCTGCCTCTGCCTATCGCATGCCTGGACTCTTCAAGAGATCAAAGCGGATGAAGAGTTCGGGCTTTATCCGCAACAACCGATGTGAACTGGGGTCGTATCCGCTGCACGAAACCCTCTCCCGCCGCTCAACTTCAGGGCTTCTCTCCCGCCGCGCTGCGATTCCGAGGGTACCGGCTGTTTACTTGCATGTTACATCTGCAACACGCTTGTGTTGTACTGGCAACATGGAGGCAGCCATGAACGACATCCTGGAACCCATTTTCCGAAGGAGAGCCGTGAAAGTTTTCGACCCAGTCGAAATCCCGCAAGAAGTGCGGGAACAAATCCTCAACGCCGCGCGTCATGCTCCTTCCAGCTTCAACATGCAGCCGTACCGCTTCTATTGGGTGCAATCTCCCGCCAAGAGGAAAACGGTCGCAAAGCTCTGCATGGGTCAGAAGCCCGCGGAGACCGCTACTGCACTTGTCGTGGCGGTTTCCGACATTGGATCGATGCATGCGACTTCGCGCGGCCAAGTGGAGTGGATGCGCAAGAGCGGATTCAGCGATGAGAAAATCCGCGATTATGAGCGCACAGCGAAGGTTGGCAGGATCATCTTCATGCCTGGGCCTTTCGGCATTTTCGGCGGGCTCAAATGGTCGATTTTTCGGTTGGTGAATTTGTGGAAGACTTTCGGCATGCCACCCGTCTCGCGGCAAGGGATTTTCAAATGGGCGGCCAAGGGTACTTCACTGGCCTGCCAAAATCTGATGATTGCCGCAGAAGCCCTTGGCCTTCACAGCTGCCCCATGGAAGGCTTCGACGGACGGCGCCTAGCAAAATTTCTTGGCCTCTCGAGCCGCCATCACGAAATTGTGATGGTGATTGCCATCGGCAGAAAATCCTGCGATTACTCCGAGACGCCACAGTGGCGCAGGCCTTTCGAGGCCACGGTGACGGTTCTATGATCATCGTGCCTGAGAAAGAAATTCCTTCCAACATTCTGAAAGACTCCGTGTTGGCGCACATCGCGGCGGCTTATTTTTCCGTCAGCAAACAGCTGGAACGAAAAACGCAGTGCTCGGCGACGCGCGGCTTTATTCTTTCGACTCTGCGCGACGGCGCCACGCTAAATCAAAATCAAATCGCCACGGCCCTTGGGCTCGACAGGACCGTTGTGCACCGTTCCATCAAAACGATGGTTAAGGAAGGGTTGGTTTCCGAGAAGAAAGCAGAAGTGGGAAGAGCGATTCAGATTAGCCTGACGCGCAAAGGCACGAGTTATAGAAAGCGCCTTATTGAAGCACGGAGGGCGGCCGACTTGACGGTGCGGAAAGAACTTTCGGCGAAAGACCGCAGCACACTTGTAGTTCTCCTAGAGCGCATCGCAGAATTGACGTTTTAAGCTCCCGCCGGCGCAGCTCCGGCGCAACGAGGCTGCTGCGAGCGCCGGGGCCAGGGCTTGGGATGAGCGCGGCAACTCTGTGAGATGGGAGGCTTGTAACCATCGGCACAGTTGAACTTTGGTTCTATGTACTTTAGTGGCGGTAATCTCCATTATGAGGTTATTGCAGGTTAGAAAAACTATGCCTGTTGAAACACTTCGATGTCCGTCTTGCGGCGCGGGAGTTTTGTCGGACGCGACGCGCTGCCAATTCTGTAGAGCGGGGTTGGCCACGGTGGCTTGCCCGTTCTGCTTCGGCATGATGTTTGCCGGGGCGAAGTTTTGCTCGCATTGCGGGGCGAAAGGGGACCGCAACGAAGTACCGGGCGGCGAAATGCGGCTGTGTCCTCGATGCAAGGTTGGCATGAAGGCTGCCAACGTTGGGACCACGAAGTTGCTGGAATGCGGTACTTGCGAAGGGATTTGGGTGGACGTGGAGACGTTGCAGGACATTTGCTCGGAGCGCGAGAAGCAGGCAGCTGTGCTGGGCATGCCGTCTCATCCAGAGCAAGGAGTGGCGTTTGAGGAGAAAGTCCGCTATGTTCCCTGCCCTGTCTGTCTCCAGCTGATGAACCGCGTGAACTTCGCGCACTGCTCGCGCGTGATCGTGGACGTGTGCAAGGCGCACGGGACATGGTTTGACAAGGACGAACTGCGGCGGACGGTGGAGTTCATCCGTGGCGGGGGCCTGGAGAAGGCGCGCGCACAGCAACTGCAGGAGATCAAGGACGAACAAAAGATGCTGGAGGCGACGCGGAGACTCAACAGTCATTCCGATCCGATGTCCTACGGGGGGCACAATGGGGAACTCCCGACCGGTGTGGCTTCGACAGCGATAGACCTTCTGTTTGAGCTGCTGCGATAAACCGAATCATTTTCAGGGCGTCGGCTTCCCTAGCGCTTCTGCAATTCCTGCTTCGGCCAGCGGAGCCATGACCGCGTATCCCGCGGCGTTTGGATGGACGCCGTCCGGGCTGAACTCGCCCTTTAAGCCGCCCTCGGCGTTGACCATGGCGGAATAGTAGTCCACATAAACGAAGCCGTTTTTGGCGGCGTAGCCTTTAATCGATGCATTGAGGTCGAGAATTTTGGACGCCGGCTGAAGGCCTTTGTGCCACCAAAAATCGCTGGCCGGGAGCACCGAGCACAGCACGACGCGAATGCCGTTGGCGCGCGCAAGTTCGCTCATCGAGGCGATATTGCCAGCGGATTCCTGCAGCGTCATCTTGCCGGTGTTCTCCGCGATATCATTCGTGCCGGCGAGAATCACAACGGCTTTCGGCTTCAGATCGAGCACGTCCTGGCGAAATCGCACCAGCATTTGCGGCGAGGTCTGGCCGGAGATGCCGCGGTTTACATACGGCTTATCCGGGAAAAATACGCCGCGATCCGGGTGGCCGTTCGTTCCCTTCATGCCCCAACCTTCTGTAATGGAATCGCCCATGAAGACTACGCGTACAACACCGGCGGGTGGGTCTCCCATGGCTTTGTCGGCGTCACGATATTTCGCCAAGAACCCCCAATCCGCGTAACGCTGTTCGACCAGAGATTTCTCGTAGTCGTTTCGCGATTCCCAGAATGCTTGATGGGGATCCTGCGGCTTGTTCTCCTGCGCGGGAGCGGCGGGGGTCTGTCCAAACAGTGGAGCGACACCCGCGAGCATCACGCAAAGAGCGCACATTGCCAAAGAAAGTTTCGTTTTGCCGTTCACGAACGAGTCTCCTTTCCTTCTTGCGGTAAAGGGACCATAGCTTATCACTGTCTTTGGCCGGCGATGATAGCGAGCTGCACCGGTGAGACGGATTGTTTGTGCTAGAGTGCGGCGGAGCGCGGTAATGGCTTTGAAAATTGGTTGGCGCTGGTTTGGGTGCTGCGGAGTTCAACGATGAGTGATTTTGAGCGAGTGACCTGGATTGTGCTGGATAGCGTAGGCATCGGCGAATTGCCGGATGCGGCGGATTATGGCGATGTGGGGCGAAGCACTTTGGGGCACATTGCCGAATCACGGCCGCTGGCCTTGCCAAACCTGGTGAGGCTGGGCTTGGCGAATATTGCGCCACTTGCGCATTTGCCGGCTGCGGCTGCGCCGATTGGCGCTTATGGGAAAGGCGCGACGCATTCGCCGGGTAAAGATACGACGACCGGGCACTGGGAGATGGCCGGGGTTTGGCTAGATCAGGCTTTTCCCACGTATCCTCACGGTTTTCCTCGCGAATTGATTGCCGAATTTGAAAAGCGAATTGGGCGCGGGACGCTTGGCAACAAGCCGGCTTCAGGAACGGAAATTATCAAGGAGCTAGGCGAAGAACACGTTCGGACGGGAAAGCCAATTGTCTACACTTCAGGCGACAGCGTTTTTCAGATTGCCACACACGAAGATGTGATTCCTATCGCGGAGTTGTACCGGATCTGCGAGATTGCGCGGAAACTACTGGATGGGCCGAATCGCGTCGGACGCGTGATCGCACGCCCATTTGCGGGGCCTGCGGGAAACTTCAAACGCACGATGCGTCGGCATGACTATGCGGTTGATCCGCCGAAGCCGATGCTGCTCGACGTCCTGGCCGAGCGCGGGGTTCCGGTTTTTGGGATTGGCAAAATTCATGACATTTACAACGGACGCGGAGTGCAGAAGTACGTTACAACATCCGGCAACGCGGACGGAATGACCAAAATGGCTGAGGCGCTGCAAGAACGAAAGAACGGGTTGATTTTCTGCAACCTGGTGGATTTCGACATGCTTTACGGTCATCGCAAGGATGTGGAAGGCTTTGCGGAATCGCTCGAGGAGTTTGACCGCATGCTGGGCCCGTTCCTAGAGTTGATGCGCGCGAAGGATTTGCTGCTCATCACCGCGGACCATGGCTGCGACCCCGATCCTCGCTGGCCGACGACGGATCACTCTCGCGAGTACGTCCCCATTCTGGCATATTCGCCGGGAAGCGGGGCTGGCGTGAATCTTCGCGTGCGCGCAACGCTTGCCGACATGGGACAGACGGTCGCGCAGAATTTTGGAGGCTCCATTCCGCATGGCGCAAGTTTCCTGGCGGAAGTCACCTCCTGAGCATCAAACGGCCGCAGTTCGTCCAAGTTGCAAGGCCTCCCTCTATTTTGTTTAGCGGTGATTGCCTCTTTGCACCATCGCGACTTGCGCCGAGGGCGCAGCGCTTGAAACGAGTAAGCGGGATAGCGCCTGAGCTTCCGCAAGTTCCGCTGCGTTGAGATGGGGCGCAAGCGCACGGAGCATTTCTTTGGCGCGGTTGTCGCCTTGTTGCGCGGCCACTTGAAACCATGCGAAGGCAAGTGAGTTGCTTCGGCTAACGCCTTCACCGCGAGCATACAGATCGGCAAGATTGAATTGGGCCTGGACTACGCCGGCTTCAGCAGCTTTGCGATACCAGACCGCCGCGGCAACGCGATCCTGAGCAACGCCCAGACCTTGATCGTAGAGATACCCCAGGTTCATCTGCGCGGCGGAATTGTCCGCGTTCGCGCCTTGCTCGAAGAAGCGGAAGGCCTCGGCATAGTCCTGACGCACGCCGCATCCTTTCATATAAAGAACGCCGAGGTCGTAGTAGGCAAGCGCGTAGCCTTGATGGGCGGCTTCGCGCAACCAATAGAGCGCACTGGCTGCGTTTGGTGGCGCGCCCCAGCCTGCGAGGGTAGCGACCGCCAAGTTTACCTGGGCGGGTGCGTAGCCGCGGCGCGCGCCTTTTTCAAACCAGTCTCGCGCTCGCTGAAGCGTGCGCAGCGATTCCGGGGCTTGCGCGGCGGCAATTCCCTTTTCGTTATCGTGCTCGCCGGCTTGCGTCGCGGCCGGCGCATTACCGGCGCTTACGCGGATGGAGTTCCCTTCCCGCGCCAGCAATTGCGCCATTGCCGGTGATACGCAGGCACTCGCCTTTGCATTTCCCGCATCTTGTGCGTTTGCAGGTCGGCCCAACAATGTGCAAGAAACCAACGCCAAGATTACAAGACAGAGTAATCGTGCTGCGCACTTCCTCTCGTACCCATAACTTTCGATAGAATTCATGGTCAATCCTCCGTTGTGTGACCACCCGATCCCGGAGCGCTCGCGGTTCAAGACGCTGCCCCGGCAGTGTCCGTTAACGCAGGCACAGGCAGACCGGGAGGGGCGGGGGAGGCCTGCCCCTCCGAGGGAATGCCCACAGGCGGCGGCCTTGCCTTCAGACTGTCTACCTGTAGTTAGTCTACCTATATACCTAGACGAGCTACAGGTCAAAAAGTTCCGTGGAATTTTTGGCGAAATAAGGAAGGAGACTGGATTTTCCAGCTATTCGTAATGGAGGGCGGTGACGGGGTCCACGCGGGTGGCGCGCCGTGCCGGAATCCAGCACGCGAGAAGACCAATCAAAAGCAGCAAGACAACGACAGCAAAAGCTGTGAGCGGATCGTACGGCGAAACTCCCCAAAGCAGCGTGGTAACGACGACGCGCGAGATGGCGAAGCTGGCGGCTATGCCCACTACAATGCCCGGAATTAGCAGCCCAAGGCCATCTTTAAGGATCATGCCAAGGACATCCGTGCCCGCCGCGCCAAGCGCCATCCGAATGCCGATTTCGTGGGTGCGCCGCGAGGTCGCATAAGCAATCACGCTATATACGCCGAGAGTTACGAGAACCAGGCCAATCGTGGCAAACGTCGCAACGAGAAAGAACCCAAGCCGCGGTTGCGCGTACGAAAAAGTGTCGAGGGTATCCGACAAAGACCCGCCTTCCGCGAACGCCACGTCAGGGTCAGCAGCCCAGACCGCTTTGCGAACGGTCGCAACCATGGCGCTAGGGGGAAGCTCGGTGCGAACGAGCAGCCGGCGCATCAGGGAACCAGTGACGCTGTAAGGCACCCAGACCTCCGGCTCGGGTGCCCGCTCAAGTCCCACGTTCTTAGCATCCGCGGCGACGCCGACAATCCGAAAGGATGGCTCCTGGACGGGGTCAGGTAAATCCTTCAGGGCATCAAGCACAATGGTCCGGCCGATGGGGTCGCCATGGTCAAGAAACCGGCGCTGGAACGTCTGATTAATCACAACGACCTTTTGCGCATCACTCACTTCCGCTTCCGTGAACATACGCCCCGAAACCAGCGGCTGCCGAACGACGGAAAAATAATCCTCGCCGACAAGTTGGATGAGCGACTCCCACGTATCGGAGTGCGTCTTGCCCGGAATTTCAATCTTTCCGCCAAAGCCGCCATAAGGAGGAGTAGTGGTCACTGGCGAGGCGAGTGCGATGCCGGGAGTGGACTTGAGCCGCAGCAACAGCGGCTGAAAAAAAGTCGTCACATCCCGGCCCGTCTTGTGGCGCTGCCGCGGCAAAGGAAGCCGCCCGGTGACCAGATGGTCCGGCTGCCAGCCCAGCGAAACATGCTGAATGGCCACGAAGCTGCGCATAAAAAGGCTGGCCGTGAATAATAAAATGAGCGACAAAGCTACTTCGACCATGATCACCACATTGCGCATGCGCGATTTCGCCGCTGTGCCTCCCAGGCCCTTACCGGAGTCCCGCAAAGCGTCCTGCACATCCACGTGCGAAGCCTGGAATGCAGGGAAAAGCCCAAAAATAATGACCGTCGCGAAAGCCAGGCCAATTCCGAAGAGCAGCACCCAGATGTTCATTTCGATGACGGTTTCGGATGGAATCGTAAAGGCAGGCATGGAAACAGAGAGCGCCCGTATGCCGCCCCAGGCGAAAAGCACGCCAAAGATGGCTCCGCCAACCGCGAGCAGCGTGCTTTCTAGTAGCAGTTGGCGAATGAGCCGCGCGCGGCTTGCTCCCAGCGCAGCGCGCACGGCAAACTCCTTGCCACGCGTGGTGGCACGCGCCAACAAAAGATTCGCCACGTTCGCGCAACCGATCAGCAGAAGGAGCCCTACAGCGGCAAATAAAACATAGAGGGTCCTGCGAAAACCCGAGTAGATTACGGCGTGAACGAAAAATTCGGGGATAACACGGAAGTGCTGCGGATAATCCTCACGAAAATTGGGGGCGATCCTGCCCCCAATCACGTTGAGATCCGCTTCGGCTTCCTCCAGGGTGACGCCGGGTTTCAGGTGTGCGATTACCCCCCAATACGCCGGAAAATCTCCGCGAACCACTTCGGTAAGTGCAGGATCGCGCGGCATCCAGAGGCTCGCGCCTCCCCACGCAAATCGCGGCGGCATCACGCCGACCAGCGTGCGCGAAACACCATTCAAGCGAAACATCTTGCCGACCGCATTCGGGTCGGAACCGAATTCATCCGTCCAGGCCGCGTAGCGCAACACAAACACGAGCGGAGCACCGGGCTCGTAGTCAACGGGTTCAAGCCCTCGCCCGATCAGCGGCTCAACGCCGTACATCTCGAACGTCCCAGGAGTCACATAGTTGGCCGCCATGAAGCTGTTGTTTCCGCCGGAATCGTAAACGACATCGAACTCGCAATTTGCAACGAGGGCGTCGAAGACATGGTTCTGCTGCTTGTATTCCAGCAGCTCGCGGTAGCGCATGAGCCCGCGAAAATCGCCGTCGTCTTCGCTGCTTCCACGCCGGTCGAGGTCGCGGATACGCAGGGTTACGAGGCGCCCTTGATCTTTGTAAGGAAACGGCGCGACGAGCGCGTTATAGAGCACGCTGAACATCGCCGTGGAGGCTCCGATGCCCAGCGCCAGAGCCATTACGGCGACAATCGTGAATCGAGGATCCTTGCGAAGACCGCGCAAAGTAGACTGCAAATCGCGGTACAAAAGTTCGAGATGATTTTCCCAACGCGCCTCGCGGCACTCTTCTTTGAAGCGCTCCACGCCACCGAATTCCAGATTCGCGCGCCGCTGCGCTTCCTCGCGCGTCATTCCAGCCGCAATGTAATCGGCGATTTGCTGCTCCAGGTGGAATTGCAGCTCGGAGTCCAGCCGCTTTTCAACGAGCGGCTTTTGCCATATTCGGCGCAACCAGCGCATGTTCTTCATAGTCGAATCCCGAGCCTAATCCGTCACCTACTCCGCGGTGCGTAAAATCAACGACACGGCATCGGCTAGTTTCTCCCAGCCCAGGACTTCCACTTCCAACTGCTTCCGCCCCTTTTTGGTCAGCTTGTAGAATTTGGCTTCACGGCCGGTGCTGGTGTCCTTCCATTCCGCCTCAACCCATTCGCGCTCTTCGAGGCGGTGCAGCGCCGGATAGAGAGACCCCTGCGGTACCTGAAAGTAGTCTTTGGAGATCTGCTGCAACCGCTGGGCAATCGCATACCCATGCAGCGGCCCGGCCGCCACTATCTTCAGGATGAGCATGTCGAGCGTTCCACGGTGCAAGTCGTTCTTTTCGAGGGACATGTTAGACACCTAGCTTGGCTACAGGTACGCTCTCTACATATACGGCCACGGCGCCCCAATGTCAAGCCTCTCTTCTTGCGAGTCTTGCGAGCGCGGGCCTTGCGGCCGGGGTGAAACGTTTTCGACACGCGCCTTGATTTGTCCGATAGCGACCGCAACTACCCTGTATTAGCCTTATAGAATGCACGACGAACTACGTGGTCTGCGGTTCCCATTTGACGCGCGCGCCGAGGTATCCCTCGAAAAGTCGCCCGCGAAACTCCCTGCTCGGGTAACCGAACTCAGCCTCCGAGGTTGCCGCCTGGATATGGCTGGAACAATAGCGGAGCGCCTTACGGTTCAGGTAAGGATCTATAATTCGGGCGAGTACTTTGAAGCTCCTGCGACGATCATTTACGTTAAACCCTCCGGAGTGGGTTTGATGTTTGGCGACATACGGCCGCATTTTCGAGAAGTGCTCCAAAAGTGGATTCTCGCCGAGGTGGACAAGCAAACCGGTGAACTTCCCGAGTTGCCCAAACGGGCTTAATGTCCTGGCCGCCACGCTTTTTGTCCTCATTAGTACTCGGGGCGAGATACGGCAGTCCATTCATGGATATAAGGATTAACACCTATGGTCCCCCACCCTTGCCGATGTTCTATTTGGTGGGTGCTAAGACTCCCGGCTGCGCTCCTTTGGACGCCACGGAGCTCTTGGGGAGGATGCGCAATGTATTACGTAATCGGGGCCGTCGCAGTGGTTTTCTTGGGAATGTTCATTGCAATGCTTCCTGATTTGATCCGCTACATGAAAATGCGCTCCATGTAGGGTCAGTCCTCCGCGGGTGACCGTTCGCTACTTCCGCAGATAAACGCTGATTTCTTCTCAAGACAACGGCCTTGTCTTTCGGGATGATAGTTTTTCGTTGCCCTGGACATAGGTCACGTTTCGTCTGTCTCTTTCTGTCCGCAAACTGTCCGTATTCCCGTGTCCCCTTCTCTCTTCCCAAATCTCCCCGAAGCTGTCTATTTTCATCGGCTTGGCGCATCATGACTTCCTAACGTGCCGCATGGCACACTGAATTGCAAAATTGACGCACATTTTCGCGGAGGAGCTACGTTATGGGAACGTTCAGGAGAGGTGGCGGCGACGAAGCGTTTGAAATGAGAAAGACCAGCCCGTTGATAAAGTGGGGAATTCTTGCAGTTGGGGTTGTTCTTGTGTTGCTAGTGATGAGTATGTTTCTACTGCGCGTCACGCGGATTGAGCCCGGCCATGTCGGCGTGCAAATCAACTTGGCTGGCGCGCAGCGCGGCGCATCGGAAATACCCGTGCGCACGGGTTGGGTCGTCTACTCCCCGTTGAGCACGCAAATCATCGAGTTTCCCACTTATGTGCAAACGGTGAAATGGACTAAGGACGTGAACGAAGGGCATCCCATCAACGAAGAGATGGGCTTCAACTCCAAGGAAGGCATGGAAATTTTCGTGGACGTTTCGCTGTCCTACGCGATCGATCCCCAGAAAGTGCCCGACTTTTACGTGAAGTACCGCGTCTCGGACATGGACACGTTCACGCACGGCATTCTGCGCGACGTGGTGCGCAACTCGCTGAACGAGGTGGCGTCGACTTACGTCGTGGAAGACATCTACGGCGAGAAAAAGGCCGAATTCCTGGGTCAAGTGGAAGCGATGATCGAAAAGAAAATGGCGCCGGTAGGAGTAGGCGTCCAGCAGTTCGGCTTTATCGGCGCCCCGCGCGTGCCGGCAGTCATCGCGCAGGCGATCACCGCGAAGACGCAAGCCAATCAGCAAGCGGAGCGCGCTCAAAACGAGTTGGCGACAACGCGCGCCGAAGCCGCCAAGAAAATCGCGGAAGCCGAAGGAGAAGCCAAGTCCATGGTCACGCGCGCGCAGGGCGAAGCCGATGCCAACCGCATCCGTCAGAATTCGCTGACGCCGCAACTGCTGGAACTGCGCCGCCTGGAAAACACGCGCGCCTTGATCGATAAATGGAACGGCCAGTTGCCAACCGTCGAAAGCGGACAATCCGGCTCAATGATGCTGCAACTCCCGAAGCCGCAATAATCTGTTTTTGGCGTTGTGGGGCGCGGCCTGTTTATCCCTAGCCGCGCAGGGCCGCGCGCTCCCTATGGTGCTTACGCGGCGGGGCTAATTTCCTGCTGAGGCAGACGCCTGACCGCCCGGCGCGTAATACCCATTACGTGTGCGGGCAATCAACTTGCCACGCCCGCGCGGCGGCACAACTTGCACCGCGACGGCGCGGAACGTTCCGTCTTTCTTGGTGTTCGACGGGTAATATGCCAGCGTGTATTGATTCCGAATGTCGTGGGCCACTTGTTCGCAAATCGTGTGAACGTCGTCCACGCTTTCCGGAAAAAATGCCAGCCCGCCGGAAGCTTCGGCGATTTGCTTCAAAGCCTTCATCGCGGAATTTTTGTCTTTGCGCTTTTCTTCGCCCAACAACCCGATCGTGTAAATTACCGTGTCGGTTTTTTGGATCTCGCGCAGCGTCTTTTCCAGCGAGTTGTGGCTGGCATTGTCCTCGCCGTCGGTAACGACAAGCAGCACCCGCTTATCCTTGCTGGCTTTTTTTAGGTGATCTAGCGAGCCAATGATCGCATCCCGCAGCGCGGTGCTGCCTCGCGAATCAATGCGCTCCAGCGCTTCTTTCAGCTCTGGAATGCTGCTGGAGAAATCCTTGTCGAGGTCCAGATAAAAATCGTCATTGAAATTGACGACAAAGGCCTCGTCCTGCGGATTGCTCGATTCGACCAGCGTAAGCGCGGCCTCATTCACACGCGGCCGCTTCTCGCGCATGCTCCCGCTATTATCAATAACCAGCCCCATGCTCACGGGGACATCTTCGCGCTTGAAAGTCGCCAACTTCTGCTCGACTTTATCTTCGAAAACGCGGAAGTTCTCCGCCTTCAACCCGTCGGCAAACTTCCCGCGATCATCAATCACCGACGTATGCAGCACCACAAGCCCAACATCAATCTTAATCGAGCCTTGCTTCCCGGCGTTGGCATCCTGTCCCGGCGGAAGCGGCTGCGGCGTAGTGGTCGGAATCTGCCCAAACGACCGCGAAACAAGCCACGGCGAAGCGCACACCGCCGCAGCGCAGAAAATCCAAAGTATGCGGGAAACAGAACGCACGCGCGAAGAAAACTCAGTGGCTAGGCGCGTAGTAGCCCGTTCTCGAATAAACATTGAGCGGCGGCAACCCTTTTGGTGCGCGCAGCTTGATCTTGATTTTTCGCCACCGTGCATCGTGGGCTTTGTTGCTTGGTCGATATCCCAGGACATATTGATTTCGCAGCTCCATGCCAATTTTTGAAGCGATATCCGGAAGCTCTTCCACATGCCCGACCGGAAAAACGCGGCCGCCGGTCATTTCCGTAATTTCTGAAAGCAACGACGGACCATTTAGTTCTTCGGGGGTCCGGTTGCGATAACCAATTTCGTCAAAGATGCCAATGGCATAGAGCTGGGTATCGGCTTCTTTCACGAGGCGCTTGATATCGTTTTCGTTGTAACGACTATGATTATCTCCCCCATCCGACAAGATGAGCAAGGCGCGTTTGCCGTTGTGTGCACCTCGCATCTGGCTCAGCCCGAGATAGAGAGCATCGAGCAGCGCCGTGCGCCCTTTCGCGGACGTCAGCATCAAGCTGCTTTGCAGGTCTTCCACGCTGTTCGTAAAGGAACTCGTCAGCTCGGCGCGCTCATTAAAACTCACCAGAAAAAATTCGTCTTGCGGGTTGGCGGTCTTGAAAAACTGTACGGCGGCTTCGCGTGCTTTGCCAACTTTGTTGGACATGCTGCCGCTGAAATCGAAAATCACTCCGATGGATATAGGCACGTCTTCCGCGGAAAACGTCACCACTTCCTGCTCGATGTTGTCCTCGAAAACGCGGAAGTTGTCCATATCGAGGCCAGTGACCAGGCGATTGTAAGGGTCGGTAACAGTAACATTGACCAGCGCCAGATCCACATCCAGCTTCAGATTGCGCCCGGGCTTGATGACCTGCCCCGGAGTATTCTTGCGTACGTCGTCCTTCTTTGCCTCTTCTTTGGGCTTGTCAGTCTGCGGATCTTGGGCAGGCGATTGTGGGGAAGCAGCCAGAATGGTTGCGCGGGTTACAACCAGGCATGCAAATAGCAGAACGACCACGGAAAACAAAATAACGCGAGACCTGTTTCGATCGCGTTTCACGGCACCCCCAACGTTCCGCTCTTCCGGAACGGCCGCGCGGCTCGGACGTGTTGAGATTCTACCACTCGCGCGAGCGAAGACAAGGCAAATCCCCCGCCCGCTATTAGATGGTACTTTGCGCGCGAATGGCGTGGTCTCTTCACGATTTTATCTTGTACCACCGCCATGCTGTCCATCCAGGGATGACTGTAGGCAGTGCCCAAATATTCCCAGATGTGGGAAACTGAAAAGCCTTCGAGAGCCAACCTCATGAGTCCGAACAAACCCGAAGTCGTGATCGTTATCCCCGCTCGCTATTCTTCGACGCGCCTGCCGGGCAAACCACTCGTTTTTCTGGCCGGCAAGCCGATGATCCAGCGCGTGTACGAGCGCGCAAAAATGGCCGCGCAAGCCACCCGCGTTATTGTCGCGACGGACGATGAACGCATCGTGAAGGCAGTGGAAAGCTTTGGGGGCGAGGCGCGCATGACCCGCCAGGATCACCGCACCGGCTCGGAGCGTGTAGCCGAAGTCGCGGCCCACGAAAAGGGCGACGTCTTTGTAAACGTGCAGGGAGACGAGCCTTTGCTCGATCCCGTAGCGGTGGACACGGCCGTCAATGCCCTGCTGGAAGAGCCTGCCGCTGCGATTGCCACTGTCGCGACGCCCATCAAGACCCCTGCCGACATCATGGACCCGAACGTTGTGAAAACGGTCCTCGATTTCGAGAACAACGGGCTCTATTTCTCGCGCGCCCCAATTCCCTGGGTGCGCGATACCTCCGTCAAAATTCAGGTGCGCCACCTCAAGCACCTGGGCTTGTACGTCTTTCAGCGCGAAGCCCTGCTCGAATATCCCACGCTGCCGCAGGGAGAACTGGAACGCATCGAGCAACTCGAACAACTCCGCTGGCTCGAAAACGGCTGGAAGATTCGCGTAGCGGAAGTCGAACACGACGCCGTCAGCGTGGACGTCCCGGAAGACGTAGCCCGCGTTGAAAAATTACTCCAAAAATAAAACCGCCCGGCCAATTTCAGCCGGGCGGCCATAGAACGGACAAGGTTGCTGCGCAGCGATTACTGCGTCTGCGGAGCCAGGACACCGGCAGCAATTCGCACGGTCTGAGTGGACATCAGCAGCACGGTATTGTTGTTCGCCACGTAAGCAAAAAACGTGATGCCGTCGTTTGCCGGGTTGGTCGCCAGGTTGATGGTAAGGGCGTTGTGGCTCGTGGGATCGGTCGCCAGCGTCAACTGGCCCGTAAGCGTCGTACCGAGGTACTGCCTGTCGGTCGAGAATTCATTGAGATTCGCGGTACCGGTAAGCGCATCGCTGCTGCTGAGAGTGGTCTGCCCTACGAGGTCTTCTTCGCCGGATGAACCGCTCGCGCTCGTGACGCCGCTCCAATTGAGCGCGTAGGTCCCGGCAAGCGAAGCGTTGGTGATGTTGGATGTTCCCTGGCCCATCATGCTGCCGTCGGCCACGATCCCAATGCTCTGATCCTGAATGAAGGCCTGATTGGGAGAAACCAGGTAGAACACGTATTGGAAAGTGTTCTTCTGACCGGAGACGTCGTAGTTGATGGTCCCTCTGCCGTCACCGCTGGAATCGATCGTGTAAGTACCGGAAGAGGATTTCAGGCTCAATAGAGTCCCTGCATTGTTGTTATCCACGATGATATTCGAGAGGCTTCCGCCGCTCGTGGAAAACTTTCCGCCTCGTGCAAGTGGCCCACCAGCGCCAGAACCTCCCATCACGTAGACGAAGCCGCCGCTAATCCCTGCCGTCGTCGTTGGAATGCCGGTTTGCTGCAACGCAGTTCCGGTGAGCAATCCTCCGGAAGTGGTTTCCAGAAACAGCACCTCGTTCGACCCCACGATGTAGAAGACGCCCGTGATGCCGCCAAGTGAGAAGTCGCCGCGGCCAAAATTGACTAAATCGGTTGGGTTAAGACCATCCGCGGCATAGCTACCGTTGATCTGCTGATTGCCGCCATTCGTAATGACCGCAGCGTCGTTGTCGTCATCCACCCCGGTTGAGAAACTGCCGCCGCCATTGGAGAAGAATTGGCCAACAACGGATCGAGGCAAGCCGCTCGAATCTAGCCCTGAAAAATCGAACGCATAATTATTCGAAATTCCGGTCACGCCGAACTGGGCGGCATCCTGCTTCATGAAACTCCCGCTAGCTGTAGATTCCAAGTCCGTCGGAACCTCGATCAAGTAGCCGGTAGAAGACGAGGCCAGCGTGATCGCAAACGTGAGCGTGCCGCTGCTGTCCGTCAAAGTCAAACTGCCGGTGCCATCTCCACTGATGTCGTAGCTTCCGCCGGTGAACCCAAAATAGTTAACTCCTGTTGCCAGGCTGACGTCCTCAACTCCAGTGCTGATTGTGCCGTTACCGAGGGCGGTGAAAGAACCGATGCGCGCGTAGGGTTCGACATTCCCCGTGGAACGCGCTTCCGAGCCCGTCATGATAAACGCATACTGCCCGTTCAAGCTGCTGTTAGAAAACGGGCCGGTGGGAGGAGGCGGTGTCGTCGTTGAGCCTCCACTGTTGCTGCAAGCCACAGCCCAAAATGCCGCCACGCATACGAGTAAGACGGAGGCTCGCTTCACTGCGCACCCCCCTGCGACGACTTTACGCTCGACGTTGACACCACTCGTCTTGGACTAATCGGAATGCCTTGCCTGTTTCGCAGGGTTACGGTCTGGCTGCCCTTCTGAAGGACGCGCGCGGCGAAAAATGTCCCGGCGCCGATTGGCTCGCTTTCACCGACGATGCGAACGGAGTCGCCAGCAGCCAGAAAGATGTCGTTCTTTTTAATTAAATACGGGTTTCCAAGGTGGACATCGACGAGGCCGGAAGCGGTTTTAATCGTCGCGTGCGCTCCGGCGGGAGGGGCCTCGGATGCTGCCGTATAAGAGACTACCGTGCCTTGTATAACCGTCTCACGGCTCAAATCATAAGTGATGCTGGCTTGCTGAATGGAGGCTGGTTTCTGTTGCGCACCGGAAAATGATGCGGAAAAAAGTGCCGATGCGAGAACACCACTGCTCAAAAACAGTTTTGCTTTCAGTTTCATACCCCTTCCCCGAGTTCGAGAGACTCCCCCAAGGATCCCTCAGGATAGCGAAGCTCGCGCTGTGCGCGCCGCTACGCAGATGTTCCCCTACTTTGATGGCTCCAACGCAAGAATCGGTTTCTGGCCCTGAAGCATTTTGTTCAAATTGATACTATTTTAATATCTGACCTTAGAGCAGTCAGACTCCTCCCCATTGTGTAAACCCGCCCCCTCCCGAAAAGTTTCGCCGTCTGGATACGCTTGAACAAAAGAGTCCACGATACGCTTTCACGATTCGCTTTCTTGCTTTCCGCGAATAATTTCTTCGATTTGACAGTTTTCCGGTTTGCGATGATAATTATTCGTACGTCAATCCTGAGGAGGGCTGATAAGCTCTGCGGCCGGGAAATCCCGGGTGCGGGCTGCAAGGATGGCGCCAAAATATATTTTTGTTACCGGCGGTGTTGTTTCCTCACTTGGAAAGGGAGTAGCAGCTTCCTCCATCGGTTGTCTCCTCGAAAGTCGCGGTTTCAAAGTCACCCTACAGAAGTGCGATCCGTATCTGAACGTCGATCCCGGCACCATGAGCCCGTTTCAGCACGGCGAAGTATTCGTGACCGAAGACGGCGCGGAAACCGACCTCGACCTCGGGCACTACGAACGCTTCACTCACGCCAAGCTTTCCCGCGACAATAACTGGACCACCGGCCGCATCTACGAAACCATTTTAACCAAGGAACGCCGCGGCGATTATCTCGGCAAAACCGTGCAGGTCATTCCGCACGTCACCGACGAAATCAAAGCTACCATCAAGAAAGTTACCGAGGGTGTGGACGTCGTCATCGTCGAGATTGGCGGGACCGTTGGCGATATTGAATCACTTCCCTTCCTCGAAGCCATTCGCCAGATGCGCCTGGAACTGGGCGCGGAGAATACGCTTTTTGTGCACGTCACCCTGGTGCCTTTCATTGCCGCTGCCGGCGAACTGAAAACCAAGCCTACGCAGCACAGCGTGAAGGAAATGCTCGGCATCGGGATTCAGCCGGACATTTTGCTTTGCCGCAGCGACCGCCATATTCCCGTCGAGCTGAAGAAAAAAATTGCCCTCTTCTGCAACGTGGCCGATTCCTGCGTCATTTCCATGGAAGACGTGGACACGATTTATGCCGTGCCCGTAGAGCTCGGGCGCGAGGGGCTGGATGCGCAAATTTTGCGGTTGCTGAAGTTAGAGGACCGGCCTTCGGATATGCGTCCGTGGCTCGATCTCGTCTACCGCATTCATAATCCCGCCGGCGAGGTTCGCATTGCGGTTGTCGGCAAGTACGTTCAACTCGAAGACGCTTACAAGAGCCTCCGCGAAGCTTTGCTCCACGGCGGGCTGGCGCACAATCACAAGACGATTCTCGAATGGGTAGAGGCGGAGGAGATTGATTCCGCGGAAGCGGCCGCCGCTCGCTTGCACGGCTACGACGGCGTCCTCGTGCCCGGAGGATTTGGCAAACGCGGCGTGCAGGGCATGATTTACACCATCCAGCATGCGCGCGAAAACAAGATTCCCTATTTCGGCGTTTGCCTGGGAATGCAGTGCGCCACCGTGGAATACGCGCGCGACGTTGCCGGACTGAAGCAGGCGGATACGACCGAATGCAATCCGCAGTCTCCGCATCGCGTCATTTATAAACTGCGCGAACTGCTCGGCGTGGACGAAATGGGCGGAACCATGCGCCTGGGCGCGTGGCCCTGCAAGCTCGTCCCGGGATCGTTCGCGCATCGCGCCTACGGCAAGCTGGAAATCAGCGAGCGCCATCGCCACCGCTATGAATTCAACCGCGACTACGAGAAAGTTTTGACAGACGCAGGCCTGCGCATCACCGGCCGCACTCCCGACGAAAACTATGTCGAGATTATCGAGGCGCCGGAACATCCGTGGTTCCTGGGCTGCCAGTTTCACCCCGAGTTCAAGTCCAAGCCGCTCGAGCCGCACCCGCTCTTCGCGGCCTTCATCGGCGCTTCCATCGAACACAAGAAAGCTCGTCAGCGTCCCGTGAGTTCTTCCGTCACCTCCGCAGCGGCCGTCGAACCCCAACACGCTACGGCTTCCGCCCCCGAGCCGCGCGCCATGAGCGCCGCCCCGCAAGCCCTGTAGCGGCGACTTTACGTCGCCGCCTTTCCTTCTTCACGCTTTTCCCGCCGCGCTTTTCCATGGCTCCCGCTTTTTTCACCCCGTATGTTATCTTCGATATCCGCAATGCCTTCACCACCACTGACCCGTGAAATTTCTCTAGGCACGCTTCGCTTAGGCGGCGGAAATCCACTATTCCTGATCGCCGGCCCCTGCGTCATCGAAAGCGAAGCGCACGCCCGCAATATGGCCGAGAGGGTTTCCAGGATTGCGGCCGATGCCGGCATTCCCTATATCTTCAAAGCTTCCTACGACAAAGCCAACCGCTCCTCGACAAAGGCCTTTCGCGGCCCCGGCCTGAAAGAAGGCTTGCGCATCCTCTCCAAGATCAAAGCGGATTTGAACCTGCCCATTCTCACCGACATTCACGAATCCTATCAGGCACAGCCCGCCGCCGAAGTATGCGATATTCTGCAAATTCCAGCATTTCTCGCGCGCCAAACCGATCTGCTTCTAGCCGCAGGCAAAACCGGGCGCATCATCAACGTAAAAAAAGCCCAATTCCTTTCCCCATGGGACATGGCCAACGTCGTCGACAAAGTCGCCAGTACCGGCAACCGCGACATCCTGCTGACAGAGCGCGGCGCATCCTTCGGCTATCAAAACCTTGTCGTCGACATGCGCTCATTCCCGGTCATGCAAAAGCTGGGCTATCCAGTGGTCTTTGACGTGACTCATTCCCTGCAGCTTCCAGGGGGCCTGGGCCACGCCAGCGGCGGCCAACCTGAGTTCATCGATACTTTGGCCCGGGCGGGCGTAGCCGCCGGGGTAGACGGCGTATTTCTCGAGGTCCACGACAACCCAGCAGAGGCCCTTTCCGACGGCCCAAACGCCCTCCCGCTCTCCCAACTCCCCGCCCTCCTGAAACGCCTGAAAGAACTCTCCGCAGTCGTCCGCCGCTGGAGTATTCAGTGACTCGCACCATCACCCGATCATCAAGTCTATGGGCGCGATGCACCGTGGCCACGCTGCGAAGCCACCCCCTTCCACAAAAGGGCCGCCCCACGGTGAGGCTAACCGCTGCAGATGCAACACTTACAAGCCTCCCTGCAAGTGTTGAAAATAAAAACCTTACGCAATCTCTAAATCCTTTACATGCAACACTTACAAAATCCGCAGGGGGTGTCTGTTGACACTGGACACCGCCCGCCGCGTCCTCAAAATCGAATCGCAAGCCCTTCAGGACGTCCTCGCTCGTCTGGATGGCACGTTTGAAAAGGCGGTAGGCGTCCTCTTCGCCTGCAAGGGGCGGGTGGTGGTGACCGGCATGGGCAAGTCCGGCCTGGTCGGCCGCAAAATCTCCGCCACCCTTTCCAGCACCGGCACGCCATCGTTTTTCCTCCATCCCGCCGACGCTCTGCATGGCGACCTGGGCATGCTAGCCCGCGGCGACGCCATGCTAGCCGTTTCCTACGGCGGCGAAACCGATGAAATCATCGCTCTGCTGGAAGCCTTGAAGCGCCTGGAGGCGCCGCTGGTTACTCTCACCGGCAACATTCATTCGACTCTAGCCGAAGCAAGCGACGTAGCGCTGGACGTAAGCGTGCGCGAGGAAGCCTGCTCACTGAACCTCGCACCCACAGCCAGCACGACGGTGGCAATGGCGGTTGGCGATGCGCTGGCAGTGTCGTTGCTCGAAAGGCGCGGATTCCAACCGGATGATTTTGCTGCATTGCATCCCGCCGGGCGCCTGGGGCAAAAACTGCTGCGCGTAGAACACAAGATGCATTCCGGCGAAGCGCTGCCCCGCGTGGCGATCGATGCGGCAATGCCCGACGTGATTCACGAAATGAGTGCCAAGGGTCTTGGCATGACGACCGTCCTGGAGACCGACGGGCGCCTCGCCGGAATCGTGACGGACGGCGACCTTCGCCGCCTGATGGAAAAGCATCGCGGCGCAACCCTGGAAATGTCCGCCGCCGAGGCGATGACGAAACATCCGCAGACCATCGGCCCGCACGTCCTGGCAAGCGAAGCGCTGAATCTGATGGAGAAACGAAAAATTACATCGGTAGTAGTAGTCGACGCATCCAAAAAGGTGCTCGGCGTAGTGCATCTCCACGATCTGTGGACCCTGGAGCTCATGTAGTGGCGGACCTTTAGGTCCGCTTTTTCTTCTCCTTTAGTTTTCCTCTCAGGAACAGGAGCCCAACTTGGCAAAAAGCAAAGGCATAATCAAAATCCCCGCAAGCCTCGCAAAGCGCGCAAAGCAAATCCAGGTGCTGCTCATGGATGTGGACGGCACAATGACCGAAGGCACCGTAACCCTTCTTTCTCAGCTCGACGGCAGCGCACTCGAAATCAAAACGTTTGACGCCCACGACGGCCAGGGCTTGACACTTGCACACACAGCTGGCCTCCGCACCGGATGCATCACCGGGCGCGAGAGCGCGGCGCTTACGCGCCGCGCGCACGAAATGAAAATGGAATTCATCTATCAAAAGCAGCCGACGAAGATTCCAGCACTGGAAGATATTTTGAAAACAACAGGAGTTTCGGAGTCGGCTGTCGCTTTTGTCGGCGACGATCTGCCGGACTTGCCGATTTTGCGCCGCGTGGGCCTCGCCGTGGCCGTCGGCGATGCGGTGCTTGAAGTGAAACTCGCGGCGCATTACGTCACGAAAGCAATCGGCGGAAAAGGCGCCATTCGCGAAACCGTCGAACTCATCCTGAAATCCAAAGGCGTTTGGGACGAAATGATAGAGAAGGCACGAGCCTAGGCGCGTACCGCCCTTGTGCGGCGGTTGTGCCCGTTGTATGGTCCTGCGCCATACAGTCCAACTCTGGAGGCTTAGATGGCCCAGCCCGGACGTTCCCGTGTGCAAGTGCTCACCTATCTGGTGATTCTTTTTGCGTTCAGCTCGTTTTTCTACTTTCTCATTCTTCATTCGGGCAGCCTCGGCAACGGCCGCGGCATGTACACCTTAGGCCTCATGTACTGCCCCGGCCTCGCGGGAATGCTCACGCTGCGGCTGAACGGGCGGAACATTTCGGAGCTTGGTTGGAAATGGGGAGAAACCAAGTACCAGGTTCGCAGCTGGTATATTCCGCTGCTCTATGCGTCGATCGCTTATGCGATTGTCTGGATTTTTCACCTAGGCGGATTGGGGAATCCGGATTACTACAATTCGCTGATAAATTCGATGCACTTGGGCGGGTCGCCCTGGATTTCCATTGTTTTGGGAACTCTGCTGATTGCTACATACGGATTGTTGCGGAGCATGACCAGTGCGCTAGGCGAGGAGATTGGCTGGCGCGGGTTTCTTGTGCCGGAGCTGTCAAAGACTTGTTCCTTTACCACGACTTCGCTGATCAGCGGAATCATCTGGTCGGTATGGCATTATCCCGTATTGATTTTCAGCGATTACAATGCTGGGACGCCCACCTGGTATGGATTGACCTGCTTTACGGTGATGGTGGTTTCCATCAGCTTTGTTTTTGCCTGGATGCGGTTGAAGTCCGGGAGTTTGTGGACTGGCGCGATTTTGCATGGCAGCCACAACCTCTATATTCAGGCGATTTTTACACCGCTAACGCGAAACACGGGCAAGACGGCTTGGTTTATCGACGAGTTCGGCTGCGTCCTGCCGGTGGTGGCCATCGCGTTTGCGATCTATTTCTGGAGCAAGCGCCGAGAACTGCCTGCACAGCCGCAGCCGGTGTAAGGACTTTGCAAGGTTCCCTATTTCGAGTCCAGATTCTGCGAGAATCACTTTGACATCCTCAATTGGCGTAAGAAGCTCTTTCCACGGATAATGTACGTCTACATCCCGAGGACAAGGACGGGCACGAATGCTGCACGCTTGGCACGATGTTTCTCCGGGGAGCGAACTCCCCCGGGATTTTCAGGCGGTGATCGAGATTCCGCTGGGCTCCAACGTCAAGTATGAATTGGATAAGCCTAGCGGGTTGCTCAAGGTGGATCGCATCATTCATTCGGCTGTGTTCTATCCGGCGAATTACGGTTTCATTCCGCAAACGTATGCGGAGGACAACGATCCTCTTGATGTGCTCGTGCTGTGCCAGGAGCCCGTGCAACCGCTAGCGCTCATCAAGGCGCGGGCGATTGGACTGATGTCCATGATTGATTCCGGGGCCAGCGACGACAAGATTATCGCCGTGGCTACCGGCGATCCGGAGTTCAGCAGCTACCTGGAAGCACGCGATTTGCCGCCGCACCGCTTGCTCGTTTTGCGAAGGTTCTTTCAGGATTACAAGCTGCTCGAAGGCAAGAAGGTGGAAGTTGAGGAAATTCGCCCGGCTTACGCCGCGCTCAATGTCATCGAGAAGGCGCTGGCCAGTTACAAAGCGGAGCGAGAGCGGCTTCTTCCGAAGGGTCATCACAAATAAGCCGCTGGAGCCTTCGACCCTAGTGCAAACGTACTATTCAATAGTACAAGTTGAGATGATATTTTTCGCGGGCATGTTGGCCTTCGCCATGATCTTAGCGTCTTGCCCAAGTCAGAGAAACGTGAGATGAACCCAATCTGGAAGTGGACGCTTGGCATTGTTCTTGTGCTGCTGATCGCTGCGTTTATCGGGCTTTCGGTGATGGCAGGCAGCCCCAAGGATGCCTACGGCATGGTGCGATACGCGTTTCCGCACATGCATCGCGGCAATCTGAAGCCCGGCGATGACGCGCCGGACGCGCGTCTCGTTTCGCTCGATGGATCGAGTCATTTTCACATACGCGAGAAGACCGGCGCGCGGCCGCTCGTCGTGATTTTTGGCAGTTACACTTGACCGCCGTTTCGCCGCCACGTCGGGGACGTGGTGCAGATTTATAATGATTACAAGGATCACGCCGATTTTCTGACAGTTTATGTGCGCGAGGCGCACCCCACCGATGAATGGCAGATGAAGTCCAATGTGAAGGAAGACGTCTGCTACGCCCAGCCTAAGACGCTCGCGCAGCGCGTGGCCATCGCCAACGATTTCATCAAGCGTTTTAATTATCCGATCGAGTTTGGCATTGACGACATTAATGACGCCGCCGACGGCGCCTACTCCGCATGGCCGGAGCGGCTCTACATCATTGAGAAGGGGCGCATAGCCTATCGCGGGGGCATGGGTCCATTCAAATACGATCCCAACGAAGTCCGCGCATGGCTGGCGCAACGTTACGGCGAGGTGAAACACGACGCGCCCGCACCGCCGACGACCACTTCCTCGGCAACGCCCGCGAGTTGACTAGATGACAGCACAAGCTGCGTCGTGTTACAAAAAAGAAGCGGGTCAAGCCAAAAGCGAGAAGGTGATGCATGGCAATCGACTGGTCTGAATGCCCTCTCATCGAAAAGGTCCCAGGTAAAGTAAGCGGAGCGTGGGTCTTCAAAGGGACGCGCATGCCCGTTGCCACGGTTTTTGAAAACCTTGAAGATGGGTGTCCATCGAAGAAATCCTGGAGCAGTTCCCCCTGACGCGTGAGCAGATCAAGGCCGTTCTGGAATTTGCGGCTCGCACCCTTGATGTGCCCGTCGCCCGCTAGCAAATGCGCGTCCTGCTCGACCACGGCGTCCCTTTCGGATTCGTTTCGTCACTCCCCGGCCACCGCGTAAGCGAGTTCAAAACATTTGGATGGCAAGAACTGGAGAACGGCGCCTTGCTCGACGCTGCTCAGGCGGCAGGTTTCGAAGTCTTCCCGACAACCGACAAGGGAATCCGCCACAAACAAAATCTTTTATGGCGCAAAATTGCAATCGTCGTGCTCGGGAGAAGCAGTTGGCGACTTGTACGCCAAATGCTTAGAGAAGTCGCCGCCGCGATCAGCGCTGCAGAGCCGGGTAGCTAGCACGAAGCGGCCATACCGAATCGCTAGAGCTTCGATTGATCCAGAAAAACAACAAGACGGGATTGGCACGGGCGCTTTCCAAGATGGGGCATTGCTCGCGTTCGCGGGCGGTGGAACTCATCCGCGCGGGGAAGGTGCGCTTGAATGAGGTGGTTCGGCGTGATCCGGAGACGCCTGTGCGACTTGGCAGGGACCGTATTGACGTGGATGGGCAACGCGTTGGGACTGCCAAGAAAATCTATTTGGTGTTGAACAAGCCGCGTGGGATTGTCACTACGGCTGCTGACGAGAAAAATCGCGAGACGGTTTACAAATTTCTGGGTGCTCACTTGCCTTGGGTTGCGCCTGTTGGGAGACTGGACAAGGCCAGTGAGGGGTTGCTGTTATTGACCAACGATTCGGAGTGGGGCGCGCGCATCGCCGCGCCGGAAACCCATCTCGACAAAACTTATCACGTGCAGATTGGAAGGGTTGCGGATGCAGGGCTCCTGGAAGCTCTCAAGAAAGGCGTTCTGGCAAAAGAAGGCGACTTGCTTCGCGTTAAGAGCGCTTCCCTCTTACGTAAAGGGGAGCGGAATTCATGGGTGGAGATTGTCCTGGATGAGGGGAAGAATCGGCAGATTCGGCGGATATTTGAGGGGATGGGAGTTAAGGTGTTGCGATTGATTCGTGTGGCTATTGGACCGCTCTTGTTGGGTGATTTGGCGAAAGGTGTCGTGCGGGATTTGAGCGTTAAAGAAAAAATGGCGCTGGACCGGGAGATGCTTTCTAAGCATTAATCGCTGGCGAAGCTGAAGGTTCGCCATTACTTTTTTGGTTTTTCTGCTGGCTTGGGTTCGGGTGCGGGTTTAAGGTCTTCGGCCGCTTTTTCGAGGCTGGTTACTGCCACTGGATCGAATTGATACAGGGCCGATTCCCCGTCACGTTTTGCTATGTAGTGGTCGTTGCTCTTCGCGATCTCGACTTTCTCGATGGTTTTTCCGCCGTTGGAAGTGACCGTTAATGCGACAGTTGCGGCGCTGAATCCTGAGTCTACGAAAGCATTGGCCGCGAGGTCGCGGACTTGTTCGACAAACCCTTGCGCGCTGAAGGCGTCTGCTTTCTTTCCGTCGGGAAGCCACCAATCGTCTCCACCCTTCGTCAGGAACCAGGATTTCGGGCCATCGTGGAGTTCGATTTTGTCGGGGTCGGCAGATCCGAGATCGAAGAGTTTTTTGTTGCGGAAATCGTCGACGCCTTTGTCGAGGGAAGTACCCAGGTCAGCGGTCACTTTGTAGACGCCTTCGACGGCGCTGGACTTGGCGTAGTAGTCGGTCTTGTTCTTGCGAACCTGCAGCTCCTGCGTGCCAGACGCGTCGGTCAGTTTCGCAGTGGCTATGAGGGTGCCGCCGGCAAACTCCGCGGCGGCTTTTTTCTGATCATCGTCGGAGGCGGTGACCTCCATTCTGGCGTCCCCAAGCTTGCGGATGAGTTCCTGGACCTGAGAATCGTCGGCGCGGAGCGGTTTGGGCTTGACGATTTGCCACTGGTCTTTGTTGCGGCCGAACTCGATGTCCTGCTTTTTGGCCTGGAGTTCAACGCGGCTGAGTTTGTCGGACTCGAAGGTGAGGAGGCGCTTGTCGCGGAGGTCTTTAGCGCTTTTATCCAAATTGGTTTTGGTGTAGTTGGAGAGGGTGAAAACTCGAGGGTCGCCTGCGACGGCAACGTAAACGCCATCGCCAGTCGGAGTGGCGTCGCCAATCAGCAATTTGTGCGTTTTATTATCTTTCCCGGTGAGGTCCACTTCGACAGACGGATTTGCCAGGCCATAGGGTTCGAGGCTGGTGGTTTTATCCTCAATGAGGCGCTCTGAAGTGAGCGAAGAGAACGTGGAGAGCATGGCTGAGATTTCATTCTGATCGGCGTGCCACGCTTTATTGGGAGCTACCATCTGCCATTTGCCGGCATCGTTCCTGGCCAGCGATACTTCATCGACGGACTTTTTCCTGATATCAAGTTTGGTGATGTCAGCGGTGTTGAGGGAAAGAATTTTGGGAGGCGCGTCCGCGGAAACTTTCACCTCTGTATCCGCAGGCTTGCGATGATTGGACCAATAAAGAACTCCAGAGAGAGCCGCCAGAATGATGGCGGCAACCAACAAACCATAGCCTTTCATTGGACTTTCCCCAGCATTTTTTGAATTAGCTCAAGCGACTGCGGTGCGCTACCTTCTGCGCCACCAAACCACAAATCCCGCAACAACTACAGCGAGCGGAAACAAAAACTGGCTCGTGGTGCGAACCCAACTCATCTGGGCATTGGTCATCGTAATCCGGCGATCTTCCGGTTCTTTCGGGCGGATGGAAATGAGGTCTTCGTCCGAAGAGAGCCAGTTCATGGCGTTCAACGCGAGGTCACGGTTGCCGTTGAAAGGAAGAAACGAATTGGCGGCCCACTGCGAGCTGCCAATGACCACGAATCGGCCCTGGGAGTTTTCCTTGCCGGTGCGATAGGAGCCAGCCGCGGCGATCGTAAAGGGCCCTTTTTTGTTTTTCGGGTCTTGCGGATCGGGCTTGACCATGTTGATGGCCGCGATACTGTCCTGGGAAGATTCGAAGAGTTTCTCTACTGTTGTCTTGTCGCCGTTTTTCGTTTCCATGGAGCGGGAGAATGGGAAGCCCGTGGCGGTGCCCTTCATCTCGTTCACAATGGGATGCGGTTCGTACTTAACCACCAAAGCGAGTTGCGCGCCAACGCCTGCCATTTGCCCCAACGGATCGAGAACCAAATCCTTGTCCAGGGTTACGCCCCAGCTTTGCAGCATGGCAGTCAGCGCGTCATTATCCGCAATATCCAGGCCCTTCAATTTAAGAGGCGCTTCGAGGAGAAACATGGCACGGCCGCCGTCTTCGACATATTTCCTGATGCCATCAACTTCGGGTTGCAGGTAATCGCGGCTTGGACCACCGACCACCACTACCGTGCAATCGCCGGGAACATCGGATTTTTCTATGAGGTTGATGGACTTGGTCTGATAGTCGTCTTTGCCGAGAAGATCTTTCAGGCGAGAGAAACCGTCGCGACCGGACTCATCGAGCTGGTGCTCGCCGCTGCCGCTGAGGAAGCAAACCGTGCGAACGGTGCTTTTGAGGTCGCGGATGAATGCCCCGGTGATGTCTTCTTCCGTAGTGCTCTTGGCTTCGTTTTTGTTTGCGCCGATTTGAACGACGGTGGTGCCGTAGTTTTTGATACCTGCGTCGCGCGCCACGAGCGGCTGCTTGTCTGGATCCACATAGACGACATGAACTTTGGGAGAAACGGCGGCGTAGAGATCGAGCTCATCCTTGGCGGAGGAGAAGTGGCTGGGCTGATCGAAATACGTGATGGTGGCATCCTGCTTCAAACCTTTGACGACTTTTATGGTTTGGTCAGAGAGGCTGAATCGCTTGTTGGCGGTGGTGTCGTAGGTTTTTTCGTAACGGTTGGCGAGGACGTTGGCTACTGTGACGACCGCGAACGTGACGGCAATGTAGAGGGCCGCGTAGGCAACGTACTTTGTTTGGCGGGCTTTGAGAAACTGAGCGTTCAATTTACGACCTCCACCGCAGGGACTCCATCGAACGAGCGGTCAGAAAGAGTCCGACAAAAATTGCGCTGACGTAGTAGACGGCGTCCTTCAGGCTGAGCAAGCCTTTTGTAAAGGATTCGGCATGGGTGGTGATGGACATGTAGGAGAGAACCTGAGCCCAAGTTGAGGTCTCGAATTCGGTGACCCACTCAAAAACCCAGAGAAGGAGGCAGACCGCGAACGTTACGGCGCCGGCGATAATCTGGTTTTTAGTGAGACTGGAAATGAAGGTGCCGATGGCGAGCATGGCGCCCGCCTGCAACAAGAGGCCGAGGTAGCCGATGGCAAGAGGCTTCCAATCGGGCTGGCCGTACTTGAAGACGAAGACGAAATTCAACGCGGTCAGGAGAAGGATGCAGGCGTAGAGCGTTACGGCCGCAAACCATTTGCCGAGGATAACTTCGAGGTCGCGGATGGGTGAGGTGGTGAGCAGCTCGATCGTGCCCGAGCGTTTTTCTTCGGCGAAGAGGCGCATGGTGATCAGCGGGATGAAGAAGAGGCCGGTCACACGCACATTTGCGAGAAGCGGGCGAATGAGGGATTCGTTCACGTTCATGGGGAACGATTGGCCACGCTGCATCATTTCGGCGCCGTATTTGACGAAGCCCTCGAGCTGGACCCAGAAGAAGAAGCCAAAGATGAAGCCGAACATTGCCAGCAGCAGATAAGCAACGGGCGAAACGAAGTAGCTGTGCATTTCTTTGCGCCAGATGATCAGGACGTTTCTCACTTGCCTGGCTCCTTTGCGGCCGGTTCTTCCTTGGCGGCAGCTGTGGCAGGGTGGTCCCCGGTGAGCTGGAGGAAAATTTCCTCGAGGCTCATCGCAGAGGAACGAAGTTCGTTGAGATCCCATCCGGCTGCGACTATGGCGCGAGCCAGATCGCCGCGGATGAGGCGGTCATTTGAGCCTTCCACTTCAAAGATGCTGCGTGTCTGGCGTTTTTCCTTGAAATGGACTTTGATAACGCCGGAAACTTTCTCCAGTTGAGCCTGTACCTCTGCGGCATCCAAGTCGGCGTTGCGTCCAGCGACTTCGACGATCACGGACTCGATGCCGCGGGCGCGATTCTGAAGATTGTGGACGGAATCCGTAGCGACAACTTTTCCCTTGTTGATGATGATGACCTGTTCGCAGGTCTGTTCAACTTCGGGGAGGATGTGGGTGCTCAAGATGATGGTGTGATCGCCGGCGAGGCTTTTAATGAGGTCGCGGGTCTCGTTGATTTGTTTTGGATCGAGGCCGGCGGTGGGCTCGTCGAGAATCAGGACGTCCGGATTGTGAATGATGGCTTGCGCGAGGCCGATGCGCTGGCGGTAGCCCTTGGAGAGCTTGCTGATGAGTTTTTGCCTGACGTCGGCGACGGAGCAGCGCTCGCAGACGTAATCCACGCGCTTGCTGAGGTCGGCTTTCGAAAGACCTTTCAGGCGGCCGACGAATTCGAGATATTCGCCCGTGCGCATTTCCGGATAGACCGGAGGCGTTTCCGGGAGATAGCCGATGCGCTTTTTTACTTCCATCGGCTCTTCGAGGACGTCGAAGCCGGCGATCGTAGCGGACCCCGCGGTCGGCGGCATGAAGCATGTCAACATGCGCATCGTGGTGGTTTTGCCGGCGCCGTTTGGACCGAGGAAGCCTACGATTTGGCCTTTCTCGATGTTAAAGGAGATGTGGTCCACAGCGGTGTTGCGCGCGTACCTCTTGGTAAGCTCTTTAACAGTGATCATGTATTTTTATTCTGTATTGCGAGATGCACGGCTCTTTTCGAACCGCCCGAGCAGCTTCTTTCATTTATATGCGAAACCTCATGTTAAGAATTTCGGTGGGTGCGTGTCAACCCTTCATTGAACTTTACGAAATTCTACCGGTTTGTTCGGAATTGACGGCTATTCAAACTGCTTGCGAAAGTCGGCGAACTGGCGCTTGAGGTCTGCAATTTCATTTTGCAGGCCCGCGACCTCGGTTTCGAGACGGGATATTCGGTCTGTTTCCACGGAATTGTTTACAGACGGTTGCTCCTTTGTGCCTTCCTTTGTTCCTTGGATTGGATGCGTGCCCGGCGCTTCCACGTTTCCTGACACATTTCCCGAAAGGAGGTGAGCGTAGCGGGCTTCTTTTGTGCCTGGCTGGCGCGGGAGGAGCGTTACGAGCGGCTGCTCACGTTCCATCAAGTGCTTTAGCGTTGTCTGAACTAGGCCGAGGTCTTCAAACGGGTGCATACGTTCGGCACGGCTGCGGAGTTCACCGGGAGTTTGCGGACCGCGCAAAAGCAATTCGCAGAGGATGGCGGTTTCCGGGCGCGTGAAATTGAAGGTGTCGGCTAGGCGGTGCTCGTATTTGGGGACGCGACTGTCGCCGCCCGCAGAGCGGACCAGGAATTGCTCGCCGAGTGTGCGGAGAGCGCGACGGACGGCGTCTTCGTCGAGATTCATCATGGGGTCGCGATTCGATTTTTGGTTGCAGGCGTGGAGAAGGGCGTTCAGGGAAAGGGGATAGTATTCGGGCGTGGTGATTTCCTTTTCGATCAGGCAGCCGAGAACTCTGGCTTCGACATCGGTCAGGATGATGTTCGGAGAATTGTTCACGGAGAAAATCATACCGAAACGCGGGCCGCTTCCCAAATGCTGCTGGCTGCGCACTTCACCTGTACACCCGGCGTGGCACTTTTGATGTACCATCCTCCTTCTCCTGCGGGACGGCCTGAGGGAAATCTAGAGGAGATGGTGCGATGACCGCTTTGGGGCGCAATGCACTGGTGTTGTTCTGTTTACTTGCGATTGGCGCGGGATTTGGCGTCAGACTTTCCGCTCAGGATGAGGGCGACGCATGGGGGAAGAAAAAATCATCGTGGCTACTGCTTTCTTCCGCAGACCGGGCGCAGGCACAGGAATTCGCGGAAGATTACAAATCCTACTTGAACACCGCGCGCTCCGCTTACTTTTCGACACGTGAGATGATTCGCCGCGCACACGCGGCGGGGTTCACGGAATTTACGAAAAACGAACAGGTGAAAGCGGGCGCGCGGCTTATCATTCCCAATCGCGATCGCAGCTTGATTCTGGCGGTGATCGGCTCCGACCCTATCGTGGATGGAACGCACGTGATTGGAACCCACCAGGACAGTCCGCACATCGAGCTCAAGGGGCGCCCGATTTATCCAGCGGGGGGCTTCGCGCTTTTCAAAACAAAATATTATGGCGGGATTAAGAAATATCAGTGGTCGAATCTTCCCCTGGCGCTGGTCGGCCGTATTGATACGACGGACGGGCGGACGATCGATGTATCCCTTGGGCTGAGCCCCGGCGAGCCGGTTTTTGTGATTCCCGATGATGCGCCGCATTCCGATGCGGAGCTGCGGACGCGCACGTATACCAACGTGCTGCAGGGGGAAGAACTCGATCCGGTAATCGGAAGCATCCCGGCGAGAAAGAGTCGGTCGCAGTGGAAGTCACACAACTTTTAACCCATATGTACAAGTTCAAGGAAGAAGACCTGGTGAGCTCGGAGCTTGCGCTTGTGCCTGCGTCGCATCCTGCGGATGTCGGCTTCGACCGCGGATTGATTGGGGCCTACGGGCAGGATGACCGAGTGTCATCCTATTGCGCGGCGCGGGCAATCATTGATTTGAAGGGAACACCAAAGCAAACGGCGCTGGCGTATCTTTCCAATTTTGAAGAGGTCGGCTCCGTGAATAACACGGGTGCGGGTTCGCAATTTTTGAATTCTACTTTTGCGCGGCTGGTCGCGGCGCAGCGTGGGAATGCTTACAACGATCTGGATTTGCGGCGCGCTTTGCGCAATGCGCAAGTCATCTCAGCGGATGCCAATGACAGCCTGAATCCGATTTTTCCGTCCAGTTCCGAAGCCACCAACGCGGCGAGGCTTGGCTATGGCGTGACCATCAAACTTTACGGAGAAGGCTTCGATGCACCGTCAGAATATACGGCCAAGATTCGCGGATTGCTGGACCGCAACGGCATACCGTGGCAAACGCACACCTACAAAGTGGAGGTCGGAGGCGGCGGGACGATTGGCGGATTCATGTCCAGCCAGGATATGGAAGTAATTGACCTCGGTGTGCCACTGCTTTCCATGCATTCACCGTTCGAGATGTCGTCGAAGGTGGATGTTTGGAATTTTTATAGGACGATGAGCGTTTTCTACGCGCAGTGAGGACGAAGGCATTTCCGGAGTAAAACAAATGACAGTTCCCTTCCTGAGCCAACGGCTATGAACGCGAATCTGGCAAAAGCAACCGCTGTCGGGGCGCTCGGTGGATTGCTGTTTGGTTTCGATACGGTGGTTATCTCCGGTACTACACACTCTCTGACCATGGTGTACGGATTATCGCCCCGAGCGTTGGGAATTACGGTGTCAATGGCGCTTGTTGGGACCGTGATCGGAGCGATATTTGCCGGGATTCCCGGGCAGAAATGGGGGGCGAGAGAAACCCTACGGGTGCTCGCCGTTCTTTATGTAATCTCGGCGCTGGGTTGCGCATTTGCCTGGAACTGGTATGCGCTCCTCGCCGCTCGTTTTATTGGGGGACTTGGCATTGGTGGCTCGTCGGTACTAGGGCCCGTGTACATCGCGGAGCTGGCACCCGCAAAAATCCGCGGGCGGCTAGTTGGCACGTTTCAAATCAACATTGTGATCGGTATTCTGTTGGCCTACTTCTCCAACTACAGTATTGGACGGCTCGGATTCGGAGCCACGGAATGGCGCTGGCAACTTGGCATTGCTGCCGTTCCAGCTTTTCTTTTCCTGATACTGCTGTTCGGAATTCCGCCGAGTTCGAGATGGCTGGTTACGCAGAAACGCGTGGATGAGGCGCGCTCCGTCTTGCAAATGATGGGCGCGGAGAATCCTGAGGGAGAGCTGAAAGAGATTGTGGATTCTATTCACCTCGAGCGGTTGTCCACGAGCGAGCCGCTTTTTTCGTGGAAATATCGCATTCCGCTCTTTCTGGCCATCAGTATCGGCATGTTTAACCAACTCTCGGGAATCAACGCCATTCTTTACTACCTGAACGACATTTTTGCGGCTGCCGGTTTCAGCAAAATGTCCGGCGATTTGCAATCGGTGGCTGTGGGCGGAATGAATCTTCTGGCGACATTGCTTGGAATGTCCGTTATTGACAAGCTGGGTAGGAAAACTCTGTTGCTTATCGGGTCCGTCGGAACGGCCGTCTGCCTCTTTGGCGTTTCCGGCGTGTTCTTTACGAATAGCCACCAGAGCGCGCTGCTTTGGTTTCTTGTCATTTACATCGGCTTCTTTGCGATTTCGCAGGGCGCGGTTATTTGGGTGTACATCGGCGAAGTTTTTTCGAATCGCGTTCGCGCGAAGGGGCAGAGCGTAGGAAGCTCTTCGCACTGGATCATGAACGCCATCATTGCTTATACGTTTCCGCAGGTCGCTAAATCCTCAGGAGCCTATCCGTTCGTATTTTTTGGGGTAATGATGGTGGTGCAGTTCTTTGTGGTGCTTTTCTTCTACCCCGAGACGAAGGGGTATTCACTTGAAGAGATGCAGCACAAGCTAGGCATCGAATGAATTGCCTGTTGATGGCGTGACCAACGGACTCCACTGGTGAAATCCGAACGCAATCTGGCGCTGGGTGTTGATATTGGCGGGACAAAAGTTGCCGCTGGGCTCGTGGACGAGTCCGGGAATATCCTTTTTCAGACACGCGTCGCGATGCCGGCGCGGGAGAGTGCTGAGGCGGGATTCGCCGCGGTGCAGTCTGCCATCGAAGCTGTTTTCGCGACGCAACCCTCTGCCAAGTCTCTTCTGAAAGGGATCGGCATTTGTGCGCCCGGCCCGCTCGATCCGCTCACTGGAGTCATACTGAATCCACCCAATGTTCCCTGCTGGCGGAATTTTCCTCTTGCTGACGAAGTGCGGCGCGTTTTTGGAATTTCCGCGCGCGTAGACAACGATGGAAATGCCGCCGCGCTCGCGGAGGCGATTTGGGGCGCGGGCGTCGGCTATCGAAATGTTTTTTATGCGACGTTGGGTACCGGCATAGGAGCTGGGGTTGTTTTCGACGGGCGAATCTATCACGGGCGAACCGGCAGCGCGGCCGAGGGCGGGCACTTGACGATCGACTATCACGGACCGAAATGCGGATGTGGAAAGCGCGGGTGTATCGAGGCGTTTTGCTCCGGGCCAGCCATTGCGCGGCGGGCGAAGGAAAAGCTTGCGGCTGCGGGGCGTGGAGAATCGAGGATTCTGCCGCTTGCCGGCGGGAGCACGGATGCTGTGACTGCGGAGATTGTCGCGGAAGCGGTCCGCCAAGGTGATGTGCTTGCCGCAGAGACGCTGCGAGAGACCGCGGATTTGTTGGCGATCTGGGTTGGAAATGTAATTGATTTGCTTGAACCTGACGTGTTCATTTTTGGCGGAGGCGTCGCGCAGTTGATGAGCGGATTTTTCGGGCGCATGCAGGAGCAATTGGCGAGTTGGTGCGTGAATACGCGGGCGGGAGAAATGCCGATGGTGCTGGCCAAGTATGGATCGGATGCAGGAATTGCGGGGGCGGCGGCTCTTTGTCACCTCTAAAAATTAAAAAAAAGATTTACGCGGAGGATTCAGAGAGCACATCGTTCACAGAGAAGAGCTCCCTGAGTAGCGCCGTTGAAGAATCCAAATGACACTGCTTGTGGCGCACGCACCCAATAGCATAGGCTACGGCTGTGCGTGGATATCCTTCTGAGAGGGAAATGAATATGACTGAACTTTCAGCGGCGCCTAGCGGCACGTTTACGATTGGCGAAGACCTTACCGTGACGCGGCTTGGATTTGGAGCGATGCGGATTACCGGCGAGGGTGTTTGGGGGCCGCCCAAAGACCACGATGAGGCGATTCGCCTGCTTCGACGGGTGGTGGAATTGGGCGTCGATTTTATTGACACGGCGGATTCGTATGGGCCGAACGTCAGCGAAGAACTGATTGCCGAGGCCCTGCATCCTTATCCGGCAAGCCTGGTGATTGCAACGAAGGCGGGATTTGACCGTTCGGGACCTGGCCGGTGGACGATGAATGGGAATCCGGAGCATTTGCGAAAGGCTTGCGAAGGAAGTTTGCATCGTTTGCGGCTCGAGCGGATTGATGTCTTTCAGCTTCACCGGATTGATCCGGCGTATCCCGCGGAAGATCAGCTTGGGATGCTGAAGGCTTTGCAGGAAGAAGGAAAAATCAAGCACGTCGGGCTTTCGGAAGTGAACGTGGAACAGATTGAACATGCGCGGACGATTGTGCCGATTGTATCGGTGCAGAACCGGTACAGCGTTGCCGACCGTGCGTCGGAGGGTGTTCTGGAATATTGCGAGCGGGAGCAGATTGGATTTATTCCGTGGTTCCCGCTGGGAGATGGGAAACTGGCGGAGCCGGGCGGATCGCTGGCCAAGGCTGCAGCGGAGTTTAAGATTTCGACTTCACAGCTGGCGCTAGCCTGGTTGTTGTGGCGGTCGCCGGTGATGCTGCCGATTCCGGGGACTTCCAGCGTGAAACACCTTGAAGAGAATGTGGCCACCGCAGGGCTCAAGCTCGATCAGAGGAAATTGGGAGACTTGGGGAAATTGGCGCAAACGGCTTAGCCTGGGTTAGTTGAGACAAAAGCAAGAATATAAACGCCGAGGCGCAGAGAAGGATGACTGGCAGAACAGCAGAGACCCTCGTCGGATCGGCCCGTTCCCTTCCGCCTGCCGGCACATCACCAATTGTCTGTAGCGTGGCCGGATTCAGAGTAAGTGCCGACCCAAAGAGCCAGCTGTATCTGAATGGACTTGCACCAGGCGAGGTGCATCTTGTGGACCTCATCGGGAGAATTTCCCTTTGCCGCGAGATATGGCTTGATGGTTTCATTCATTACGGCGATAAAAGCGATGACGTCGCGCAACGGTACGAAGGGCGTTGATTGAACTCCATCCACCTGGTTCTTCTTTGAAGTTGTGTGCCGCAGAGCAATTTCCCGCTGGTAATTGATCCAGTCCTGATTGTAAGGCCTCAGGCAGGTGTCCAGAATCCATTGCTCGAAGCGGAGATTGCTCTTCGCGAGGTATTCGGGGAGAGGATTTTCTTCCGGGCTGCGCGAATGCCTGGCGAGGTTTGGGATACTGGCGATAATTTCAGCGCGCCAGTGGTGGACGATTTTCGCGGTTTGGTCTGCGAGCACCTCACCTGCGAGGCGCAAATAGCGCTCGTCTTCGTGGGTGAATCCTGCGCTGATTTTTAGCGATTCCAAATCCTGCACGGAGACCGTCGATTGGACTATATCGGCTGCTCCGTAAGAGTATCCGGGAATGTTTTCGGCGATCTCTTTCATGGACTTTGTGTTAGCGGTTTTCCCAGCCCAAGGTTACACGCATATGCCTTCCGTCCGTCAGCTGTTCGTTGGCTATCTGTTCGTTAGAGGCCCAACTCGGTCAGCCCCGGATGATCGTCCGGGCGGCGGCCGAGAGGCCAATGAAAGAGACGATCCTGCTCTTTGATGGGCAGGTCGTTGATGCTGGCGTGGCGAAATTTCATAAGCCCGTTGGGCTCGAACTCCCAATTCTCATTTCCGTACGAGCGGTGCCACTGGCCGGAGTCGTTGTGCGACTCGTAGGCAAAGCGCACGGCGATTCTGTTCTCATGGAAGGACCAAATCTCCTTGATCAGGCGGTAGTCCAGCTCCGCGTTCCACTTTCGGGTGAGAAATGCGAGGACCGCTGCCCTGCCGCGGAGAAATTCAGCACGGTTGCGCCAGAAGCAGTCTTCGGCGTACCCGCCCGAGACGATTTGGGGATCGCGCGTGTTCCACTTATCCTCGACAACGCGGACCTTCAAAATCGCTGATTCCAGCGTGAATGGCGGCGCGAGACTTACGGACGGTTTTGGCGGTGTGCTCATGGTGATCTCCTTTTTGCTGGCCCTTTCGCTCAACCATTTTGTTAATCGAATTCTCTTCGGCTGTCAAAGGAGCCTTGCTTACCTTCGCGTGCTTGTCGCTTCGCGGCTATCGGGTTTGATGTTTCCTAGACAAAGAAGGCCATAGTTTTCTTTCAGGTGCACTCGATAAGACATCCAGTCCGACAACGCCGAGCAGCAGTTCGAGCCGAGCCGCCACCGTCAACCCTGCGGAGGCTTTGCGCGCGAGATCTGTGACTGAATCTGATTCCCGAACCTATCTTCTCCCTGAATCTTCCGCGGTCTTTCCCTGTTCCAAACACTTGGTCTCGAATAGATAGAGGTTTCGAAGTCCGGGCATGTGCCGAAGCGGTAGAACTCCTTGATCATCTACATCGGTCGCCGTCAAGTTGAGCGACTCCAATTTATTGAGATTGGCGAGCGGCGCCAGGCCTCGAGATGTAATCGCGGTATGAGAAAGATCGAGTGACCGCATATTCGAAAAGGCGGCAAGCGTCTTGATGCCCGCGTCCGTGATCTCCGTTCGTGCGAGCTCTGCATCAACGATGAGATCGGCGACCGGCAGAAGCGCTTCCAGTACGGCGTCGTTGCAGCTCCCAGGAGCGGTGACGGTGCGAAGAATGAGTCCGTCGCGAGGATTTTCTGAGCGTGGAACGAGGCGTATGCCGAATTGTGTTTGCAAGGCTTGCATCGTGCCGGAGCGCGGACGATAGTCGGGAGCTAACGGGGGAGGCGCGGGTTTTGGCGCCGGCAGCGGCGGCGCGCCGTGGACGTCCCCGGCTGCCAGAGTCTGCGAAGCGCCTGAAGCAATCCATAGCGTAATGACCTGAATCTGTGCCGCACTCAGGCCGGGTTTGCCTTCCGAAGGCATGGCGTCTTTGTCATCGCGTGGCAACGAGATTCTGCGAACAAGTTCACTGTTTTTCGGTTCACCGGGCCTGACCACGAGCCCATCTTTCCCCCCTCGCATGACATCCTCGAAGCTGTCGAGGCGCAACTTACCTTTCTTTTTCTCAGGGCCGTGGCACGTCACGCACTTATCGTCGAAAATTGGCGCAACGCGGGCGGCGAAAAACGCGGCAGAAACCTGCGCCGACGTTGGGGTTGTGACAGTAATCGCGCTAGTTTCCGGCGCGACAGCGGCAAGCGAATTCTTTTTCGGCGGCGGTATGTGCAACGCGGCGCGGAGTTTCGTCGGCATATGTTCAGTCAAAAATGCTTCCCCATGGGTCAGCTTCCCGCCCTGGTCGCTGGTCCATCCCATGAGACACACCGCGGCAATAAAAGCCAAAGCGTACAGCTTGGCGTTCCATCCTCGCAGTGCGCAGCAAAGCACCAATGCAGCCGCGAGCGATGTGCCTCCCCACATGTGGCGGGTGACCAAGGGCCCCTGGTAGCCTCCGCTCCAGGCGAGAAGCCAGCCGAGAGAGACGGAAATCAGTGCACTCGCCGCCGCCAGACCGAGAACAAATCCGGCAGAACCTTGCAGATGTTTTCCACCGCGGAAGAGTCCTGCGGATTCCAAAACCGCTACCAGCAATACCAACCCGATGGGCAGATGCACGACCAGGGGATGAAAGCGCCCCAAAAATTGACTGAAATCTCCCCGTTCGAGTCCATCGGGCGGAGCCTTTAATAGGATGACGGTCATCCCGGCGATGACAGAGAAGCTGATTCCGTAGAGAACCAGTCGTGTGCGCGACGTCATTCGATGAACTCAGACACGCCGCAACAACGTGAGGCGTCCGATAGGCAGCCACTCGGCCACCAGAAGGTCGCCATTCTGCAAAAAAATTGCAGCGTGAGGTGTGATGAACTGGCCGGGAGTAAATTCGCTTCGGGACTGGCCGCGGCGGGAGCCAACCTCTCCGTTAGAGGCCCGGCCATCACCAAGCTGCGCGACCACGTTGTATGCGCGGTCGAGAATGCAGACCTGGCTGTCAAGATCGGGACAAACCATCCATTCCCCCTGCGCATGGAAGTGACAAGGCATGCGCAAATGTGATTCGTCTTGGATCGTGCGCAAGTGCTCGCCAGATAGAGAAAAGGTCTGCAGGCGGCGGTTCCCGCGGTCGGCAACGATTAGGACAGGTTCCTTGCCACGTGTGTCGACGAGTAGGCCATGCGGCGTATTAAATTCTCCGTCCCTGTGACCGGGTTGCCCCACTTCGCCCAAAAACTTGCCTGCCTCGGAAAAACGCAGCACGCGGTGCGAACCATACCCGTCACCGACCCAAAAATCGCCATTCGGAGCGAAGGCCACGTTGGTAGGAACAAAATCGATTGGCTTTTGCGAATAGAAAGAGTCTTCGCGCGGATAGCCGTGCGTCCAGAGAACTTTACCGGCGAGATCCGTCTTTACGATGTTGCAGCGATTTATGTCGCAGTGATAGAGCACTTCTTGACCGTTTTCGCGGCGCAGGCCTAGTCCGTGCGCACCGCCTCGAAACTCTTCACCGAACGCACGCACAAAACGCCCCGACGCGTCATAAACGACGACGGCTTCTCCGCGCATACTGGATTTGTTCACGGTGTGCGCCACATAAATGTGGCCTTGCTGATCTTGAGCTAACCCGTGCGTGTCTCCCCAGACCAAGCCTTCGGGGGGAACGAGCCAGTCATGCGCGCACTCATACACCTGTGCTCCGGAACCGACGACGGGCAGGCGGCTGCCCGATTTGTTTGAGGTCTGCAGGAAGAAAGGTGGAAACATCGCGGCCGCTGCGGCCTGCGAGCCAGTTCTGAGAAACGCGCGACGATTAGCCCTTTTCATGCAATAAGGTCCGTTACCACGTTTGCCGGAACAACTCCGGTCAGCTTTTGTTCCAGCCCTTGAAACTTGAAGGTGAATCTCTGATTGTCAAACCCAAGAAGCCGTAGCACGGTGGCGTTAAAATCCCGGACGTGCACCGGATCTTTGACCACGTTATAGCAGAAATCATCCGTCTGGCCATGAATGTAACCCGCCTTTGTGCCGCCGCCTGCCATCCACGTGGTGAAGCATCGTGGGTGATGGTCACGCCCGTAATTGTCTTTGGAAAGACCGCCCTGGCTATAGACCGTGCGGCCAAATTCGCCGCCCCAAATGACTAGAGTGTCGTCCAGCAGCCCCCGGCGCTTCAGGTCCGTCACGAGTGCATAAGATCCTCTGTCAGTCGCAGTGCAGAGCTTTGGCAGATTTCCGACCGCGTTCGAATGCACGTCCCAGCCCCGTTGATACACCTGTGTGAAACGCACGCCGCGTTCAGCCATTCGCCGCGCCAGCAAACAGTTGTAGGCAAAACTTCCCGCTTGTTTGGCTTCGTCGCCGTACAAAGTCCAGGTACTGGCGGGCTCATCGCGGAAATCAGTGAGCTCTGGCAAGGAAGTTTGCATACGAAACGCCAACTCATATTGGTGAATGCGGGCGTTTGTCTCTGGATCGCCTACGTCCTCGTAGGTCATTTTGTTAATCGCATTGACTGCGTCTATAAGGTCACGCCGAACCTCGCGGCTCATTCCGGCGGGATCGTTCAGATAAAGCACCGGCGAACCTTGTGAGCGAAATGCCACGCCGGCATATTCGTTGGACAAAAATCCACTACTCCACAACTTCGGGGAAACCGGCTGCAGATCGGTGCCTGGTAAAGTCAAAGAATTCAGCACCACAAACGCAGGCAAGTTTTCGTTCATGCTGCCCAAGCCGTAAGCAAGCCAGGATCCGAGTGAGGGTTTGCCCGGATTCATATTTCCCGTATTCATCAACAGGATGGCCGGCTCATGATTGATCGCATCGGTCTGCATCGTGTGGATCAGCGTGATGTCGTCCACCAGTTTTCCGGTCCATGGGAGGAGATCGCTCACGTACACGCCGGATTTGCCTTTCCGCGAGAAGCCCCAGTGGGAAGGCGCAATCGGGAATCGGGCCTGCCCAGAGGTCATTCCGGTTAGTGCCTGGTTTCCGCGAACAGAATCAGGCAGATCCTTGTCGAAAAGATTGGTAAGGCCGGGCTTGTAATCCCATAAATCCATCTGCGAAGGTGCGCCGGACATGAACAAATAGATGGCGCGCTTCGCCTTCGGTACAAAATCCGGCAACCGGTGCGCTCCGGCTCCAGCACCAATGGATTCGGAAGCGGAAGCACAAGCGGTTAGTGAATTGCCAAGAACAGTCGCAAGCCCCGCCCATCCCAGCACTTTTCCCACGCGTCCCAGGAAATGCCTCCGTGTTGCCAGACGCTTCCATTCCTCGCGTAAACCGGACGGCAGTGGCAAATCATAGACCGTCGGCCCTTCGCCGCCGTGGTCGCAGCATCCGCCGTGAATCGGCAGGTCCCGGTTTTGTTCCATTGGTTTCGTTTCTTTCATTTGTTCACGACGGCATCCAAATTCATCGCTGCGCTCGCAACCAGCATCCAGGCGGCCAGCTCGTTCGGAGGCAAAGCTGTGTCGTGCTTGCTCTCTCCCACAGCCAGAAGTTTTTCAGCAGCGCCCTGATCTTGGCTGTAGGCGGATTCGAACTTGGCCAAAGCTTGTTCCAGAACCGCCTTTTCTTTGGGTGCCCAAGGTCGCGCCAGGAGAAGCTCGCCAAGCGTGTCAAATCGCGCATCTGCAATCGGCGACTCATGAATGACACGTTCTGCCAGGCGACGCGAGGCTTCGAGCCATTGCGGATCATTCATCAACACCAGCGCCTGCAGTGGCGTATCCGTCCGCTGGCGCCGCGTGCACGCCGCATCCCGAACTGGAACATCCAGAGCATCCATGTTGGGCATGGTCGCCATACGTTTCCAGAAAGTGTACAAGCTGCGCCGATACAACGCGTCCCCATGATCTTGCACATATTCTTTGGTGTCGCTGACCTGGTGGCTGCCCGCTTCCCACACTCCCGGCGGCTGGTAAGGCCTCACGCTTGGTCCTCCAATTTTCTCAACTAACAACCCGCTCGCAGCCAACGCGGTGTCGCGGAGCATTTCTCCGTCCATTCGAAATCGAGGTCCGCGCGCCAGCAATCGGTTATTCGGGTCTTTGTCAATCAACTGAGGGGTCGCCCGGGCCGATTGCCTGTAAGTCGCCGAGAGGACAATCTGCTTGTAAAAGCGCTTCACGTCCCAGTCGTGTTCGCAGAAATCAACGGCTAGCCAATCCAAGAGTTCGGGATGGCTTGGCCGCGCACCCATGACACCAAAATCCTCGGTCGTCTCTACCAATCCTGCCCCAAAAATCTCTGACCACATGCGATTCACGGTCACTCGGGCGGTGAGAGGATTGGAAGGGCTAACGGTCCACTGGGCAAGCGTCAAACGATCGAGTGAAGCTCCCGTCGACAAGCCAGGCAGGAAATGCGGCACGCCCGGGCGCACGCGTTCCGCACGTGCGCTGAACAGGCCCCGAGTAAGAACGTCTGCATAAGCCAAGGTTGGCGCTTCCTCGCTGACGAGCTCGATGTCTCCGCCCTTGGCGAGCCGGTCAAGTTCCCGGTTCAAGGGGTAAATCTGGCTTTTGAGTGTGCGCGCCGGCTCGTCAATTTCCTTGAAGTAATATTCACTGACCGCGTGCAGTTCGTCTTCGGACCATGCCGAAATGGGCTTGCGCACAACTTCTGCGACATAGTCCGCATAAGGCAAGCGCGACGCCTCGAGAGCAGAAAGTTCTCGCTCATAAAAGCGAAAATCCTGGAACCCGGATTGCCGAAGGGGATTGCTGTCCGGATGAGTGCGGCCGAATTCGAATGGAGCGGTCGTGCTCGCGGTATCTTTCAGTCCGTCTTTTACGATCGTCAAATACTGTGGCACGCCATCGATATAAAGGCTCATACCAGCGGCCCTGCCAGAACCGTCGTAGGTTGCCAATAGGTGGTTCCACCTTCCGACCTCCAAAACTCGGTCGGTGGTTTCTACTTGAATCGCTTCGTCCGGTAGCTTGTGGGCGAATACAAACGTCAGTCTCCCTTTATTCGAAATGAGCTGCCATCCGCGGGCGTCCTGATTCGCGTCCGCGCGAGAGAGAATCACGCCGTCTGGCAAATCGTCGTTCTTCGGTTCATTCGGGCGCAAATGCGGCCGCAACCACGTAGCCACGCTGAAGGGTTTCGCGCCGTCCTCATCTCCGACCGCCGGAAACTCTAGATACGTACCGGTCTCCATGCGCATGAACGGCCAGAAGAACGTCCCTTCCCCCCAGACCACCGGCGCCCCCGTTGCTGTAACAAATTTTCGCCGCACTTCTGTCGAGGAATCCTCGAACACGTCTCCCTTCTGTTCGTCGAAGCGGAGTCGCACCACCAAGCCCTCCGAACTCACGCCATGCGGGCCACGAATCGGCCGTGCCAGCCAGTTTGTAATCAGGTCCCGAGCGCGGGCGCGCCGGTCGCTAATCTGTCGTTCGATCGCAGTTATTTTCCCCAGGGTCTCCTCATAGGCAACGCGATTTTCGGGCTTGGGCACAATCAAAGTCGGAGGCCAGTCGTTGCGGTCATCGTTGAAGGGCTTCTCGGCCAGATTGTTAAAGAATGCGGTTAGCCGGTAAAAATCCTTTTGTGTTATCGGATCGAACTTGTGATCGTGACAATTTGCACATCCCACGGTCAGCCCCATAAAAGCGGCGCCATAGGCTTCGGTCCGTTCGCGCTTGTTGTTCACGCGAAGTTCTTCCGTAAGGGTGCCGCCCTCGCCGCTACTGATTCCAGCGCGCACGTAGGCGGAGGCCATGAGGGAGTCCAGCGTTTTATCCGGCAGCATGTCTCCGGCGAGTTGCTCGCGGACAAACTGGTCAAAATGCTTGTTTTGGTTGTAGGCCTTGATTACGTAGTCGCGATAGGGCCAGATGTTGCGGAAATTGTCGATGTGCAGACCGTGGGTATCGCCGTAACGCGCCACGTCCAGCCAATAATGGGCGCGATGCTCGCCGTAGCGTGGGCTCGCCAGTAGACGATCGACTACTTTCTCGTACGCATCGGGTGATACGTCGGCAACGTAAGCTTCCACTTCTTGCGGAGTTGGCGGAAGACCCGTCAAGTCATAAGTTACGCGCCGGATCAGCGAGCGGCGATCTGCTTCTGGCGATGGAGCGAGACCCTCTTTTTCCAAACGAGACAGGATGAAAGGGTCTATCGCAGTGCGCGCCCAGTCCCGGTGCTTTACCTCGGGAATGGCTTGCGGTTTTGGAGCAAGAAACGCCCAGTGCTCTTCATAAACGGCGCCTTGTCGCACCCATTCCCGCAACAGTTTAATTTGCTCCGGCTTCAGGGACTTGTGCGCCTCGGGAGGCGGCATGCGGTCCTTGGGATTTTTCGCTTCGATCTTCTGCACCAAAGGGCTTTTTTCCGGCTGTCCGGGAAGGATCGCGGGCCCGCTCTTGTCGTGTGGAGCATAGGCAAACTCCGCGCGGTCCAGTCGGAGCTTGGCTTTTCGTGCACCTGGGTCCGGGCCATGGCACGCATAACAGTTCTCCGAGAGTATGGGCTGAATGGTTTGATTGAAGGACAGCCTCTTCGAAGGAACCAACACCTTAGAGGCAGGATTTGATTGCGCACTTAGCGTGCTGGGGAAACCCGCCAAACTCGCACAAACGAGAAACACGGCACCCGGCCAACCGCATCCTGATATTCGCGGCACCCGGCTGTACCACATCGCGAGTGAGCACTCCGTTCGCAGCACTTGGGCAGTTAACTTGATTCGATGAATGGCCAGCTTACTCCTAGCTCCTGCGCAAAAGCGACTGCTTTCTGCACACGTCTATGTTATGGAAAAAAGAGCCGCAAGTTTGGTAGCGTTTCCAGACGTAGCATCCAAACTTCATCGTAGGCAAAAATTGGAGAGATCATGAAACACGCTAACGCCACCATGCAGGTCTTTCGAAGATTGCCGGCAACGGCAATCTTCGCGCTCGCGCCCGCGTTGCTTGTAGCTCAAACTACAACTGAGATTACGCTTCCCGGCACACGCGTCTTTCCGGAGAGCATCACGTCCACCAACGACGGAACCTTGATCATCGGAAGCTTGGGACACGGCAATGTGCTACGCATCGCTCCCGGCAAAACGATGGCGGAAGAGTGGATAAAACCTGGCACAAACGGCTTGAACTCTGTCCTTGGGGTCTATGCCGACGAGAAGAGCAATCTGCTCTGGGTATGTTCAAACAAATTTGGCAAAACCGGTGAGGCTACTTCCGTCAAGACTTTCGATTTGAAGAGCGGCGCGCCGAAGAATACCTATGCATTGCCTGGCGACGACCCTCTCTGCAACGACATCACCGTTGCAGCTGACGGCACGGCATACGTAACCGATACGAATCTCGCTAGCGTCTTAATGCTGAAGCCCGGCGCGAACTCTCTGGAGATTGCCGCCAAGGATCCTCTTCTGGCTGGTGCCGATGGCGTGGCCTTCGGCGATAAGTCCACGCTTTATGTGAACAGCGTCACCGTCAACAAACTGGTGCGTCTTGAGATCGGGCTGGATGGTAAGGCGAAGAACCTTACCGAGCTAAAACTGCCGCGGCCCCTCGAGCGTCCCGATGGCATGCGCACAATTGGCAAACAGCGATTGTTGATGGCCGAGAATTCCGGAAAGATGTCCGTCGTTACATTCGAGGGTCCGGAAATGCAAACCGTCGTCCTTCAAACACTCAAAGAAGGTTTGGAAGCCACGCCCGCCGTGACCGCCACACAGGGCATGGCTTGGATTGTCGAGGGAAAGTTGAACTATATGAACGACGGTCCCAAGAAAGATAAAGACCCGGGTACTTTCAAGATGTACGCTGTGCCCCTTCCGAAGCAGTAACGGATATCTGGGCCTCTACGGTTGGCACGCCAAATGACATCTTGATATTCGCGGTCCCGGCTGTACCACATCGCGAGGCATCGTTCGCAGCACTTAGGCAGGTCCCTACACAGATACAGCGATTTTGGATATTGGGCGCACGCAGCCACACAATCCGACGACCTGTGATGCTTGCGGCGGACCAGAAAGAAAACCGGGAATGAAAAGCGACAAAGGTTAGTTTAGCGGCTGCACGCTAGCGCGTTTCACCACTGGCGACTTTCTCTGGCGCTCCGCAAAGGCCACAGCTCTTGCTTCGTCGGTGTAAACCCGCATGAAAGTTTCACCGTCGCCGTACTTGATTGTTACGGCAAAATGCTGGTGTTTGCGGCGCTTGTCGCCGAGCCGAATCGTTTTTGCCATGACTCCTCCCAACAACATAAGTGAGATACGAACTGGAAGGGACAATAATGTCCGAGCGTGACGCTATGCGAACCTGCTGATCGAACAACAGTGGAACTCAGCCTAGCTGGCTGCATTCTTGGGGTAGTTATATTCATCCGTTCATACAACTGTATGTATGCTTTCTTTTATACTCTATGTTATGTATACATAGTACCTAACGGCCTCCCCACTCTACGAAAACCAATTCTTTTTTGTCTGTTCAATTTTGGACATCCCTTCGGGACTCGGTTTCGGGTAAAATCTGGACAAGTTTTCGGCATCGGGCGTGGACAAGGCAGAAATTGGGAAGGGTGAATGTCTAGAAAGAAATCCGCGGTGAAACGCCCCTTTAACATCGGTGAGTATCTAACGACATCGGGTGTAAAGAAGACCCTGAGCCACTACCGTAAAAATCAGGTCATCTTTTCCCAGGGGGAAAAATCTCAATCTGTGTTCTATTTGGAGAGCGGCAGCGTGAAGGTTTCCGTAACTTCTTCCGCTGGCAAAGATGCCGTAATCGCGCTTTTGCAACCTGGGGATTTCTTTGGCGAGGGATGCATCGCGGGCCAGACATTGCGAGTCTCAACGGCGACCGCTTTAGAACGCTCGACGGCACTAAAAATCGAAAAGGAAGAAATGTTCCGCGTGATTCACGAAGAGGGAGAACTGGCCGACCGATTTATCGCGCACATGCTGAAGCGTAATGTGCGCATTGAAGAAGACTTGGTTGACCAGCTTTTCAATTCCAGCGAGAAACGACTGGCGCGAGTGCTGCTGCTGGTGGCGAGATACGGAAATGATGCCACCCCGCTCAAAGTGGTGGCATCGATTTCACAGGAAACGTTGGCGGAAATGGTGGGCACTACGCGCGGGCGGGTCAACTACTTCATGAACAAATTCCGGAAATTAGGCTTCATAAAGTACAACGGCGGAATTCATATTAACGATTCCCTACTGAAGGTTGTTCTTCGCGATTAAGGCTGTTCTTCCCGATCGGCTTCGCCGAATACGTCGTGAAGATTGCGCTTCAACAAAGTCGAAATTCTGTTGGACATATCTCTGCTCTACAGAATTGCCGCTGCCTCTTCAAATTCGAGGCGCGGACTTCGCGGAAACAACTTTGCTGTATCCCCATATCCCAGATTGCAAATCAAATTAACCTTCCACTTGCCATCTGAGAAGAATTCCGCATTCACCTTACTCGAGTCGAAGCCGGACATCGGACCACAATCGAGTCCCAAAGCGCGAGCGGCCAGAATGAAGTACGCGGCCTGGAGTGAAGAGTTGCGGAATGCAGTCTCGTCGATCAATGGCTGATTGCCGACGAAGAACGAGCGCATGTCCGCATGCGGAAAGAGCTTTGGCAGCTTTTCGTGAAACTCGGTGTCCCACGCAATGAGTACCGTCACCGGGGCGGCCATTGTCTTTTCGACGTTCAGGGGCATCAGTGCAGGCTTGAGCCGTGCTTTCGCTACCGGCGTCGTAAGAAAAAGAAATCTCGCGGGGGAAGCGTTGGCGCTTGTCGGTCCGAGACGGGCAAGTTCGTAAGCCTCGCGCAGCAAGCCGGCAGGCACAGGTTCGGAGCGCCAGGCCGAATGAGTCCTGGCCTCGCGGAACAGTTGGTCGAGAGCTTCGTCGGAAATCGGTGCTCCTACGGCATTGGCATTTCTTGTTTCAGATGGCTTTTTCATAGAGTTCTCCTTCTATTAGATTCCCTTCTGTAATCGACTGAGTATCTTTCTCCTGCGCTCAGGCCCGCGGCTGCAGGCGCGACTGGAACAACCCGGAAAAGGCTGATCGCACGTCAACGAAGACCCCGACCCACAGTACAGCCACAAACAGTGCCAGAGGCAAACCACCAGGGGCCATTAAAATGTGGAAGCAAAGTATGTTGAAAATGACGGCCGCCAAAATCGTCAGCGCCAGCGGCACATAGCGATTCGCAAGCAGTAAAACCGCGGGCACGAGTTGCATTACAAAAATCGCCACGTAATAGCGGGACACGAAGAGGGCGCCGAAGAACTGCCCCGCGACGCCCGCAGGCGGCTGCATGGGTATAAAGTGGAGGAACCCGTTGAGCCCGAACGTCAAAAAGATCAAACCGAGCAAGTATCGCGCAATGGTGGAAGCAACCTTCATCCGTATCTCCTGTCCCGGTATTCCGTTCCGGGCATGGTTGTATTGATGCATGGTATATTGATATAGATACATCGTGTGGACAACTAAAAAGAAAGCAGCCACTATTTAGCGGTATGCCTAAAAGACCTGCCGATCCCGTCCATTGCTGGCTGGTATGGAAGAAGGCTCACGAGGCCGCCTCCGACTATCTAATTAGAGGAATCGCTCAAACGGGCATCTCGGACACAGACTTTCGTGTCCTGGAAGTGCTTCTGCATAAAGGACCTCTGCCCGTGAACACGATCGGTCCGAAGGTCCATCTAACCCCTGGTTCTATTAGCGTTGCAGTGGATCGACTGCTTGAAAGAGGTTTGGTCAGCCGTGCCGAAAGCCCGGGCGATCGAAGAGTGCGGGTGGTTGCGTTGACCAAGGCTGGCAAGGATCTGATTGTCCCAATATTCCGGAAACATGCCACAGAAATCGCGAAAATGTTTTCCAATGCGAGCCTGAAAGAACTCCAAATCCTCGAAGCCCTCCTTAAGAAGGCCGGTAAACGTGCTGAAGCACTCATTGCGGAAAGGAAGGCTTCGCAGCCGTAAATGAAAGGACAAACGGGCGGGACAGATGGCGAGCCCAATCAGCGCGATTCACGACGCCCTCCGAGCCGACCTGGGCACGACCTACTCAACGTCTCATCGTCTCTCCCCTCATGGCCGGACTGCTCTACGGCGTGTCGCCTACCGATCGACCCACCCTTCGCCGGCGTCACCCTTGTACTCACAGCTGTCGCGCTTGCCGCCAGTTATATTCACATCCACAAACACGGACGTGAATCCGTAGTAGCCCTTTTTATCGGCTACTCCGGCCTTTTCGCTGACATCCGTGAACGTTCCGTCCCCATTGTTGTGAAACAGGTGATCGCCCTCGCCCGGCAATCCGTGCGGTCCGCACATCACCCGCGAAACTGGCAAAAGTTCACCGCGTTCGCCGCGGTATTCGCCTCGGCGGCAGATGTTCCATGTCCCAGTGAATGTATCCGGGCACAAAAAGGTCCAGCTTGCCGTCCCCGTCGTAATCCCCAAACGTCGCGCCTGTCGACCAGTTTCCCAACGTTACTCCCGCTTTCTCCGCTAGGTCCGCAAACGTCCCGTCGTGATTGTTGTGATAGAGCCGGTTCTTACGTGTACCCCAGAAAGTCGGGTCGGCTCCTGCATTGTCGGTTTCGGGGCCTGCTCAGCGTTCACTCACGTTACGGCCTGCACGCTCGCCAAGTCGCCTAGCAACTCTCTGCACCAGACGCTTCAGCAGTTTCGTTGCCTCCACTGCTGCTCTGATTGCTACCGGGTGGAGCGAACCAGTTCCCGGGAGTTGAGAACGTGTTAGCACTTGGGTGGCCAGATCCGTCTTAAGCACCAAGGAGGTCCCATGCGCCCGATTGCACGGTATCCTCATATTTCTTGCAGCCACCGGTATCGCTCACGAAGCGACATCCTGTTCCGCCCGGAGCACTGTTCTCGCGAATGCGTCGCCCGCAGGTTCGGTGAGCCCCGGAGCGCCCATGCTTGAACCGCGTTCGGGCCACACCGCGACGCTTTTGCAAGACGGCAAAGTCCTCATCGCCGGGGGAATGCGCCGCAATCAGGATTTCTATAGTTCCGCCGAACTGTATGATCCTGCTTCGGGTAAGTTTCAGGTAACTGACGCGATGACCATTCCGCGCGTCGGACACGCAGCGGTTTTGCTTCGCTCAGGTAGGGTGCTGGTTGTCGGAGGGTGGGTGGGCCACGGCTGCACGGATGCCGCCGAACTCTACGATCCCGCGACCGGTAGGTTTACGGCACTGTCGAGAATGACCGCCAAACGCGGACAGCCGAGCGCTACGTTGCTCGGTAGCGGCGATGTGCTCATCACCGGCGGTGCAGACCACGACACTCCAGGCCGGAGTCGCATCCGCCGAAATCTCCCGCGCAGCCACCTCCCAATTCGAGCCTGTGGGTCCGATGCACACTGCGCGCATCTCGCAGAGTGCGACGGTGCTGAACGATGGTCGCGTGCTGATCGTAGGCGGGCGCGGCGACACGGTCACTGCCAGTGCCGAGATTTATGACCCCGCCACGAAACAATTCGTGACTGGCGGCCTGCTAACTGCTCGCTATAAGCATTCCGCGGGACTGCTTCTTGACGGACGGGTACTCATCGCCGGCGGGTCCGACGATCGAGATTGGCAAGGAAAGATGAATAGCGCTGAAATCTATGATCCCCGAACGGGGAAGTTTAGCGCCACATCTCCTTTGAACGAGAGCCGTTTCAAGCTTCCCGAGGAAGCGGCACTACTGGTTTCGGGACAAATACTGGTCGCCGGGGGAAGCAAAAAGGTTGAGGTGTACGATCCAGCTAGCGAACAATTTCTGATTGCCGCGGGGCAAATGATAGACGCGCGCCACTTTATGACCGAAAGTAAGCTAAAAGACGGCACTGTCCTGCTAGCCGGTGGCTATCCCAACAACGACCAGGGCACCGCAGAGACTTGGATCTATCATCCCTAGCGACCGAGCGAATCCAGCGCCACGCGTGAACTTACTGGAAGTCGCTAGCTTCCAAAGCAGTCGAAGAAATAAGTAATCCCGTCAATCATCCGCCCAGTGCCTGGTTAATGCAGAAATCTTTGAGTACGAACATGTCCGATAATCCGGCACGACTAACCGGGAGTTACGAGCGAGGGCTGCCTCTTCGAGGTCGGTGGACACAGTGAAATTCCTTTTGCATCGCCCACGGATTCTCCACTTACACGCTCTGCAAATCCCGTACATAGGCCGAGAGCTTGTTCAATTTCAGGCTTGCTGGATTCTTCCGCAATATCTCGCAGTGCTTCTGCCAGCTTCATCAGATGACTCATTGCGCCCCTTGACTGAACCCGCGACATACCAGACCCGTTGCCGTGGATCAGTCTAGACTGTCAAAAACTACCTGACCGCCCAAAATTGCACACACTCCGGCATGAGGTCATGGTGTCCAAGCTCCTGATGGGCGTGATCGATAATGTTGCGATCTGTCCGATTGCGTTCAACGCCTGTGAGTCTTCGCCAAAGTGAAGCGAATCAAAGCCTCGACTCTACACACGTGGAATCTAAGATAATTTCCTAGCGTCCAATTGCCAGGACCGGCGTCCATCTGCGTCCAGCGGCCGGGCTGAGACGTTGGGACCAATTTATTTCGTTGGGACCATCTTGGGACCAAAGACCCCTGTTTTATGGGCCTTTTCAGTGGGGTTAGCGGCGTAAGGACAATAGAATCATCGTGAGTTATGGAGCGGGCGATGGGAATCGAACCCACGTCCGAAGCTTGGGAAGCTTCTATACTGCCATTGTACGACGCCCGCTCTGCTCGATGTTGCTGATTATACATGACTAAGCGATTTTCGGACACCGGGCTCATTTTCCATATTTTCCAAATGTGAAGAAAACGCCCTTTTTGCTTGGAAAAATGCGGCTTCAGGAAACTGAGGCGATTCCATAAGCCTCCATTACTCAACTTAGCAACATGCGTAGCAGGTTCGATCTTGGGTCGGAGTCAAACAATAGAAGCTCGCGGAGCTTCGGATATACGACTCGACCAGGCGATTAGGAGCGGTTGTAACTTTGTCTGATGTGGTATGATGGAGCCATCATGATGGCAAAGACTCAGATCACACTTGAAACTGAGATGCAGCGCCGCGCGCGTCAACGTGCCAATGATCTCGGGGTGTCTCTGGCAGAGTATTTTCGCCGTCTACTCGCACGTGATCTAGCTCGTCCCGAGAAGGCCGTTCACGTGGATCGTATCTTTGATCTCGGGGCTTCGAGCGGCTCAGACATTGCGAGCCACAAGGATTCCATGATCGCCGAGGCTTTCCGATCTACGCGCAGGAAACCGCGCCGCCGCTAGCGCTCTCGCCATATGAGCTTATTTGTCGACACTTCCATTTGGTATGCCGCGGCAGACTCTTCCGACCGCAACAACGCTCGATCAAAAGCAATTCTCAAGTCCGGTGAAACACTGGTGACCTCGGATCACGTTTTGGTCGAAACATGGACGTTGCTTCGTCACAAGCTTGACCGCAAAGCTGCGGAGCGATTTTGGGAAGGCTTGCGGAGCGGAATAGCAGTGATCGAGACGGTTACTTTGGCGGACCTTGAGGTTGCGTGGGACCTTGGCGCTTCCTGGCGCGACCAGGATTTTTCCATCGTGGATCGCACGAGTTTTGCTGTGATGCGACGTCTGGGTATCGACCAGGTCGCGTCCCTCGATGCTCATTTTGCCGTATTTCGCTTTGGTCCAAAACGGCGCCAATCCTTTCATGTTCTTCGATAGTGTAAGCCGCTCCTCCCGATGGCCTGCCCTGGGCGAAGGAGGCCCCCGGTTCGAATCCGGCCGCTCCGACCAATCTTTTCTTATACTTACGGCATCTCTCAAAATCTCTTCCCCGCACTATAGGGAAAATTCGGGGGACTCTACGCTACTCAGCCGTAATAGTGGTCCAAAGACAGCGGTGTCGATGGACCGGCGGTCATCTGCGCAAACTTCCACGTTCCTCCCACTTTGCGAACCGTACCGCGAAGAAAAGTGTCATTGATGATGTTGCGACTCGGTTGATCGTAGTCCGCCACATCGTGGCATTCAAAATAGAGGGTGGCCTGATCGCCGCGCACCTCGATTTGCGTCTTGTACGATGGCACAAGCGAAAAACGTCGATTCTTAAACGAGCCCGAATTCGCCCAGAATTCCTGCAGCCTTTCGGTGCCCACATAAGGGGACTTCGCGTCACCAACTACTTCCAATCGTCCTTGCGCGTCCCACAGCGACATCATGAGTTGGATGTCCTGGGCCGTTTTCGCCTTGTGAAAGGCGGCTTGCAATCGGTAAATCTCGGCCACGTCTGCCGAGGCCTGAGTGCCGTCAGGCTCCATCGCCGAGAGCGTCTTCGCGATTACCAGGGCGCCGGCCCCCGCAGCCGCCGATGTGCTCTCCATCTCAGGCACGGGAGAGCTTGCCGTATTGCTGAACCGGAAACGCGGACCAAACGGCTTCAATTTTCACGGCATGCTGGCGCGGTTGCCGCTTACCGGCGGCACGCCGCGGCTGGTCATGGACAAAGTAGAAGCGGCCGATTGGGGACCCCCGCGGCCGGATACGCCACTTGCGGTCGCCTATCACCAGGGAGGCAAAGCACGTCTGGAATATCCTGTTGGCAGCCTGCTGTACGAATCCGCCACTTGGTTGAGCGATATTCGCGTATCGCCCAAGGGAGACATCGTTGCGTTTGTCGAGCATGACGAACCGATTGGCGACTCCGGTTTTGTCCGCGTGGTGGGTTCGCACGGGAACCGGCAATTGACCCACGACTACGGCAGCGTGCAGGGATTGGCATGGTCGCCCACGGGCTCCGAAATCTGGTACACGGCTGCGGAATCCGGTGGTTCGGCGCGCAGCCTCCACGCTGTCGATCTGGTTGGGCATGACCGCATGCTCTATCGCGTACCCGGCGCACTCCGGCTGCAGGATGTGGCGAAAGACGGCCGCGTACTTTTCGTGCACGAGTTGATCCGCGCGGTCATTCTGGGGCACGTGCCGGGCGAATCCGGCGAGCGTGAATTGGGCTGGCTGGACTGGTCCATTCACCGAGCCCTCTCAAAAGATGGTACGTGGCTGGTGTTCGACGAATCCGGCGACGCACCCGGAGGCGATTCTTGGACGTACTTGCGTGCGACTGACGGGTCGGCGGCGATCAAACTAGGGTCGGGCACCTACAGCGATCTGTCGCCGGACGGAAAATGGGTGGCAGTGGTGGCCGGCGATTTTAGCGGGCAGGTGTCTCTGCTGCCGACCGGCGAAGGACAGTCACATACCATTCGTTTTCCCTCATTCCACGCCTACGGCGTTACCTGGCTGCCCGACGGCAAGCGCCTCGTGCTCTCCGCAAGTGACGCCGGCAAGGGTTCCCGCCTCTATCTCGTTGACCTGGACACGGAAGCTTTGCGCCCGATTTCGCCTGAGGGTTCCGGAACACACGTCAGCCCGGTCTCGCCCGACGGAAGCCTCGTCTCCGCAAGGGGAGCTGATGGCAATACTTGGTTGTTTCCGATCGCCGGAGGTACGCCACGGAGAGTTCCAGGTTTGCAGGAGGGCGAAGGAGTCCTGGCCTGGACGCCCGACGGGAAAGCGGTCTATGTTGGCGGGATTGCCGAGATGGAAAGCGTTATTTCCCTAGTGGATCTTGCAACTGGCAAAAGGCGAGGATTCCAGACTGTTGGCCCTCTCGATAAGGCGGGCCTGACATACGTTAGCCCGCCCAACTTCACCCCCGACGGCAAATACTATGCCTACAGCTACAACCGCCAAATTTCCGAGCTGTTTGTAGCCGACGGCATCAAATAGGCGACCGATCTTTTTGCGGGGTTCATTTTCCATCATTTTCCAATTACAAGAAGTTTTGTTTCGAGTAAGTGCCGCCAGATCAGCGTATTAGGGTTAACTAGGGAAGCTTCTATACTGCCATTGTACGACGCCCGCTCAGTCCTCTAGCAAATTGATTGTACATAACCAAGCGACTGCTCGCACAGACCGCCCCCATTCGATAATCGAAAGCAGGCCGCCTTATCTCATGAGTGCATATCCCATTGCCTCTCGAATATCCCTTGGATACTCAAATAGGACTGGATACCCGTATTACTGAGAGACCGTTGCCGCTTGCACAGCAGCGCGCACGCGATTTCTTGACGCCGGAGCGAGCCTCCGCTAGCGTCAAAGAGTACGCAGTCCATAACCGAACCACCTCGCGTGCGCTGTACGCGCCCGTATAGTCAGGGCGGGAGAACCTAGTGGCCAACGCCATCATCACTCTTACGACGGACTTCGGCACTGACGATCATCTCGTCGGCGCCATGAAGGGCGTCATCCTAAAAATTAACCCTGACGTGACCATCGTGGACATCACCCACAAGGTCACCCCCTTCGATTTGCTCGATGGCGCGCTGACCATCGGCGCTGCTTACGCGTACTTCCCTCCAAAAACAATTCATGTGGTGGTCGTGGACCCCGGCGTCGGAACGGAACGCCGCCCGCTCCTCGTCAGCGGACAAAATCAATACTTCATCGCTCCCGACAACGGCGTGCTTTCTCTCGTCTACGAGCGCGAACAGAACGTCGTGGTGCGCCACGCTAATGTCGAACACTATTATCTGCAGCCTCTGAGCAAAACATTTCATGGACGCGATGTTTTTGCGCCCGTCGCCGCGTGGCTCGCCAAATCCTGGCAAAGCGGTAGCATGGGCGATGAGATTCAAGATTACAAAAAGATGGCGCTTCCCCGCCCCAAGAAAGCTGCCGGAGGCCTCAAAGGCCTGGTGCTGAAAATCGATTCTTTTGGCAACCTGGTCACAAACTTCCGCGCCGACGATTTGCCGGCCGAAGCACGGAATGGGGCATTCAAACTGCAAGTAGGAACTCAGGCGGTGGGCCGTCTCGTGGACACTTTTGCTCGCGGCAAGGCCGGCGAACCGATTGCCTACCTGGGTTCGAGCGGCTACCTCGAAGTTGCGATCAACAAAGCAAACGCGGCCCGGACACTGAACGTCGGCCGCGGCGCTCCGGTCATTCTCGCAGACAAATAATTTAAGGAAGAGCCCTAGGCAGAGGCTTGGGCCGGTTGCTTTCGGCTTTGCCAGTAACCCAACGCTGCGAACAGAAGGACGCCAGGCAAGCCGGTCAGCCCACACGCGATAAAGAAAATGCCGTAGCCGTGAATGAGCCCGTGCGTGGCGCTCAAGCTTTCCACTGCGGCCCCGGAAAACCCCTTCAAGATCTTTCCCAGCCAGGCATAGGTTGAACTCAAAAGCGCATACTGCGTCGCCGTGTATCCCAGATTGGTGAGACTCGACATGTATGCGACGAGCGCAACACCGGCGAAGCTGAAGCTGAAATTGTCACCTGCCATGACGCACGCGAAGAGACGAATGCTCAAGCCCGCGAAGGCGAGAATCGCAAAGGAGGCAGTGGCAGCTGCCTGTAAAATGCCCCCGATGATTAGCGCACGCATGTAGCCCAGCTTCAGCGAGCAGAATCCGCCCGCGGCGATGCCGCAAAACGTGGCGATGAGCCCAATGGAACCGCGCACCGCTCCGACCGTTTGCTTCGTAAGGCCGAGGTCGTGGTAGTAAGGATTTGCCATCGGGCCCATCATGAAGTCCGGTATCCGATAGAGGCTGATGGCCGCTAACATGGCAAGTGCAAGCCAGCCGTGCGCGCCGAAAAAAGCGATGAACGGTCCAACTATGGCGTCAAAGAAACCTCGCGGCGTCCAGAATTGCCCGGCGCGTTCTCTTTCACTCATCACCGCCTTCGCGCGCTCGGGTTCTTTCGCAAGCCAAACGGCGATCATTCCGATGGCCATGCAGGCGCCGTAGGCACCGTAGGACATTCGCCAGCCCACCCTCGCCGCCAAAATGAGGATAAGGGAATCCGTAGCCAGCAGAGCCAGTCGGTAGCTGAACTGATAAGCAGACGCGAGGAGGCCCTGTTCTTCTCCGTCGTCCGCCGATTCAATCCGCCACGCATCAACCACAATGTCCTGAGTCGCCGCTGCGAAAGCTACGATGAGCGCAAATGCACCGAGACGGCCGAGCCCGGCTGTCGTGCCGGTTACGCCCATAGCAACGAGGGCCAGCCCGACAACGATTTGCGAGAACATCATCCATCCGCGTCGGTGTCCAAGCCGCTTAAAGAGCGGCAAGTCGACGCGATCCATCAATGGTGCCCACAGAAATTTCAGCGAATAGGCAAGGCCCACCCAGGAAAGAAAGCCGATGGCAGTCAGGGACGTGTGTTCATCCCGCAGCCAGTAGCCGAACGTATTGCCAACCAAATAGAAAGGAAGGCCTGAAGAAAACCCGAGCAACAACATGGCTAATGTTTTGGGCCGCAGGTAATCGGCGATTCGCCGCTTAGGGGGAGTCACGCTTTCATCTTCTACGGGACTTTTACGAACCTCAATGCTCATGCCACGGAATCTTGTCCATCCTGACACTCTACCGAGTGCCAGCAATCGTTTTTATAGCAAACCATAATTCGTTGCTCTAGCTATCCGCAGCCGCCGCTTTCGTTTCTTTGGCCATCTTTTCGCCGCTCCCGGCGGCTTCTGGAGCCCGCTCTTCCTCTGGCGCGGGCCGCACCCGTTGGATCTTTACGCGCGCCACTCGGCGGCCGTCCATTTCCACCACCGTGAAGCGAAACTGGCCATATTCAAAGCTTTCGCCGCCTCGCGGAATAAATCCCAGTTGATCCAGAACGAATCCGCCAACCGTCGCGTAGGCGGGGTCTTCCGGCAAAGTAATGTTGTACTGCGCATCCAGATCGCGCACATTCAGCGCCGCATCAAAAATCACCGCGCCATCGGCCAGCGTCAGCGGACGTTCCACTACGTCAAACTCATCGTGTATCTCGCCAACCACCTGTTCCAGAATGTCTTCGAGCGTGACCAGCCCGAGTATGCTTCCAAATTCATCCACTACCATAGCCATGCCCATGTGCCGCGTGCGTAATTCGTGCAGCAGCTCGCTCGCGGGTTTTGTTTCGGGAACGATCAAAACTTCGCGCAACACCCGCCGCAAATCAAAAGCCGGAGGCGCAAGGTTTTCCTCCACACGCCGCTCCCGGTCCAGCAAAATCCAGAGCATGTCTTTGATGTGTACGAACCCCAGAACATGGTCCTCCGAACCGCGATAAACGGGAATCCTCGAGCGCTGCGACGTCGCAAAAATCCGCATCACTTCGTCCAAAGTCGCTTCGACGGGAAGCAAATGAATGTCCGGACGCGGCACCATGATCTCGCGCACCTGCACCCGCCCGAGTTCGATGGCGCTGACGATGAACTTTTCTTCGCCCGGCGCGATCAATCCCCGCTCGCGCGCTTGTTGGATTTGGATTTGCAGTTCTTCGGTCGAGTGCGCCGATTCGTGGCTCTGCGGCGACACCACTCCCATTGCTTTCACAATGGCCCCGGACACTCCGTCCAGCAAATCAATCGCCCAGCGAAACGTGTTCAGGAACCACTGAAATGGCAGCGCGATCAGCAGCGCCACACGCTCCGCCTTTGCAAGGCTGACCGTCTTCGGCACCAGCTCGCCAACAACAACATGCATCGCACTCAGTAACGCGAATGCGCAGCCTAGGGCCGCCGCGTGGGCAAAAAACACGGTCTTTGTGCCGGCTGTGCCGTGCCAGATTTGTTGGAAAAGGCTGGCGAGTGTGGCTTCGCCGAGCGCTCCGATGGCCAGACTCGTCAGAGTGATACCAACTTGCACTCCCGAAACAACGCGGTGCAAGTCCGCGAGCAATTTCTCCACGACGCGCGCTCGAATATCTCCGCTGGAGACAAGCTGCCGGACCCGTGACATCCGCACGGCCACCAGCGAGAACTCAGCCGCCGCAAAAAAACCGTTCAGCGCCACGAGTGCCAGCACACCAATTAATCGCACCGCAAACATAAGTTCTAGGGAACCCCTAGCGGCATTGTAGCAGTCCGCCCGCGCTGCGCGTCGAGCGCGTGCCCGCTATACACGAGCGATGGCGGCTATGCGCGAGTAATCGTGACAAAAACATCCTCGCCGCTCAGCGCGAGTTTTACGCCGCCGTTTGGCGTCGGGCTTTTCTCCAGCCGTTCGGCAAGCAGTTCGTTTCGCAGAAACGCCTCATGCGCGGTGATGGCCTCCGCAAGCCGCGGCGAAGCCGAATACGTCACCACGATGCGATCGGAAATATCGAGGTTCAGCACTTTGCGCTGATCCTGTAAAAGCCGGTTGAAATCGCGCGCCAGCCCTTCCTGCAAAAGCTCCGGCGTCAGCGTCGTGTCCAGCGCAAGGAAAGTTCCCTGCTCCAAACTGCATTTCAGGTTTTCCGGCCCCTCGAAGTAAACGACGATCTCCTCGGGAGCGATCTCAAAAGTTTGATCGGGCAATTGAACGGAATACGGTCCGCCTTTGAGCACCTGCGTGGGATCGGCGTTTTCGAAAGCTTCGCCAATGGCTCTCAAATATCTTCCGGCCCGCGGTCCAATCTTTTTCGCGTCCGGCTTCAGCCGGACTTTCACGAGCGTCTTCTCGTCGTCAATCAAAACTAGATGTTTAACGTTGGTCTCTTCCAGAATCTGCGCAACGTAATCCGCATTTTCCAGCACGCGACGATCGGCGGTATCCTTAGGCCGTACATAAAGCGTGCTCAAGGGCTGCCGAATCTTCGCTTTGCTCTGCGTCCGCAAGCTCAACGCAAGATTCTTGATTCGTATCACTGCCGCAATACTCTGCTCCAGCGCCTCATCAACTAGCGCAGCGTTGACCTGAGGATACCTCGTCAAGTGAACCGACTCCGGGGCGGACGAATCTACCGACCGCACCAGGTTCTGATAAATGTCCTCGGTCAAAAACGGCAAAGCTGGGGCCATCACGCGCGTAACGGTCGTGAGCACTTCATACAAAGTCTGATACGCATCACCCTCGCTCTTCCAAAAACGCCGCCGTGACCGCCGCAAATACCAGTTCGAAAACTCTTCATCGAACTCCTGAAAAGCCTCAACCAATTTATAGTGCTCAAAATTCTGAAAAGCGCTGTTCGCCTCTCCCACCAACCGCTGCAGCTTGCTCAAAACCCACCGATCCAGCTCGTTCGTAACGGCTAGCGCAGCCCCGCCGGGCTTCCAACCATCCGCCCCCGCATACATTACAAAAAAGCTGTAGCAATTCCAAAACGTCAGCAACTTCCGCCGCGCATCCCCATCCATCGTCTGCCCGGCATTCCCGGTCGGATGCAAATCGGGAAAATTCAAATTCTGCGCCGTCTTCTGTTCCGTATAAATGTACCGCATCACCTCGGCCCCAAGGGCCTCCGCAGCCTCATCAAACGCAATCGAATTTCCCTTGGATTTATGCATCTCCTCGCCGCGCGCATCGCGCACCAACGCGTGCCCAAGCAACGCCTTGAACGGCGCCCGCCCGTCAATCATCGCGCTCATCGCCAGCATCGAGTAAAACCAGTTCCTAAACTGCCCCGGAAAACTCTCCAGCACCAAATCCGCTGGAAACCACTTCTCCCAGTGAGCCTTGTCGGTCGTGTAGCCCATCGTGCTGAATGGCACAATCCCCGCATCCAGCCAAGGATTCCCTACATCCTCGATTCGCGTTGACAATCCGCCGCACTTCTCACACCGAATCTTCACCGCATCAATGTAAGGCCGGTGCGGCGAATTCCCCTCAAACACCTCCCAACCTTCCACCGTCTTCTCCTTCAACTCTTCCTTGCTCCCGATCACCGCAAAATGGCTGCAATCCCCGCAAACCCAAATCGGTAGCGCCAATCCCCAAAATCTCTTTTTGGAGATCATCCAGTCGCTCATGTTGCGCAGCCAATCCTGCTCGCGGGCTTCGCCCTCCGCTGGAATCCACTTGATCGTCGGCACAACGCGCTGAATGCGGTCGCGCCAATCCATGCGAATGAACCACTCATCCACCGGCCGGAACACCAGTTCTTCCTTGCATCGCCAGCAATGCGGATAAACGTGCGGATATTTCTCGCGCGCCACGAGCATCCCGCTCGCTTTCAAAGCCGCGATAATGTCATCCGCCACTTCATTCGCGCTGCGCCCTGTAAACTGCCCAAATCCCTCCAGAAAAACAGAACTCTCATCCAGCGGCGCAATAAACGGAATCCCGTTCTCTTTTCCAAGCTCCTGGTCTTCAGCACCGCAACCCGGCGCGATGTGCACCAACCCGGTGCCCTCCGCCTCGCTAATCTCTTCCCACCCAATCACACGATGCGCTTCCGCCGACGACTTTCCCCCTCCCGTCTCGCCGTAAGGAAAAACGCCGCCCGCCGCTTTCTGAGCGGGCAATTCGTCAAACGGCCCCGTGTAAGTCAGCCCAATCAAATCCTTACCAGGAATCTCCTCGATCACTTCCACGCCGCCGCTCCCCTTCAGAATCGTTCGAATCGAAGGCAGCTTGTGCGCCTCGTGCTTCCCTTCCACCGTCAAATCCTGCAAGCGATCGTGCTCAAAATTCCCTTTCGCCACGTAGTAAAACCAATCGCCGTGCTTGACCTTCAGATAAGTCATCTCCGGATTCACAGCCACTGCCACATTCGACGTCAGCGTCCATGGCGTGGTCGTCCAGATCAGCAGCGCCGTTTTCTCTTTCCCCTTAATCGGGAACCGCACAAACACAGACGTGTGCGTAGTAATCCGCCGCCCCTCCGCCACTTCCATCTGCGACAATCCCGTCCCGCACCGCCCGCACCATGGCATCACGTCATGCCCGCGATAAATAAATCCCTCGCTGTGGCACTTCTTCAAAAACGACCAAATGGTGTAATTGTTCTCATCCGAAAAAGTAAAATAACTCCCGCCATACTCCGCCGATCCCAACTTCCGGATAATCTCGCTGGCTCGCGCCGTTTCTGTAATCCCGCTGGGTAATTTCGCGGTAACAACGCGATCCCCATCGGCCAGAGCATCGCGCAAAGCCACCAGAACTTTCGGATCGTCCCAATCGCACCAGTAACCCAGCCGTACCGACTGCTCCGTCTGCCGCGCCGCAAACGTCAACACGCGTTCCTTGCAAGCCCGCACGAACTTCTCAATCCCAAACTCCCGAATCTCGCGCTTCGTCTTCAGACCCATGCTCTTTTCGACTTCCACTTCCACCCAAAGCCCTTGGCAATCAAATCCATTCTGGTAACGCAGCTCGCACCCACGCATCGCGTTATACCGCTGATACATATCCTTCAGCGATCTTCCCCACGCGTGGTGCACACCCATAGGGTTATTCGCGGTAATCGGCCCATCCAGGAACGACCACTTCGGTCCGCCTGTGTTCTTCTCCCGCAATTTCGCAAAGATCCGGTTCTCCTCCCAGAAGCGCAAAATCTCGCGCTCCATCGCAGGAAAATCCGGCACTCTCGGCACTGCTTTGTACATGCTCATAGTCGTATCCGATTAGATTATCACAGCGCGCAAACGTAGCTGGGGCCGTCCAGATTCGACATGCTAAGATTCGCGCGTGGAAGGCCCTTTCAAATTCTGGAAAGTCCAAGACAAAAGGCGACTATTGCTGGCACTGATGAATGAGCTGGCTGGGGACGCACATATCTCTTTCGAGGGTGATCTAGGAGGGCTACGGCTGCTGACCATACCGGGCGCATCGCAAGAACCAACGATGGCTCTTAAGCGAAACACTCTGCGGCCTAAGCAGGATTTTGTGATTGTACTTCTGGAACCATCCACGGTGGAGAAGATCATTCCTGCAATCGGCGGATCAGTGCCGAAGGCCATCCTTCATATCCAAATCGAAAAAAACGGCGTGCTTCAATTTGGGGCGTACGATAACTTTTACCCCGAATGCATTTTCTTCGGAAGCGCGTCAACTAGTCGATGATTGAATGGCTCATGCACGATAAGCGCCGCCTTCAGGTTGCTTTATGCTGCCGCTTCGACCGCAGGCGTCTTCCACGTCTTCCACCCGCCGGTTGCGCCCCCGCACCCTCTCCTCTAAACTCAAGCTTCAACAACTGCGCCCGGGAGCTTGCTTGCGGAAGATTCTTCGCCTTCTAATCTGGACACTCGCATTGATTGTCATCGCCGCCGGCGCTCTGGCCTGGTGGTTCGCCTATCGCCCCCTCCCTCAACTCGACGGCTCCATCTCCCTCCCCGGCCTCCAAAAAGAAGTCTCCATCGACCGCGACACTTGGGGCGTCCCCCACATCCGCGCCTCTTCCCTCGAAGACGCCGTCGAAGCCCAAGGCTACGTCATGGCCCAGGACCGCCTCTGGCAGCTCGACTTGATGCGCCGCGCCTCCCGCGGTCAGCTTTCAGAAATCGTCGGTCCGCTCGCCCTCAAATCCGACGAACAATTCCGCACCTTCGGCTTCTCCCGCATCGCCGATCGCGAATTCGCCAGCATGGACAAAGACCCCCGCGCCCTGCTGGAAGCCTTCGCCCGCGGAGTGAATCGTTTCATCGAGCAGCACGAAACGACTCTTCCTATCGAGTTTCCTCTCCTCAAATACAAGCCGCAGCCCTGGCAGCCCACCGACTCCCTCGTCATCGCTGGCTACATGTACCAAAACCTGACCGACACTTGGGAGCGCGAACTCGACCGCGCCAAAGTCCAGGAGCGCGTCGGCCCAGACCGATCCAAAGAACTCTTCGCTGACGACTCCCCCATGGATCATTTCGTTGTCGGCGATCCCAACGAACCCAACGACGGCTCCCAGGCCTCGCGCGTCGATCCCGACGAAGACGACGAGGACGACGACATAGACGACGAGGACACTGTCCTAAGAGCCTCCGTCACACGGCACTACAATTCCAAACCCGCGCCAGAAACTTCCGCCGACATCACCTCCGCGCTCTGGCCTGCCATTCAAAGCTTTCTCGAGGAATCGCAAAGTGAAATTCGCCAGAGCCTCGGCAGCAACAACTGGGTCGTCAGTGGTGCCCATACCGCTACCGGCAAGCCCATTCTTTGCAACGACCCGCACCTCGAACTTTCCATCCCGCCAATCTGGTACGAAGTCCATCTCACCGCCCCCGGCTACAACGCCAAAGGCGTTACTCTCCCCGGTGCCCCGCTCATCGTCATCGGCCACAACGACCACATCGCCTGGGGCTTCACAAACAACGGCGCCGACGTTCAGGACCTCTACATCGAAACTTTCAACCCCGCCTCGCCCGACGAATATCGCGTCAACAATGCCTGGGTAAAAGCCCAGGTCTTCGACGAAGTCATCCACATCAAAGGCCAGCCTGACAAGCACCTGAGGGTTGTCGTCACGCGTCACGGCCCCGTCGTTCACACCGAAGGCGACAAAGTCTTCGCCCTCAAATGGACCGCCCTCGAACCCGGGGGCCTCGCCAATACCTACAGCCAGCTCTCCAAAGCCAATAACTGGCACGAATTTCGCGACGTCATGAAGCGTGTCTGGGGCCCCGCGCAAAACGCCGTCTATGCCGACGTCGAAGGCAACATCGGCTACCTCATGGCCGCCCGCGTCCCCATCCGAAAAAAGGGCCATGGCGAAGTCCCCGTCCCCGGCGATACCGATGACTACGAATGGACCGGCTACATTCCCTTCGACCAACTCCCAGAAGCCCTCAATCCCGACAGCGGTTTCATCGTCACTGCCAACGCTCGCGTCGTCGGCCCAAACTACAAGCCCTATCTCACGGATCGTTGGGAAGAACCCTACCGCACCGCCCGCATCTACGATCTCCTGCACGACAAAACGAATCTCCGCCCCATTGACATGCTGAAAGTCCAAACCGACGCCTTTTCCTTCCCCCACGTTTTCCTCGCCGACCAGCTCACCGCCTCCGCCAAAATCGCCCAGCCAAAAGATCCCCGCGCCCAAAAACTGGTTGCCGAACTTCGAGACTGGAACGGCATCGCCGATCCTGATTCCCCTCTCGTCTCTTTCCTCGTCATGACCCGCACAGCAGCTCTCAATCTCCTTCTCGAACCCTATCTCGGCAACGACACCAATCTCTACCGCTGGCGCAGCACAACCTTCCTCCAAAAAATCCTCACCGACCGCCCCGCAAAATGGCTGCCCCCCGCCTACAAAAACTACGACGAGCTCCTTGCCGCCGCAGCCGACCAGGCCGTAATCATGCTCGCCGAACAAACCAAAAGTGACCGCCCCGAAAACTGGCAATGGAAAGAATTCAATTCTCTAGACATGCTTCATCCCATCGGCCGCCAGGGCTTTCTTAAAACTCTCCTCAGCATCTCCGGCAAACCGCAATCCGGCACGCAGTACAGCATCCGCGCCGCCAACCCACGCCACGGACCCTCCATGCGCTTCATCGCCAACCTCGCCAATTGGGATGATTCCATCCTCGTCATCCCCGCAGGCGAGTCCGGCCAACCCGCCAGCTCTCACTACTCCGACCAATTCTCCTCGTGGTACGAAGGCAAACCCATCGTCACCCCCTACACAAACCCAGCCGAAGCCAAAGCCCGCAGACACACCCTAACCCTCAAACCCACTCAATGACCTAAGGTTTATCGCCTTTAGTCTTGACACAACCCTTAAATGGTGTAAAAAGGGTTGCTGAGAAAATTTCACTCTAGGACGGTAGCGCCAGCTTTACGCTGGCGTTTTTGCTTTTAGGGGAGTCCCTGGCATCCTGTAAGAGGGATCATGGACGTGAGCTCATGGCCGTTCAAGGCTTGCGCCAGGTATACCTCTAAGCTCTTTAGAATCAGCACTTAAACAGGTGCTCACAAGTGTTGATTCGAAACGACTTACGGGAACACTAAGTCCTTTATCAGCAACACTTACAAAAAACAGGGGGAAGGGGCCTGCATCGAATAGACGGGCTCGCCGAGACATGCCTGAGCTACCGGAAGTAGAAGCCGTCGCCCAATCGCTCCGCCCGCTTGTCGAAGGGCGCAAAATCCGCTGCGTCCACGTCCTTCACCCCATCGCCACAAAACCGCAGGCTCCTGCCAAACTCGCGCACGCCACCGAAGGCCAGCAAATTCGCGCCGTGCGCCGAAAAGGAAAATATCTCTGGCTCGAACTCGCTACCGGGATCGTCACCCTACACTTCAAACTCGACGGCCAGCTCCTCTGGTTTTCGGGCGCAAAGGAACTCTTCGCAAAAGCCAACAAACTCAAGCCCGAAAACGGCGTCCACGTTGACGTAGCCTTCGAGCTGGACAAAGGCGTCCTCGGTTTCGCCGACGGCCGCCATTTCGGACGCGTCCTGGCCTGGGATTCCGAACCATCCTGCCCCGCCATCGCCGGGTTAGGCATTGACGCAATCTCCCCCGGCTTCACCACACCACAATTCACAAAATTACTCGCCGCATCGAAGCGCCCCATCAAAGAATTTCTCCTCGACCAATCCAAAGTCGCCGGCGTCGGCAACATCTATTCCTGCGAATCTCTCTGGCACGCCAAACTCAACCCCCGGCGTCGCGCAAATTCTCTGACCGCCGCTGAGTCCGGCAAACTCCACAAAGCGATTGTCTCTGTTCTCGCGCGTGCCTTAGAATGCTGTCTGCATCCGGCGCCGGATTTTCGCGATCCGGAGTGGTGGTTCCAGGGACTGGAAGAAATCCTCCGCGTCTACGATCGCGAAGGAAAACCATGCCGCCGCTGCGGGCACCCGGTCAAACGCAGCACGCAAGGCGTCCGTGCCACATATTTCTGTGCGCACTGCCAAAAATAAAGTCAAAGGACACAGGCCGACAAGGTGAATCAACCTGCACCCAAAAAACCGGAAGCGCCAGCTCCAAAGAAGCCCGATTTTGAGCGCTCACTGGCGCGCCTCGAAGAAGTCGTCCGCCGCCTGGAAAGCCCACAACTCTCTCTCGACGACGCCATGAAACTCTTCGAAGAAGGCGTCTCCCTCTCCCGCGAATGCCAGAAGCAACTCGAAGAAGCCGAAGGCCGCGTAGAAATCCTCCTGAAAAAAGCCGACGGCAAACTCGTCGCCGAAATCTTCGACCCCGAAAGCGAGTCTGAATCGTGATCGATAGCCGATCCCCGGGAACGCCAATCTCCCGATTGGCGTCGCCTTCTCTCTTTTCAACTTTCAACTCTCAACTTTCAACTCTCTTCTCCCAATGATGCTCCCCGCCTTTTTCGAGGAAGATCGGATAGCCGTCGACGCCTCTCTAGGCCGCCTGATGCCTGCGGAAACGATGCAGCCGCCGTCGATCCACACGGCCATGCGCTACAGCGTCTTCGCAGGCGGCAAACGCATCCGCCCCATCCTGTGCCTCGAAACAGCGCGCGTCTTTAACCCAGATGTCGCCGCAGCCCACTACCCAGCCTGCGCCATCGAATTCATCCACACATACTCTCTAATCCACGACGACCTCCCCGCGCTCGACAACGACGACCTCCGCCGCGGCAAGCCCACCAGCCACAAAAAATTCGGCGAAGCCGCAGCCATCCTCGCGGGGGACGCTCTTCTGACTCTCGCGTTCGAGACCATCGCCGCCGCGCCAGTCGATGCAAACCGCCGCGTAGCCATGCTCACCGAAATCTCCGTGGCCGCAGGCACCATCAATGGCATGGTCGGCGGCCAGGTCGCGGACCTTGAAGCCGAAGGCAAACGCATCACGCCAGAAGCTCTCGAATACATTCACCGCTCCAAAACCGCCGCGCTCATCCGCGCTTCCGTCAGCTCAGGCGCCCTCTGCGCAGGAGCTACACCGGGCGACGTAACCCGCCTCCGCAATTTCGGCGAATCACTGGGCCTCCTCTTCCAGGTGACCGACGACATCCTCGACGTAGAAGAATCCAGCGCCGCCCTGGGCAAAACCGCCGGCAAAGACATAGCCCAACAAAAAGCAACCTATCCCGCAGTCCACGGCCTCGACCGTGCCCACCAAATCGCAAACGAACTCTCAGCAAAAGCGATCGTCGAACTGGCGCCCTATGGAGACCGCGCCAGCCGCCTCCGCGAAATCGCCGAGTATCTAGTCGAGCGCCGCACGTAACTTTGGAGTGCGGCGGCTCGACGCTGCTTTTCTTAACGATGGCCTGCGACAAATAGCCGAAGGAAAGAGATTTTACACAGGGCACACGGAGAGCACAGAGGTCACGGAGCCGCCAGGACAGCGGATGACTATTACTCCGCCATGTTAAACTCGGAATTCTAAGCAGCGCGTCAATGAAACCCAAACCCCGCCGCACTCGCCTCGATGTTCTCCTAGTCGAACGCGGCCTGGCTGATTCTCAACAAAAAGCGCAAGCGATGATTCTCGCTGGCGAAGTGAGCGTGGATCAAGTTCACGCGCAAAAAGCCGGAATGCCCGTCGCATCCGACGCACAAATCGAACTAACCAGCCGCCACCAAAAATATGCCAGCCGCGGCGGCCTAAAACTAGAAGGCGCACTCGAAGATTTTTCGATTGCCCCCCAAGGTTTAATTTGCCTCGACGTAGGCGCCTCCACGGGAGGCTTCACGGATTGCTTGCTCCAGCACAACGCAACCCGAGTCTACGCAGTAGACGTAAACACGCCCCAGCTAGCCTGGAAGCTCCAAAACGATCCGCGCGTGATCCCTGTGGAACGCAACGCTCGCGAACTAAAACCCGAAGATCTTGCAGGTACACGAAACGTTCACCCTAAACTTCCAAAAGCCATGCCAGAGCAAGCCGACCTGGTGGTCGCCGACGTCTCGTTCATCTCCGTTGTCAAGATCCTCGTTCCGGCAGCAGCCTGCGCAAAACCAAAAGCCAATTTTCTAATCCTGATAAAACCTCAGTTCGAGCTGCGCCGCGAAGAAATTCCTGAGGGCGGCATCGTCAAAGATCGGGCCCTCCACGAAAAGGCGATCGCCGCCGTAAAAAAAGCCGCCGAAGCCGCGGGTCTGTGCATCCTAAAGGTCGCCGCAAGCCGCCTGACGGGCGCCGAAGGCAACCAGGAGTATTTTCTCCACGCGCGAAAGGAGTCCTGAAGTAGAATCGCACCAGTCATGCCCGCAAATCAAAACTTCAAATCCATCGGCGTAATCTCCCGCCCGCGCCGCGCGAATCTTTCCACAGTGCTGCCGCCTCTTCTCGAATGGCTCGAATCCCGCGGCCTGAGGGTTTTCTACGACCAGGAAACCGCTGCCTCGCTGCCGATTCCGGCAAAGGGCATTCCGCGCGAAGAGATCGCCGCGCAATCGGAAATTCTTCTGGTCCTCGGTGGCGACGGTACACTGCTCGCGGCAGCCCGCGTAGCTGCCTCCCGCGGCATCCCGATTCTTCCCGTCAACATGGGCAGTCTCGGTTTCCTGACCAGCTTCACAGTGGAAGAACTCTACCCAGCTCTCGAAGAGACCTTGGCGGGCCGCTTTTCGATGAGCGCCCGCGTCATGCTCCAGGTCCAACTCTTCCGCGGCAAAGAAATGATCGACCAACAACACGTCCTCAACGACGCGGTAGTCAACAAAAGCGCACTAGCCCGCATGATCGAACTGGAACTCTCCATCGAAGGCGACTTCGTCTGCCGGTACCGGGCGGACGGTCTGGTGCTCGCCACTCCCACAGGCTCAACTGCTTATTCCCTTTCTGCTGGTGGCCCCATCGTGCACCCTGGCGTCGAGGCGTTCATCATCACACCAATCTGCCCGCACACGCTCACCGATCGTCCTGTAGTCGTCCGCGACGCGTGCTGCATTGACGTCACCCTCACCGGCAGCGCCGAATCCGTTTTTCTCACGCTCGACGGCCAGAAGGGCATCCCGCTCGCATCCGGAGATCGCATCAGCATCACGCGTTCCCCACTCTCCCTGAATCTAATCCAGCCTCCCAAAAAATCTTACTTTGAAATCCTTCGCAGCAAACTAAAGTGGGGCGAGGCCTAGCGGTCCTTCGGACTCGACAAAACTCGTGGAAATCATCGCCACAGTACTGGTTCGCCAAAGCCGGTAAACTAGGCGGTATCAAACCAGGCGCGCAACTGCATCCAACGTCTACACTTATCCGGCGCCGTGGAGCGGTCCGATGCGAGAACGGAGGAAGCTCCAAATAACAAAAAGATGAAATCGCCCGACGCCAGCCCGTTCAATATCGGTCCGCACCTGACCTTTGCCTTCCTCGTCCTGCTCGCGCTCATTCTGGGTGGCAACGGCCTGCTGATATGGCAATTCCACATCGCGCGCTTGCAAACGGACCGACTTAATGGAGTCAGCCAGCAAGTCATCGCTATCCTCCGCCTCCAGGAAGCACTCCGCGCTTTTCACCAGCGCCTCGACGAACTCACCCTCTCCCGCGACCCCCAGCGCCTGGTAACCGAAGCCGGCCCGCTGCGCGCAAGCCTCCTCGAACAAACGAAGCGCACCAAGGCAGCGCTGGTCCAGTCGTCCTCAGAAGCTCCAGTCGATCCCGCGTTCGTCCCCGCCCTGGAAGCCATCGAAATTACTCTGCCCTCCCAACTTGAGGCCGTCATCGCGCTCGCGAACTCAGGCGACTGGGACGCCGTTCGCCTTCGCCAGGCCAACGAAATGAAACCTCTCGAAGTTCAGATTTCCGCCCTGGTGGAAGGCATAGATCGGGAAGTCAGCTCCGAACTCAATGAAGCCATCGTCAACATGAACAGGGTGCAGAACCGCATCCTTTTCATCGTTCCTGCCACGGCCATCGCCACGTTCTTCATTGCCGCTTTCTTTGGCTGGGCCACCACGCGCCGCATTGTCGAACTCCGCATGGAAGAGCGCGTCAACGAGCGCAGCCGGATCGCCCGCGAACTTCACGACACACTGCTTCAGGGTTTTATCAGCGTCTCCATGCAGCTCGACGTCGCCATGGATCAGCTCCCGCCCGACTCTCCGGCGAGAGCTTCATTCGCGCGCGCGCAAAAACTCACTGGCCAGGTCATCGAAGAAGGCCGCAATGCCTTGCGAGGATTCCGTTCCTCTGATGCGCAAACGCAAGCGTTGGAACAAGCCTTCTCTCAAGTCCCGCAGGAACTAAACCTAAAACAACGCGTGGATTTCCACGTCATCGTGGAAGGCCATCCGCAATCGCTGCATCCAGCCATCCGCAACGAAGTGTATTCCATCGGCCGCGAAGCTCTTCTGAATTCCTTCCGCCATTCCGGGGCCAGCCGCATCGAGGTCGAACTCGAATATTCTCCCGCCCAGTTGCGCGTTTTCGTGCGCGACAACGGCTGCGGCATTGACGACCATGTGCTGCAATCCGGCCGCGAAGGCCACTGGGGCCTCTCGACGATGCGCGAGCGCGCCGACCGCATCGGCGCGAAACTCAAAGCTCTAAGCCGCACCGGCGCTGGCACTGAGGTAGAACTTCGCGTACCTGCGAACATCGCCTTCGAGTCCCCCTCTACAAGCAGTTCGTAGGAAGCGACCTCCACCAGTCCCCGTCAACTGGTCCTGGCGGAAGTGGTTCGCGACGAAGTCGAAGCGAATCTCCTGCTTCATGCCCAGGGCTTGGTTCCTTCAGCAGGCCAAGACTTGCTCGACCAGTACAATCGGCTCATGAAACTCACTCATCCGGAACTCATCCACACAAAAAGCCCTATGAGAACCAGGCAATCTTGCCCACGGGACCGGGCTGGAGCCAAATTCGTTATGTGATGGAGCGGAAGAGGTGGTATCGTGCCGGCACTACGATTCCAGTTTGGGAGTTCCAGTGAAGCCGGATAGGGGGAGCGGTGCGTCTATCGTGGGCGAGAGCACGTCATCGGGGGCACGAATGCGCGTGGCATCCGCACGAATGATCCTGGGAGTCTTGTTGCCGGCGCTGCTACTCATTTCCTGCACGTCGTCGAAGGAAGAGCACTACGTAAAAGGGAGCAAGCCGGTTACATTGAATTTTCCCCACGGTTGGTCCTTCCGACCCGACGATCTGGCGACCAGGGCGGCCATATCGGAGCAGTTCAGCCGTGAAAGCGGTATCCAAGTCCGAGATATTCCGGTGCCCGAGAGTACGTTCGAACAACTGAAGTTTTTTGGCGCACTCTTGCAGCAGGATCCCTCGGGTCTCGACCTATTCGCTATCGATCCGATCTGGTCTGAGCATTTCGAACCCGATCTGATCGATCTGCGGCCCTACATGCAGGAGGAAATTGCGCAAGTTGTGCCGCAATTGCTGCCCAGCTACACCGACAATGGCAAGGTATTGGCCATCCCCTACGAAGTGAACATAGGGTCGCTAGAATACCGAGCAGACTTGCTTCGAGAGTATGGCTATGACCATCCGCCCAAAACATGGGATGAACTGGAAGCGATGGCAAAAAAAATCCAGGCAGGCGAGCGCGCCAGAGGTAAAACAGGTTTCTGGGGCTACGTATGGCAAGGAGCTGAATCGGAAGCATTGACCTGCAATGCCTTGGAATGGCAGGCCGCCGAGGGCGGAGGCAGAATCGTTGAAAGCGATCGAACGATCAGTGTGAACAATCCCGCGGCGATTCGGGCATGGCGGCGGGCGCGGCGGTGGGTCGGTTCTATATCGCCACCGGGTGTCGTTGCCTACCATGAAAAAGATTCGATGAACGTCTTTGATTCGGGAGGAGCGGCATTCAACCGATTGTGGCTTGGGACAAGCCTCGCGCCGATAGGGCCCTTCAGCCGGGTTCATTGGCGAGGTTCGGAGTCACGCGTGAGCACTGGATTTACGAACGTCCCCGGAGGGCCAGGAGGATGGGGCGGGACATTGGGAGGTTCCGGGCTGGCAGTTTCGCGGCATTCGATATATGTCCAAGAGACTGTGCGGCTAGTTCGCTTTCTGATTCACACGCAAATCGAGTCGATTGAGAAGCGAATGAAGGTCTCCGCGGATCATTCGGAGTTCTATAGCACACCGGAAACGGACCACCCGGACCATTCAGACAATTCGATTCAGGGCGCGAGAGTCGTTCTTAGGCCTTCGTTGGAGGTAGGAAGCCAATATGCGCAGGCTAGCGCGTTGTATGCCGCCGCGGTGCATTCCGTGCTGACTGGGGAGAAAGAAGCGCCGGAAGCAGCAGCAGAATTGGAAAAGCAGTTGATGTCCTTGACCGGGTATCATGCGGGCCGGGTGGCGTTGAAGTGAGTTCTAGGTAAACCGAAGACCACGAGCAGTGGCAAGGACGTCGGTACGAAGCAGATCGTCCTGAGTTTCGCGGCGGCGGATCAGCTTGGTGTGCGCGCCATAGACCAAGACTTCGCTGGGGCGAGTGCGGGCGTTGTAATTGGAAGACTGTGTCATGCCGTAGGCGCCAGCGGTCCAGATGGCGAGCACGTCACCTGACTTGACTTGGCCAAGAGGCCAGTCGTGAACGAGGCAATCGCCCGTCTCGCAAACTGGTCCGACAACATCAACGCGATCGGTGGAAAACTTATTCGCGCCAACGCGCCGGGAAAGGCGCGTAATCGGATGTACCGCACCATAGAGCGCGGGCCGCAGCAGGTCATTCATTGCGGCGTCTACGACAACAAATGTCTTGCCGCGATTGCGCTTCGTGTAAATCACGCGCGTTAGCAAAATTCCCGCGGCGGCGATGATGGAGCGCCCCGGCTCGAGCAAGAGGTGCAATCCAAGCGGACGCACGAGGCCCGCAACCATACGCGCGTACTCGAGACGCGAAGAATTTCTCTCCGTCGTATAACGAACGCCCAAACCGCCGCCCAAATCGAGATACTCCAGCTCGACTCCGGCGCGCTTCAGTTCTTTGATGTAGCCTGCTACGCGCGCAAAGGCGCGGCGAAATGGATGGAGCGAAACAATCTGCGAACCGATATGGGCGCTGATTCCCTTCCAGCGCAGATATTCGGAATCTTTGTGGGCGAGATAAAGGCGACGAGCTTCCGGCCAGTCGAGACCGAACTTATGATTATGACGCCCCGTGGAAATATGAGGATGGCCGCCGGCGGCCACATCCGGATTCACGCGAATCGCCACCGAAGGAACTTTTCCTCCGAGCCGCGCGTGCGTTTCGGACTCTTCGAGCAAAACTTCGAGCTCGGCTTCAGATTCTACGTTGAACAAAAGAATTCCGCTTTTGGTCGGCCTGGTATGACGACCAGCACGTCCGGGAACGTACTGCAGCGCAGCGCGAATTTCTTGGCGCGTTTTTCCCACGCCGGAGAAAACGATACGGTCACCGCGAACTCCAAGATGCTGAAGATGTTCGAGCTCGCCGCCAGAAACAATGTCGAACCCGCTGCCCATTTTCGCGAGATGACTCAAAATCGAAAGATTGCCGTTGGATTTAGCCGCGTAACAAATCGTGTGGGGAATTTTGCTCAGGCCGATCTCGAACTCGCTGAGAGCATCCGACACAGCCGTGCGGCTATACAGATACGTGGGAGTGCCAAACGCCCCGGCTGCCGCGACGAGATCAACGCCTTCGCAAAAAACGTGCTCGGTACCGGCTTCGCGCGGGACTTTTTTCCACGCGAAGTGCGGCGTGAAATCAGCTGGATCAACAAAGGCAAGCTTCTGCTGAGGCTTTGCCGGAGCCGCGCTCATCGCACTTTCAACACCACGAGCGTGCGGTCATCCGACAGCGGCGCGTTGCTGGCAAACCAGTCCACTTCGCGCAAAACCATGTCGGCAATCTCCGTCGCGCTCTCTTCATGGTGCTGCTCGATCAAACAACGCAGCTTTTCCGTTCCGAAAAATTGACCCTCACTGTTGGCGGTCTCGGCGATGCCGTCCGAATGAAACACTACGATATCACCGGCAACCAGCGTGACGCCCCACTCGTCGTAGCTGACCTCTTCAAAAATGCCTAGAGGAAATCCAGTGAGCGCAATTTTGTCGCAGCGACCATCCTTATAAAGCAAGGGCTGCGATTGCCCGGCGTTGGCAACGCGGAGTTTTTGGCGGCCTCTTTGCCAGGTTGCGAAACACGCCGTCATGAAGCGGCCTTCGATGCGCCGCTCACCGACAATTTGGTTCATTTGTTTGAGCAGCTCCGCGGGCTGAAGTTTTTGTGGGGCGAGACTGCGCATAATGCCAATGGCTACGGCGCCGTAAAGGGCGGCGGCGGTTCCCTTTCCGCTGACGTCGCCGAGGGCGATGCCGAGTTGCTGCGGGCCGTAGCGCAAGAATTCGTACAAATCGCCGCAAACTTCGCGTGCGGAGAGATAGCGCGCTGCCATGTCCAGGCCAAAATCTTCCAGGGGAACGGGGCGCAGGAGCGCGCCTTGAATGCGCTTGGCGGCCGCCAAATCACGTTCGAGACGGGCTTCGTCGCGGGCGACTTGCTCGTACAGGCGCGCGTTTTCCAGTGAGACGGCGAGGTTCGCAGCGAGAATCGAAAGTGTTTGAACGTGGTCTTCGGTGAAATAATTTGTTTGAGGACTTTCGAGATCGAGGACGCCGATGACTTTGCCTTTGTGCATCATGGGGATGGCAAGTTCGGAGCGCGTTTCAGGATTCACCATGAGGTAGCGCGGGTCGACGGTGACGTCGGGGACCACAACAGGTTCTTTGAGTTCCGCAGCAGCGCCTACGATGCCTTCCGTTGCGGCCACGCGCATTTTTCCCTGAACGCGCTGGCCATGTTTCACGTCCACACGATGGCGGAAAACTTTTTGATCTTCGTCGTAGAGCATGATACTGAGGATTTGATAGTCGATCACGCGTTTGATTTGTTCAGCCGCGCGGCGGAGGAGTTCTTCGACGTCGAGGATAGAGCTGGTTTCGCGGCCAACTTCATTGAGAAGGAGGAGCGTATCCGCCTGGGCTCGAACGCGCTGGAATAAGCGCGCGTTATCAATGGCGACGGCGAGGCGGCTCGCGAGGAGCGTGAGAATGCTTTGCTGCTCAGGAGTGAAATAGTCGAGGTGACGGCTTTGAATGTCGAGGACGCCGACGCATTTGCCCTGGAGCATCAGCGGGACGGCCAATTCGGAGCGCACGCTGTCGATTGCGTTGATATAGCGCGAGTCCTTCGAGGTGTCGCTGACGCGGACGGGGTGGCCGGTGGCAGCCGCGGTTCCGGTGATTCCCTGTCCGATGGGGATGCGCAGATTCTCGGCAAGCTCGCGGTTGTAGCCAATGGAAAAGCGATGCTTGAGATACGCGCCATCTCCCTCGAGCATCAAGACGCCGAATATTTCGTAGTCGATATGGCGCTTTATGAGCGCGGCGGAGCGGGCGAGCACTTCGTCGAGGTCGAGCGAAGCATTTACTTCTTCGCCGATTTGCGCAAGTGTGCTCAGGACTTCGGCGGAGTGTTCTGCGGTTTCGGGCGCGGTGGCCGCTGTATGTTCGTTCTCAGGATTCATGTACTGGCTACATTATAGCAGGAGGAAGATAGGTGTCCCGGAAAGGTCCGGTCAGAGGCTATGTTTCTTCGAGAAGGACTCGGCAAGCACAATCCCGTTGGGGGGAGTGCATGCACGTTCGGCAGGCGCTTAACCTTCGGCAGGTACTTAAACTTCGGAACGCTTCCCTTTTTCTGTGGGCTTCAATGCGAGAATTCCAACTCCTGGCAAATTGCGGTAACGCTCGGCATAGTCCAGGCCGAAGCCGACGACGAATTCATTGGGGATGGTGAAGCCCACATAGTCCGCGTGAACGTCTGCGATGCGGCGCTCCGGCTTGTCCAGGAGCACGGCGATGCGGAGATGTTTCGGCTTGCGCTGTTCGAAGATGCGACGCAGATATTGAAGGGTCATGCCGGTGTCCAAAATGTCTTCGACAAGTATAACGGTTCGTCCTTCGATGCTTACGTCCAAATCCTTGGTGAGTTTTACCTGGCCGGAAGTTTTGGTGTCTTTTCCGTAGCTGGAGACGGCAAGGAAATCTAGGGAGACTTCGCCGTGGATGGCGCGCGCGAGATCCGAAAGGAAAAAAACCGCGCCTTTCAGGACACCGACCAGATGAAGAGGCTCCTCGGGGAAGTCCACACGAATTTGTTTTGCGATCTGCATGACGCGCTGATGCACGCGGCCTTTCGGAATCATCATGCGAACTTTTTCGCCAGGATGACTTCCAGTGCGTGACAATGACTTTTTCTTTGGCATGCTTTTCCCCAGAGTGGAACGGAGACTCTAGCTCACGTTCTTGTGCGCGGGCAAGGGTTGGATGCGAGATTTTCGAGAACAGCGAACGTAGGCTCCCGCACTCCACATCACCTATACGTGGAGCCTGATGGATTTTTGTTTGAGATTTCTGGTTGAGGAGGAAGGCTAATGCCTGAGAAACAGTTGCCGGAACCCTGGCTTCGGGGAAAGCTTAGGGAAGTTCCCGCGGTGCATCGTGGCGTGCTCCATGCCTTGGAGCTTGCCAAGGAAGACCTTCCGCATTGGTGCAGACCGTTGAGCGATGAGCAGTTAAACAGAAGCATCGCGGATATAGCGCCGGTGGCTTTTCATCTGCGACATATCGCGGGGAGTCTGGATCGGCTGCTGACCTATGCCGAAGGAAACACTTTGAATGAGCAACAATTGGTAGCGCTGAAGTCGGAGATGAGTTCTCGGGACAGTAGGGATGAGCTGTTCGAAGCGCTTGCGGTGGCCCTTGAAGCCGGCGCCCTGCGGGTTCGAAAATTAACACAGGACTCTCTCGAAGAGCCTCGCACGGTTGGACTGAAAAGGTTACCGACTACCGTGGGTGGGCTTCTGGTGCATATTGCGGACCATACACAGAGACACGTGGGACAGGCTATTACGACGGCGAAAATCGTGCGTGCGCAGTTTCCCTAGAAAAAATCCGTGGCCCTTTTGCGGGCGTTCACATCCAATTCCTCGGCGTCTTGTGACGCTTTTAGGCTGCTCGGATATACTCAAAGAACTGGAGATTTCCTTTGCTCGAGGCGGCAAAAAGCACACTTTTAATTCTTAGTGCGCTGTTCCCCATCGTTAATCCGCTGGGGGGCAGCCCGATATTTTTGACGCTGACGCGGGATTACGCTGCGGCAGACCGGCGAGCGCTATCGTGGCGCGTGGCAGTGAATAGTCTTTTTCTGCTGGTGGTCTCGTGCCTGATTGGGACGCACATCCTCACTTTCTTTGGGATTTCGCTGCCAGTGGTCCAAGTGGGCGGGGGGCTGATCGTTGTGGCGACGGGCTGGGCGATGCTAAACCGCAAGGACGAGGAAGATGGTACACCGGACGGGAAGGCCCGGAAGAAAGTGGCGCCGCGCGATGAATTTAAAACCGCGTTTTATCCGCTGACTTTGCCTTTGACGGTGGGGCCCGGTTCGATCTCTGTCGCGATTACCCTGGGGGCAAATCTTCCGCGGCACCATGGGTGGAATTTTCTAGGGATTATGGCGATCCTCATCGGGTGCGTGATTATCGCGATGAGTATTTACATTTGTTACGGGTTTTCCGACAGGCTGGCGCGGGTGTTGGGAGATACGGCGATGTCGGTGATTATGAGGTTGTCGTCGTTCTTGTTGGTTTGTATTGGAGTGCAGATTCTTTGGAATGGGGCTAAGGCGCTGCTTTCGTCGTTGCCGCAATTCGCGAATTAGAGGGCATAAAAAACAAAAACATGACAGAGAGTTCGCAGAGAGAGCGAAGGGCACGGACAAGTATGAAGGCGCAAAATAGCGGTGTCCGCCTCGGAAGACGGACCCTGCTGAAGCCGATTCCAACCGAAGAGAGTATCAACCTCAGTAGTTCAAGTGCAAATTCAGGAAGTGCCAGTGAAAGATGAACCAGAAGAAGCCGACGCAGGCAAATGCCTGGAGTGTGCTCCAGATTTTGTACCAGAGCCATTGGGCGCTATCGCCCCAGGACTTCACGGCGTTGAGAAGAGCAAGGAGCGCGCCGAAGCCCGTGAGAACGCCGACAACCTGTAACAGGTGAATCCAAATGTCCAAACCCTCGGCGGAAATTTTCAGAGACTCGAGACCGTTGAGGATCGAGACGAATCCCACGATAAAGACGAGCGCTGCGATGCAATCGAGGCGAACCAACAGGCGAAGGCGCTTAGCGCCGTCATCAAGCGTCAGCGGCTTGGCATAGTGGCTGCGGAACATCGCGGCGACAGGCCAGAGCAGAATGGTGAGCGCAATAACGGTCAGGCTGAAACCGATGACAAAAAAGTTGAAACCCTTTTTGTCGAACAAACTGTCCACGCGCAGAAAAACCATGAACGGGTAGTCCATATAGAAAACGGGGCGGCCGATGGCGTCTTTGGTGAATGCGAGTTTGTCCTTCCCGTCGAGGGAGCGATAGACGCCGGCGGAGATTTCACGAAAATGTTTCGGCTGGCCGTCCAAGCCTTTCATGTCTGGAGAGAAAATCGTGTTGTCTTTGGGGTCAGCGACGATTTCCGTTTCACCAAGCACGCCGGTCACGGCGAGGATGTTGGTTTCGAAACGGCGGCTGACCATGTAGGTTCCCGCCACTGCCTTAGCGTCCTGGGCCGCCGTGGAAACCCCGGGTTCGTTTACCGGGGTCTCCGGGAAGTAACGGTCCATGAAGCGATTGAAAAAGGTGCCGCGCATATCGGCCTGATCGCGGCCGAGACTGTTGACGGAGAGGAAGATGCCAACGTTGTCGTTAAGAAGAAGATGCATGTCGCTGTGGAAGGAGACCGTGTCGCCGCCGTGACCGATGCTGCGGTGGCCATTTTCGGATTGCTCGTAAAAGCCCAGGCACATGGCATGCATACCTGCCGGCCAGCCTTCCTGGCGGGAGTGCATCTGAATGGCCGTTTCCGGCTTTAGAATTTGTACGTCGCCATACTTGCCGTTTTGGAGGTGCATGATCATCCAGTGCGTCATATCCACGGCAGATGCAGAGAGCGATCCGGCGGGAGAGACCTGGACGACTTCAAAAGGCTTAGGTTCGCCGGAGCCGAGGATGTAGCCCTGGGACATGTACGATTTGAGATTGTCCGGGAGCGGTTGGCGGAAAGTGGCGTAGTGCATGTTCAACGGCTTGAAAAAGTGTTCTTCCACGTAGTCGTCAAATTTCTGACCCGAAACGCGCTCGACAATGTAGGCAGCCATGGTCGTGGCGTAGTTGGAGTAAGCGGGCGTTACGCCGGGCGGGAAAATGCGCGCGGGCATGTGCGCGCGGAGATAAACCTCAATGGGGACGAGGTTTTTGATGTCCGTGAGGAAAAGATCCTTGATGGTTTCTTCATAACCAGTGCTGTGAGTCATGATGTTGCGGAGGGTGATGGGCTTGCTGAAAGCGGGGGGAATTTTGAAGTCGAGGTAATCGTTGACGTCGTGGTCGAGATCGAGCTTGCCTAGTTCGACTTGCTGCATAACGGCGGTCCAAGCAAAAGTTTTAGAGATGGAGCCGGGACGGAACAAGGTGGTTTCCGGGTCGACGGGGATTTTCTTGGCAACGTCGGCATAACCGTAGCCTTTGGCGTACAGAAGTTTTCCGTCCTTAACGACGGCCACGACCGCACCTGCGATGTCGGAGTGGCCAATCTGCTGAGGCACGAGGCCGTCGAGAAAAGCGCCGAGATCGTCAGCAGTCAGTTCGTGGCCCTTTGGAGCGGAAGCGCTGGAGGCGGCCGCCGCATGCGTCATTGACAATGTGGGTGGGGGGACGGGAGTCTGCGCAAACATCGCGGAGAAACAAAAAAGCGAAATGGCGGCCAGAGACAAAAGTCCAGCACGGGCTGAGATTTTCACTGTTAAAGCCTCCGACTTATGAAGTCATCGAACAGAATGCCAGAGCCGAAACTGCCCCCTGAAACGGCAGGCGGCGAGGACGTGAAACATTTGTTGCATTCTTGTACGGCGGAGCCTATTCAGAGAAGAGCGGAATGTCAAGCAATTTGACTGAGTTTGCCAAAGGATCGTCAGGCTGGGCAGCTGCGCTATTTTGGCGGGAGCTTTTTCAAGTAGGCCGACAGGTTGGCTTGCTGCGTGGAGCGCAGAGAGATGCAGGCGTTGACAGTGTCTTTGGCGTTTTGAAGGACCCGCTCCGCGCCAGGAAGATTCTGGTTGGCGAAAAAATCCTGCGAGTCGTCGCGCAACTTTTCGTCGCAAAACAAACCCGCAACGTCCGCGAAATCGCTGCCGAGCGCGGCGTCTGATTTAGCACGGATTGCTGGAAAGTTGCTTTTGTAGAGTTCCCACACAGCGGGCTGCGTGCCCGGGTTGGCGAACAGGCCAGAGATACGGTAGAGATCCTGGTTTTTCACATCGGAGCTGAGAACGAACTCGAAGGTCCGTTTCGTCAATTCAGGGCGGGCAAAGCGCATGAGGGCGCCGAAATAGTTGTAGTACTCTTCAGGGGTTTTGGCGGTTTTCAAGTGTTCGAGATAGCGGTCATAAAGGTCAGAGTTCCCTTCCATCGCGGATATGATCAGGGCGCGCCTGGCGAGAGCGGAATCCACGGAGCTGGGATCGCGCATGTACAGCTCGACCATGGCGCGGGCCGCGGCAAGGGCCTGCGGATCGCGGCCATAGAGCGCGAGCTTCGCGAAAACGTTGGCACGCAGCTCGCGTTTCTCATCCGGATCTCCGGGCTTGGGCGTCTCGCCGAGATCGTTTGCGACAGGGCGCAGAAAATCGCGAACCCACTTCTCGAAGGCAGGGCGGTCGGCGCCGGACGCGACAGTGTCGTGGATAGCAGCAAATTGGTTCACCATTTCATCCAATACCAGGGCCGTGCGTTCGGCTTTTGCCTTCTGAATGGTGTCCAGATAGTCGCCGACGTTCAAGCGACCGACACGCGCCATTGCCCATTCGTCCGCAAAAAAATGGATGCGTTCTTCCGGGGAAAAACCGGTTTCGACTTCGGCGCTGAATTTGGAAAGCGTGGACGCATCGTAATCGCTGGTGTAATAGCCGCGGCCGCCGCCATTCGCGTAAACCACTGGAAAGCACCCCGGCAGATCGAACGTTTGCTGACGCGCCGCAAGCAAAACGTAAGTGACATCTTTCGAGCCAAGCGGACGAAGGCCGACAGGAATTTGCCAAGCCGCCGGCGAGCCCTCGCCAAGTTTTGCGGGGTCTGAAAAATAACGCTCCTGCGAAAGAGTCACCTGAGTCGTTTGCGTGATTTTCTTTTTCTTCATGAATCCGCCCGGCGTCGAAGTTTCTTTGCATGCGGTTTTCACGAGCGTGACGAGAGGAGCCCCGGGCTGATCTATGAAACTCGGCATAATGCGGTCCACGGGCTTTTCGGAACTGGCGGCCATCTGATTCCAGAAATCCTCGGCGGTGGCGTTTGCGTAGGCGTGTTTTTCGAGATAGTCGTTGACGCCCTTGCGGAAGAGGTCGGGGCCTACATAGGCTTCCGTCATGCGGAGGACGGAGGCGGCTTTTTCGTAGGCGATGCTGTCGAAGAGCGTCTGGATATCGGCAATCGTTTCGACTTTGGCGCGCACAGGGCGCACGGAGGCGACGGAATCGCTCTCGAGTGCGCCGTTGGTCTGGGCGATTTCGGAATTTTCCATGTGCCATTCGGGCTTTGCGGATTCCATGGGTTTGAAGGACATCCAGGTGGCAAAGCCTTCGTTGAGCCAGATGTCGTCCCACCACTTCATGGTGACGAGATCACCGAACCATTGATGGGCCATTTCGTGGGCGAGGATGGAAACGACATTCTGATGGGCACCTACGGAAGCGGTTTTATCGTCAATGGTGAGATAGGTTTCGCGATAGGTGATGGCGGCGGTGTTTTCCATGGCGCCGGCGGAAAAATCAGGGAAAGCGATGATGTCGAGCTTCTGGAAGGGATATTTGGTCTGGAAATAGGTGTCGTAGAATTTCAGAATATTCTCCGCGGAGACGAGCGCGTAGGAGAGGAGATTCTTTTTTTCGGGGACGGCGCAGACACGGATGGGGATATTGTCCGCAGCGCCTTCGACGCAAGAAAAATCACCGACCATCATGGCGACGAGATAGGTGGACATTTTCGGGGAATCGGAAAATCTCAGCGTGTGCTTTCCGGAGGTCGGGCCGGGCGTGTCGGAAATGATTTTGCCATTGGAGATGGCGATGTCGCCCTTGTCGACGACGAGAGCTATGCGGAAGACGGCTTTGTAGGCGGGCTCGTCGAAAGAGGGGAAGGCGCGGCGGGCATCAGTAGCTTCGAATTGAGTTACCGCGTAGCGCCGGCGGGCCGTCTGGCTGAGATAAAAGCCGCGGAGCTTGTCGTTGAGGATGCCGGTGAAGCGAATGTGAATATCAATGGCGCCAACCGGAACGGTATCGGGGACCCAGAGAGTAGCGGTTTCATTCTTTTCGTCGAGCTTGACGGCGGCGGCTTGCTTGAAATCGCCGGCAGCGATGCTGGCTTCCTGAAATTCGATTTCGGCCGAGTTGAGAGTGAGAGTGGAGGCGGCCTTTTGGAGATGCGCGTGGATGGTTTCTTCGCCTGAGAAAGTGGCGCTGGAGAGATCGGGCTCAAATTTCAGGTCGTAGGATTCCGGGATGACAGTCTCAGGGAGGCGTTGCGCGAGACTTGGGAGAGCACCGAGGAGAGTAAGAGTGGCCAGAGTTGCGAGGCGTTTCATGTGCGTTCCTTCGAAATAGGATGAGAACCGGCGATTTGGCGCGCGTGCGCGAAGAACGTTACGCGTACGCGGCATAGAGGATAGCAGCGATTTTGCCTGAATTCATGCGTGATTGTGCGCGGGCGCGCACACATGCCATGTGCGTTCGATTGCGGCTAAGCGGCGGTGAGCTGGCTGCTCCAACTGTTGGTGCGCACGGTGAGTTTTTCGATGCGATCGCGGCAAGCGGCGAAACCGATGCCGGACTTTTTCGGAACCAAGATAGTGCCTTTGGCGGTGACTTCGACTTCCGGCTCGATGATGTCTTCGGCCCAGTAACGCTTGCTGGCGGAGACGTCTCCCGGCAGAGTGAAGCCCGCGAGTGTGGACATGGCGATGTTGTGGGCGCGGCCGATGCCGGTCTCAAGCATTCCGCCGCACCAAACGGGAATGGAATGCGTGCGGCAGACTTCTTCGACGCGGCGGGCTTCTGAGTGGCCGCCGACGCGTCCGAGCTTGATATTGATGATGCGGCAGGCTTTCAATTCGATGGCGGTGAGCGCGTGGCGAGCGTTGTTGATGCATTCGTCCAGGCATATAGCGGTTTTGATTTGAGATTGGAGCTTGGAGTGGGCGTAGATGTCGTCCCAGTTGAGAGGCTGCTCCATCATTAGGAGATTGTATTGATCCAGTTCGCGCAGGTGGGCAGCGTCTTCCAGGCGATAGGCGGAGTTGGCATCAACGGAGAGAAGAATGTTTGGAAATTGCTTCCGGACGGCGGCTACGTAGTCGAGATCTTTGCCGGGCTTGATTTTGAGCTTGATGCGCTGGTAACCGCTGAGGAGTTCTTCTTCGACGCGACGCACGAGCGATGGAGGGTTTTCGCGGATGCCCAGAGAAACGCCGCTGGCGACTTCGTCCAGAGTGCCGCCGAGAAGTTTCGAGAGAGGAATTCCTTTGATGTGAGCTTCGACGTCCCAGAGGGCGTTTTCGACGCCGCTCTTTGCCATTTCGTGCCCGCGAATGGCAGCGAGGAGCGCGGGGCAGTCAGAAGCATGATCGATTGTTTTGCCGATCAGGGTGGGGGCGACAAAATCGGAGATGACATGCCAAGCGGTGTCGGTGGTTTCGGAGTTGTAGCCGGGAGTTTCGCTGGCGGTGACTTCGCCCCAGCCGCTCACACCGTCGGCGATGACTTCCACAAGAATGATGCGGCGATGGTGGGAGACGCCGAAGCTGGTTTCGAACGGCGCTTTGAGACGCATTTGTACTTCCCGCAAAGTGATGGATTCAATTTTCATAAGGCTCCATGAGGTAAGTTCCGACGTGTGCGTCCAGTTCGAAGCCGACTGCGGCGCGGCCGGCGGCGATGTGCGTTGAGAACTGTTCGCGGAAAGCGGATTGGATTGTCTCTGCAGCTTGCGGATTATCGCGGCAGATGTCGCGGATGTTTGCGGGAATGGAGACTTTTTCCAGATGGTTCCCGATGCGACGAGCATTGTGGTTCAACACATCCTGAACTCGGGGAGAGCGAACCCACCATTGGGCGACGAGGCGGTCTGTCGGCAGGCCAGCGTGAAGAGGGCTTGAGGTGCGGCCATAAAGATTGGGGATGTAGTGGCGGACGATCGCGCCAAGACGCTCGATGTTGAAGTAGGCGTTTTTTAGTTGAAGAGGATCGAAAGTCCATTCGATAAGAGCAATACCGCGCTCGATTGCGTCGTCGCGCTGGGCGAGCTTCAGCAGGCGGCCAACGCCGCGATTTTGATATTCGTCGATGACGCCAACCATGTGCGAGTGCAGGTAGGTAAGCCCATCGCGTACGGCGGCGAAAGCGAGAGCAAATCCGACAGGCTTATCAGCGTCGTAAGCGACCATTACCTGGCCGCCCGTTTTGTTCGCAACGATAAAAATCTGGTCGGGTACGGTGTCCAGGGGAACGTAGCCCCAAATGCGTTGCTGGAGTTCGACGCCGACGCTCATCTCCTGAGCATCATGGATGGATCGAACGGTGATCGCTTGCTTGGCAGGAGACGCGGTAGCCTCGGTCATTCCTTCCCTCTTGAACTGACTCTCTATTTTACAGGGCGGCTCAAGTACAACGAATGTTTCATTCGATCCAGCTGCGTTATTTTGGGCCCCGCCAGTATCATCTCGATTTTCGATTCACTGTATCACAAACGCAACATGTGTTGCGTTAGCAAAATGCTGCAATCTGCGGGCCAACGTATTGGTTGACAATCCACGGCCGCCTGCCTAGACTCGCGGGCAACGGAGATTCTATCTTAATGCAACATTCGTTGCAGAACGATGAATGACGGCGAGTGGGCGAGTGCGCGCTGACAAAAAGCACTTTCAAGGGGACAAGGAGAAGGGATATGACCAGCCACAAACCGTTAGAGCAGAAATCGTTTGCTGAAACCCGGGGGATTTCGAAACGTTTGCTGACTTGCTTTTGTAGTCTCGTACTGCTGTTCCTCTGGGGGGCCGACCTTGCTGCGCAGACCACTTCGACGATCGAGGGTACCGTCAAGGACAAGCAGGGCCTGGCAGTTGCCGGAGCGCAAGTTCATGCGACAAGCGCGGCACTGGCGGTGGAACGCTCCGTAACGACGGACGCGGACGGAAACTACCGCGTGACGGCGTTGCCGCCGGGCTTCTATGAAATCAAGGCGGCCAAGGATGGCTTTCAATCGGAAGTCTTCAAGAATCTTGAAGTGACGCTGAACCGGACGCTGGTATTCGACATCACCATGCAGATCGGGTCGTTGAATCAAACGGTGGTGGTAGATTCGGCGGTGCCGCTGCTGGAACCGACGATTTCCTCGACCGGGAGCACCATCACGACGCAGCAAATCGAGGATATGCCCATCAACGGTCGGAATTACCTGGACTTGCTGCAATTGGTTCCAGGTGTCGCGCTGAATCGCCAGAACGATCCGGCTGGCGACAACTCCACGCCGATCCTTGGCGAACGCGGTGGAAACGCACTTTACCTGATCGATGGCCTGCCAAACCGCGATAACTTCAATGGCGGCCCTTCGGCGCAATTCAATCAGGATTCCATCCTGGAATTTCAGGTGGTCACCGGCGGGTATAAGGCGGAATTCGGCCACGCTTCGGGCGGCATTATCAACGTCGTGACGCGCGGCGGGACAAACGACTGGCATGGCGGATTATCCGTGTTCTATCGCAGTAGCGTATTCGATTCCAACGATATTCCGGATACCACAAGAGGAGCACCTTTTCTGTCGAGATGGGATCCTACAGCTTATTTCGGCGGCCCCATTATCAAGGACAAAGTCTTTTTCTTCGGATCCGCGGAGAGAATTCTTGAGAGCCGCAATCTCAACTTCGTGTTTAACCCCGATTTGCCGGACAGCCTTGTGCAGTTCGAGACTCCCTTCAATCAAAACTCTCTAACGTATACGACGCGAGCGCGCGCTAAAATCGATGAGAACTTGGGAAGCCACCGCCTGAGCGAACAGTTCAACTACACGAATAACCACATCACGAACTACCTGCCACTGACGGATTCTCTCAACTTGCCAGATACGCGTTACAACCTGGACGGCCGCACACTTATGCTCGGCTTTTCTGACCTCTGGACGCTCGGCGACACCTCAAGTCCCTGGATCGTGGATTCTTATTTTCAGTACCGAGGCATTCCGAACAAGCAAAGCCCGTCTCATCCGCAGGCAGGCATAGCGAACACATTGTTCAATCTCTTCTCGACGGATACGACCGGCGATCTGTTTGGCGATCTCGGGCAGGCTTCGTTTGGCCCTGGCTACAATGCGTTCGAATTCTTCCAAACGTATTACTCTGCGGGGAGCAACGTCAGCAAGCAATTTGGCAAACACAACCTCAAGTTTGGATGGGACTATGAGAACACCAGCGTGACCGGAGCGGAGCCGAACAATTTCTTTACGCAGCTCTTTGCCACCGTAGGCGATTTCCAGACGTTCGGCCCCGTCAACTCGGGCGTGAACTACATCACGTTGGAAGGTGGCGCAACGCCGCAAGATAACCTGGTGAATGTGCATAACAATTACAACGGACTGTACGTGCAGGACGATTGGAAATTGACAAGAAAGCTGACCGTCAACGCGGGATTGCGTTGGGACTATGACACGCGGTTTCCAAATAAAACAGATTTCTCACCGCGCATTGGCGCCGCCTACGCGCTGAATTCAAAAACGGTGATTAACGCCAGTTTCGGCATCTTTTACGATCAGTTCCGGGCGGGTGTGGCGCGAGACATCCCTGGGTTCGGCGGAGCAAACATTGAGAGCGAATCCATGCTGTCTTTCCCGCGGCTCTTCTATGGCGACCCCTCAAGCGTAGCGAGCTTCTTTCAATCCATCGGCGCGCCAACGGTATGCGTCTCGAACAATTTGACCGAGGCTCAAGTTCAGGCCATGGGCGCAACATGTCCCAACGGACTGCCCACAACGCTTTACGGGATCGACTACCTGAATAATGTGGTTGCACCCGGACACGCGCCCATCCCGGCAAACGTGGCCGTGAATATGTCCAATATTCAGCAACTGAGCGGCTACACTCCCGCTCAATATCTGACGGCCGCGGATGCCGCGATTGCGAATCTTGCCGGATCGGATACAAATATCACCGTTCCGGCAAACTATTGGGCTTGGGATTCTTTCGGGAATCTCACCACGGTTGCCGGAGTCAACGGAACAGCAGGGCAAGTCCCTGTTAGCGTGGACCCTGCCTTTAAAGTCCCACACACGTTTGACTACCATGTGGGCATCCAGCGCCAGATCACGTCGGACATGGTAATTACCTTTGATTACTACCATAAAGATATTACTGACATAACAACAGTTCGAGCGACGAACCTGGCGTTTCAAGCGCGCATGCCGGGAGACACAGATGAACTTGTCCCCGGCACTGGAAACACCAAGATCGAAAGCTATGGGCCGTGGGGAGCGGGAACTTACAACGGGTTTACGCTCGGGATTCAAAAGAAGATGTCCAAACACTTCACGGTCCAGGCGAGCTATACGTACACGCACGCCACGGACGATGTTCTTAACTCGACGCTGCAGAGCGAAGTGCAAAGCCAGTCAGGCACGGGATTTCTTGCTATCTACGGGCTTTCTGATAGCTATGTCGGAAGGGTGCCGCTTGTCACGGACTCAACCACTGGACAAACGAATGCCAACGGCCCATTCATTAACAGCCTGGGAAATCCCGTACCGAAAGCCGGAAGCTACTATAACGGCGCAAGCCAGGACTCGGGTCCATCCGATCTTGCGCTGACCCAGACTTTTCTCGTGCACACCATCGTGCAGCTGCCGTTGAATTTCGAGATATCCGGAATCTTCCGGGCCCAGAGCGGCTTCCCCTATACGGTAGGCCCGGCAAATGGCGGCTCCGATTTCGACGGAGACAATATCTATAATGGCCGCGGTATCTCCTGGGATGGTTTGGGGAACTCGCTATTCGCTCGCAATGGGCAGAACGCGCCTCCTTTCGTCAATATGGATATCCGCTTTGCGAAGCGTTTCCATATTGGCGAGCGGGTGAAGGGGCAGGCGCTCTTTGAGATGTTTAACCTATTCAACCGAGACAATCCAGCGGCAGTGCAAACTTTGCAGGGCACAACGCCGAGCCTTGGCTCTATTCTGCAATACCTGCCCGGGCGTGAGGGGCAAATCGGGGTCCGGTTCGAGTTCTAAGGTTGAGCCGTCACTTTTGTACCTTCGAGAGCGGCCAGACTCTGGCCGCTCTTACTTTTAACGACCTTTCGATTGAGACGAAGTTCGCAATTCCGTGCAGGTAATAAGGAAGTCGTGGAGGCATTGGCATGGCGCTTCGCGCGTTTTTGATACTGGCTTTCATTTTGTTGGCGATGCCGCTGGGTTTCGCGAAGTCGGATACGTTTGACCTCGTCATCTCCAGCGCGCGAGTGGTCGACGGCTCCGGAAATCCCTGGTACTTGGCTGATGTGGGTGTACGCGACGGCATCATCGTTGAGATTGGCAAGCTATCTCAGCGGGCTGCGAGGCGCGTCATTGATGCGCGCGGACTGGTGCTCTCGCCGGGATTCATTGACATGATGGGCGGCACTACCCTTCCGCTGCTGCTCGATCCTGTCACCGCCCAAAGCAAATTGCGCCAGGGCGTTACGACTATGATGGCCGGCGAAGGCGACTCCCTGGCGCCACAGGACGAGCGAACGATCAAGGAACTCAATTTACCTGCGGGGATTTCGCACTGGACGACATTCGAAGAATACGACCGCCTCCTCGACGCGAAGAGGATCGGCATCAACGTGATTCACAACGTGGGGGCCGCCCAGGTGCGGCGAGTTGTTATTGGCGATGAGGATCGGACGCCTACGCCGGAGCAGTTGGCGAAGATGAAGGAGATCGTGGCGAAGGCGATGGAGGATGGTTCCGCCGGACTTTCGACTGCTTTGATTTATCCACCGGGCACGTATGCGAAGACGGAAGAGATTATCGAGCTCGCGAAAATTGCGGCTGCGAATGGTGGCGTGTACTTCTCGCATATGCGGAATGAAAGTGGCCAGCTACTCGAAGCCATTCAGGAAACGATTCGAATTGGCGAGGAAGCGAACATTCCTGTTCATATTTATCATTTGAAGGCCGCGGGACAGAGCAACTGGCCTTTGATGACGAAGGCGATTGAGCTCATTCAATCAGCGCGCGACCGCGGAGTGGATGTTACCGCGGACGTCTATCCTTACATTCGCAATGGGATTGGGCTCGGATCGTTCGTTCATCCGCGACACTATGCGAACGGCACGGATGCCTTTTTGCCGACACTTTCGGATGCGAATGTCCGAGCGGAGTTGCGCAAGGAGATTGAGACGACTTCGAACTGGGAAAATTGGTATCAGCACGTTGGCAAGAATTGGGATAACGTCCTCGTCGTGCAGGTTCCCGCGACGCTCGACAAGCGATACGAGGGAAAATCCGTGCAAGAGATTGCGGCGCTGCGCGGCGCGGACGCCTGGGAGACTTTTTTCTATTTGGTGCAGCAAGGCGGGATTGAAGTGAATCCGAAAAGCATGAACGAGGAGCAGAAACAGCAGGCTTTGCGAGCGACTTTTGTAAGCATTGGATCGGATGCGGAACCTATGAATCCGGCGGTGTCTACGTATGCGCACCCGCGAACATTCGGAACTTTTCCGCGAATTCTGGCGAAGTATGTCCGCGAGGAGAAAGTAATCAGCCTTGAGACTGCGATTCGAGAAATGACTTCCCTGCCCGCCAATCAGTTGAAATTGTGGAACCGCGGACGCGTTGCTCCCGGCTTCGCGGCAGATCTCGTTTTATTTAACCCAGCGAAGGTTGTCGATACGGCCACTTTTGAGAAACCGATGAGTTACCCCGTGGGAATGGAATATGTGCTTGTTAACGGACAGCTGGCCATCGACGGCGGGCAGGCAACGGGAGCTCTGGCGGGAAGAGTCATTCGAGCCAATCGGTAAAACTGCGACACGAAGTTGGCGTTTTGCGCCTAACGAGAGAATTCAGAGGAGAATTGATGCGACGTCACAGAGAGTTATTGCTTGGTTGCGTGGCCTCAATAATTCTAATCGGCTGCGCGGCCGCTGCTTGCGCGCAGAATGTTACCGCGGACAAATTTGACTACGACATTGTTATTCGAGGGGGGCGCGTGTTCGATGGCGCGGGCAATCCCTGTATTTTTGCCGATGTGGCGATCAAGGACGGCCGATTCATAAAGATTGGCAAGATCCCGGGACATGGGCGGACGGAGATTGACGCGCGCGGGCGATATGTCTCTCCTGGTTGGATTGACATGATGGACCAGTCCGGCGAACCGCTGCTAAAAAATGGGCTGGCTGAAAACAAATTGATGGAAGGCGTCACGAGCGCTATCGCAGGAGAAGGTGGCACGCCAGTTCCCGCCGAGCAAATCCGCGACTATTGGACGACGCTGGAGAAGAACGGCATCAGCTTGAACTTTGGAAGTTATTTTTCGGAAACGCAGGCGCGTGTTGCGGTGCTTGGATATGACTCGCGTCAGCCGACTCCAGAAGAGCTTGTCAAAATGAAAGCGATTCTAGAAACGGCAATGCAGAGCGGTGCGATGGGCATGACAACCGCGCTGATTTACCCGCCAAGCAGTTACGCAACGACTCCCGAACTGATCGAGATGGCCAAGGTGGCGGCGAAATACGGCGGCATCTATGCGAGCCACATGCGCGGTGAAGGAAAAGAGCTCGTCCAGTCGGTGGACGAACTCATCGAAATTTCAGAGAAGGGCGGGCTGCCTGGAGAAGTGTTTCACTTCAAGGCAGCCTACAATCCCGGTTGGGGAAAATTGATGCAAGAGGCTGGCGCCCACATTGACGCGGCGCGGGCGCGGGGCGTGGACGTTGCTGCCGACCTGTATGTGTACACAGCCGGAGGCACTGGGCTGGAAGCGACGATTCCGTCCTGGGCACACGAAGGCGGACAAGAAGCGCTGATCAATCGCCTTGGCGATCCGGACGCTCGCGCGCGGCTCAAGAAAGAGATTGTGACCGGTTCGCCAGGCTGGTGGAACATCATCGAGGCTTCCGGCGGATGGCAAAACGTGATTCTCGTCAACGCGCAGAATCCAGACAATGCGAAATTTCAGGGGCGCAGCATCGCAGACATCGCCAAGGAACTGAAAAAAGATCCCGCGGATACGGCGTTTGATCTGGTGATGCAGGGAAAAACGGGGCGCGTGCTGGCGCTTTATCACATGATGAGCGAGCAGGACATCGAGACAGCGCTCAAATTTAGGTGGACGAGCATTGGCAGCGACGCGGGGACGGCGTTAACGTTGGGCGGCGACGATGCGCTCGGACTGCCTCACCCGCGCAGCTATGGAAATTTTCCACGCGTGATTGCGCGGTATGTGCGGGAGACGCATACGCTGACGCTAGAGGACGCGATACGGAAGATGACTTCGTGGCCTGCTACGCGAATGCGCATTGCGGACCGTGGACTGATTCGCGAGGGAATCTGGGCCGATGTTGTGGTTTTTGATTACGACAAAATTCAGGATCGCTCCACTTACGAACACCCCGACATTACGCCCGACGGGATTGATTATGTGCTGGTGAATGGGCAAGTTGTCATCGATCACGGCAAACACACAGGAGCCCGGCCAGGCAAAATTCTCTACGGCCCGGGCTACAGCAAATAACAAGCTTGGTTTTTTGATGCGCGCTACGCTTGCGATTGCGAAGTGACGGAAGCCTGTGACGCTTCAAACTCCGATGATTTGTCCGGAATCGTCCACGTCAATGGATACTGCGCGCGACACTTTCGGAAGTCCAGGCATCAGCATCATGTTTCCGGAAATGACCACGACGAAGCCCGCTCCGGCGGAGAGCGAAGCGTTCGTAATGTTGAGAGTCCAGCCTATCGGAGCGCCGAGGCGTTTCGGATCATCGGTCAGGGAATATTGCGTTTTTGCAATGCACACCGGCAACTTGCCATAGCCCCAGCCGGTGAACTGTTCGAGCTTTGTTTTAGCTTGCGCGCTAAAGACTACGCCGCTTGCTCCGTAGACCTTCTGCGCTACTTTTCGAACTTTTTCCACCAGCGGCTCTTCGAACGCGTATGTGGCACGCACAGAAGGAGCGGGATTGGCGTCCATGGCCGCAATAACGGTTTCCGCAAGGTCTTTTGCTCCGGCGCCGCCCTTCGCAAATCCCTCCGACAACGCGCCTTTGACGCCGCGCTCGAAGCAATAGGCGGCGAGCCGTTTCAAGTCGCTATCCGAATCGCTTGGAAAACGATTGATTGCCGCAATCACTGGAACGCCAAAACCCTTGAGAATTTCAAGATGCCTTCCGAGGTTCGGCAGCCCGCGTTCAAAGTCCCCTTCCCCCTGGTTGCGCATGCTCTGCACCGTAGTGACCAGAACCGCGGCAGAAGGAGTAATCCCAGCCTGCTGCATGACGATGTCGAAATATTTCTCGGCGCCGAGATCGCTGGCGAAGCCGGCTTCATTCACTACGTAATCAGCGAGCCGCAGGCCCATCTCCTGACTGATCACGCTGCTGGTGCCGTGAGCGATATTTGCGAATGGTCCGGCGTGCACAAAGGCGGGCGTGCCGTCCGTCGTTTGCGCAAGATTGGGCAGGATGGCTTCCGTGAGCAGGGCCATCATTCCGCCGGTTGCGCCCAAGTCGTTTGCGGTGACTGGCTTTCCCGCCTGCGTAACACCAATGACGATTGAGCTTAAACGCTTGCGCAGATCCTTGCGATCCTTCGCGAGCGCCATGATGGCCATGATTTCCGAAGCAGCCGTAATAACGAACCCTGTGTGCCGCCCACCGCCATCTTTTTTGCTGTACAGAGAAACGGCGATCCGCCGCAGCGCGCGGTCATTCATGTCCATAGCGCGAGGCCACGCGATTCGTTCGGGATCCAGATTCAGGTCGTTCCCGTGAAAGAGGTGCGCATCGATCAGCGCGGCAAGCAGATTGTGCGCCGAAGATATTGCATGAAAATCGCCCGTGAAATGGAGATTGATTCTTTCGCTAGGCTCGATTTGTGAGAGGCCGCCACCGGCTGCGCCGCCTTTCATCCCAAAAACCGGCCCTAGCGACGGCTCGCGAGAGGTAATGACAACCTTTTTCCCGAGCATGGCCAGACCCTGTGTCAGGCTGATGGCGGTGACGGTCTTTCCTTCACCGGAAGCGGTGGGCGTGGTCGCCGTGACCAAAATTAGTTTTCCGCGCCGGTGGAAACCGGGATCAACGAGAAGGTCCAGCTTGACCTTTCCGCTGTAACGCCCCTCTTGCTCGAAATATTGGTCGGGAATCTGCAGCTTGCGCGCTATGTCCTGAATTGGAAGCAGTGTCTTGTCCATGTCGGAGGGCAGCTCGGGAGTGGAATCTATTCGCGAGAGTAGATTATCACACGCTGTGTATCCCCTTCGGATTCGCGTCCCCAAAGCGGGCCGCATGATGTATGCTTGCCCATCGAATGCGGTCCTTGGAGTTCTACTATGCCAACGGAAGTCAGTCGCCGGGATTTTCTGTTTGGAGCGGAGGCGGTCGCGATTGCCGCCGTGCTCAACCGCGCCTACGCGAATGTCCTCCCTGAGAAATTGGCGGGGGATGAGGATTATTGGAAACAGATTCGCAGCGCGTACGTCCGGGACCCCAAGATTCTAAACCTGAATAACGGCGGAGTTGCTCCCGCGCCGACCGCGGTGCTGGAAGCTCAAATCGAAGCGATCCGCTACAGCAATCAGTTGCCCGCTTACCGCATGTGGCACGATCTGGAGCCCAACATCGAGGACGTCCGGAAGAAGCTCGCGCACATGTGGGGCGCCGACCCGGAATGCATCGCCATCACACGAAACGCCAGCGAATCGCTGCAAATCGCGCAGTTCGGCATTGACCTCCAGCCCGGCGACGAAGTCCTCACCACCAGCCAGGATTATCCGCGAATGATTACCACGTGGCAGCAGCGGGAACGACGCGAGAAAATTGTTCTCAAGCAGGTGGATTTCGCGGTGCCGGTAAAAAATCCCGCGGACCTGGTGGCGCTATACGAACAAGCCATCACGCCGCGGACGCGCGTAATCCACGTTTCCCAAGTGATTTTCATGACCGGGCAGATGTTCCCGATTAAGGAAATCTGCGCCCTGGCACGCGCAAAAGGTATCGTCAGTATTGTGGATGGCGCACACGCGTTTGCGCACGTGCCGTTTCAATTCTCCGACATCGACTGCGATTTCTATGGCGCCAGCCTGCACAAGTGGCTATCGGCACCGATCGGTACCGGGTTGTTGTACGTCCGCAAGGACCGCATCGAGAAACACTGGGCGCTGATGGCCGCGCCCGAGTCGATGGATAAAAATATTCGCAAGTACGAAGAAATCGGCACGCACCCCGCGGCAATGCACAACGCCACGCTGCAAGCGCTGGAATTCCATGAACAGATAGGCGCCGAGCGAAAATTCGCGCGCCTGCGTTACTTAAAAAATCGCTGGGCCGAACGCCTGGGCAAAGTTCCCGGAGCGCAAGTGCTCGTCGGGCTCGATGCAAACGAATCCGGGGCATTTGCGACCATTCATTTCGATACGATGGAACCGAGAAAACTATGCGACGCGCTCTTGAACAACTACAACATTTTCGTGACGCCTATCGTTGCGCCATTCCTGAATGGCATTCGGGTTAGCGCGAACGTGTACACTTCGCCGGAAGAGATCGATCAGTTTTGCACCGCGGTGGAAGCCATTAGCACGCGGGCCTGATTGGTAAAGGTTTCCAAAAGCGCGCGCCGGATGGCGTCCGCTAAACGAGATCATCAAACATGGCGAACAGTTTTGGCACGGACATCCTGATTCAATCGGAAGATCCAAAGAACGCGGCGCTCTTTTACGTCGGGCACCTTGGATTCGAGATTACCGGCGAGCAGCAAGACATGGTGAGCTTGCACGGAAAGAATGTTAATTTGTTTATCGAACGAGGTCCAAAGCTGGGGCCGATTCTGGAAGTGACGGTACACAACGTCGAAGAAGCGAAAGCTCGGCTGGTAAAAAACGGCTGTGAAATCGTCAAGGATGAGCCGGATTTTCCCCGGTGCTATATCAAAGATCCGTTCGGCTTGATTTACAATCTCACCAGCTAGATAGGCGCAAGCACCACAAGGCGCCGGGCTTCCCCACTAAACTTCGCTACTTAAACCTCACAACTTAAACTTCGTTCTTGCGAAATCGATCGATCAGATTTGTGCATGCGCGCACGGTTATGGCCATCATGCTCAGTGTGGGATTCTGACACGCGGACGAGACAAAACTCGCGCCGTCCATCACGAACAGATTCTTCACGTCATGCGCCTGGTTGAAGGAATTCAGAACTGACTTTTTCGAATCGTTTCCCATGCGCGCCGTGCCCAGTTCATGGATAGCCATACCAGGCGATTCGACGTTGAATTGTACGTGGATGTCTTTTGCTCCGGCGGCTTCCAAAAATTCCGCGGCGCTCGAACCAGCATCTTCCATCAGCGCAGCTTCGTTGTCGCCGTGGGTCATGTTGATGTGCAACGACGGAATGCCCCAGGCATCCTTCAGGTTGGGGTCAATCGAAACGTAGTTGTCCCAGCGTGCGAGCGATTCGCCAAAAGCGCCAAGCGAAATCCCGTAAGCGCCATCCTTCACCGCGTGTTTGAGCGTTGTCCCATAGCCTTCGGCGTTGAAGTCGAATTGAGCCGAGGAGCCACCTTGATAGCCGTAACCGCGGATGAAACGCGAATGCCTGGGGCTCGAAGGAGTGTTCCGGAAACGTGGGACATAAACTCCGTTAGGCCGATGCGGCTCATTCGCGTTGGGAAGAGTCTTGAAGTCGCGCAAACGGCCTGTAGCGCCCCCACCGGTCACATGGTCCATAAGATAGTGCCCCAATGCGCCGCTGGAATTCGCGAGTCCATTGGGATATTCACGCGTGGAAGAATTCAGAAGGATGCGCGTGGATTCCATGGCCTGTGCGCAAAGAATGACTGATTTTGCGCGAACTTCCTTTACTTGCCGCGTGAGGCGATCAACGTACGTCACGCCACGCGCTTTGTTGGAGCCGTCGTCCATGTTGACGTGGCTAACAACTGCATTCGTGATGACCGTACAGTTGCCCGACGCGACCGCATCTTTGACGGTTGTAAACGGGCTGCTGAAATAGGAAAACGTCATGCAGCCGCGTTCGCATGGCCCGCAATAGTGGCACGTGAGGCGTCCATTGTGATTTTCCGTCACAATCGCCACGCGGCCGATCGTGACCGTGTGCCCGAATTTGGCTTTGACGCGTTCTCGAAGCAGAACTTCTCCGCAGCTCATTTTCATCGGCTGTAGAAATCGACCGTCAGGCAGCATCTCGTTGTTTTCGGCTGCGCCGCTGATACCGACATACTTTTCCACGATGTCGTAATATGGCGCCAAGTCGGCATAAGAGATGGGCCAATCATCGCCGTAACCGTCACGGCTCGCCGCTTTAAAGTCGTTATCGCTCATGCGATAGCTCTGACGTCCCCAGACAAGCGATCTGCCGCCGAGAACTCGCAGGCGCTGCCACGTAAATGGCTTGCCTGTCGGAGTGCTGTAAGGATTTTCGAGGTCGTTCACGAACCATTCGTAGTTGTATTCCATGCACGCGTAGCACTGTTTCTGAATCGGCCGTGTGCGGAGGACCTCGGGCGAGTGGTCACGATACTTAAGCTTGTACGCGGGCAGGTGCTCGGTAAATTCTCTCGGAGTGACGGCGCGGCCTGCTTCGAGCAAGGCAACTTTCAGCCCCGCTTCCGAAAGTTGCTTGGCGGCCCATCCGCCCGTCGCTCCCGATCCCACCACTACGGCGTCATACGTTTGCAACAATGGATCTTGTCCCATGAATTTCCCGCTCACTTGTGATCCCCTTCCGGATGCTCGCAGCCTAGATAAGGTCCGTGCGCAAAAGCTCCATCCCAGCCGAGCTCTTTCTGCCCAATTTGTGAACTGTAATAGGCAGTCATTATGCGGCGCTTCAGCGCGTCAAAATGAGTGTGCCCTGGATCAGGCGCAGCAGCTTCGCCAGTCCATCTGCTGGGATTGTGAGGATAGGCCATCGAGTGCAGCAAATCGTCCTGATCTTCGCGCGCCAAATAGAGAAAGGCGTTCTTGTAACGGCGGATACTTTCCCCATCCACGTATCCAAGCGAGTTCAAGAATGCGCTTTGCGTCTCGCGCGTCTCCGCAGCCAGCACGAGATCAATATAGCGATTCACCAAAGCTTCTTTGGCGCCGGGGGTGTCCGTCGCAGGAATAATCAAGTCGCTGAGTACGATGAGCGTTTCGTTCTGGTGCGCATCCAGAAACAGCGGCTTCCATCCCGGCGCATCGAGGTCTTTCGAAGCGTCCACACCGCTTTGCGCCGGTGTCAACTCGGAGGACAGCGCTGCATTCTGTCCTGCCGTCGCGACGGAAGGTCGCAGCGCAGCAACAGCCCCACCCAAAACTCCCGCACGGATCAGATCGCGTCGTTTCATTGAGAACCCCTGAGACATTAGCTTTAACTCATCAAAAGTGTTGAGCCGGCGCGCTGCTACTGCTCTTCGTTCGAACGCCCCAAGCGAGCGTGCGGCTCCCTTTCGAAAGAGCTGGCGTGCCCCTGCTGCAGCCTGGGGAAGTCTACACCAATGGCAAGGCAAAGTTGGAATGCCGACCGCAAATATCTTCTCGGTCGTTGCGGTGGCGACGCCGACTTCGAAGATTTTTAGCGGCGCTCTCTATATCAGCTCATTTGTGCAACAGCGCCATCATTGCGATTTTCCGGTGTAGCTGATTCGCCAAATGGACTTCGAACCGTCATCTGTTACCAACAACGAACCGTCCGGAGCGACCGTGACACCAACTGGTCGTCCCCAAACGTGGCCGTTATCCACGACGAATCCCGTCATGAAATCCTCGTATGCACCGGTGGCGTGGCCGGATTTATCGAGCGGCACGCGAATCAACTCATAACCAACACGGACCGACCTGTTCCAGGAGCCATGTTCCGCGGCGAAAATGTCGCCTTGGTATTCGGCCGGAAACTGTTTGCCGTTGTAGAAGGTAAGTTCAAGAGAGGCATTGTGAGGGTGAAGGATCACATCCGGGGTGATCACTTTGTCCTTCAGCTCGGGATGTTTTCCTTCATGGCGTGGATCCTGATGTTTGCCCATGTACCACCACGGCCAGCCGTAGAAGCCTCCTTCCTGGACGTGAGTGATGTAATCGGGAACCAGATTGTCACCCAGGCCGTCCCGTTCATTCACCGAACACCACAATGCACCCGTCTTCGGCTGAACGGCCATTCCGACACAATTCCGAATGCCATAGGCGTAGACGCGCATTCCCGAACCGTCAGGATTGAATTCCAGAACATCAGCACGATTCTTCTCCTCAGGCGTCGTATCCGGGTCGTTGATATTAGAGGCTGAGCCAACGGAGACGAGCATCTTTTTGCCGTCGACCGTGAACTGAATGTCCCGCGTCCAATGACCACTGCTGCTCGGTAGATCGGCAATATGCTCGGAGGCACCGCTGGCTTTCACATCTCCGTTCTTGTAGGGAAATCGTACAACGGAATCCGTATTGCCTACATAAATCCACTGCGGGTCGGGTCCGGGAGGATAGAAATTAATTCCGAATGGCCGTTTCAATCCTGTAGCGAACGTGCCGGTAAGTTGAGGTTTTCCATCTGCGGAAATGCCCCGGAAGACAAGGATTTCGCCAGTCTGACTTTCGGCCACAAAAAAATCACCGTTGGGTGCAGTGCGGATCAGGCGAGGCTGATTGAGACCGCTTGCGTATAACTCGACTTTGAAGCCAGCTGGGACTTCGGGCCAAGCGTTGTCCGGCCGCGGCACAACCTGAGGGGCATTCCCTGCCGACGTCGTTTCAAGGGGAGCAGGCAAATCTGCGGGGGTAATTTTGCGGGTCGCACCGGGCTTCTCAAAACGATAGTCGGTGAACGGAGCCTTCGGCGGCGGCGAGTTGGCACCGACGGAAACAGCTTCGTCGGACGAGAGAGCTACCCGAGGTGAACCCGGCTTGGAAGCGCCCAGAACTCGAATATAGTTGATAATCTGCCAGCGCTGCTCTTCAGGCAAAGATGCCCACGAGGGCATCCCATTGTTTACGTCACCCTTGGTAATGTACCAGAAGAGCTCGCCATCACTGGCGCCTTGCGCCTTCTCGCTGGCTAAGGAAGGTATGTTCCCCGAGCCCTCTCCGTTTGGTCCGTGGCACGCGACGCATCGTTGTTGAAACGCCGCCTTGCCTTCCTGCGTTTGTTGGCCTTGCATTGGATTCTTTTCCAATTTGGCTGAAGCAGGAGCATTGTGGAAAGTCGGATTCTGAGCCAGCGAAGACACACTCAAAAGAAGAGACAGGACCGCCCATGCGGCGAGCATGTGCTTGCGAGTGTATTTGCTTTTTTTCACGGCGATCTTAGCCTCCTGTAGTTGCACTCTGTAACTCCAGCCGATTGCTGCGCACATCCCGTGAGAGCGCAGTGGCCGTCATGGCAATCTGCATCGTACTGACAGTCCATGACTCCATGCAAGATAGACGTGGAGAACTCGAGAAGAGTAACGGATAAATTCGGCTCAAATTGGGAGCCTAGCCTACAGCCGGGATTCGTAGAGAATTTCTTTTCGCTCATTTACAATGGTCGCCGCAAGATTTATCTCTGGCCCTTTCTAACTTGAGGTGAGCAACGTGAAAACCTGGATCGCAATGTTAGGTTTGGCTTTGGGTGGAGCAGTATTGGCGCAACAAACACAACCACCTCCCGCGCCTGCCCCAACAAAACCCAGGCTGACCCTGACCACGTCTGCGTTTGAAGACGGCGGGATCATCCCGAACAAGTTCACCATGGCAGCCGACGGAACTCCGGTGTCTCCGAAGCTGATGTGGACCAACGTGCCGGATGGCACCGTGAGCTTTGCGTTGATCTTGCACGACCCGGATACTTCCCTGATGAAGAAAACCGACGAAGTTCTGCACTGGATGATCTTCAACATTCCGGGAACCGCAACGGAACTTCCCGAAGGCATCCCGGCGCAAGCCCAGCTTCCAGATGGCTCGATTCAAGCCCTAAACCAAGGCAAGAAAGTCGGTTACATGGGAATGGGAGCGGCCGCTGTTGGCCCGTATCATCACTACACATTCGAACTTTTCGCTTTGGATGCAAAACTCAGTCTCGGTGCGGACGCAACCCAGGCTGATGTAATGAAGGCGATGGACGGACACATTCTTATGAAAGGCGTGCTCGTTGGCCGTTTCCATCGGCCGTAGGTTTACAAACCGCCTCTTCCAGATACGGGCCGACTAGTCCACGGTAAGGAGCTGTTCGTAGAATCCCCCGATTTTGCGGGCGCGATCCACGAAGTGGATTTCCAGAATCCAATGGCGAGGATTGCCATCTGCATCGGGGTTGCGCATCCGATTGGAGTTCTTGGGGTGCACGTACAAAGTCACCTTGTCGCCCGGGATTTTTTCGTGTGGAAATTGTCCGAGGAGATGCCCAGCAATCGGCCCGCCGTACTCCCAGCCGTATTTCTCCGCCAACTTCTGCGCGTGCCCATACAGTTCGGCAGCGGTTATGTCAGGATGCCTCTCAAAGTATTCTTTGCCCTCGACAAATGCCTTCTGAATGTCATCGCGAAGCTTGAGCTTCATCGGATCGGAACCAAGGACAAAGGTTCTGCCGAAATCGGCTTCCCACTCCTCGAAGACCGGTCCAAGATCGACGAATAGAATGTCGTCGTCACTGACAGTAAGGTCAGGCGGATTCTCATCGTACGGCAGAAGCGTGTTCTCACCGGCGCGGACAATTCGTTTGTGCCAGTACTTCGTAATCCCATACATCTGCTCAGCCAGTTTGTAAATTTCTTCATTGAGTTGGCCCTCAGTGACGCCTGGCCGGATGAGGCCGTTGGTTTCAACAGCCCGGAACAGAATGTCCGCGTTTTTCTGTGCTCCGCGGAGAGAATTCACTCGATCAGATTCGGAGTAGCACGGCAAATTCGTCCTCCCTGTCAATCCGTTTACGATCGGCAATATCATAAACAGGACGAAGCAGATTTGGGCGCCCTCCGGCACGTTTCGAAATCAGATGAAGGCTTCGTGCCGCCACATGGTCACGTAAGTTTTGCGTCTTCGACGGAGCCCTAACTGAGTTTAGCAGCCAAGGAGATTTGGCTGCAGCCGGCTAAATCCGTGCTCATGAGCCCAGAGCGACAGAGGAATCGCCGCGAGATCATCCACAGGCGGCACAGCGTAGCCATCTTTGGTCATATCAATCGTCCGCATAAAAAACTTGCACGTCTCGCAAGCCTCCACGCGAATGTGCGGAATCTGCTCTGCAACATAAACCGGGAGCTTCTTCTCGTCTTCCTCTCCGCAAGTGGGGCACAAAAGGCGCCGAAAGTCCCATTCATGCTCGCAAAACGAACACACCATCCACCGCTTGCCCCCGTCGCCTTCGACGCGGAGCACACCGAGATATGGCCGCCCTCCGCACAGTGGACAAACGCGCAGAGTCACGAGAACGGGCGGCACAGCCTTTCGCCCGGCCACATACGAGGCGTAAGGTTGCAAGAAAGCCCGCGGGAAGAACTGCGCGAACGCACTGATCTGCTGATCAAAACGTCCGGCATTTTCCCAGTAGGAGGTGAGTAGCGCTGTCCATGATTCTGACGGAAGCGCTGCGATTCCCCGCGCCGCAGCAGCGAGCCTGTTAGGGGCATTCTGCTCGACAAGCGACAGAAAGCTGCGGAACTGCGGGAGCACCAGGGCGAGATCGAGAGCATCCCGGACGGAACCAAATTGCGGCGTATCCCGTGGCCGCTGTTCGGCTCCGGAATTCGTTTGCAACAGTTGCTGGCGATTTGCATCGGCGATTTGCATGGCCAGCGTTTTCTGGAAACTGGCGATGCGCTTATAAAATGAAAGAATCTCGCTGGCGGGAGATTTTTCCGCGATGAGCTTCTCCGCGCGCCGGATGCGCGCGTCATATTCGATGCCCACCGCTTGAGAGGTCATTTCTTCGGTGAAGCCGGCTGCCCGGTGAGCTCTTCATACCATCCCGGGTGATACCTCTTTATAAATTTCAATGGAACGTCGCCATGCACCATGGAGTCCAGCGCACCGCGCTCCGCGAAGACTCCCATGTAAACATGAAGCAGGAAGAGCCCTATTGTCAGCAAAGCCGACGAGGCGTGCACCAAAACCGCCGCATAACGCAGATAGCGCAGGCTCCACGGAATACTTTCCGTGAACCACAAAACCGTTCCGCTTAGGACCAACAGAACCATGCAGACCACAAAGCCCCAGAACAGCGACTTCTGTCCGCCGTTGTAGCGGCCCGCCGGCGGCATCTTTTCATCTTCGTTCTGCACGTAGTAGCCGACCTCTTTGAACCATTTCTTATCGTTCTCAGTCAACCCCATGTGCGAGGCCCACAGGACGTACATGATGACCACGCAAATCGCAAACACCATTCCCATCCACGGATGCAGCATGCGCGAAACCTGGCCGCCGCCCAGCATCACTGCAATCCAGAAGCACCACGGCGACCAAAACGCCAAACCAGTCAGCAGCAAATAAAGATAGGAACCCGCTGCGACCCAGTGTGTGATCCGTTCTTTGAAGTTGTAGCGAAGCACATGGCCTGCGGGCACAGCCTGATCGGTTTGGCTCACGGCTCCGCTCCTTCATGGGCTTCTTTGATGGTCTCTTCTCGTTCTTTTGGACCAAACCGCAGGTAGTGCACGACCAATCCGATGAGCCCGCCCAGCATCGCCGCGTTGCCTAGCCACTTCAGCGGACCTTTCCAGAGTTTCACGCTCCACGGGATGCTCGGATTCGACGGCAGCCCGCCATAAAGTTCCGGTTTCGTCGCGTCATGCAGCACGTAAACCACTCCCGTGCCGCCGACGCCTTGCGGGTTGTAAACTCCCGCGCTCGGAAAATCGAAGTGTTCGCGAAGCTGCTTCGCGCGCTTTTCCGCGATGTCCAGCATATCCTCCTTGCTGCCGAAGTGCAGGCAGCCCGTCGGGCACGATTTGATGCATGCTGGTTCGAGGCCTTCGCTCACGCGGTCCGCGCACAGCGTGCACTTGAAGACCCGATTCGTCTTTGGGTTCATCTTCGGAATATCGAACGGGCACCCCGTGATGCAGTAGCCGCAGCCGATGCAGTTGGCTTGCTGAAAATCCACGATACCGTTGGTGTACTGCACGATCGCGCCGTCGGAAGGACACGCCGCCAGACACCCCGGGTCCGCGCAGTGCATGCACTGATTCTTGCGCATCAGCCACATCAGCGAACCGTCTTCCTTCTCATGCTCGTTGAAAAGAATCAGGTTCCAGTAGTTCCAGCGCGTCTCCGGCATGGTCTGATACGTATTGTCGAAGACGGTCTGTCCGAACGGCAGGTCGTTCCACTCCATGCAAGCAACTTCGCAAGCCTTGCAACCGATGCAAGTCGTCGTATCGATGAGTTTGCAGACGGCATATTCCCGTTGCGCGTCATCGCCGGGTACGCTTCCTGCGTGTCCGGAAATTTTCTGCACGCGTAATGTGGCTTGGCTCATATGCGGTCCCTAAGCCTTCTCGACTTTCACGAGAAAGCCCTTGAATTCCGGAGTATGCGCGTTCGGGTCCGTCGCCGTATGCGTCAACGCGTTCACCATTTTTAGCGACGTCTTCCCCTCGTCTTCGGCTATTCCGCGGTATCCCCAATGAAACGGAATCCCGATCTGGTAGGTCTTCTTCCCGTCGATCAGCATCGGCTTAATGCGCTTTGTGACCATGGCCTTGGCAATGTAATCGCCCCGCGCGCTGGAAACTTTTACCTTTTCTCCGCCGCGAATACCCATCTCATTGGCCATTTCCGCGCCTATCTCTATAAACGGCTCCGGAACGAGTTGTACGTTCATCGGATTATTCTTGGTCCAGTAGTGATAGTGTTCCGTTAGCCGAAACGTGGTGCAGACCACGTTGAACCCTTGCTGAGGCGTTCCGAATTTGTCATCGGCATCTTTGAATTTCGTAACGACTGGATTATGCGAACGTGCCGCGTGCAGCAGGTTTTCGACGGGGCTCTCGATCGGCTCGTAAAATTCAGGGAATGGCCCGTCCGCAAACGCAGCCAGTGGTGCGAAAATCCGGCCCACCCCTTCGGCGTTCATGATGAACGGGCCCATATGATCCTTGGGCTTGGAATCGGCCTTGAAATCCGGCACGTCATTGCCAACCCATTTCTGTTGATCTTCGTTCCACCAAACTTGTCTGCGCGTGGGATCCCACGGTTTGCCGTCCACATCGCAAGACGCCCGGTTGTATAACACGCGACGATTCGCCGGCCACGACCAGCCCCACCCTGCATGGACACCCATGTTGGATGGATCCGACGGATCGCGCCTTGCCGTCTGGTTCCCTGCTTCCGTGTAACATCCCGAATAAATCCAGTTTCCGCACGCCGTCGTGCCATCGTCCTTCAGCCACGCAAAGCCAGGAAGCTGCTGGCCAGCTTTGATTTGCACCTTTGTAACGGGATCTTCCAAATCCGCTAGCGCTTTGCCATTCAATTCTTTTAACACTTCGGCCAGCGGCGGATTCATCGGAACCGTGTAGTTCCAGGATAGCTTCAAGATGGGATCGGGGAACTTGCCGCCTTCTTTTTTGTACAAGTCCCGTACTTTCAGGAAAATCTCAGCCACGATGGCCTGATCCAGGCGGCAGTCTCCCGGCGTCGGCACCGCCGCATTCTTCCAGAGGAGCCAGCGCGCCGAATTGGTGAACGAACCGTCTTTTTCCGCAAATCCCGCGCAAGGCAACCGGTACACCGTCGTCTGAATCTGTTTCATGTCGCCTTGCGCGATAACACGCGGCGACTTCCAGAACTCGCTTGTTTCGTCCTGATAAATCTCCCCGACGACAAGCCAATCCGCCTTCTTCAATGCGTCAATATTTTTATTGGAATCGGGTCCGATGGCCACGCCGTTCATGCCAAACGCAAGCATGCCCTTGACCGTGCCGTTGTACATGTCGTTCCACAAGTTCGTCCACGAATAATCCCGGTCCACCTTCGGAAGATAATCGAACGCCCAGCCATTCTCCTTGGTGGCCGCGTCGCCGTACATGGTCTTCATAAAGCTTGTGGCGAATTTCGAAGTGTTGCTGTAGTAGTTCCAGGATTCCCACGGAGCAGGTTTTGAAGCAGTCGGTGTCGTTCGCTTCATCCACGCGTCAAAAGACCCGTCAGCGGGGGTTGGCACCTTGAGATAACCGGGGATCGTGTCGTACAGGCCGGCCATGTCCGTAGCGCCCTGGATGTTGGAGTGTCCGCGCAGTGCGTTCACCCCGCCCCCGGCACGTCCTACGTTTCCGAGCAGCAGTTGTAGCATCGCCGCGGTACGAATGATTTGTGTGCCGAAGCTGTGATGTGTCCATCCCACGGCGTAAATAATCGTCGCGGCCTTCTTCATATCGCCGTCTTTGCGAACCGAGGTGAAGAGGTCGGCAGCCTTTAGAAACTCTTGCTTGGGAATGCCCGTAATGCGCTCGATGATTTCTGGTGTGTAGCGCGAATAATGCTTCTTCAAAAGCTGGAAGACGCAATTGGGATTCTGCAAAGTTAGATCGAAATCGACCTTTTCTGGCATGGGAGGCAAAGGGGCAGGCGCGGCCGTCCCCGCTGCGGCTTTTGCGCCTCCCGCGCTCGCGTAGTTCCAGCTCGAGCGGTCGTAGCTGGTTTTAGCCTCGTTGAACCCTGAGAAGACGCCGTCGGTATCCGCAGGCAGTTTGAAATCGCTGTCGACGACGAACGCTGCATTGGTGTAGTTCACCAGATATTCGTGCGCGATGCGGTTGTTCTGAATGGCGTAGTTGATCACGCCGCCGAGGAAGGCGATATCCGTTCCTGCGCGAATCTGGCAAAACTGATCCGCAACCGAAGAAGTGCGGGTGAAGCGCGGGTCAACCGAAATAATCTTCGCGTTCCGGTTGCGCTTGGCCTCCATGGCCCACTTGAAGCCGCAGGGATGATTCTCCGCTGGGTTCCCGCCCATGATGAGCATCATGTCGGTGTTCTTAATGTCCACCCAGCCGTTCGTCATTGCGCCCCGTCCAAACGTTGGTCCCAAACTTGAGACCGTGGGGCCGTGTCAAACCCTGGCCTGATTTTCTAGATGCACGACCCCCAGGGCGCGCATCGCTTTGACCACCAGAAAATTGAACTCATTCGTATCCGTACAGCCGCCGATCCAGGAGATCGCTTCTGTCCGGTTGACGGTGATCCCCTTGGCGTCCTTTTCGATGAAACTGTCGTCACGCGTTTTCTTGATCTTGTGCGCGATTTCGCTCAGCGCGTCCTCCCAGGATATGTCCTCCCACTGCGTCCCGCCTGGCCGCCGCACTTGCGGCTTCAAAAGCCTGCGGTCGTTGAGAATATCCTGCGCCAGCGAAGACCCTTTGGGGCAAAGCGTGCCGCGATTGGTCGGATGGTCGGGATCGCCTTCGACGTGAACAACCTGCGGAGTGACGTTCTTCGCGCGGTCGCCGATGGTGTAGATGATTGTCCCGCAGCCCACTGCGCAATAAGGACAGGTCGAGCGAGTCTCGTTGGCCCGCGCAATCTTCAGAACACGGAGTTGGGCATAAGCGGGCCGGAGGTCGAAACCGAAAACGGCGGCTGCAGCTCCTCCAAGCGTCGCGAACTTAAAAAAGTCCCTGCGGGTGGTCTGCATTTTACCCCCTGGAGTAGTGAGAAGCGCACTGCAACCCCGCGTACAGCCAATTCATAATCCGTAACGTGTGCAAAGTCAAGGATTGGACGCGATATTGGCGTCGGGGGATACAGAATATTTTCAACCGATCCGGGTACCTACCTCAAAGCGTGATGAGACGAATTTAGGTTCCTCCCGATAAGAGCGAAGGGACTGTCAATGCCGCGCCTGTAAACGACGACGCAGGCACCAATCCGGAGCTATTGTCCTTGCTGAATTAAGGCTCGCACTTGGCGCCGACGCAGGAAACTGGCCTCACAGCGATCAAAAAAAAGCATCCCTTGCTTTCTCGCGGCATCAAAAGGTTGTTTAATTCGTTGCGATGCGGCATCACCCTTCTAGGTTGCGGCCCGCTGCTCACAAAGGGAGTTTTGCCGAGAAAGAGGTCCGACATGGATCAACGATGGAGAGTTGTGCACAGCCGGGGGGCATTGCACGGGATCGTTGGCGTGCTTTCTTTATTGCTGGTTTGTTGCGTAGCGACGGCGCGGAAGGCAGGCCAATCTATTCACAACATTGTTCTGGTCCATGGAGCGTGGGCAGATGGCTCGGGATGGAGAGGTGTCTACGACATTCTTGTGAAAGACGGATTTAGGGTCACCATCGTACAAGAGCCGGAAACGACCTTTCTGGATGATGTTGCGGCGACCAAACGCGTGTTGGCTCTGCAGGACGGACCATGCATTCTCGTGGCGCACAGCTATGGTGGGGCGGTAATCACAGAAGCTGGCAATGATTCGTCGGTCGCCGGGCTCGTGTACATCGCTGCCCACATGCCCGACACAGGTGAAAAGGAATCGGAAGATGGAAAGCGTTTCCCAAGTGACCTGGCCAAGTCCGGCGCGATTAAGAAGACGGCGGACGGGTTCACCTACATTGACCCGGAGCAGTTTCACGAATTATTTGCAGCCGACGTTCCCGCCGAACAGGCTGCGCTCATGGCGCGTTCACAGGTCTTGAACTACGCCGACAATTTCTCGGCGACGATTACAAACGCCGCGTGGAGAACGAAGCCCAGCTGGATGTTGGTGGCCGGAAGCGACCGCACCATCAACCCTGAACTGGAACGCTGGTACGCCACGCGCGCGAACAGCCACAAAGTGGAAGTCGCAGGGGCTAGCCACGTTGTCTACATTTCCCATCCGAAAGAAGTCGCCGCTTTGATCAAGGAAGCCGCGCAAAATGCGCGCCCGTAAGGGCGGAGAGACACCTTCGAGGGTCCCGGAAGGCTAACCGATGCCGATGGAGTTCTAGGGGAGGCGTTATGCCACTATCCGCAGAACGTGTCGTGGCGCGAGTGAGGCGCGCTCTACTGCTTGATCACTACGGACCAAAACCGTACCCCAAATCAAAGCCACCCTCCCGAAGACTGCGTAACTCCCCGCGCATACCCGTTTCGACCGCAAACCAATGGAACGTGCTATATGATTGTGGCGCGGAAACGAGGATTCGCTCGACCTCTTCAACGGCGGTCACGCAAGTTCTCTTTTGATTACGACCGCATCCTCCTCGGAGCGGACAAAGGTCAGCCGTAAGAATCCGGACAAGATTTTTCGCCCAGTTTAGAGGATTGCACTAAGATGCGGAAACTTCGTGGTGATTTAGGTGAAGAGATAGTTCCGAAATCAGACGATAGCCACAGCTTGCTTATTACTGGCCTACTTTTATCCGGACTTATTACTTGCCTCTCCTCGGCGGGGTGCACGAAGAAAGAAGAGGCCAAGGCTGCGCTCGTTGTCGCGAAGTCCGCGGTGGTGGTGAAGGTTTCGAACGACAGCATTACGGTGAGCACGGCTTCAGCGGAGTTTCGGCTGAGTACCTCTGGAGCGTTGACGGCCGCGCGCGTGGGAACAGAAGGGGCAAGCTCGCTGGAGAGCAAGTCTCCTGATTTTTCGCAGGTAGTTTCGTCGGCAAGGAAGGAACACGCGGGAGTGCTCCTCGACTTCGGCCAGACGCAAGTGCGCGACACGACCGGGAAACTCGGCGCGCTCGGAAAGCACATCGAGGTAGCCGGAACAATTCCGGAAATGACGCTGACGGAAACGCTCGACCTCGAGATTTACGACGATTTTCCAAATCTGGCACTGCTTTCCTTTAGCGTTCGCAACACCGGGCCGTCCGACGTTCCGCTGGATTGGGTCACATTGCAGCACCACCAGTTTGCGGCTCCGGTTGATTCCAGGTCTGGCTCGCATACCCTGTGGTCGTTTCAGGGGGCCAGTTTGGAGTGGGGCAAGGACGAGACCTTTCTGATGCCGGCAAAGTTCTCCCAGGAAAATCCGTTCGGCGCACCCGTGCCGACGAAAGATGACCTTGGAGCCGTCGGCGGAGGCATCCCAGTCGTCGCGTTTTGGAGCCGCACGGTCGGCGAGGCGATCGGTCACGTGGAGACCGTTCCGTTTACATTGTCGATCCCGGTGCATGCGGCAGAGGCCGGAAAAGTCGAGACCGAGGTGCGCATTCCCGCCGATACGGTTCTCAAACCAGGAGAAGTTTTTTCCACCCCGCGAACGTTTCTTGCGGTTTATCAAGGCGACTTTTATGAGCCGCTAAGCCTCTGGTCGGAGGTGCTCGCGAAGGAGGGTCTCGAGAAACCGCGCAACAATAAAGAGAACTACGCGGTGAGTTGGTGTGGCTGGGGCTATGAATTCGGTGTGACGCCCAAGCAGATGCTCGACACCATTCCGAAACTGAAGGAACTGGGCATCCACTGGGCCACACTGGATGATGGGTGGTTTAACAATTACGGCGATTGGCAGCCCAATGGGGCGGCGTTTGCCGGGGATGCGATTCGCGACATGGTCAAGAAGTTTCACGATCAGGGACTGAAGATGCAGGTCTGGTGGCTGCCGCTTGGCGTGGAGGACGGCCATTATGGTTATGGCGGGCGAAAATACGTTGTTTCCGATGTAGTCAAGCAACATCCGGATTGGTTGGTTCTCAACAAGGAGGGGAAGCCCGCTCGCATGGCGCGCAATCTGGCAACGCTGTGTCCGGCGATTCCGGCGGTACAGGAATACTACAAAGGCGTGACGGAGCGTTTTATTCGCGACTGGGGATTCGACGGGCACAAACTGGACAATATTTGGTCGACGCCGCTGTGCTACAACCCCAAACACCATCACAAGTCGCCGTATGATTCGGTTTATGCGATGGCGGACGTCTACAAAATCATTTTCGAGACGACGCGGGCATTAAAACCGGATAGCGTGACGCAAAGTTGCCCGTGTGGGACGCCGCCTAATCTCGCATGGCTTCGGTACATGGATCAGGCCGTGACGGCAGATCCGGTGGGCTCGGTGCAGGTGCGACGCCGCGTAAAAATGTACAAAGCGTTGCTTGGACCTGAAGCGGCGGTCTACGGCGATCATGTGGAGCTCACGCGAATCACCAATTTAACCGGTAACGAACAGGATCTGGGAGAGGATTTCGCGTCGACGCTGGGGACCGGCGGAGTGCTGGGAACAAAATTCACATGGCCAGATTACGGCGCGAAGTTCAAGAATGTTTATCTGAACCAGGGTAAAGAAGCTCATTGGAAGGAATGGATCGATCTATACAACGAAAAAATGCTTTCGAAGGGGAACTTTCTGGATTTGTATGTCTATGGATTTGATGTTCCGGAAGCTTATGCCATCGAAAAGGATCATCGCGTTTACTACGCCTTCTTCAGTCCTGAAAAAGTGAACGGCCAGAAACCCCGTTCGGCAAGGCCGGAAGCATGGAAGGGAGAGGTGGAGCTGAGAGGGTTGCCCGCGGGAACATTTCGAGTGACCGACTACGTTCATCACAAGGAGTTGGGGACGGTGACGGGGCCCGTCGGCAAATTGAATGTCAATTTCACGGGCAGTTTGCTGCTGGAGGCTACACCGGCCCCCTAGGGATACTCGTTCTAGCCCATTCGTTTGGGAGTCGTAGCGCCCGACTGGCCGGAGCGTGCGGCATGCTTGCGCAAGAATGCCTCTCGGTGGGCGGAATCCCGAAATGCTTCCGTGCCCCCCGCGCGAGTGACCGAGAGCGCCCCTGCGCAGTTTGCGAACTTCAGACAGTCTTCAATCTTCGCCCCGCGGATAAATTGGTGGACGAAGCCCGCGTCAAACGTATCGCCCGCGCCCACTGGATCCACGACATCTACTACGGGCGGAAATGCCGTATATTTTTCTTTTCCAACGCGCGCCATCGCGCCTTGCGAGCCACGCTTGACGACGAGGATGTGCACCTTTTTCGAAAGCGACTCGGCCGCCTGTTCGACATCCGTTGTTTGCGCCAGCTTGCATACTTCCCTCTCATTGGGCAGAAGAATGTCCACGTACCGAAGCAAAAGCTGAATGTCCCCGCTCCAGCGATCTTCTGGGTCGTCGTTGGTATCCAGTGAGGTTGTCAGACCCGCTTCCTTTGCCTTGCGGAAGATGTCAATGAGTTGTGGCCGGATCCCCTTTTGCAGGAAATAAGAAGATAAGTGAAGATGCTTCGCATTGAAAACAAAGGACGCGTCCAAATCGCGATTGGTCATTTCATACATCGCGCCTGGATACGTAAGGATATAGCGATCCTTGCGCTGCGGCAGGATGAGGGTGAGTCCTGTCGTTTTTCCGCGCAATTTCTTTACATGGGAAACGTCAACGCCGCTCGCGGAAAGGCGTTGCACGCAGATATCGCCGAATGGATCGTCTCCGATACACGAATTGAAACCCACCCGATTCCCCAGGTACGAGAGGTTGTGCGCGAAGATCGCCGATGAACTGCCCAGCGTGATGCTGAGGTCGGTGGCCAGGTGTTCGCGTTCGAGGACCAGCGTCTGCGGCAGTCCATACAAAATGAGATCGAGATTTAGTTCACCGATTACACTGACGTCGAAAGAGGCCAAGCGATTGTCTCCTCAAGAAGCTAGTCAAGCACGACAACGCGGGTAAGGTTTTTGGGCAGGTCAGGATTAAGTCCTTTAGCCACGCCCGTAAAGAAGCCCATCAGCTGGCTCGGCACGATGTGGGGCGCCAGCAACGACAACTCATCGCCAGGCAAATCCAGCTCAAGAACAAGATCGGACGATCTGCGGATACTCTCGTCGGCCTTATTGCAGATGGCAATCGTCACTCCGTGCAAATCCTTCATTTCTTCCAGCACTTCCACTTCGGCCTGCTGGCCCGCTTGACTCACGAAGAATGTCAGGGCCGTCCGTGGAGTTACGATCGCTTTGGGACCGTGACGAAATTCGAGAGTGTGAAAAGACTGGCTGTAGGAGCAAGACATTTCCATAACCTTAAGGGCCGCTTCGCGAGCAATGCCGTGAAAGGGGCCCTGGCCCAGAAAAATGTAGTCTTCAAACGAAAGCCGAGCGGTAAAGTTTTCCAGCTGTTCCGCCAGGTAGCGTATCCGCGTGTCGAATTGGGCGGCCATAACTTCCAATGAATTACAGAACTCCGCGTTTCCCGCGTGCGTTGCCGCTAGCCACTGCAAGCTGATTAACATGGACGTAAACGACCGGGTCATCACGGTGCTTTTCTCGTCCGCGGCGCTTAACACCAAGGTGGAATCGCACTCGGCCTGGAGCTCACTTTTCTCCGCGCAGGTGATTCCCCAGGTGGGTATAAGGATCCCTTTCCGAAGCACATGGGCGGCACGAACGGTCTCCGAGGTACGCCCGGATCGAGAGATCACCACAGCTTGCAAATCTCCGGCGGCGGCTCGCGTCAAGGAGGGGTAGAGCAAAATCTCGGATGCCGGAACGGCGCGCGCTGGTTCACCGGTGAGCAATGTCCATGAAGTTGCGGCGGCGTCCGCCAAATAGAAACTGGTGCCGCAACCAACAAACAACAGGGACGCCTTTCGGTTGTTGCTCCCCAGCATCTTTTTCCCGAAATTGCTCGCCTTCAGTTGCAGCAAAGCGGATTGCCAGACGGCACCCTGCGACAGAATCTCTTTATAAGTTTCTGACTGCGCATACTCGGTTGGTTTCATCAGCATAAGTATTCTTTCTAAATGTTGAATTTTCGAAGCTAAACCAGGGTCACTGCGATGTCTGCTTCGCGTAGCGCCTTGAGGTCAGACCTCGAGATATTCTTGTCGGTAATCGCTTCGTGCACAGAACCGGCGGGCATAATCAGGGACAAGCTGCGGCGACCAAACTTGCTCGAATCACAGACGATGATCGTCCGGCGCGCGGCTTCCGCCATCGCTCGATTTACGCGCGCTTCCAGAATGTTTGGCGTGGTCAAGCCGTAGTGCACGTCAAATCCGTCTACTCCGAGAAACAACAGATCCGCGCTCAGCTTTCGGAGCGAATCTTCGGCCAGCGGGCCCACCAATGAGTACGAATTCTGGCGCAAGACGCCCCCTGTGAGAATGACTTCAACAGGAGCGTCGGCAAGCTCCGCGGCAATATTTGTGGCATTGGTGATGATTGTAAGATTCTTGATATTGCGGCAGGCGCGCGCGATCGCCGTGGTCGTGGTGCCGGAATCCAGAATGATCACCTGCCCGGGGCGTATTTTCCGAGCAGCGGCCGCGGCAATCCGAATTTTCTCCTGGCGGTGCCGGCGTTCTTTTTCTTGCAGGGGGCTGTCCTTTAGAACGCCGGTCTCCTTGGGTAGCGCGCCGCCGTGGGTTCTTTCCAGTTGGCCGTCATGGTGCAGGGATTCCAAATCCTTGCGAATGGTGATCTGCGACGTGCGGAAGTGTTTGGAGAGATCCCGCACCAGAACGCGACCGTTGGCCCGCAACAATTCCAGAATTTCGCGACGTCGTTCCTCACTCAGCATGTAACAGGGAATCCGACCTTTCTTTACAAGCTACGCCAAAGTGCCCACGCTAATCTTATCTTTCAAACTGGCAATGTCCTCCGCACGAGCGCGGCCAGGCCCCGGGGCCAAGCAGTTGGCCGAGCCGCAGGCAGCGGCGAGGCGCACCGCTTCCGCCGGGGATAATCGCTGCTGTGATGCAAAGGCAAATCCGGCCAGGGTGGAATCACCGCTGCCTACGCAGGACTGGACGGATAATTGGGGGGCAGCGGCAAAAAGCGTATCTCCGTTTATGGAATGCCAAATCAATCCGGCCGACCCCAAGCTGATCGCACCGGCTGCGGGCCCCGCGTTCAGTATGGCGCCGATAATTCTTTTTGCCGACGCCGGATTATCGATCGTTTGGCGGCTCCAGGATTCCGCTTCGCTTCGGTTGGGCTTTACAAAATCCGGCTTGCCTGCCAGGGCGAACTTAAAAGGGTCGCCGCTAGTATCCACAAACACGCGGCTGCCAAATTCGTGGGCCAATTCGATTAGCGTTTTGTAAATGTCCGGCGGTGCTCCTTCCGGAAGGCTCCCCGAAAAAATTACCGTGGGCTGCTCAGTGGCCTGGCCCAGGACCTCCCTCAAAGTTCTCTCGCACCGGGGAAGCTCGTCGTCGGTAATACGTCCGGGCTCGAGAATTTCTGTAACACCGCCGTCGTCTTCGACAATCTCCAAATTTGTTCGCGTGCTGGCACTTGTCGGAATTTCGTGCACGCGGATGGAGAGCTCCTTGAGTCCTTCGATCAGTTGTTTGCCAGTCGCACCGCCAGCAAAACCTAACCACATAGGATCTGCTCCCAAAGTTCTCAACACCATAGCAACGTGGGCCGCTTTGCCTCCCGGAGAGGGGCATGCCTTCCGTACACGGTTGACGTCTCCGACTCGCAACCGCTCAAGCCGCAGCCGCTTATCGATCGCCGGGTTGAGGCTGACGCAAAGAAACATCAGGAGGCCTTCCCTGAAGAAGCAGCTCGACTCGGTTCGAACCAGGGCTTTGCGCTGTTCAGACACTCATTTACATTTTCGATGTTGCGCACGCCTTCGCGGCCCAGCCAGTCCTGGAGCGCATGAAACCCTTGCTTCACAAATATTTCCACACCGTCTTTCCACGTGGCTCTTCCGCAAAGCACGCCCGAGAATCCGACACCGGCTTCGGCGGCGAGCTCCAGTCCAAAACGGAAGGATTCGTTGCTGACGCCTTCGGAGAGATAAATGAACGGAATCGAAGCGCGGGCCGCAGCCCTCAGGAAATATTGCCTGGCTTGCTCACGCGAATGAAGAATTGCTCCGTCGGAGGATGGCGATCCTTCTACGAAGGAAAGATTGACGGGCATGCCGACTTTCAATACATCGACGCGGTACCGCGCCTTTGAAAATTCACTCATCCCGGCAGCGACGACTTCATGCTTGATCCGCCCGAATTCGATACTTTTCTCATCCATGTTCTCGGCGTAGCTCACCAGCTCCAGAAAGAAAGGCACGTCCGAGGTCGCGCACTCGGCTCCAACTTTTTCGACGAAGGCGTATTTGAACTCGTTGACCTCCACAGGTGAGCGGCTGGAATAGTACAAGAGAAGTTTGACCGCATTCGCTCCGGCCTCGGCAAGGCGTTGTACTGACCATTGATCGAGAAGGCGCGGCAGCCGCCCGGAAACCTTTCCGTTGTATCCAGTTTGCTCGTAGGCGAGCAGAAGGCCCGCGTTCGTGGCTCGCTTGGCGGCTGCGGGCAGACCGTATTCCGGATCCAGCAGGATGGCACTCGCATGAGGCGTAAGGATAGAACTCACTGCCTCCTTGAATTGCGATAAATGTTCCCGCGGGACATCTGCTGCTGCCATGCCCATCGCGCGCGCAAACAACGTCCGAAGAGCAGCGCGCTGGTCGATGGCCAATGCCGCGATGATGCCACGGGTATCCGCGACGGCCTGTAGACCTCTCTGTTTTCCCGGGCTGAGCGTCGTCATACTTGTCTTCCGCTATCTTTCAACGATCCAGATCGCTGCACCACACGGAATGGATGGAAGTGTCGCAATGCTTTGTTCCGTGGAGAATTTGGGTCTGGCCAGGAAACGGAAGATAGGCGAGAACTTCCACGGACGGCCAATATATAACTTCTTTCGATTCATTTCTTTTACTTTCTTTTGCTTCCGCTGTCAACTAACAACGAAACCGTGCGCTCAAAAATACGGATAGAACGAAACTGGAAAAGTAATAAAGCGAAATAGAAAGTAGCAGATCGAAACTAATGCTTGATTCTCTTTGCCGGTTCGTGTAAATGTACGGCCACTCTGGGGGTGCTCATGCGAAAGAGCCTTAGGTGTTTGCCGTCCTGTTTCGCGCTCATTCTTGTAATGCTTTCTAGTTCCTCCGTATTGCGCGCCGATGTCACCGGTTCGATTCAAGGAGTGGTCCGCGATAAAACGCAGGCTGCTGTGGCCGGTGCGCACATCACCGTGACCAACACGCAAACCAATTTCAAACAAGAAGTTATCTCCGCAGCCGACGGATCGTACCGGATCCTCGCGCTTTCCGCGGGCACCTACAGCCTGTCGGTTACCGCCGGAGGATTCCGCACTTTTGTTGAAAGCGACATCGTAGTGAAGGTGAATGACCAACTGGAAGTTGACGTAGCGCTGGAGGTCGGCTCCGCGCAGCAGGAAACGGTAAAGGTGGAAGCCAATACCGTGCAAGTACAAACAGAGAGCACGCAACTCGGCGACGTTATTGACTCCAAGAAGATGCTGGCCCTTCCCTTGAACGGCCGCAGCTACATCGATCTTCTGGGCTTGCAAGCGGGCGTTGCACCTAGTACAGCCGGTACCATTGGCGGCGACCGCCCGGTTTCTGGCAATTTAAACGCAGGCAACATCTCCGTCAACGGCCAACGGGAAACCGCCAACGCATTCCTTGTGAACGGCGGCGATGTGAGCGAGGGTCGCAACCTCGGCGCCGGTTTAGTCCCTAATCTCGACTCAGTCGAAGAGTTCCGCCTCATCACCAACAGCTTCGACGCCGAATATGGAAAATTCAGCGGCGCAGTCATGAACGCCATCACCAAGTCAGGCACCAATGGCTTTCACGGTGACGCCTTCGAGTTCCTGCGCAACGACAAGCTGGATGCCAGGAATTTCTTTGCGCCTTCCAAATCTGAATTGCGCCAAAATCAATTCGGCTACACCTTGGGAGGCCCCGTCTGGAAGAATCATATGTTTTTCTTCTCCGATTACCAGGGCACTCGTCAGGTGCAAGGCGCCGAAACCGGGTTGGTTACCGTTCCAACCACCGCCGAGAGAGCTGGGAACTTTGATCCGTCAGCCTTGAGCGGCTCTGTCGATGGCCCCTACTGGGCGCAAGTGCTGACGAACCGCCTGTCGTCTACGACCGGCCAAACCGTGGTGCAGAACGAACCGTATAGCTTCCCCGGTTGCAACAGCACGGACCCCACAACAGGCTGCGTATTTCCAGTCAACTCAGCGACTGGCCTTGCGAACATCCCGCAAGCCGCATGGGACACGCCGGCCTCGAAGATTCTCGCCTACATTCCCACGCCCACTTTGGCTGGTGACGTGAACAACTACTCGAACAACAGCCAGAGGAGCAGCCTCGACGACAATAAGTTCGGGGAGCGTGTGGATTTCAATAATCAAACTACCGGCAACTGGTCTTGGTACTACCACCTCGATAACACGCTCGTCGACAGCGCTCTGGCAGGATTCGCCACCGTGCCTGGATTCCCGACCAACACACCATCGCGAGCGCAAGAGTTCGTCATGAGCAACACCAAGACCTTCGGAGCGACAGCCGTGAACGAAGCGCGGATCAGCTTCTTCCGGACAGCCCTGCACAAGGACAATCCCGCGGGGAGTTTTGCCAATATTTCTGATTTGGGTTTCGTGACGGGCGTCGGCACCCTCGGCATAGTCCCGCTGCCCGGCTATACGCAATATGTGCCACAAGTGAGCTTGAGCCAGATTGGTCTGAACATCGGCGTACCCACACTGAATACGGACCAACCCGATACCACCTATATGGCCAATGACGTATTCTCAAAGGCCCAGGGCAGACATACATGGAAGTTTGGGGGGGAATTCCGCTACCTGCAGGTGAATGAACGTAACTACGCCAGCCCCAACGGTCAATTCACATTTGACGGTTCCGTGACCGGGTCTGATATGGCCGACTTTCTCCTCGGCGCAACGTGCAACACTTGTGGGGCTGCTTACGTCCAAGCTGCAAAACAGGTCCTGGATTCCCGAACGCGTTATGGCGGGGCATTCGCCCAGGATTCCTGGAAGGTGAAACCCAATCTCACCCTGAATCTTGGCCTCCGCTGGGAAGTCAGTATGCCTTGGTACGACTGGCAGGGGAAAATCCAGACCTGGGTTCCAGGAGAGCAGTCCATAGAGTTTCCACTTGCTCCTACTGGCTTGGTATTTCCGGGTGACCCGGGCATTCCCAAGACGCTTGCCCCCACAAGATACGACAACTTCGGCCCACGGCTAGGATTGGCTTACTCGCCTGGATTCTCTGACGGAATACTGGGCAAGATCTTCGGTGGGCCGGGAAAGAGCAGCGTCCGGGCGGCTTACGGGATCTACTACACTTCGGTGGAGGACCTTAACCTGTTCTACGAAGTCGCCGACGCGCCGTTCGGTCTATATTGGCAATCTCCGTCGTCGGTACTGTTTAGCCAGCCGTTCCTGATTCGGCAGAGTGGGCAATCGCTGGGGCAACGCTTTCCCTACACCTTGCCGATTCCGGGTGCCGCGTCCAACAAGACGCTGAACTTTTCGGTGTTTGAGCCCTTCAACTATTTTCCGGGCTACGACATTCACAACGTACTACCTTATGCGGAGCACTTCAATCTCTCTATTCAACGAGAGCTCACCAAATCAACCGTGCTCACTTTGGCCTACGTCGGCACCGAAGGGCACCACCTCATCACCCAGCAGGAATCCAACCCAGGTGACCCAGCTCTCTGCCAGCAACTCACCGCAGAAGGGGCAATAGACCTGACCGCGAGTACCCCCGGTAATCCTGTCGCCGGCTGCGGATTTGGCGCCGAGAACGACGTGTTCCAGCTTCCCAGCGGGAATATTGTGTATAGCACCAGGAATAAACTTATAAATCCAAACTACTGCCCGGGTGCGGCAACCCAGGTGTGTGCCGGTTATGGCAACACATTCACATACACGAGCGCCAATTCGATCTACAACGCCGCGCAAGTCACCGTCGAACGCAAGGCGAGGGATTTCACTTTCCTGGCCGCTTACACCTTTGCCAAGGGCTTGGACGATTCCTCCGGGTTCGGAGACTTGGTGAACTTCGTAAATCCTAAATATAGCCGCGGGCTATCTTCCACCGACGTGAAAAACAATTTTGTGGCCAGTTACATTTGGGCCATCCCGTTCGACCGGGCTTTCCCCAATGCGCCCAAGCGCTTGACCCAAGGTTGGCAGATGGAAGGCATCACACGCTTTTCCACGGGCTTCCCGATTCAGCTGAACCAGGGAAATGGCGATTACACTCTGTGGGGCAGTTCGTCTACGGATATGCCCGACGTGGTTGGACCATTGAAGATTCTAAATCCACGAAAATCGAATCCGAATTGCCCAACCGCCGACGGCACGGGATGCTACTTCCTCCCACCTACGCCGGGTCTTGCGACACCACAATTCCCCGGTGACTCGACAGAAGCAGCGTGCCTGCAGAGCGTGGGTGCGTTCGCGTTGAATTGCGTGCCAGGCACTTTCGGCACCGCCGACCGGCGCTTCTTCCACGGCCCAGGCTTCAACAACACCGATTTCGGGTTCTTGAAGCAGACCAGGATTCGAGAGAATTATGCTTTCGATATTCGTGTCGAATTTTTTAACATCTTCAACCACGCGCAATTTACGAACCCTGACGGGAACATCAGCGATTCGAATTTCGGAATCGTGACCAACGCGCGCGATCCCCGCATCGGTCAGGTCAGCGCGAAATTCTACTGGTAGGACCGTAAAGCACGCGAGCGGCCTGTCGTGTGTTTCCTTGGAGCAACGCCTGACTCCGCGCGCATGTTAGGCTGTGTTCGATGAAGTCCGGCTGGACAGTTTCGATCATGCATCGTCGTGGGGTCTTGGCAATCTTGTCAGCGCTCGTTCTCAGTGTTGCCTATTCGGGTTCTTCGCTAGCTCAGACGGCCCAATCCTACCGCGAGCAGGCCAATGCGCTGGCTCGCTCCAAATCCTGGGAGGGTGCCATCGCCGCTTATCGTAAGGTTCTGGAGCTCGAACCGAATGACGCGATCACACATTACGATCTTGCGCTAGCACTGAAATACAAGGGCGACACGAAGCAAGCTATCGAAGAATTCGAGGCTGCGATTCGGCTTAAGCCAGGATGGGACGAGGCTCACTACGGTTTGGGTGCAGCTTTGTACGAACTCCATGACCAGGCTGGCGCTCTGACGGAACTCCGCAAAGCGGTCGGGTATGGACCCTCGAACGCGGGAGCGCATCTTTTCCTTGCGCATGTTTATTCGGAGCAGAACGATTTCTCCGCTGCGGAACGCGAGTTGAACCGTGCCGTCGCATTGAAACCCACTGCGGAAACGCATCTCGAGTTGGGTCAAGTGGAAGGCCAACTCGGCAAGCTGGATGCGGCTGCCGCTCAGTTTCGCTCTGCACTTCGCCTTGATCCCAAAATGGCGCACGCTCGCGTCATGCTGGGTGTTACCCTGCGACGGCAGGGCGATCACCATGGGGCCCTTGCCAACTTCCGGAAAGCGGTCGAACTCGATCCTGCGGACCCCAATGCCCAATACAACCTCGCTATGGAACTTAAAGCCGGAGGCGATATCGCCGGCGCAATCGCCGCATTTCGACGAGCGATCGAATTGAAACCCGATTTTGAGAAAGCCCACTACGGCTTAGGGATCGCCCTGCGTATCCAAGGGGATAGCGCTGCGGCCAACAAGGAGCTGGATGAGTTGAGCGAGTTGCACAGCTTTCGCACTCGTCTTGCCCAGGCAAAGCTCCTTATCGTTCAGGGTGTGGACGCGCTGAAGAAGCAGCAGCCAGATGACGCTCTAAGTTTTTTTCAGCAGGCGATTGATCAGAGCCCGGAGTTGCCGACCGGGTACTACTATCTTGGCGTCACCTGGGACCGGAAGGGAGAATACGCGCGCGCCGAGGAGTTTTACCGCAAAGCTCTACAATTGAAACCCGACTATGCTCAAGTCCACACCAGCCTCGGACTTCTTTTCTGGCGCGAAGGCGACCGTGATCACGGGCTTCAAGAGTTCCAGCAGGCGGTGATGTCGGATGCTGATCTTCCGGACGCGCACTATAATCTGGGCCTTGCGCTGGCGCAGTCCGGACAGCTCGACGATGCCGTCCGCGAACTAAGCGAGGCTCTGAGCCTGGCCCCCAATTACACGGACGCGCGTATTCAATTGGGCTTGGTTTTGAGTCAGAAAAACGATACGGCAAGCGCCATCAGCGTTTTTCGGGAACTTGTTCATCGCGAGCCAAACTTCGCGGAAGCTCATAACGATCTCGGTTTGGCGCTCTTGCAATCCGGCGACAACGGCGGCGCAAAATCGGAATTTCTCGAGGCTGTTCACCTCAAGCCTTCGTACGCAGAGGCCCATTACAATCTTGGACTAGCTCTACACCAGGAAGGAAAGGAAGACCAGGCGCGCGTGGAATTCGAGAAAGCCTACGAGATTTCGCCGGAGTTACGAAACGCGCCCCATCCATAACCATGAAACCTATTCGAATCCTCCCAGTGATTCTCTTGGTCCCAGCCGTCGCGTTCGCGATCGATGTGTGCGAGGTCACATCGCCAATGGCAGCGTTTACCGTCCCCTATGTGGCCAACGCGCCTGAACTAAACACGGACCCACACTCGGCAACTTGGTCGCACGCAGCCTCCGCATGGATCGAGAAAGACTGTACGCTGCAACTCGACTATCCCAAGCTCAAGACGGAAGTGCGCGGTTTTTGGACCGACACCGATCTCTATCTCTTGTTCATCTCCCCGTACAACGAATTGAATCTCTGGTTGCCCGCGGACAACAGCAAAGATCGCCTTAAACTGTGGGACCGCGACGTGGTCGAGTTCTTTCTGGGTGACGATTGGACCAATATCCGGCATTACCGGGAATTCGAGATTGCTCCTACCGGCGATTGGGTCGATCTAGCTATCGATCTGGATCATGACAGCTATGGCGCAGAGTGGAACTCCGGTTGGCAGCGGCAGGGCCGGATCGATGAAGCGAACCATGTTTGGTATGCGGCAGCGCGAGTGCCATTGAAGTCCGTCAGTGATTTACGGGTGAAGCCCGGCACGATTTGGCGCGCCAACCTTTATCGCATCGATGGGCTCGGCGAGGATCCGCAACGTCACTTCATGTGCTGGCAACAGACCTGCGCTCCAAACCGCGATCCCAATCATGTGCCGGAACATTTTGGAACGCTGATTTTTGCCAAATAGCGCGGAAGAATCTCTCGGAGGTACGCATGCCCATTCGTCCGGAATCATCGCGTCGCGGATTCATGAAAATGCTGGCGGCTTCGCCGTTGCTCGCACAGATCGCGGCGCAAAACCTCTATGCAAAATCGGCTGCTGCGATCGGGTTGGCGCCAAGCGATAACGTGTACAGTCGTTTGGGCGTTAAGACGGTCATCAATTGCCGCGGTACGTGGACGTATCTGAGCGGGTCGCTGCAATTTCCAGAGGTGCGCGCCGCCCAGACGGAGGCGTCACACTATTTTGTGAACATGGTTGAGTTGCAGCGCGGAACCGGTCGCAAGCTCGCGGAGTTGACCGGCGCCGAGTCAGGCATGGTCACAACGGGAGCAGCCGGAGCCATGGCCGCTTCCACCGCGGCGTGCATGGCGGGCAGCGATCCGCAAAAGATTTGGCAATTGCCTGACACCACCGGGATGAAGCACGAGGTCATCATGGTCGGTGGCCGCAGCGCTTTCGATAGCGCCATCCGCCTGACGGGCGCGAAACTGGTTCTCGTCGAGTCGCCGGACGATATCGCAAACGCGATCACACCGAACACGGCGATGATCTACACCACCGATCTCGGCGACAAGCTCGTGCGCGAGGTCGCTATCGCCAAAGAGCATAACATCCCGATGCTGCTGGATGACGCGGCGGGCATTCCCCCGGCGGACAACCTCAAGCTGTACGCTCAAATGAAAATTGACTTGTACACATTTTCCGGCGGCAAAGGGCTGCAAGGGCCGCAATGCAGCGGTGTATTGCTCGGCCGCAAAGATCTCATCGACGCGGCCCTGCGCAACTCGGCTCCCTGGGAGGGGGCTGTCTGCCGCGCCATGAAGGTCGGCAAGGAAGAAATCATCGGTTGCCTTACGGCAGTCGAGACCTGGCTGAAAATTGATCCCAAAAAACTCTACGCGGAATGGAACGCCAGAGTGGATCGCATCGGCAAACTCGTCGAAACTGTGCCGGGGGTTAAGACCGAAATCTACATCCCCGATGACGGAAACCGCTATCCCACGCTGAAAGTTTCCTGGGACCAGCACGCATGGGGCTTCACGATTACCGATTGCGTGACGCAATTGCGCGCCAACGATCCGACGATCGAAGTGCTGGGTGCCGACAATCCCAGCCTGGTGCCGGCTGTGCGCGAAGGAATACAAAAGCCAAAGCCCGACAGGAAAGAGCGGAGAGAAGTCGACCATATCGAGCTGGTTTCCATGACGATTCAGCCAGGAGAAGAGATGATCGTCGGCCAAAGGCTGCGCGAAATTCTTGGCGCAGCACGCAAGGGAAAAGCGGCATGAGGTTCCTGTGTCTGATCGGCGCAGCGCTGCTTTGTTTCACGGCGGATGCGTACGCGCAATGGAAGACCCTCCAGCCTAAATCGCGGGCAGCGGCTAGCGACGCGCTAGGCCCCGCCGGAATCGACGCTGCCGATTACGTTTATGTTTCCGGGCAGGGCCCTCGCCGAGACGACGGAAGCACTCCGTCAGGTTTTGCAGATCAGGTTCGCCAGTCGCTCGAGAATATACGAACCGTTGTCGAAGCAGCGGGCCTGACGATGGAGCACGTCGTTTATTTGCAGGTCTATCTCGACGACATGAGCCACTACGACGCGTTGGACAAGGCCTTCGCCGAATACTTCCCGAAGCTGCCGCCTGCGCGGGGGGTCTTGGGCGTTGCACGGATCCCTGAGCCTTCCGTGCAAATCAATGCTGTCGCCGTTCGCGATCTCAAAGGAAAGCAAGCCGTGGAAGTGCCCCAGTTCCGGTCGAACAAAGCGTACTCCGCCGCGATGTTGACCCACGACAGATTATTTGTCTCTACGATGCTGGGCAGCGACCCCTCAAGCGGCGAGGTGCCGACAAGTCCGGGCGCGCAGGTTGATTTCGCGCTCGACCGCTTGAAAACAGTTCTGGAAGCCGCGGGACTCACGCTTAGCAATATGGTCTTCGTGAATCCCTACATGACTTCAGAAATACCGAGCCGCATCATGAATGAGCACTACGCCCGGCGCTTTGAGTTCGGAAATACTCCGGGACGCGCCACGATCGAAGTTTCGAGTCTCCCGGAAGGCGCGCACATTGCATACACCGGCGTGGCTGTCCGCGACTTGGCCCAGCGGCACGCGATACGGCCGAAGAACATGCCGCCAAGCCCGACCGCAAGCCCGTGTGTTTTTGCCGGTGACACTCTCTATTGTTCGGCGAAGAGCGGATTCATTCCGGGACCAAATGGCGGTGTGTTTGCCGCTTCGACGGCCGACCAGGTTCGCCAGACCATGCGCAATCTCCTCGACAACCTGGAAGAAGCGGGCATGAGATTTGATCAGGTGGTCTCAACCACGATTTACTTGGACGATTTATCGGATTCGGCGGCGTTCGGGAAAGTGTACCGGAAATATTTCGGTGGAGTTTTGCCTGCGCAGACCACGCTTCAGCAGATTAAACCGGGCGATCGCAAACCAGACGAAGACGGTCACTATCCGGACTTGGAGCAGGTATCCCTCATCGCCGTACGCAGCCCGGCGAAGAACTGATTGCTGGAAAAATGTCGTTCGGGGTAGGTTTTTGCGCAACGCGCTGCTAGGGATGCCTGGGGATCGAGTTACCTATGACTCGTGCTGATTATATTCGTGGCGCCTGCATCTTGCCTGGTCTGGGGCTCATGCTCCTCTGTGCCTTCGTCGCTACGCAGAGAGTTGCGTCGCAAGGACAGAACTGGCCGCCTTCCGCGAACGGCAGTGAACGCGCGAATACGTCGAACGTCGATGGCCAGCAAATCTTCGAATCACGGTGCGCGGGGTGTCACGGCTTGGATGGGCGCGGCGGCGAACGTGCTCCCGATATTGCCACAAGCGAAAAAACGCAGCGGCGCTCCGACGACGAGCTGTCACGGATCATCGCAAGCGGAGTACCGGGATCGGGAATGCCTGCCTTTGGGTCTCTCGGAAGCAGCCTCAAGAACGTCGTCGCCTATTTGCGCCAGCTTCAGGGCAAGGAGGATTCCGCGAAGTTCCCGGGGGACGTGAAGAGGGGACGGGAACTTTTCTACGGAAAGCCGCGATGCTCTCAATGTCACGGCATCGCCGGTTCTGGGGGCTTCATTGCCTCGGAGCTCGGTGGATTCGGCGCGAATCGTTCTGCGGATCAGATTCGTGAAGCTATCGTCAAACCTACCAGTGCAAACCGCCTGGGCGGCAAGATGATCGTGAAGACGCGCGATGGCAAGGAGTACGTCGGCGTCGTACGAAACGAAGACAATTTTTCGCTCCAACTGCAGACGCTGGACGGCGCTTTTCTGCTTCTTCAGAAGTCGGAACTGGCCAGTATTTTGCGTTCACCAGACTCGCTGATGCCCGCTGACTACGCCGCAACTCTCAGTCACGACGAACTGAACGATCTGATCAGCTTTCTGATGTCTGCCGCCCGTGGAGCGAAAGGGCAAGCGGGCACGAACAAAAAGCCCGACGACGACGACGAAGAAGAAGAAGAAGAGTGAGGTTCATCGGCTCAAAGTCTTTATTCAATCGAATTAAGGCTTATCCGCAACTAGTGCCGATCACAAAGAAGTGCTACAGTCCAGCCATTCCGAGCTGCCGGAGAATTCTGATGATGCCACCAGTTGGTTCAGCACAATTTCGACGAGTCATTCAGGCCGTCGTGTTGGGCAGTTTTGTCATCGCGGCCATCGCCCTTCGCATAGCGCCGCTTTTCGCTCGCACACATCAAGTGGATTCGCCGGCCACGGATGACGCTTCATTGCTCGACGGCTTCCGCCACGTGGAAGTCGCTTCGGTTTCCGACGCGCTCGAGCAAATCACTGGCCGCAAAATGTATATGTCCCATCGTATGCGGCCGATCTTCTCCACCAAATTTGCGGGCTTCGCTCTAACCGTGCTTCTCAAGAAAGAAACCAACCAGGATCCACACGCACTCGACGGGATGCTTGCAGCCATAGATCACGGTTCTTCCAATTCCGTTTACGTGATGGTCGTGGAGGACGGCGTGGACATCGCTGGAATGGGTGGATTGATGGGCACGGCCATGAACTCGCGAAATTTCTCGGGCGCGGTCATCGACGGCGGCGTGCGGGATGTCGCTTATTTGCAAAAAATCGGGTTCCCCGTTTACGCGCTCGGCATCGTTCCATCCACATCTGTCTCGCACTACCGCTTTGCGGGCGCCAATATTCCGGTCGTGTGCGACGGCGTCACCGTGAACGCGGCCGACATCATCGTGGCCGACGCGGACGGTGTTGTCGTTGTGCCGCGGGGATCCGCAGTTGCCGTGCTCAAACTCGCCCAGCAGATGGATTTCAAGGAACACTCCATGTACGCGACCATCGAAAAGCTGAAGTCCATTCAAGAAGCTGTGAAGCAGTTCGGCCGTCTCTAGGAGCGCTTGACGAGTGACTCGCGTACCCACTATCGCTACTGTGACTTTGCTCCGCGCAGTCACGAAATCCATCGCGCTCGTCGCCATGGTTCTATGCATCTCCGAGCTCTCTCTCGGACAAGAGAAATCCGTCACCGCCATTTCCACTTCCATCGACGTCCGGCCCGAAGATCTGCTCGCCCAGCCTCCCGCAGCAAACTGGGTTTCCTACAATGGTGACTACACCGGCCGCCGCTTTAGCAATCTCGCCGAAATCACGCCCGCGAACGTCGGCAACCTCCGCGCTCAATGGATATTTCATATCCGCGACTCAACCGGACTCGAAGTGACGCCCGTAGCCGTCGACGGCATTCTGTTCGTCACCTCCGCCAACGACGCCTTCGCGCTCGACGCCCGCACTGGCAGGGCTATTTGGCACTACTCGCGACCCGTCACCGAAGGCCTCATCGACGACGCTTCCCAACACCACAATCGCGGCGTCGCTGTCTGGCACTCCAAAGTTTTTCTCGAAACCGACAACGCGCATCTTGTGTGTCTCGACGCTCGCTCCGGCCACCTTCTCTGGGACGTGGCCTACGCCGAAGGTAACAAAAACTACGGCGCCACCAGCGCTCCGCTCCTCGTCAAAGACAAAGTCATCGTTGGCACCTCCGGAGGAGACGACGGCGTTCGTGGTTTCGTCGCTGCCTTCGACGCCGAAACCGGCAAGCAAGCCTGGCGTTTGTGGACCATTCCCGGCCCCGGCGAATTCGGCTCAGAGAGTTGGCCTGGCGACCTTTATCTTCGCGGCGGCGCCACCACCTGGATGCCCGGCACCTACGATCCCGATCTCAACACTATTTATTGGGGCACCAGCAACGCCGCCCCCGATTTCGATGGCGCACCGCGCCCGGGGGACGATCTCTACACCGCTTGTGTTCTCGCGATCGATCCCGATACCGGCAAGATGAAATGGTATTTTCAGTTCACGCCCCACGATCTCTACGACTATGACGCCACCGAAACTCCCGTGCTCATCGATGCCGCCTATCAGGGCCAGCCTCGCAAATTGCTGGTCCAGGCGAATCGCAATGGATTTTTTTACGTCCTCGATCGCACCAATGGAAAGTTTCTTTCTGCCGTCCCTTTTGTAAAGAATCTGAATTGGGCGAAGGGCATCGACGCGCATGGTCGTCCCATTCGTACCGGCCTGGAGCCATCCGACAAAGGCACGGAAATTTGCCCCAGCATGATTGGCGCAACCAACTGGTTTTCCCCTTCCTATAATCCGGCCACCCATCTTTTCTACTTCCTCGCGCTCGAAGAGTGCGGCATCTTTTATCGCAAACCGGAAAAATTCACCGAAGGCCACGCGTACTATGCGACCGGTGTCAAACGCGTGCCCGGCGGCAAACGTGAAAAAATTCTGCTCGCCTACAACCTTGATACCGGTGAATTCGAATGGCGGTATCCCCAAGTAGGCGACGGAGGTTCTGCGGGAGGTACCATGACGACCGCGGGCGGCCTGGTTTTTTTCGGAGACGACTCCGATTCGTTCGAAGCCGTGGAAGCAAAAACCGGCAAGCCGCTCTGGCACTTCACGACTGGCCAGAGGTTTCATGCTTCTCCGATGAGCTACGCGGTCCTCGAAAAGCAATACGTTGCGATTGCGTCGGGAAACGATATTTTCAGTTTTGCATTGCCGTGAACCACGATTTCGGAACCAAATCATAAAATCATAAGGAGGAAAAGCAAAATGTTTTCCAATCTCTTTACTCGCAGGGTTTTCGGAAGCCGAATTGCCGCCTTGCTTCCTGGCATCGGTCTAGCCGCGGCGCCGCTACCGTTGCCTGCCGAGGCCCAGGCACCCAGCGGGGTTAAGAAGCTTGATATTGATGGCAAGCCCGCGGGCACAGGCTTCATAACTCCGCTCATCGTCCACAACGGCGTCATTTATATCGCTGGAATCGGCGCGCATTCCCACAACAAAGCCGAATTCCCGAAGGACATCACCAACCATACGAAAAGCGTTATGGAAGGCGTCAAGACAGCCGTTGAAACCGGCGGAGGCACGATGGACTCGATTCTCCAACTCACCGTGTACCTTGGGAGCATAAACGATTACGACGGCATGAACGCCGTATTCAAGACATACTTCCCTAATGGCGGCCCGGCGCGCACCACCGTCGCGGTTGCGAGTCTCCCTGGCGACTCACTGGTCGAAATCAACTGCACTGCCGCCGTCGTTCGTAAATAGCGATTTACGGAGAGGAGAAAAATCCGATGCCACTGAATCTGAAGTCCACTCGCCGCACCTTTATGAGCAGCCTCGGCGTCATGACCGGAGCCGTAGCCGGTGCCATGTCGAGCGCTAGAGGTCTTTTTGCAAGCGCAGCAGTACCAGCCTCTGGCGCCGTCGCGGCGAAAATTTCCGGCTTCGGCGCCTCAGGCAACGTCTACGAGGAACTCGGCGTGACCACCGTGATCAACGGCCAGGGAACCATGACGGTTCTGGGCGGCTCTCTGGCGCGCCCCGAGGTCGAAGCTGTCATGGCTCTCGCCGGTCAGCACTTCTGCAGCATTCCCGACCTGGAAGTCGCCGCAGGAAAACACATTGCCGAAATGCTCAAACTTCCGGAGGGTTACACCGCGTTAGTCACTTCCGGTGCCGCGGCGGCCATGCAGTCCGGCCTCGCCGGTATTCTCACTGGAGACAATCCCAAATTTATCGAGCAGCTTCCCGATCTCACCGGGATGAAATCCGAAGTCATCATCCAGAAATCCCATCGCAACCCGTTCGATCATCAGCTCCGCGCCACCGGCGTTACGCTCGTCGTCGTCGAAACCACGGACGAACTTCGCAAAGCCGTCAATCCGAAAACTGCGATGCTGCATTTCTCGAACTTCGCCAATGCGTCGGGCCAAATCAAAGTCGATGAATGGGCGAAGCTCGGCAAGGAATTGAACATCCCGACGTTCATCGACGCCGCCGCCGACACACCTCCGGTCTCGCATCTCTGGGACTACGCCAACATGGGCTACGACCTCTCCGCCTTCAGCGGTGGAAAAGCCATTCGCGGCCCGCAGTGCGCCGGGCTCTTGATCGGCCGCAAAGATCTCGTCGCCAACGCGCTGCTAAACAACAGCCCTCACGAAGATACGCTGGGCCGCTGTGCCAAGGTCGGCAAAGAAGAAATCATCGGCATGGTGAAAGCCCTCGAGCTATATTTGAACGAAGATCACGATGCGCTCAACAAGGAATGGCAGCGGCGTCTCGAATCCATATCGGCCCAACTCACGCACATCCCGGGCGTCACCACAACTTATTCGGTGCCGGACGTAGCCAATCACGTTCCGCATATGAGTATCAAATGGGATCCGAGCCACATTTCTCTCGATCCTCGAGACGCGTCCAAGACGCTCCGCGCCGGCAAGCCTTCGATTGTCCTGGAGAGTAGCCCCAACGGCCTCGGTATGAATTCTTTTATGCTGAAACCCGGCGAAGAAAAAATTATCGCCGAACATCTAGTTCAACTCTTCCGCGCCCATTCGGCCTAAGCATTTGTCCCATGCAGGGGCGCAGCATTGCTGCGCCCCACTCGGCAAGTCCGACCCCAAATCCGATCCAATGACCGTTCACTTACCGCAAAATCCAACTCGCATCCGCTGGCTCCTCATTGGATGGCTCTTCGTTTTAAGCGCTGTCGCTTTCCTTGATCGCGTCAACCTGTCTATCGCCGGAACCCGCCTCGCTGCCGACTATCATCTCAGCGATGTCCAGTTCGGTCTGCTCTCCACTGTTTTCCTCCTCGGATATGCGCTCTTCCAAACTCCGGCAGGCTGGTTAGCCGACCGCCTGGGGCCGCGTCGCGTCCTGGCAGGCGGAGTCATGTGGTGGGGCGTTTTCACCGCGTTCACCGCCGCCGTGCCCACAGGCCTGCGAAATCCGCTTCTGCTTCTTTTGCTCGCTCGCTTTCTTCTCGGCCTCGGTGAAGCGGTGATGTATCCTTGCTCGAATCAATTCGTCGCCCGCTGGATCCCCACGCAAGAACGCGGCCTTGCCAATGGACTGATTTTCGCCGGTGTCGGAGTAGGCTCCGCCGCTTCCCCCTCGTTGATCACCTACATCATGATTCATCACGGATGGCGCACGTCCTTTTGGGTTTGCGCACTTCTCGGTCTGGTCGCCGGACTGATCTGGTTCCTCGCCTCGCGTGACTCGCCCGAACAGCATCCCCTGGTGTCCGCGTCAGAATTGACAGCGATCCACAGCGGTCTCGTAATCGCAAAACAAGTTCCCGGCAACACGACACGGCCTTCAGCACAGAAACGCATCTCCACGCAGGTACCGTGGAGCCATATTCTGAAACACCGTGAGGTCTGGTTAATCACTCTCAGCTATTTCGGTTATGGTTACGTCGCTTGGATTTTCTTCGCGTGGTTCTTTATCTATCTCGCGCGCGTCCGCGGCATGAACCTGAAGTCCAGCGCCTTCTACGCCACACTTCCCTTTCTAGCTATGGCCGTAGGCTGCGCGGCAGGCGGCGTGGTCGCCGACTTCCTGACCAAGCGCGTAGGCCGCAGAGCGGGCAGGTGTGGCGTCGCGGCTGTCGGCCTCGGCCTAACTGGCCTCTTTCTCGCCTCCGGATCCATCGTTGATAATGCGCCCTTGGCAAGTGTCATCCTCGCTGGCGGAGCTGGAGCCTTATATCTCTCTCAGAGTTCCTTTTGGGCCATCAGCGCCGACATCGGTGGCCCCTTCTCTGGCTCCGTGTCTGGCTTCATGAATATGGGTGCGCAGGTTGGCGGCGCCGTCACTGCATCTCTGACTCCGTTCATCGCCGCACACTTCGGCTGGACGACTTCGTTTCTGGTCGCCGCCGCTCTGGCCTTCCTCGGTTCGGCTGCTTGGTTCTTCGTCGATCCCGATCGTCCCCTCGTTCCTGAAACTGCAGACGGACTTGTGGGATAGAATGCAGATTCCAATTTCATGCTAGCTCACTTCCATTTCGTGCAAGGAGACGTTTATGTTTCAGCGAAAAGTCCTATGCGCAGTCCTCATGATCTGCCCCGTATGGCTATCGGCACCGCGTTGCGTTCGCGCGCAGCAAACCTACGCCGTCATCACGCAGAACAGCGTCTCGATGAAAACGCGTGACGGCGTTACACTCCGTTCCGACATTTACCGTCCGAGGGCTGACGGAACATTTCCGGTCATCCTCATGCGCACGCCCTACGACAAAAGCGTGGGCTGGGCGGCGGCGCCAGCGTATCAAATTGCCACGCACGGCTACGTCGTGATCGTCCAAGATGTTCGTGGGCGCTACGAATCGGAAGGCGAGTGGTATCCGTTTCGGCACGAATCGGCGGACGGCTACGATGCCGTCGAATGGGCTGCTGCGCTGCCATTCTCGAATGGCAAGGTGGGCATGACGGGAGGATCCTACGTCGGCGCGACACAGCTGCTCGCCGCTATTGCTCATCCTCCGCATCTTGCAGGAATCTGCCCAGTGGACACGGCCAGCAATTATCACGATGGCTGGACGTATCAGGGCGGAGCGCTGGAGCAATGGTTCGACCAAAATTGGACGACGCAACTTGCGACGAACACGCTGTGGCGATTGATTGAGAAGGACACCAACGCTCTGCTGGGCGCGCCCACGCTGCCGCTCACTCACTACCCGGCGTTCAATTATGCGGCACTTCCAGCGGGCGCCGACTCGACGGCCCAACTTGCGCCGTACTACCTCGATTGGCTGGCGCATCCCTCCTATGATGCGTATTGGAAGCAGTGGTCGATCGAGGAGCATTTCTCGGACATTCGGGTTCCGGCTCTGCACATCGGCGCCTGGTACGATATTTTTTTGACTGGTACGTTGCGCAATTACATGGGAATCAAGGCGCGCGGCGGTTCGGACGCGGCACGCAACGGCCAGCGGCTGCTGGTGCAGATCGGTGGGCACGCCGGGTTTGGGCGACATATCGGCGATTTGGAATTCGGCGAAGAAGCGATTAAATTTTCTTCCACGGAGGTCGTGCTTGCCTGGTACGACTATCTTTTCAAGGGCGCGCAGAACGAGTTTGCGGATGCGGGCAAGCCGGTGCATGTTTTTGTGATGGGCGAGAATACGTACCACCAGGAATCAGATTGGCCTCCCCCGCAAGCCAAAGCCACTCGTTACTTTCTGCATTCCGGCGGCTCGGCCAATTCCCTGCATGGCGATGGTGGACTCTCCCTGGCGCCACCGAAAAAAGAAGCCCCGGATAAATTCACGTACGATCCAGCTAACCCCGTGCACAGCATCGGCGGTTCGCTCTGCTGCGACATGGAGCACTACGAACCGGGTCCTCGCGATCAGCGTGCGGCGGAAAATCGCGACGACGTTCTTGTCTATTCCAGCAAGCCGCTGACCGAGGATTTGGAGGTCACTGGACCGGTCACGCTGGAGCTGTGGGCAAAATCTTCTGCGGTGGACACCGACTTCACGGCGAAGCTTGTGGACGTCTCGCCCGCTGGCTTTGCCACAAATCTCACCGACGGAATTCTCCGGATGCGTTATCGCGATTCACAGGAGAAGCCCGAGCTGATGAATCCCGATCAGGTTTACAAAATCTCAGTGGACCTCTGGGCTACGGGCAACGTCTTTAAGAAGGGCCACATACTTCGCCTAGAGGTTTCGAGTAGCAATTTTCCACGCTTTGACCGCAACCTGAACACCGGCGCGGATCAAGCGACGAGCCACGAGTTTGTCTCGGCGGCCAACACGATCTTGCACGACGCCGAACATCCGTCGGCGATCTTGATTCCTGTGATTCCAGCCGGAGCCGCCGCACAATAATGAATGCGCTCGGAAATCGGCGAGGCGTGCTGAGGCCCAAGGGCCAGGGTTTGGAAGAGCGGAACAAGCCCGGACTAAACCTGCTGAGGTAGGTTGGAACGCAATGTGAGCGAGCCGTCATCGTTTAGCTTCTGGTGACAAGCCCAGCGCACGGAATAGCGCACTCCCTTTACCTCTATCTCAGCTCTAAGCCTGAATTCCGAAATTGAAGGCGGTTTCATCGAGATTCCTTGGTCTATTTTGGTTCAGGTTGCTGTTTCTGGATGCAACTTCGGCGAAGTTGCGGTGCCGTAAGCTAAGACATTCTCCAGCAACGGGATGCGCCGTT